>CAZDWN010000002.1:162551-305427 GCA_964509365.1 uncultured Pseudomonadales bacterium | reverse complement strand
ATCGCACTGACTATGATCTTTCCCAGCACATCAAACACAGTGGCAAAGATCTCTCGGTCTTGGACACCGAGACGAATGAAAAGTTTGTCCCACACGTGATCGAGCCTGCCGTCGGGATCAACAGACTCTTCCTCATGGTGATGTGTGATGCATACTCGGTGGATAGTGAGAAGCAACGGATTGTCTTGAAATTGCCAAAGCACTTGGCTCCATACAAAGCTGCAGTCTTCCCACTCGTCTCAAATAAACCTGAACTCACAGCAAAGGCGAAGGAAGTGTTTGCCATGCTTGGTGAGACAATGAGAGTGGCTTGGGATGATCGAGGAAATATCGGGAAACGCTATCTTTCGCAAGATGAGATCGGGACTCCAGCATGCATCACGGTTGACTATCAGACATTGGAAGATAATACTGTTACGATTCGTGATCGTGACAGCGCGAGCCAACAGCGTGTCGCTATTAGTGAAGTGAAAGGACTCTTATGAAAACCATGAAACTGATCGCAGTCGTGCTGACTGCAGGCTTGCTGCTTGCGGGTTGTAAAAAGAAAACGGATACGACTGCCCCAGTCGCCACCCAGAAGCCTCGTAAGGTCGATAAAGACGTAAACAAAGAGCCAGTCGAGAACCGACCATTCGTCAGACTCGAGCCTCGCGATGATGGCAAAGCAGTCGAGATGACGATCGTCGAGATGAAGAGAGCAGCGCAAGACGTGGAATATGAAGTAGAGTATTCATCAGGATCGCTGCTCCAAGGTGCGTTTGGGACAATTGATTCGCTGAAATCGTTACCTATCAAAAAAGAGATCTTGCTTGGAAGCTGTAGTACTGGAGGGAAGTGTACCTATAACACCGATGTCACTGGCGGTGATCTGAGTCTGCGTTTCGGGAATCCTGACTACTCACTCAAATCTGAGTGGTCGTTTACCGAAGGAGCACTCAAGCTCAAGACCTTTACATCTCGTGATGCGAAGTTCACTCTCGACGTCTCCAAGGCGAAAAATGCTTCTAACTTTGTGATCGTTCACTTGGCACCGGGATATCCGGGCACGTTGCCGAAGGCGTTGATCGCGGGACCGTACATCGTCGCACCAGCTGACAAGATCACTGGCACGGTGACGGCATCAGTGCGCTTGCCTCTTGATGCCACAGATGGCACATTGATGGCGTGGGATGGAAAAGCCTGGAAAGACTGGGCGAGTACCACGAAAGAAAAAGTCGTCAGTGGGACTGGGACTATGAGTGAAGTCTTCGTTGTCGTCGCAAAATAACTTTTCATCGATCTGATTTAAAAGGGACTCAAAAAATTGAGTCCCTTTTTGTATTGTCATGAAATGAGACTGATCTACAGCTCTTTTATAGGTAAGGGAAAAACTGGCTTGATATTGTTCTCTGGCCATACCTTAAACATTCCTCGATCCTTTTCTGTGACAGTGAAACTTGTGAAGAAATCCGGCTCAAGAATATTGTCGTTGGATTGTCTGTCGAAATAAATAAGCCCTTCAATTTTATTTGAGTCGCGAGTGACAAGCGTAAGAAATAATGCTCCGACATAAAAACAAGCGGGCATCCCGTCTTTTGTTTCCAGTATAAAGTCTTGTGTCGCTTCAACAATTTCCCATTTCATGGCATGAGTATAACATTTCGTTTTTATTGTGTATTGACTCTCGACCAACCAATATCTATATTAAGTAAACAGGTATAAAGTGGTAAGAAGTGGTAAAAAGGCTTGGAATATGTACATTGGCAGATATTACCATCGGCTCGAAAGCAAAGGCCGAGTAAGTCTCCCAGTGAAATTCCGTGAGCACTTTCAATCGGGAAGTGTGATCACTCGAGGACTTGATGGCTGTCTCGCGATCTTTGATCAAGAGAAGTGGCAATCAAAACTCAAAGAGATCGAAAGCTTACCACAGACAAAAAAAGCAAACCGAGACTACATCCGATTTGTGACAAATGATGCGCAAGAGCTCGAGATCGACGGCCAAGGCCGCATCCGTATAGAAGAAGACTTGCAAGCGCTTGCGTCACTACAAAAGGAGGTCGTCTTTGTCGGCACTCTCGATCACATAGAGATCTGGGACAAAGAGAAATACGCAAATTACATCGAAGATGTAAACGCGACAATTGAAGATTCAGTAGAAGAAATAGCAGTAGATACATTGGAACAGAACACTTAATAAATGGAATTTAGTCACATACCTGTATTACTACATGAGGCAGTCGATGCTCTAAATGTCGAAGATGGGAAATGGTATATCGATGCGACGTTTGGTCGGGGGGGACACACTCGAGAAATCTTGGATCTGGGAGGCACTGTCATCGCTCTCGATCATGATAAAGAGGCGATCACCTACGGCATGAAGCATTTCGTGCAGGCAATTGAAGCGAAACGTATTTTTTTTGAACGGGAGAATTTTGAACATATTGATGAGGTAGTCAGGAAACACGGTCGCAACGGAGCGATCCATGGAATCCTCGCTGATTTTGGTATCAGCAGTCCGCAAGTAGATGACAAGAATCGAGGATTTTCGTTTCAGGAAGACGCGCCACTCGATATGAGAATGGATGATCGACTCGGAGTCCAAGCCAAAGACTTGGTGAATGCACTCGGGAGAAATGAATTGATTGAGCTCTTTACTCGATACTCGCAAGAACACCATGCAAAGTATATTGCGGACGCGATCGTCAAAGAGCGAAAAAATAAATTAATTGAGACGACGCAAGATCTGACTCGAATCATCGAAAAAGTCGTCCATCGAGAAGGACATTTGCATCCTGCTACAAAAGTGTTTCAGGCACTCAGGATAGCGATCAATGATGAACTCGGAAGTATCGAACGATTCTTGCCAAAAGCATTTGAAAGTTTGGCAAGCAAAGGAAGGCTAGCGACAATCGCCTTTCATGAAGGTGAAGATCGATTGGTGAAACATTTTGAAGTGGATCTCGCCGAAAAAGGCGAAGCGACACTTGTGACCGGAAAGCCAATCGAACCAAGTGAGGAGGAAGTCGCTTCCAATCCACGCTCACGAAGCGGCAAGCTGCGAGTAATTGAAAAAATATGATGAATCGACGCCAAGACACACCAGTACAAGACTACGCCAAGAAAATTGCCTTTGGGGTAGTCCCTTTGCTGTTCCTCGTGGGGGCAGTCTTCTTTAATGTATTCTCATATGCATCACTCGGGACAGTGGGCGGCGAACTCTACGCCATCACGTTAAAAACTGATCAACTGGTCTCACAAAATCAAAAAATAACCGAGCAACTGGCTTTGAAAACGTCGCTTCGTGATACACTGCGATCTGCAGAGACCCAAGGCTTTGTCCCTGTCTCCAAACTGACACAACTTTCTATCCAAGATACAAAAGTCGCTCTCGGAGGAGCAGCTCCGATCAGTCAATGAATCGTTTTTTTTATTTGCGTTTCTTCTTTCTGTTTTGGTTTATCGCCGTCGGTGCTCGGTTATTTTATTGGCAAGCGATCAAAGCATCCGATCTTCAGAGTGCAGCTCGCCGTCAATATGAGCGGCCAGTCGTCAAACAAAGTCGACGCGGCACGATCACCAGTAGTGATGGCTATCCTCTCGTGCTCAACACGCAAGTCTATACGCTCGTCGCCAAACCCAATTTGCTTCAGAATTCTCCAGTCGTGACTGCGACTTTTATCCTTGCAGCGCTCCAAAGTGCCAATGCATCTCCATCAAGTACCTGGACAGATCCAACCACAAGATCAACGCTTGTGAGTAGGTTGTCCGATCCAAGCAAAAAATGGGTCCCACTCTTTCAAAACATCTCAGAAGAACAAATGAAAAGCGTATCCACGCTCGGGATGTCTGAGCTCGAGTTTGATCCCAGCTGGCGACGACTCTATCCGGAAAGTTCACTGTCTGCTCAACTTCTTGGCTTTGTCGGTAAAGATAGTACCGGCGAGGCAAAAGGATATTTTGGAATCGAAGGGGAGTATGATCTGGAGCTTGAAGGGCGTGATAGTAACTCGATCAAAGAAACTGACGCGATCGGACATCCTATTGGCTTGAGTGCCACTGTCGATGAAGATCAGACAGATGGAAGAAACTTGACACTCACTGTCCGCCGCGATATCCAATTTTTGATCCAGAAGCATCTCGAAGAAGGCGTGCAGTTGTATGGAGCAAAATCTGGTGACGTCCTGCTTATGGAACCGCAGACGGGAAAAGTCATCGCTATGGCGTCCTACCCCACGTACGATCCTGGGCAGTACGCACAGGCAGATCCAAATGTGTTTAAGAATCCAGTCGTCGCTGACGCGTATGAGCCAGGAAGTACTCTCAAAGTCATGACGGTGGCGACGGGCATCGATACCGGAGTCATTCGTCCTGATACGACTTGCGACACGTGCGCTGGTCCCGTGACGATTGGGAAATACACGATCAAGACTTGGGATAATAAATACCATGCGAATACGACGATCCAAGATGGATTGACTCACTCTGATAATACTGCGATGGTCTTTGTCGGAAACAAGATCGGGAAAGAAAAGCTTTTGCAATATATCGATAACTTTGGCTTGGGTGTGAAAACTGGAATTGATCTCCAAGATGAAAGCACTCCAAAATTGCGACCAAAGAAAGAATGGGGAGAAATCGATGCTGCGACTGCGACGTTTGGCCAAGGGATTGCACTGACACCGATACAGATGCTCAATATCGTCAACACGATTGCAAATGGTGGCACACTGATGCGTCCGTATGTGGTCGACAAAGTCGAGGGAAATGGACAGGAATTCGTGACGAAGCCTCAAGAAATCAGACGCGTGATCTCTCAAAACACTGCGAGCACTGTCGCACACATGATGCAAACGTCAGCATCGCAAGGAGACGCAAAATGGACATTACCGAAACAATACCCCATTGCTGGCAAGACAGGTACTGCGCAGATCCCAGTGGCAGGTCACTATGACGAGGCTCGGACAATCGCTTCGTTTGTCGGCTTCTCGCCAGTAGAGCAACCCAAATTTAGTATGCTCGTACGACTGGTCGAGCCATCCACTTCACAATGGGGCTCGGAGACTGCAGCGCCGCTCTGGTTTGCGATCGCCAAAGACTTGTTTGTGAAGTATGGCATCTCACCAAACGCAAACTAAGGATATAATGAACACTATGCTACGAAGCATCAAGAATTTCTATCATCTTGGACAAGCAGTGGCCGCAAATTGTCTGTACGGATTTCCCTCAAGGAAGCTCTCCGTCATCGCTATTACTGGCACCGATGGGAAAACGACAACGACCACACTGCTCTATCACATTCTGAAAGACGCGGGGTATAAAGTAGCGCTCATCAGTACGGTGGCAGCGTATATCGGAGCGGAGGAAATCGACACTGGATTTCATGTGACGACTCCGAGTCCGTTTTCGCTGCAACGACTACTCAAAAGAATCGCTGATGCGCGTATGGAGTACGTCATTCTCGAAGTAACCTCCCACGGTATCGATCAAAACCGCGTGTGGGGAATCAAGCCGACGCTTGCAGCAATCACGAACGTAACGCACGAACATCTTGACTATCACAGCTCCTATGACGAATATCTGGCGACCAAGGCAAAACTGTTGACTGCCACGCCACATGTGTTTATCAATAGTGATGCGAAAGAGTCAGCAATACTGCTGGAAGAAATACTCAGGCAGCGCGGCTATATCGAAAAAACTGATGATTCAGCTCACGATGCACCTGACTTCGAAAAAGTAGCAGTGAAAAAGCTCTCAGGAAGCATGCGCGACGTGTTGAAGCGACGATTCGGCACCGAGGCATATAACTTTGAGAACGCTGCCGTTGCGACGACAATCGCTGCAACGCTCGGAGTCAAAGAAAAATCCATGCATCGCTCGATCGAAAAATTTCCGGGAGTACCTGGAAGAATGCAAGAAGTAGCCAAAGCGAAAGGTGTCCGGTTCATTGTCGACTTTGCTCATACCCCGGCCGCTCTAGAACAAGCGTTATCTGCGCTTGTACCCTCGGGCAAAAGGCATGGGCGCGTCATCGTGGTCTTTGGGTGCGCAGGTCTTCGCGATCATACCAAACGTCCGATGATGGGAGAGATAGCGAGCCGACTCGCGGACCTCGTCGTGTTGACCGCAGAAGATCCTCGTACTGAAGATGTCTGGGCGATCATTTCTCAAATCAAATCAGGTGTGCCGACAGGAGCTCACAGTCGCATCGTCAGTATTCCGGATCGACGCGAAGCAATCGCATTTGCATACCAGCATTTGGCGAAATCAAGTGATACGATCCTCATAACTGGGAAAGGACATGAGAAGAGTATGTGCTATGGTACTGTAGAATATCCATGGAGCGATAGCCAAGCAGTGGGTGAACTCACTCAAAAATAACTATGAATCAAGATCCATCAGTCGTAGTCATCGGAGGAGGCACGGGTACCTATACACTCCTCTCAGCGCTTCGGGACAAACCAGTCCATTTGACCGCACTCCTAACCATGGTCGATGATGGAGGCTCAAACAAAGTCCTTCGCGATGAGTTTGGGCTTCTCCCTACCTCAGGAGTCAGGCAAGCGATCGTGGCACTGTCTCGCAATCGCTCGCTCCTTCGTGAGCTTTTTATGTATCGCTTCCATCAAGGCAGTGGGACAACGGGGATGACATTTGGGAATCTCTTCTTGGCTGCAATGACAGATATGGTCGGGACGCAAGAGAAAGCCATTGAGGAGACCTGCAAGCTACTCTCTGTGAAAGGCGATATTCTCCCGATATCCTATGATGATGTGCGTCTCGTCGCCAAATACAGCGACGGCAGAGAAGTCGTCGGTGAACACGCAATCGACGAACCAGAGGCTGGGTCACAAGCTACCATTGTGGATGTCTGGACGGATCCGAAAGCGACGATCAGCGAAAAAGCCAGAACGGCGATCTTGAACGCTGACAGTATCTTGCTTGGACCTGGTGATTTTTATACCAATACGGTCCCAGACCTCATCGTCGAGGGAGTCTGTGATGCGATCATGCAGTCACATGCAAAAGTGATTTTTATTGTCAATCTCATGACGAAATTTGGAGATTCCCAAGGGTACACCGCAAAAACATTTATTGAAAAACTTTCAAAATATATTCCAGTATCTCGACTATCAGCCATCGTGATCAATAATGATATCGATTTCTCAGAAGATGTGATCGAGGCGTACACTCATGAAGGCGCTGAACCAATCAAAGATGATCTTGATGAGCTTGGATTGCCAGCGACCGTTTCAATCATCCGCGCACCAGTCGTTTCACATCAGGAAGCGCCGTCAGTCAAAGCTGATGCACTCAAACGAAGTGTCATCCGTCATGATCAACACAAGCTTGGCGCTGTGCTCGAAAAAATACTTCTGTGATCCATTGTGATCTATTTCACTGCATTTTCTTGAGGTCAGGTCTACTATCCTATGGTAATCGTAGTTCTTGGAGGAGTTACTATGGGAGAGCGAGATTCTGGCACCTCAAATCTGGAGAATGAGCTTCGCAGAGATGGGTATGTTCTCATGACACCTAATTTAATGTTTCCAATCGAAAAAACCGTACATGCAATTGTGGTTGGCAAAAAGATTTATTTCACTTCCAAGCCGGTAGAAAAACCCAGCTATTCAAGTTTTAGTTTCGATATCACGAATGATAAAGAAAATCTTTCGTCAAAACAGACGTCCAATTCTCCGTTTGAACTCAAGGAATTAACATCACCTACAAGCAGTGATAAGTACATTGTGCTCATGCAAAATGAAAAAAGAGCGGCAACGATTCTTGCAAATGCGAAGACAGGAATGATCTCCTTGGAACAGCCATTACTGTAATGAAAGGAGTCTTTATGGCCAGAGAAGTATTGAGTGGTCCAATATCCAGCAAGGGGAGACACGTGGCGGTCATGATTGATTTACTACGCTCTGGTCTCTACGCTGTGACTGAGAAGAAATCAGACAAATCAAAAAAAACGGTCGAAGAAGCTGACGAGGTATCAATTTTAAAATATTTTCGTGACTTGCCTGACGAAATCGGTGAAGTCCCTCCTTGGGCAGAGCATTAGAGGAATATGGTAGGATTAGCCCATGCAAACACTTTCGATTTTTCCTGAGTGTTCGATCTCCATCTCTAGTATCGAGGATGGCTCGATCCATACGTACGAAGAACTTTCGTCACTTTCCTTAAAAACGCGACCAGATCAACTCGTTTACTTACCGTCTCACGAGCACGGCACCGGAATCAGAGCCATCACGAAAGAAAACAAAGACCAAGTCATGTTTACCGCCGACATCGTCGCGACGGATCAAAAAGGTACCCACATCGCTCATCAATTCGCGGATTGCGTCCCATTCGTATTGATCGATCGACAACGAAAGACTGTGTGTTTTTCACATTTGGGATGGCGAGGCCTCGTCACTGGAGGCGTGCAGGCATCAATATTGGCGCTGCAAGCGCATTTTGATAGCAAACCTGAAGATCTGTGGGTATGGATCGGACCATGTATTCAGAAAGCCTCATTTACGTCGTCTGAGAAGCCAATGCAGTCGGTGCTCGATATTTGGGAACCATTTCTAGCGGACGTCCGTGTGGGCGATGAAATTCATTGGTCAGTCGATATGCCAGGATTTATTCGTTCACAATGCGCTCACTTTGGGATTGATCCCGAGCGGATAATCGACGATGGACGTGATACATTTGTCGAGTCAGAAGTCTTCTTCTCGCATCAACGCTTTGTCCGGACGAAAGACGAGAAAGCCAAAGGAAATTTTGTAGTAGCGGTATCGCTCACGTAATATGACAGCATTTTCAAACTACCATCACATTCATCTTGTCGGGATCAAGGGCGTCGCGATGACTGCACTCGCACAATGTCTCTCAGACATTGCAGACTACAGATCTCAGACTATAGACGACAGCTCACTCTCCATCTCGGGATCGGATGTGGCAGAAAATTTCGTGACATCAAAAGTATTAGAGAAATTTGGATTTGAAATCGTCATTGGCTTTTCTGCAGACAACATTTCTGGTGATATTGATCTCGTCATCTACACCGGTGCTCACAACGGCAAACACAATATCGAAGTGCAGACTGCAATTCAACAAGGCATCCCGACGATGACGCATGCAGAAGCACTCGGAAAACTCATGGAAGGCAAGCGAGGAATCAGTGTCTGCGGGACGGGAGGAAAAAGTACTACGAGTGCGATGATCGCGTGGATCCTTGAATGTGCTGGGATTCGCCCTAGCTACGCAATCGGTGTCGGCAATGTGCCGAATCTTGATCGAACTGGCAAATATGTCGCAGATAGTGAGTGGTTCGTAGCGGAAGCTGATGAGTATGCCGTCGATCCGACTGAGGACCATCGACCGAGGTTTATCTATCAACATCCTGAAGTCATCGTGTGTACCAATCTCAATTATGACCACCCTGACATTTATCCCACTTTTGATGCGATGAAACAGACGTTCGAAGCATTCTTCAAAACGCTGCCAACTGGCGGTACCTTGCTCACTGAAGTTGACCTCCCAAAGCAAATCGAGCCATTTCATCTGTTGATTCCGGGCATTCACAACCAACAGAATGCCTATTTTGCGATGCGAGCCTCGAAGGCTTGTGGAGTCGATGAGCTCACTTCGCGAAATGCACTCTCACAATTTGCGAGCACGATGCGCAGGTTTGAGTACAAGGGAAAACTTCAAGGCATCGAAATGTATGATGACTATGCGCATACGCCCGATGAGATATCCGCGACCATCCAGGCACTACGAGAATGGCGACCAGGGAAACGCGTCGTCGTGGCATTTCAGCCTCATACGTACTCTCGCACCAAGGCATTATTTGATGGATTTGTGAGCTCATTATCACTGGCAGATGAGGTCATCTTGCTCGACATTTTTGCTAGTGCAAGAGAACAGGAGGATCCGAGTGTGAGTTCAAGCCTGCTCGCTTCGCGAATGACGAATGTCCAATGCCAAGTGTCAAATTATAATGAACTCGCAGGGCGAATTCCAGAAATTCTAAAGTCAACCGATGTTTTTATCACTATGGGAGCTGGGGATATTTATAAAGTATATGAGAAGATATCAGTGGACCAGGAGACCAGGTGATCAGGAGATCAGTAAAAACTCACTATGCAACAAAAAGAAATTGATACCATCATTACCTCATTTCCTCATCTGCCGCTCATGCAAGATGTGCCACTCGCTTCCTTCACGTATATGAAAGTCGGAGGACCGGCGCAGCTCTTCGTAGAGCTTCACAACGTAGACGAGCTCTATGACTTGTGTTCGTTTTGTTTTATCCATGCGGTGCCGTTTGTCGTGCTTGGCGGCGCGAGTAATACTGTCATCTCAGATGCTGGCATCCAGAAACTTGTGATCATCAACAAAACGAAATCACTGGAGTTCAATCCAGTGGAAGGCACAGAGAAAGTGCGTGCGACAGCGGACAGTGGCGTCATCACAGCCATGTTTGCAAATGACACCATGTCTGCTGGACTCACGGGCTTGGAATATTTTGTGGGCGTGCCAGGGACGATCGGAGGGGCGATCGTCAACAACTCGCATTTTACGCTTCATGAACTCATCGGAAACAGTATTCTCCATGTCGAAGTCTGCACTCCGGAAGGGAAGCGGGAAGTTTGGCCAAAAGAGCAGCTGAAGTTTGGGTATGACTACTCCATCTTTCATGAAGTGCCAGCGATAGTCCTGCGAGCGACGTTTGAACTCTATAAGGGTGACCAAGTGCATATCCAAGAAAAAATGCTAGAGGCGGCAAAGAAGCGCGTCGCAACGCAACCGATCGGGGTCCCGAGTACTGGGTGCATGTTTCGAAACCCTGCGATATCCAGCGAACAGCTCACAGCGATCAGCGCACAGATTACAGTTCCGAAGGAGGCAGTGAAAACCGAACACAACGTCACGCAAATTGCAGCGGGATTTTTGATCGATCAAGCGGGATTGAAAGGGACGACTGTCGGTGGAGCGCAAGTCAGTGACAAGCACGCGACATATATCATCAATCTTGGAGCTGCTACAAGTGAAGATATTGATGCACTCGCAACTAAAGTAGAGCAAAAAGTGCAAGACAAGTTCGGGATCAAACTCGAGCGCGAAGTGTTTTTCATCCAATGACCACACAACACCAACAACTTCGATTTGTATTACTGCAAGTGATCACCCGACATGAGTACGAGGAAAAAGCTCTCAAAGACATGGAAGAGCTCGAAGCCCTTGTCGACACTGCCGGTGGTCTCGTGGTGGCCAAATCCACACAACACCGCCCGACGCCGCATGCAGGGACCTATATCGGTGGAGGCAAAGTCGAATGGCTCACACATCTCGTCGAGGATGAAAAAATAGATGTCGTCGTCCTCAATGACATCGTGAAACCAGGACAACTGTTTCGTCTCGAACAGGCACTCTGGCCGGTCAATCGACTGATCAAAGTCTGGGACCGCGTCGGTCTCATCCTCGCTATTTTTGAAATGCACGCAAAAACGACCGAAGCAAAACTACAGATCGAACTTGCCAGAATCAAGCATATTGGACCGCGTATCTATGGTCTCGGTGGCACGGTGCTCTCCAAACAAGGCGGAGGGATCGGGACGCGAGGAGCTGGTGAGACAAATAGTGAGATAGAGCGCAGACATATCAAACGACGGGTGCAACAAATAGAGACAGAGCTTGCTCATCGTTCGAAGATGGCGCAAAGTCGCATAAATGATCGTCGACGAAGCGGTGTCCGAACTGCTGCGCTGGTCGGCTATACGAGTGCCGGGAAGACAACGCTATTTAATTTGCTGACAGGGAAAGAAAAGCAGGAAAATTCACAGTTGTTCACGACGCTTGATAGCGTGTTGGGGAAAGTACACATCCCAAAAGTCGACGGTGATGTCCTCATCTCTGACACCATTGGCTTTATCGATGAATTGCCTCCATTGCTCATCAATGCATTCCGCTCGACGCTCCAAGAGAGTATTCAGGCAGATGTCCTCCTCCATGTCATCGATGCGAGTGATGCGAGGATCGATTCGAAGATAGAGACAGTCAAAGAAATCCTCAAAGAGTTGCCGGCGTATCAAGAGCCAGTGCTCGTGCTCAATAAAATAGACAACTTGGGCAGTGAAGAAAAAAAACTCCTGCGTGAAAAATTCCTGGGGACACGGCATGTGCTCGTGTCGGCAAAGACGGGAGAGGGGCTTGATGAGCTCAAGCGACTCATCGCCCAAAATTTGTAGGCATAAAAAAAGCCCCCCGGTCGAAACCGAGGGGCAGTAAAATTCACTGAATTAGTCCTGAATCTCACGATCAATTACATATGCGGTACGCTCAGCTTGATGAACGGTACTTCGTGGGTCTTTAGCAACTTCTTGCTGGACCTTACTGACTGTGAGCTCAGGGTTTTCTTGTGGACGTTGTTCGATCAACTCCACAAATTCCTCAGGAACTCTCATTCCACCTTCTCTAGGATTTGCCATATAGGCCTCCTTTCCTACTAAAAAGTGGATTATAGGCCGAATGGAAACCGAATGCAAGCAAATTGGGCACACGCCTACCTCGAGTGGATCCTGAGAGACTAGTACAAATCTACCTCAAAAGGGTACAATAGGACTCTATGCCGACTTTTCGCGTCCAGGGAAACACTCCACTTTTCGGATCTGTGCGCGTCGGCGGTGCCAAAAATGCTTCCTATAAACTGATGATCGCGGCACTGATGGCAGACTCGCCCTCAAGGATTTTAAATTTTTCTCATATCAGTGATGTCGCGCTCGTCGCCAAACTGATCAATAGTCTTGGAGCCAGAGCCGAAGAAGTCGGTGAGCGATGCTACGTGGTCGACCCTGAGGGGTTGACGCACTTTGAAGTAGACTCGACGCATGGAGAAGCATCTCGTGCCTCGACCATGTTTATCCCTGCATTCCTTCATAAATTCGGCAAAGCAGTCGTCCCCGAACCAGGTGGAGACAAGATCGGCAAGCGTCCACTCGAACGCCACTTTGATGGGTTGCGAGCGCTTGGAGTGACCGTCGAACAAAAGGATGGACTGATCATCTGTACTGCAAATGAGCTCGTGGGTACTACCTATCGTTTTGAGAAAAATACTCACACGGGGACTGAGACACTTCTTCTTGCTGCTGTGCGTGCCAAAGGCAAAACAATTCTTGAAAATGCTGCTGAAGAACCAGAAATAGATGACCTCATCGTATTCTTAAATGCCATGGGCGGGAAAATCAAACGACTTCCAAATCGAATCATCGAGATCGAGGGTGTCGACGTCTTACATGGGGCCACCCATAAGATCTTGCCAGACCGCAATCAAATCGTCTCGTTTGCAGTCGCAGCGCTTGCCACAAAAGGCGATATCGTCGTCGAAAACGCCAAAGCCAAAGACTTAGAGAGCTTCTTGGAAAAACTTGAACTGATCGGTGCAGGAGTGCAAGTCGGTGATTTCGGAATACGCTTTTTTTATAAAGGGCCACTGCAAGCGATCGATGTCGAGACTGCCATATTCCCGGGCTTTATGACTGATTGGCAACCACTGTGGGTCATCCTCATGACACAGGCATATGGAGTCAGCACCGTGCATGAGACGATCTCTCAAAGTCGATTCCAGTACGTGCCTGCGCTCGTCTCAATGGGTGCAGATATCGAGCTCTACAATCCGATTGTCACTGACCCAGAATCAGTCTATAACTTTAATTGGAAGGATCGATCGGCAACAGATCTTCATGCTGCAAGGATCACCGGTCCGGCCTCGCTCGTCGGCGGAGCATTTGATGTGAAGGATCTTCGTCACGGAGCTACGCTCATGATCGCAGGGATGAGTGCAACTGGGGAGACGATCCTCCGTGATCCGAAAAGCCAAATCGATCGAGGATACGAGCATCTGGATGAACAATTTAATAGTATGGGAGCAAAGATAGTTAGACAAGTAGACCAGTAGACCAGGAGATCAGTCGAGCCGTATGAATAGCGCACTTTCTTTCTACCTTGGGAATGTGATCATCTCGTTTGTTGCCACGAGTTTGCTCATTGTGCCGTTTATCAACATGCTGTATCGCATCAAATTTCAGAGGCAAAAGCAAACTACCATCGACGCATTAGGGAAACGAAGTCCGATCTTTGATCGCTTTCACCAACACAAAGCAGGGACACCTGTCGGTGGCGGAGCACTGATCATCGCTGTCGTCGCGCTATTGTCACCGATCGTCCTTTGGCTCATGCAGATGTCTGGCTTCCCCATCTTACCGGTGTATCCCTTGAAGCCTGAAGTCGTCATCTTGTTTTTTACTTTGCTGTCGTTTGGTGCACTTGGTCTCTACGACGATGCAAAGAAGTTTTTTGGATTTGAAAAAGCGAAGTTCTTTGGGATGCGTTTGATCCATAAATTTACCTTACAGTGGATACTGGGATTTGCGATCGCACTCATGCTCTACAACTGGTTAGGGATCTCGTTTCTGCATATTCCATTCCTAGGAACCCTCAATCTTGGATGGGTCTATGTGCCATTTGCTGCATTTACCATCGTCTCGTTTGCGAACGCAGTCAATATTACAGATGGACTTGACGGCCTCGCCGCTGGCATCTTGATGATCTGTTTGTTTGGATTCTGGATCTTGTCGGCATCGATCTTAGATACTCCGCTCTCAGTTTTTATTTCACTGTGGATCGGATCATTGATCGCATTTTTGTATTTCAATGTGAATCCTGCACGTATCTGGATGGGTGATGTGGGAGCACTCGCTTTTGGTGCGACTCTAGCGGTCGTCGGGCTTCTGCTCGGCAAGACCGTCGGACTCGTCGTCATCGGTGGACTTTTCTTTGTGGAGGTACTGACGAGTGGGATGCAGCTGTTGTCCAAAGCGATCATGAAAAAGAAAATATTTCCGGTCGCTCCATTTCATCTCTATCTTCAATATATCGGCTGGGAAGAACCGAAGATCGTCGCTCGTGCCTGGCTCGCTGGCCTCATCCTCACGCTTATCGGACTGTGGATATCGCTACTATAAAAATTGAAATGTTCTTTGGGTTTGATAAATCAAACCCCTACAAAGACAGAATATGACATTCGAAGAATTACAAAAAACGTATCCTCTGTTTTCGTATGACTCATACTCATACGAATTAAAGCCGGGTCTAATCGAGCTCTCATTTCAGTTCTCTTGTGGCGATGAGAAACTGACGACTGTCGATACGATCTCAGGTGTGACTGAAGAGATGGTTAAAAAGATCTCAAAACCTGAACTCGATGAGTATATCTTCCAACTTGGAATCGCCGAGATCCCCAGCTACTGGAAAGCATTTTTATCTCCGACGATAGAGATCCAGTGCGGGAACTTAGATGCAACTCAAATCCAATTTTGGCAAAAGCTGTTTTACTTTGGACTCGGAGAATTTTTCTATCAAAATAAGATTAAGCCGTTCAAGCCGGAATTCAAAAGCACGGAAAGAAAACTATCCTTCGACCGCCTGGAGTACCAGGTCGCTCAGGATGACAAGCTAGAAGCTACAAGCTCTAAGCTATCAGCTGTGCTGGTCCCAGTAGGTGGAGGCAAAGATTCGATCGTGACACTAGAGTTGCTGGCCGTTGAGGGTCGAGCCATCTACACCTGGTCAGGACTCAAGGGATCATCTGCAGACGTCATCGATCTGTTTGGATCCAGACATCCGAGACTTGGTGATATCGTCTTTTCACGAACGCTAGACTCTCGTCTCAGTGAACTGAATAGTGAAGGTCATCCCAATGGGCATACTCCATTCTCATCAGTGCTCGCATTTTTTACGATACTGACTGCACGACTGTATGAGATACCCCAGATCGCGATCTCGAATGAATCGAGCAGTAACGAGCCGACAGGAACTTGGGAAGGAATCGATATTAATCACCAGTACTCCAAATCAGTAGAATTTGAACGCGACTTTCAGTCGTATGTCACTTCACTGTTTGGATCGAGCTCACCACGATATTTTAGTTATTTGCGTTCGATGAATGAACTGGCGATCATGGAAAAATTTGTCACTTTTCCAGAATATTTTGAAGTGTTCCATAGCTGCAATGTCGGCCAAAAAGACAACGTGTGGTGCGGAAAATGTGGAAAATGTGCCTTTGTCGCGTTGCTGCTCTCAGCATATCTCGATGATGAGACAATCGCCCGCATCTTTCGATCTGATGTGATGAATCAAGATCATTTGATACCACATTTCGATGCACTCCTAGGGAAAGTTGAGTTCAAACCGTTTGAATGTGTCGGTACTCGATCGGAATCAATCGAAGCACTCAAGATGGCACTACACAGACGAGAAGGAAAAGAGTTACCATTGCTCTTACAACACTATGCCTGATTTTCCTGACTGGCTCACTAGCGCTCAAAGCATCGCAATCGTCGGGAACGGTCGCGAGGGAAAAAGCACGACCCAGTTTTTGCGAAAGTACTTCCCGCATACCAAAGTCTTCATTTTTGAGAATCACCAAGACCACTTTGATGTCCCAAGTGTAGATGTCGTTTTCAAATCACCGGGCATCCCCAAAAAATTTCTCACGCTATCGTCAAAATCCTATTTGACCAGTCAAGCTGATCTCTTTACGCAACTGTTTGGCGAGCAAACCATCGCAGTGACTGGGACCAAAGGCAAGAGCACGACGGCTCATGCGATCGCCCACGTCCTCAACGCGCTTGGCCATCATGCAGTGCTCATCGGAAATATCGGCAGACCAGCCCTTGATTTTGTCGATCAAATGGATGACGAGACGACCGCAGTGTTTGAGATGAGCGCATTTCAAACTGAGTCACTGCATCGCGGGACGCATATCGCCGTCTTCACATCACTGTATCAGGATCATTTGGACTATTACGACACCATGGAAGAATACACCAGAGCCAAGCAACATCTGTTTCTGTTACAGACGGAAACTGATTTGTGTTTGTATCGAGATGAGTATCCAAACCTCGTCGCGCTCTTGAGCGAAGTTCGCTCCAAACGAATTCCATATAATGCGAAGCTTCTGGACGTGCCAACCAATTACATTCCAGCAGTGCTGATCGCTCGCGAACGCAAGGCATCTGAAAAACAAATTAAAGAGGCTCTGTCCACGCTGAAGACTCTTCCTGGTCGCATGGAGAAAGTGGCTGAACAACGTGGCATTTCGTTTTACGATGACGCTGTGGCGACGATCCCTGAAGCGACGATCTTAGCGATCGATTCGACGCCACACCTCGCGACTCTCATCGTCGGAGGATTTGATCGACATCAATCATATGATGCGCTCGCCACAAAAATCGCGACATCAACCGTCCACACATTGATACACTTTCCGACCACAGGAGCAATCATCGCAGATCTCGTCTCTGCGCTGGCTCCTTCGATCAAGTGCGTACCAGTGCAGTCCATGGAAGAGGCAATCACTCAGGCGTATGCACTGACTCCAAGCGGGTCAAGTGTACTCATGTCGACTGCATCACCGTCGTTTGGATTGTTTGAAGATTATGCCGATCGGAGTCGACAATATAAAAAATGGATAGAAAGTGTGAACGCGCCATAAGGAGGGAACTATGACAGCTGCCCTCCGCATCGTACGGTCATGGAACTGGACCATACTGGCATTTGTCCTCGGCTTCATTCTCTTCGGAGTGCTCATGGTGTACAACGTCTCGGTCGTCGAGAGTTTTGTGACATTTCATGATTCGTTTTACTACGTACGGTCGCAAGCACTCTGGGCTGCGATATCGATCATCGCTCTCTTTATCGTCTCAAAAATTCCAACTTCATTTTGGCTCAAGGTCGGTCCGCTGATATTTGGTGTGGCACTGTTGCTGCTCATTGGAGTCTTGATCCCAGGGCTTGGGGTACGGATAGGAGGAGCCAGGCGATGGATCTCGCTCGCTGGATTTTCATTCCAACCATCCGAACTCATGAAGATGGGACTGGTGCTCTATCTCTCTACTTGGCTGACCAAACCTCGCAGGTTTTTGAGCTTCGCGCTTCTAGTCGGCGGGATGTTTGGACTCATTATGCTGCAGCCGGATCTCGGAAGTGGGCTGATCATTCTCTCGATCGCGACCGGCATGTATGTCGTCGCGGGCAAGCCGCTGAAGCATTTGGCGTGGTTGGCAGTCGGCGGGGGACTTGGCATCCTCATTTTGATCGCTATCTCTCCGTATCGCATGCAACGGGTCACGACTTTTCTTGATCCTGACAGTGATCCCCAGGGAAAGTCATATCACATCCATCAAATCACCATCGCACTTGGAAATGGCGGGCTTTTTGGCCAAGGTCTCGGGAAATCCAAGCAAAAGTATCGCTACATCCCCGAAGCCAGTACGGACTCGATCTTTGCGATCTTGGCGGAAGAGTTTGGGTTTGTGGGATGTGGTATCATTATTATCGGATACATCGCACTCTGCTCGAAGGTGGGGGAAAAAGTCAGGGCAGTGCATGACGATGAGCAATCGTACCTCCTTGGTACTGGCATCATGACGTGGATCGCTGCCCAAGTCCTCGTCAATTTAAGCTCTGTCGTCGCGCTGATTCCGCTGACCGGTGTACCCCTCCCATTTATCTCGTATGGGGGCACCGCGCTGTTGTCACTGTGTAGTGCAGTGGGGATCTTGATCGGTATCCCAGTCGAATCGGAAGCGTCGTCGCGATCTCACCTCTCAAAAGGGCGTCGCTACACAAATAACCGTACATAACTATGACTATTTATATAACCGGTGGTCATCTCACTCCCGCGCTCGCGGTCATCGATGAATTGCAAAAACGCAATGAATCCACGATCATTTTTTTCGGTCGAGAATTCTCTCAAACAAAAACGGGGCAAATTTCACGAGAACGTCAGGAGATCGAGGATCGACACATTCGCTTTGTTCCAATTCAAGCTTCGAAATTTCACAGAACACATGTATTTGAGAATCTCTTTGAAATACTAAAGTTTCCCCAATCTTTGTGGCAAGTTGCGAGTGAATACAAGAAAGTAAAACCTGATGTGGTGCTTTCATTTGGAGGATACCTCGCATTTCCTGCATGTCTCATCGGTAAACTCTTTGGTGCGAAAGTGATCACTCATGAGCAGACGCGAGTCGCTGGATTGGCAAATCAAGTGATCGGCTGGATCGCAGACAAAGTGGCAGTGGCTCATGAAGATTCAATCCAATATTTCTTGCCTGGGAAAACAATCGTCACCGGTAATCCGATCCGAGAAGTGTTGTTTCGTGAGTACAAGACTGCTCCATCATGGTTTACGGGAGCTCAAAAAACCAAACCAATTTTGTATGTCACCGGAGGATCGCAAGGCTCCCATGTCATCAATCAAACAATTGTGTCGATTTTGCCAAAACTCGTCAGAGAGTATTACGTCGTCCATCAATGTGGAGTCTCCGTCGATTTTCAAGTAATGAAAGACTTGGAGACAGAGCGCTTGAAACTTCCTTCCGAAGTACAAGATAATTATACGGTCAGAGAATGGATCGAAGAGCGTGAGGTGAGTTACTTGCTTCGTAATGCACGAATCGTCGTCAGCCGAGCTGGAGCCAATACGGTCCAAGAGCTCATACTTGCGGCCACGCCCGCCATCTTTATCCCTCTCGCATTCGCATACAAAGACGAGCAATACAAGAATGCCTCGCATCTCGTGCATGTCGGCGCTGCAAAACTCATTCATCAAAAAGATTTGTTGCCTGAAACGTTGTGGAGCAGTATCGTGGAGATGGATCGCAGCTACGACGAGTATAAAAAACACATGGGAGAAGAATCAAATCTTCTTATCAAGAACGGGACGAATCGTCTGATAAAACTGCTAGAATGATGGGATGGCTTCCCGTGTGTACCAACATTCATCTCGCAAGTTCCATTTCTCTCCACTGCTTCTTGCGACCATTGGGCTGGTACTTGTCTGTCTTCTGCTTGGCACTTTTAGTGTGTATCGCTATTTTCGGGTAGTGAACATCGAATGCACGCAGGATGGCCAACAATGTGATATGTCGTTTATGGATACGCTTTCGATGTACAAAGGGAGGTCTTTATTTGAGACGATGACTCCGAAAATACTTGGGAAAAAAGTGTTTATCCGTAAGAAGTATCCTCAAACGATACAAGTGCACATTCAAAATCAAGAGACCCTCACGACTATATTTACTGACGAAGCACGACAATCAGCTGCCGTCGTCTACACTGACCTCACCATGAAGCGGACGCCAGCTGACGCCCTCAGCAGTCCCTCAGCAACTCTTGCTATTACTGATCTTACTCTCTCTGCCCTTGATGACGCCACGGTGCTGTCGCAAGACAAGTATGCCGTGTATACTAAACTTCTGGAGTTTTGTAAAACCACATCGGTGAGTCAAATTGTGATCCGCAAGAGTGATGAGATCGAGATCGATACCGAGCGAAAGCTCACAGCCATCGTCTCTCAATCATCATTGGATGAGCAGCTTCACTCTTTACAATTACTTCTCGTGAGCCCTACAATAGAACAGAAACCTGCTCGAGTAGATTTACGATTTGATCGACCAGTCCTGCAGTATAGCAATTAGTTACATGCCTAAACAAACCGTCCTCACCGCTATCGACATCGGAACCGAAAAAGTGTGCACACTCATCGTCGGGACGTCGGCTGAAAACGATAATCTCCAAGTCTTAGGCATCTCGAGTATTCCCAGTCGTGGCATAAAAAAAAGTCAAATTATCGATCTTGATGATGCCATCGAATGCATCACGCAGTCGCTCGATAGCGCGGAGCGGATGGCAGGCTTTGGCGTCTCAAGCGCATACGTCTCCATCTCAGGCAGTCAAGTCAGCAGTCAAAATTCCAAGGGTGTCGTCGCGGTTGCGAATCCAGATGGGGAGATCTCACCATCGGATGTCGATCGAGTGATCGAAGCTGCACGCGCGATCTCCTTACCATCCTCACGTGAAATCGTCCATGTCATCCCTCGTGAGTTTCAGGTCGATGGCCAGGAAGGGATCAAAGACCCCGTCGGTATGAGTGGAATCCGTCTGGAGGCTGAGGCTCATATCATCACGGTCTCATCGATCGCGCTACGCAATGTCACGAAATGTCTCTCTGAAGTGGGAGTCAGCGTCAGTGGATTTGTGTTTAGTGGGCTCGCGGCGTCCCTCTCTACGCTCACTGAGACCGAAAAAGAGTTGGGAGTAGTCTTACTCGACATCGGTGCAGGATCTACTTCAATGGCGGTGTTTGTCGAAGGAGCGCTCACGTATTCAAGTGTGCTCCCGATCGGAGCTCGACATATCACTCAAGATATCGCCCTTGGTACCCACGTCAGTCTTGCCTCCGCCGAAAAACTCAAACTCTTTATGTCGACTATGGTCGGCGAGTCATCGCCTGGGCCAGAAGGAGAGACGAGAGATCAAAAGCGAGAGCGACTTCGCAGAGAAGATGAAATCGATTCGCGCGCAGTCGGTATCCCGGAAGTCGAACGCTTGTCACGAAAAGTCGTCATCGATAATATCATGCTTCCTCGCATGCGAGAGATCTTTGAGATGGTCGGAAAAGAACTCGAAAAAGAAAAATTGTTTTCACTCGTCCCCGCTGGAGTCGTGCTCACTGGTGGTGGTGCACAAACTGCTGGTATCGTGGAAGTCTGCAAACGAACGCTATCTCTATCGACTCGCGTCGGTGCTCCAAGTGGAGTAACGGGATTACTTGAAGACATAGAGAATCCACAGTACGCTGCATCGGTCGGGCTGGTACTGTATGGCAGACAAAAAGGCGGTGAAGAGATCAAACGAGGAAGTGGTGGCGGATCGAAATTCAATACTGGCAGCTTGGCTTCAGTCTTTTCTTCAAAAGCTGGGGGAGCTGGCGGCAAGATCGTCAGTCTTCTTAAATCACTATTACCCTAACGTCCTCCATTATTGTTTGTCATCTTGAGCGACTAAGCGAGGCACGAGCATGGTAGCCGAAAGATAGTTTTCGAAAACTATCCATTCGACCCTCATGTGAGTACACTTGAGTGCTCAGGATGACATTGCCAATTCAAGATTTTTTTCTCTCTTGCAAAAGATTTCCTTAGTGATTATGATGGGCCAAATTTGGGAATGATTTGTGCTTTTCTCTTTTTCGAACTCAAATACTGTTCGAATATATAAAAAGCATTGATCTATAAAAACATAAACATCTCTTAGTAAAGACGCGCAAAGCTGGTACACTAGAAATAATTCTATGGCACTCGTAAAACCAACCAATAATCAGTTTGCAAAAATTAAAGTACTTGGCGTCGGCGGTGGTGGAGGCAACGCAATCAACTCCATGATTCAATCGAGCCAAATTGGTGGCGTCGAATTTGTAGCGATCAATACGGATGTACAAGCGCTATTGAACAATAAAGCAGAGACAAAACTTCAAATTGGGAACAATTTTACTCGCGGACTGGGGTCTGGAGCTGATCCAGAAGTCGGTAGGCAAGCAGCCGAAGAGTCACGCGAGAAGATCAAAGAACTCCTCTACGACACTGACATGGTGTTCATCACCTCTGGCATGGGCGGAGGCACTGGTACTGGAGCGTCACCTATCATCGCTGAAGTAGCAAAAGAGTCAGGAGCGCTCACTGTCGCTGTCGTCACCAAACCATTTGGATTTGAGGGAGTGCGTCGAGGAACGGTGGCGGAAGAGGGAATCGAGTTGCTCAAAGACAAAGTCGATACGCTGATCGTCATCCCAAATCAACGATTGCTTGATGTCGTCGATCGGAAGATGACGCTCATGGATGCTTTTAGGCTTGCTGACAATATCTTGGGGCAAGGCGTCCAAGGTATCTCTGATCTCATCACCGTCCCAGGATTGGTCAACGTCGACTTTGCGGATGTGAAGACGATCATGAGTGACTCGGGCACTGCACTCATGGGTATCGGTCAAGCGAGTGGAGAAAACCGAGCCACGACGGCAGCGCGAGCTGCAATCTCATCGCCACTTTTAGAAGTCTCGATCGAAGGAGCCAAGGGCGTCCTGTACATCATCACTGGCGGCGCCGACATGGGACTGCAAGAAATTGCCGAGGCATCACAAGTCATCACGCAAGCAAGTGATCCTGACGCCAATATCATTTTTGGGGCGACGGTCGACGAAAAAATGGGAAACAATCTCAAGATCTCGGTGATCGCCACTGGATTTGATGAAAATCGATTTAAGTATGGAGCTGGATTCATGCGTCGATCATTTGGCAACTTTGGGCAACCAAATGCAAATCCAGCTCCGACATTTTCCGCTCCTCCACAAGCCAATTCGCCGACACAATACAGCCAAGGTCTACCGGTGCAGCCAGCGCCGCAACCCGTATCAATCTTTTCGTCTCAACCTCAAAACTCAATGCCAAGTCAATTTAGCTCGCAACCGACCCAGCGAGCTCCAGAGCCGGTGGCTGCGCCAGAGCCTGCCAAGCGCAAGCCTGATGATCTGGATGATGAGTTTGATATCCCTGCATTCCTAAGACAAGGGAGATAAGAAAGGAAATTTATGCCTGAAGGAAAACCTTTTTCTATTCCTGTAGACAGTCTTTTGAAGCATACAAGCAGCGGAAGTGAACCTGAAGGATTTTCTGAAAGACTGCTTGCTGGTGAAATCAATCAATCAGATGTCTTTTTTCTTTTTGCAATGGCGCAATCGTATATGGACCAGGTAACTCAATCGCCTGCGCACAAAGGAAAGCTTGTGAGCCACATTCGAGACCCGCATCCAGGAATCGAGAAAATCAAGGTTTTTTTGAGTGAGGACTAGTTTTCTGCTATACTACAGTTTCAAAAGCGTTTGAGATTGGCTATCACCAATCAAGCTGGGGGAAGAAAACAAGTAAAACCCCTCGGGTATGCCCGTAATCGCTGGAAAAGATTTTTAGGACGGTACATCTGGCGAGAGTCGGATCCTTAAGCACTCTATTGTGGAGTGCTTTTTTTATACCTAAAATAGGCTAGACATACGTATGAAAAAACTACCTTCATATACACCAGGGCGACCGGATTTTGCGAAACTTGAAGAAGAAGTGCTCCAATTTTGGAACGACTCTGATGCATTCAAAAAATCTGTTGAGAATCGTCCTGCGGATGATCCGTACATTTTCTACGATGGGCCTCCATTTGCAAATGGATTACCACATTATGGGCATTTGTTGAGCTCCACGAGCAAAGATGTCATCCCTCGCTACCAGACGATGAAAGGCAAGCGCGTCGAGCGCGTATGGGGATGGGACTGTCATGGAGTACCTATCGAGAACGCCATCGAAAAAGAACTTGGCCTCAAAGGGGGAAAGAAAGGGATCGAAGAGCTAGGGATCGATACCTTCAACGCTGCTTGTCGTGCTTCCATCATGAAATACGATAAGGAATGGAAGAAAACGATCGAACGTCTTGGTCGATGGGTCGATTTTGACAATAACTACAAAACCATGGACTCCACATTCATGGAGAGCGTATGGTGGGGATTTAAGCAGCTCTATGACAAAGGTCTCGTCTACCAGGGAAGAAAAGTGATCTTGTATTGTCCTCGCTGCAGTACGCCACTCTCAAACTTTGAAATAGCCATGGACAACTCCTACAAAGATGTCGAGGATTGGAGCGTCTACGTAAAGTTCAAAGTGAAAAAAAACTCTCTCCACTCTGAACTCTCAACTCTCAACTCATATTTCGTGGCTTGGACGACGACGCCATGGACCTTGCCGGGAAACGTCGCATTGGCGGTACTTCCAAATGCTGAGTACTCGATGATCGAGCATCTCAATGAACAAACCAACGAAAAAGAATACTACTGGGTAGCGAAAGAGCGACTTGGACACATCGAACACCTGTTGGGATCCAAGAAAGCCGAAGTGATCAAAACAGTAAAAGGATCAGAACTCGCAGGCATGGAATATGAGCGGCTGTATCCATACATGCCACTGGAAGGAAAAAAAGCCTTCTACATGACCACTGCTGACTTTGTGAGTCTTGAGGATGGATCCGGTATCGTACACACGGCAGCGATCTTCGGAGAAGATGACTACAAGCTCGCACTGGAGCGAGACTTGCCATGCGTCCCGACACTCGATGATCAGGGAAAATTCTTCGACTTCGTCACACCGCTCGCTGGGCAATTTTATAAAAAATCAGAAAATTGGGTCGTCGAAGACTTAACACAGCGAGGACTAGTCCTCAATGCCAATCACTTCACTCACTCATATCCATTTTGCTATCGCTGTGGCACTCCTCTCTACTTCAATGCCATGCCTGCTTGGTTTATCGATGTGCAATCACTCAAACCAGCAATGAGCGCTGCCAATGAAAATATCAATTGGTTCCCTGAACATCTCAAGTACGGCAGATTTGGCAAAGGGATCGAGACAGCGCCAGATTGGAATGTATCACGAAGTCGATACTGGGGGACACCAATGCCCATCTGGACCTCCTCCGTCCCGCAGGACGGGACTTCGGCGGGTCAAGGGAAGAAACCGCTTTGGAGAGTAGTTGGATCAGTCGAGGAGCTCAAAAAATGGGCCGTGGATCCAAACAGAGCTTCACAAGTCACTGATCTTCATCGTGAATTCATCGATGATATCGAACTATGGATCGATGACGAAAAAACGATCAAAGGAAAACGTATCTTTGAAGTGTTTGATTGTTGGGTCGAGTCAGGATCGATGCCATTTGCGCAGATCCATTATCCGTTTGAAAATAAAGAGAAGTTTGAAGGTGCCTATCCGGCGCAGTTCATCACTGAATATATCGCACAGACAAGAGCTTGGTTTTACTGCATGCACGTCCTCTCTGTCGGGATCTTCGGGTCAAATGCATTTGAGAATAGTCTCACGACAGGGACAATCCTCGCTGAAGATGGGACGAAGATGAGCAAGAGTAAGAAAAATTATCCTGATCCGATGGACGTCATCAACAAATATGGAGTGGATTCTCTCCGTTTGTATTTGATGAGCAGTCCAATCATGCGTGGAGAAAATCTCAATTTTGCTGAGAAGTCAGTGCATGAGATCCAAAACAAAGTGATGAATATTCTCTGGAATGTGTATGGGTTCTATGCGCTCTACGGGAAGAGCAAAGGGGAAAGCGCAAAGGGGAAAGTGAAAGCAAGGACCGTAAACTATCAACTCTCAACTCTGCATGTACTTGATCGTTGGTTGCTCTCACGACTGGCGCATGTCGTCCGCGATGTCACGATTGCAATGGATGAATATGATGTAGTCTTAGCGACGAGACTCTTGATGGATTTCACCGCTGAGTTTTCCACATGGTATGTCAGACTCTCGAGAGAACGGCTCAAAGAAGACAAGTATCCAGAGAGCAAAGACATCTTGGCTCGCGCCTTGGTCACGCTCTGCAAGCTGTTTGCACCATTTATCCCGTTCACCACAGAGCTCATCTATCAAGGGATCAGTGAATCCGGCGAATCTATTCACTTGACTGACTGGCCAAATCTCGTGGATTTGGAAGTCTTCATGAATGACAAACTCGAATCTGAGATGAAAGTCGCTCAAAGTGTCGTCGAAGATGCACATCGAATCCGCAAGACTCACAGTATCAAACTACGTCAACCGCTCGCGAAGATCGTCGGCTTTGTCCCAATGGAACTAGGTGATGATGTGTGGAAAGTCATTCTCGCGGAAACCAACATCAAAAAATATGAGCAGAAAGTCGACAAAGAAAAGCTGGTTGTCTCACTCGATAAGACACTGACGCCAGAATTGATCGCGGAAGGGGAGATGCGAGAAGCCGTCCGCACGATCCAAGACCTGCGCAAAGCGACCCCTGGTGTCGATGTCGGTGATCTCGTCGATGCGACCTTGCCGTCTTGGCCCTCACAATTTGAATCCGAGCTCAAAGCGAAGACTCTGGTCCGCAATCTCACCGTCGGCGAAGCAAGTATTACGAAAATCTAAATAGCAGTGGTTTTTTTGAGAAGTGATTCCAATCGTTCGAGTCTTCGCTCACGTCCATTACGGACACTCTCAGCGAAGGTAGTGATCACGTACAAGCCCAACCCCACTCCCATGAAGATCAGTAGCATGGTAAAGCTCTTGGAAAGAGTCGACGTAGGATGCAAGTCACCATACCCGACTGTCGTGATCGTGACGACCGTAAAGTAAAACGAATCAAAGTACGACCAGCCTTCAAAATGTGAGTAAAACATCGTGCCAGATGCGAGAAGTAACAGTAGCGTCTCCAAAGCAGGTATAAATCCGTCAGGCGGATGGACACCTGTGATATGAAAATGCAAATGCGAAGTAATTTGTCTGAGTATTTTTCTCATAAAAATAAGTATATTCGCTTTGCTATACTTCTGCCATGAATACAAATGTGAACGCGAAGCGAGTACTTTGTTTTGGCGACTCAAACACATGGGGAAAAATTCCTGGTTCAAAGACCGAACGGTATCCACTTTCAGTGCGCTGGACTGGCATCCTTCAAGAACAGCTAGGTACCGCCTATGAGATTATCGAGGAAGGACTCAATAGCCGAACGATTGACCTCGATGATCCCGACCAATCAAAACCAATGCGAAATGGACTTAAGCTGTTTATGCCAATTCTTGAGACACATAATCCCATCGATGTGCTCATCATCATGCTTGGAACGAATGATATGAAGACTAAGTACAACCGCTCTGCAGAGCAAATTGGAAAAGGCATGGAACAGTTGATTCAGAAAGTCGATGCGTTTTGTGCAAATGTCGCTCTACCAAAGCCAAAAATTATTCTCATTTCTCCTCCAATTGTAAAAGAGGTACGGCCTGAACTCTATGCGGGTGCGAAAGAGAAGTCCGAAAAATTGGCTCAACTGTACGAACCGATGTCGCAAAGAGTAGAGAACTGCAGCTTTATTGACGCTGCAATCCTAGTCGAATCAAGTGATGTAGATGGTGTGCACTGGAATAGTGCTGGGCACCAGAAATTAGCCGAAGCAATATTTGAGCACGGATTTAAATAATATGTCCATTCGTCAAACTGTCCAAATCGGGGATCCAAAGTTACACGCAGAAAATAAACAGGTGACTGATTTTCATGATCCGAAAATCCAGCATGTGATCGCTGATCTTCGCGATACGATGATCAAAGAAGAGCTTGTCGGCATGGCAGCTCCACAAATCGGCGAAAACTACCAGATCTTTGTGACTGAACCAAGGGAGACTGAATCCCGACCCAAAAACCAAAGTGATATCTTCAGGGTGTATATCAATCCAAAAATTGTACAATCGTCAACGAAGAAAAACGTCATCTTCGAAGGTTGTGGGAGTGTCAGCAATGCTCAAATATTTGGTCCAGTGAAGCGGTCACAGAAAATTACAGTCGAAGCATGCGATGAGAATGGAGGCAAATTTCAATTGACCTGCGATGGGATCCTTGCTCGGGTCATCCAACACGAACTCGATCATCTCAATCAAACTGAGTTTGTATCGCGCGTATCAGACTTCAAACGTTTGATGACCAAAGAGTTTTACATTCGTGATCACAAAAATGATCATGAAAATATGAAAGCTTCAGAAATTACAGAGAAAACTATCCATTCGACCGCCAAGTGAATACACCTGCCTGCCGGTAGGCAGGCTTGGCTGCTCAGGATGACATTAAATTAGTTAAGGAGGTATACTAAATAGATATGCTACAAAATTCTCCTGCTTTCTCCGGCTTCTCTGTCAAAGATATCGCCAAGGCGAAAACCTTTTACAAGGATACACTCGGCCTCGATGTCAAAGAGCAACCAGAAGGGCTTGAACTTCATTTTTCCACTGGAGCCCACGTCTTCATCTATCCAAAACCAAATCATGAACCAGCGACCTATACTGTCCTCAACTTTCCAGTCGATAATATCGATGAGACAGTCGATGAACTCATCTCAAAAGGCGTCACCTTTGAGCAGTATGATACTGAATGGATGAAGACTGATGAAAAAGGAATCGCTCGCGGCAAGCCAGTCATCGCTTGGTTTAAAGATCCAGACGGTAACTTTCTCTCTATAATCCAGAAGTAAAGGCTGCTACTATCAGTAGCCTATGGATAGACGCATATTCATCGGTTTTTTGCTCGCCCTCTTGGGTGGAATCTCGTCTCTCATGCTCTGGAGCGTCTCTCCAAAGGAAGCCAACGGTCAATTGCTCTTTGCCGCCATGGGACTGATCGTGTATGTCGCCATCCAGTATGTCCCGCGACGATTGTTCCGGCTCTCGGTGATCCCCATGTATCTCATCGTTGCGATCATGCTGCTCTTCACGCTGGTGATCGGGTATACAGCGAAAGGCGCATCGAGATGGTTTTCGATCGGTCCAGTCCGCATCCAAGTCTCAGAGATCGCCAAACCAGTGCTCGCCCTCACGCTATGTACCTATGTCACTCGCTATGGACTCAAATCACACAGGCAGTTGCTGGGATACTTTGCGCTCGCAGGGCTGTATGCCGGCATGGTCCTCTTGCAGCCCGATCTTGGCAGTAGTCTCGTGCTCGCAGCCATCGCGGCAGGTGTCTGTCTGTATTCAATCTCGAAACTGACCTTGCTCATCCCCTGGGTCGTGCTCGGCGTCTTGCTCTCAGTCGTCGCATGGAATTTTGTCCTCTATCCGTATCAAAAACAGCGACTCTTCTCATTTGTGGGCACAAGTGACCAGCAGGGAAGCGGATACAATGCCGATCAAGCGATCATCACTGTCGGATCTGGGAAGTTTTGGGGACGTGGCATCGGGCATGGCGTGCAGACAAACCTGCGATTTCTTCCGGAGCATCATACTGACTTTTTCTTTGCTTCCTATGCCGAAGAGACAGGCTTCGTCGGAGTCCTTTTGCTGCTCGCAATTTATGCGACGCTATTTTCAGTCCTCCTCTGGAACATTCAACTTTTGGGAGCATTTGACCAAGTCTTACGATTCTCGCTCATCAGCGCGCTCGCGTTCCAGACATTTGTCCATGTATTTATGAATATCGGACTTGCTCCGGTGACTGGCATCCCATTGCCATTTTTGTCTTCGGGAGGGAGCTCTTTTGTCTCCTTAGCCATCTTTTTGGCGATGGCAATCCGATTCCATCGAGGCGTCCGACACATCTATCCGGACCTCAATATAGGCTTTCTTACCTAGCTTTGCACTCTTGGGGATCTCCTGATATACTACACACTCGAAAGATTTTGAAAGGAAGCAGTATGAACTACGCAGTTATTTCCCTTGGTGGCAAGCAACACGTCGTCACCGTCGGTGAAACACTCGAGGTGAACCGTCTCGAAGCCGCTGAAAATGATGTTATTACTATCCCAGACGTCTTACTCGTCGTCGATGGAGAGACCCGAAGTATCGGTGCTCCACTCGTCACCGGTGCGACTGTCCAGGCGAAAGTGATCACCCACAACAAAGGAGAGAAGATCCGCGTCGCGACATTTAAGGCCAAGTCACGCCAGCACAAAGTGCGAGGACACCGACAGCCATTAACGACCGTGGAAATTGTTTCGATAAAAGCCTAAAGCGAGCAGGGTTCCTACTTTACCCTTTGTCCTTTCCCTTTTACCCTTAGATATATGGAATTTTTATTCTTCATTGGCCGTACTCACGAGCTTGCTTTTGCAGAGCTCGAGACGGTCTTGCATGCTCGCTACAATGAAGCGACCATCGAGACCATCACGCCGACCATCATCAAAGTCGCCAACCTCTCGCTAGTAGAAGCGACGCAGTTGCAGGCAATCCTCGGGGGTACTTTAAAGATTTCAGTGATCGAAGAGACCTTAAGTGAGCCATCGACTGAAGAATTGGAAACCAAATGTGTCACAATTCTTGAGAAACTTGGCAAAGAAAAACAGAAAATCTGGTTTGGACTGGCTGAGATCGGGAGAGATACTCTCAAAGCCGTGGACCACTACCGTATCAAAGAAGCTCTCAAAGATACCGGATATACCGTGCGATTTGTCGAAGGGACACGCGCCGGACTCGGAGCGAGTGTCCTCCTCCATCAAAATGTCGAGGAATGCGTCATCGTCCGCGAAAAAGCAGTCACCTACATCGGATACACCATAGCCATCCAAAATATCGATGACTGGACAGTCCGCGATCGCATGAAGCCAGCCGCAGATCGCCAACACGGCATGCTCCCTCCAAAAATTGCCAGAATCCTCGTCAACCTCGCTTTGCCACAAGGTGGTGAAGGGAAACGACTTTTGGATCCATTTTGCGGAACGGGTACCGTGGTCATGGAAGCCATGATGCTTGGGTATACTGGAGTAGGTACCGATCTACGTGTCGAAGCGGTCGGCCAAACACAGAAAAATGCTGAGTGGCTCATCGGGCAATACAAGTTGACGAGTCAATTTGCAGTCGCCACGAGTGACGTCGCCCATCTAAAACCAGAAATGATCGGTGGAAAAGTACACGGCGTCGCCGCGGAAGGATACTTGGGAGCATTGAAGCCAAAGCCAGGTGCAGTCCCAAATATCTTTAAAGGACTAGAAAAGCTGTACCTCGGAGCGTTCAAACAATTGGCGACCGTCATGGAGCCGGGAAGTAGAATCGCTATTGCACTTCCACGAATCGAGATCAAAAAGACCGTGTATACCCTCGCACCTCTGGTTGACAGACTCGAGGCCTACGGATACAATAGTGTATTCTCTGGCCTCATCTATGATAGACCAGATGCGACGACAAAACGCGAAGTTTTTGTCTTTCAACTTAAAACTAAAAGCTAACAGCTAATAACTAACAGCTATTTTGTATGTCACACGTCAAAGCCGGTGGATCTACCAGACAACATCATCAACGTCGAGGCAAGCGCTTGGGCTTGAAGAAGTCAGGTGGACAAGTCATCGATGTCGGTCAATTGATCGTCCGCCAACGTGGGACGACTTACAAACCAGGTACTGGCGTCGGCGTCGGACGAGATCATACGATCTTCGCCATGATCAAAGGCGTCGTCACTTTTTCTAAAAAGTTCGGCCGCACCGTCATCAACGTCAAATAATATTTCTTTATGTCTGATCCCCTCGATGAGCTTTTGGCTGATCAACAAAAACTGACAGAGGAACTTCAAAAGAGCACTTTTTATTCACGCAACAGAAAATGGCTACTCGCTATTTTAGTGGCAGTACTCCTGTTCTGTGCATTTATGGGCATATTCATCTTCTACTGGCTACCTAAAATATATTGGGCGACGAAGTGATCGAAAATTATTTGTTCGCTTCGATTAGGTAGAGCTGGTGCTCACGATTCTTTTCTTTTCGCTCATCTTTCGTCACCGTAATCTCTTTGAACTGGTCTGCCAGGAAGCGCTGCATGTGCTCGACTTGGCCTTTTCGCGTCTCATGATACTCAAGCAAGAGATGCGAGACAAAGCGAAGACTATCTTTGGCTTCTCTTAAAACTTCTTCTTCCGCTCCTTCGATATCGACTTTGAGAATATCCACTGGTCCAGTAATGAGTTGCGAAAGTTTGACTGTTTCGACTTCGACTGGAGTCATTTCTTGATCCTGTGACCAGCCTTTGGCTTTGAGACTTGAAAATACTCCCCATCGAGGATGCACATACAAGGTTACTGTCGGCTCACCATCTTTTCCCACCAGTGCCTTCGGTACGATCGTCACATTGGTGATGTCATTGTCATTGAGATTTTGCTTTAAGTACTCTAAGTTTCGGGGGTTGGGCTCGATACTGATGATCTTGGCTTTTGGATAGAGCTTGTGAAAGTACAACGCACTGGTGCCAATATTTGCGCCTGCATCGATGATCGTCGGCGTCTGCGTATCGAGATCCACATAGTAACTATGTTTTTTGAACGCCTCTTCCACCAACGTCTCAAACTCGAGTTGGTCTGGATAGGTGAAATGAAGCCCTTGGATATCGGCAGTGTGCATAGGTTCTATTGTACCCCCGTACAACACGAATGTATTTACGGGGCAGGCTTGTTTATTTCACTCTTTACACGGGAATGCCTTCGGATTACAGTAAGGATCTGAAGCGACATGAAAGGAGCCGTATGCCTGACTCACAAAATTCAAAAATTACCTACATTGCGCTTGATTTCTTACAACCAAACCCACTGCAGCCACGTGGCGCATTTGACGAGCTCGAAGTCCAGGAACTCTCAGACTCGATCCGAGCTCATGGTGTCTTGGAGCCGCTTGTCGTGGCTCATACTCCAGCGGGATATCAAATCGTCGCGGGCGAGCGTCGTTGGCGAGCTGCAAAAATGGCTGGCCTTGCAGAAGTGCCATGTATCGTCAAAGAGACTTCACCAAAAGGAATGCTCGAAATGGCAATCATTGAAAACGTACAACGCGTCGATCTTCCCCCTCTCGACCGTGCCAACGCCTTCAAACGACTCATGGACGACTTTCATCTCACCGTAGGGCAGATAGCAGATCGACTGAGTAAATCGCAGTCGTATGTCTCAAATACGATGAGACTACTGGCGATGCCGGATGCGCTCAAAGATGGATTGCTCTCCGGCGCAATTACCGAAGGGCACGCCAGAGCGTTAAGTTCGATCGAAGATCCCAAAGCATTGGTGGAAGCGTACAAGCAAGTATTAAAAGAAGATGCATCGGTCCGTCGAACGGAGGAAATTGCTCGTCGTGTCAAAGCCAAAACCGATCAACCACTTCCAAAAATGATAGGCTTTTCACCATACATGGTCTCGGAAGAACTTGATGAATGGCAGGACAAACTACAAAAGTATTTTGGAGATTCTTCGAAGATCAAAGTGCATCAATCACGACAATTGACGAAACTTGAGTTTATTTTCAAAGGAAGTCCTCACGAGACGAAGCGATACGTGAATAAGATCTTGCAAATGACTGAAGGTCCTTTGCCACCGGAAGATCCAAATCGTCCAACCTATACATTGGACTCATTCCAAACCACGGAAATCGTCATTGGTGAGTCATAGCCGTCATTCCGGCACGTCCGGAATCATTCCAAACAGAGATCGATCCTGGATAAACCAGGATGACAATGCAAAGTGAGAAATTTTTGATTAATACGAGACTTTTGGCAGGAAGCCGATGCGATCTGCTGGCCAGTAGCGGAAGAATCCGCGACCCACAATCTCCTCTTTGCCGATCGGTCCCCACACGCGGCTGTCACTACTGTGAGGTCGATTGTCGCCTGAGACAAAGTATTCGTCAGGACCAAGTGTCACCACGCGTCCTTCGATGTATGGTCCCGGGTTGGTGACATTTTCTGGTGGGATGTACGGCTCTGCAAGCGGCTGACCATTTACATAGTAGACATGATCACGAAGTTCGATCGTTTCTCCAGGCACGGCGATCACTCGCTTGATGAAGTCGCAGCCAGTCCCTTGCGGACAGTTTGCGGCAGCAGGTGCATGAAAGACCACGACATCTCCTCGCTTGGGATCTCCCAATTTGTAACTCACTTTATCGGTCAAAATATATTCTTTATCGTGAAAGTTTGGGAACATGGAAAGTCCGGAGACTTGGTGCGGCTGCATCAAAAACAAGTAGATGACTAAGAAAATCGAAAGCGCAATGACGATAGTCTCAATCATGTCAAGGAAGAATGCACCAATGCGGCGAGTCAAGGTAGGTTCCATAGAGATTGATTATCCCTGTGTCGTAGACGGGTTGCAAGGGGAGGACTGCAATCCTTCACATAGCTCAAGCGTCCCATCTTTTGGAGGTTTAAGAAGCGCATATGCATCATCAAGCAAAGTCTCGTGCGAAAGCCACACCTCTTCTTGCTCTTTCGTCAAGATCACCGGTGATCGATCGTGAATTGGTGCCATTTCTTTGTTGGCTTCGGTCGTGATCACGGTCGTACATTCAAAGTCTTTCCACGTCGACCAAAGTCCAGCCATCGCAAATGTTTTTTCACCGCGTACCCGAAATGTGTAGGGAGTACGCTGGAGCACTTTTTTCCCGGTTTTGTCGTACACTCGATGCCACTCGTAAAATTGTGTGGCGATAATGAGGCATCGCTGACCTTTGTCCCAAGCTGGCTTGTAGGTGGGTTTCTCGCGAAGGGTTTCAGATCGCGCATTGAACGTAGGATATTTGAGATCCTTTGGGTCCTGGATCCATGGAGGGATGATCGACCAGTACCGCATCACCAGCTTATTTGGGCTATTTCGGGAGACCGTGGGGATCTCACTATGAGGATTAAAACGAAATGCTTCGATGTCGGCGAGCATTTTTTCTGAAGATGTAAAGGAGTATCGCTCAGCGAGTCCGATATCAAAAATATATTCCAGTCCAAATGCACCGCACATACGAGTCAGTATACTACAGTGACGTTGGAGTCTTATTTTCCAAACAGCGATTTTTTTTGGTGGACCTGAGAGGGATCGAACCTCTGACCTCACGAATGTGAATCGTGCGCTCTAACCAGCTGAGCTACAAGTCCATTTCCTACTCTTAATTATACCAGGACTTCGAAGTGATTGAACTATTTAGTCGGATCTTCCAGGTCCCAAATGAATATCAAAGAAAAGAGCAACTGCTGATCAAGAAAATCCCGTCCAGAGACGGCATAAATGGGATTATCTTCTGTCAGCAAGATTTCTTCGATAAGTTTGTCATATGGACTCGAAACTCGAAGAAGAGCTTTGAAGTCATCGATTGTCCGAAGATCAAAGAGATGATCTGGTTTGTACAGACTCGGGGTCTTGATGACTGCTCCCTCCGGAGGAATGTATTGAGTCAACCTAGCATCATCCACATATTGAGCTCCAAATTTGAGTACATCTTTGCCTTGAGGAATGAGGAGCGGGCTAGAAAATTTCGCTTCGATGACTGCCATAGGTAAGAAGATAGTATAATACCCAAGTGACGATCATCCAATCGAAAACCACCAAGGAAGCAGACATTCTCAGTGAAGCGGTACGTGTCTTGCGGTCTGGAGGAATCGTCATCTATCCGACGGAGACGACGTATGGAGTCGCGGTCGATGTGGAAAACTCTGAAGCGGTCCAAAAACTCCTCGACTACAAAGGCAAACGAGACGGCAAGCCAATCTCTGTCGCCGTCACTGACAAGACAATGGCGCAGCGATATGTATCGCTCAATCATACTGCTGAGGGTGTGTATGAGCGATTCTTGCCAGGGCCAGTCACAGTGATCTCCACTGGAAACGGCGTGGTCGCCCCTGGCATCGCGTCTACAGATGGGAAAATAGGTATCCGTATCCCAAAACACGATCTGGCACTTGCTCTGATCGCTGCGTTTGGACACGGTATCAGCGCGACTGGCGCCAATGCTTCAAACAAAAAGCGACCCTACACGATCCAAGACATCCTCGACAATACTTCGCAGTCGCAGCAGGCGCTCATTGATTTGGTGATCGATATCGGCGAACTGCCACACAATGAACCGAGCACGGTCATCGACACAACGGTGGACGATATCCAAGTACTGCGGCAAGGAGCGGCAAACTTTGTCTCATCGGAGACGTATGTCAGCCACAGTGAAGAAGAGACAGTGAACTGGTTTACCCAATTTGTGAAGCGATTTCGCTCGTACTACACCTACACTCCAGTCTTCTTTTTGTTTTCTGGTGAGATGGGGGCCGGGAAGACGCACGCCATCCAAGGAATTGCTAAAGGCCTGGGTATCACGGAGTCGGTGAGCTCGCCGACGTATGCGATCGCGAATGAATTTGAATTTGAAAATGAAAGCATGCCGGGGACATTTGTCCATATCGACTGCTGGAAACTTCAGCACTTTCATGAACTCACTGATATCGGACTTGATGATGCAATCACTACAAATGCAGTCATTGCGCTCGAGTGGGCGGATCGATTCCATGATGACTTCAAAAAATATGAGGCCCAAGCAAAAATCATCCGTGTGCATATCAAACTCGGTGAGGCCGAGAATGATCGCCTCATTTCCTACACTGTATGACCATGCTCGCTATCGACACCTCCTTTGATGACACTGCCGTCGCAGTCACGCAAGACACGACCATCCTCTCGAATGTCCTGACAACCGACCTCTCACTCCATCTGGAATATGGAGGCATCGTGCCTCGACTGGCTCGAAAATCTCATGAAGATCATATCGATGCGGTGATAGCGCTCGCGCTCAAACGGGCTCACAAAACTTGGGACGACATCGATCGCATCGCGGTCACCCGAGGACCAGGTCTTTCGATTTGTCTGGAGGTGGGCATCGCCAAAGCAAAAGAACTGGCACTGAAGTATAAAAAGCCAATCATCGCGGTCAATCATCTAGAAGGACACTTGCTTTCGTTTTTGGCGCAGCCAAAACGAAAGAATTCTCAATTTTCAATTTTCAATTCTCAATTTCCGATCATGGGTGTGATACTTTCAGGAGGAAATACGCAATTTGTCTATGCAAAAGCGGTTGGAGAGTATGAGATCGTGGGGAAGACATTGGATGATGCGATGGGGGAAGCCTATGACAAGATCGGAAGAATGCTAGGGCTCGGATATCCGGCTGGACCTTTCCTTGAGAAGATTGCCAGGGAAGGGACTCCGGGAGCTGTGAAGTTTCCGGTCCCGATGCGCCAAATCCATAGTAGTGATATGAGTTTTTCGGGACTCAAGACGGCAGCGTCACGGATCGTCGCATCGTATCCCAACCTCACACGGCAAAACATCGCTGATATCGCACTGGCATTTCAAACCGCCGCGATCAAACATCTTACTGAGAAACTCGAGTATGCGATCGCAAATAGAGAGCTCACCTCGATCATCGTGGGAGGTGGAGTGATCAAAAATCTTGAAGTGCGGAAGGCACTACGGGCCTTTGGGAAAAGTCATGATCTACCTGTCTATTTCCCTTACACTTCTCGGTTGTGCACCGACAATGCTGCCATGATCGGTATTGCCGCTGCTCACCATGAACCCAATTCTCTGGACTTTGACCGCGATCCAAATCTCACTTTGGCATCCCGATAAATCGGAGTTACTACTCTCTATTCATGCCTCGATCAATAGCATTGAAAATGATTGGACCGAATTGTTTTTCCGGCCTGGTCTTTAATACATTTTTTGCATCGATCACCTCGTCACTAGCGTTGTGTACAGCTCTAGGTGAACTAATCGGAAGATCCACATTTTCGGCTTCATTATTTACGAGAAAGAGTACTTCCTTACGAAGCAATTGCACTTCTTTTTCAGTTAAAACTCCATATGTGGCTTTTTGAATGACTTCATGTGTCACTCTGACAATGCGGAATCTTGAATCCGCTTGCTCTTGATGATGTTTTCGGATCAGACTTTCAATTCTACTTCCCATACAAACTCCAATCTGCCGGTAAGGCGAAAGAGGAAGAATACCACAGAAAAGACGGAGTGGCGGTGAGCCAAATCACACAGCGGAAGAAGTCCGAATCGATTGTAGGATTGTCCTGACGTCATCAGGGGAGTTTGATTGGAACAACTTCGCTCGCGCTTCAGTCGCATTGGGAAATCCTTTGACGTACCATCCCAAGTGCTTTCGCATATTGAGGAACGGATACGGATCATCTGCAAAGGCTGTCCGATTGTACTGTTCAAAGATCTCGGCATGTCGGATCGCAACCTCAAATCGCTCATCAAGCGATGGTGAGTCATATGATCCTGCGGCCAAAAATTGTCTGTATTGCTTGAAGATCCAGGGATTGCCCATCGCCGCACGACCAATCCAAACTCCATCGACTCTTGATGCTTTTGTCTTTTCAACTATTTGCTCTGGCGTCGTCAAATCACCATTTCCAAATAAGAGCGTCTGCTTTGTTTGCGAGTGTACATACTCCGATGCCTTGGTGATCTCATCCCAATTCGCCTCACCACCATAATGCTGCTCGAGTGTACGACCGTGCAGCGTGATAACAGCAGGGGAGACTTCGAGCAGATGCTTCACCCATTCGACCGTCACGGGATGGTCATACCCAATGCGAGTCTTAATCGAGATCGGCAGGGGAGACCTGGAACGAGTGGAGAGTGATGAGTCGTCAGGGGAGAGTGAAATTCGATCTTTGAGGAGCTTCTCAAATTCAGGTTTCAAATGAACATCTTCAATTTGAATCCCATTTGTCCAATCCTCTACTGCTCGCTGTACATGTCGCACAATCTCTTTGGCAAGTGGAGGGTTTAGAATGAGTGATGCTCCCCCACCTTTTTTGGCGATGGAATCGGCGGGACACCCCATATTGATGTCAATGCCATCAAATCCCAAGTAGCAACAAATAACCGAAGCTATATAAAATTTCTCTGGATCTGCACCAAAAATTTGCGCGATCAGCGGACGCTGCGCCGGAGTGAAGTAGAAATCGCGAAGCAACTTGCTCACGCCATAGGCCAGGCCATCTGCAGAGGTAAACTCCGTCACCATGAAGGTGGGGTCAGAGACTTCTTTGGTGATCTGACGCATCGCTGCATCAGTCACCCCATCCATCGCGGAGAGTCCTACAATCGGACGTGGGAGCGAAAACCAATCAAAAGCCATTCGTATAGTATAACTTATGGTGATTTTGGAGCCTGAAGTACGCTGAGTCTTTCGGCTTCCTTTACTAAATACGTCCGGTATGACTGGACTTCACGATCAGTAATTGTTCTCGGAATTTTGCGTATATTGTCATTCTCTGCTCGTGTGATCATATTCTTTTGGATAGCGATGATTCGATCATGAAGCCAGTCATTACTCTCGATGAGAAGCAGTTTGTTGATCATCCCTGTTGGGAGTATTCCTAAGCGATTAAAGGTCCTTGGGTCATCGCAAAGCTCCAGAATATAAGCGAGTTCGCCAATTGTATGTAAAAACTCCTTATGAAAAAATGTAAATTCAACTATGGCAGGCTCGCGCGGTGAAGTGGCGATGTGCATGAGTTCTTCTGCACTTTTGTGAGCATAATCTATCGTTTGAATCCTTGCTGAAGTCTGAATGGAAATTGATTTTCGAATGATTTGTAAAAAAATATGTAATTCTTCTGAGGAATACCCATACGGTGCCAAAACGAGGTTGATATACTCGTCATTATAGCGTTCTGGATGTAGCAGAAGTTCATCATAGAATTCATTTATTTTCTGTTTTGGGGATGTGCGCAGTAGCTGAGCGAGTTCTGTATCGTTCAACTCGTATATTTTTTGATCGCTTCCATTGAAGATGGCAGACGCAATCACATTCGGAATATTAGGATTCTTTTCAAGTGAATGCTTGAGAATTTCTTTTTTGATTTCGTCGGGTGTCTTTTTTCCATATTCGGGCATAGTGATCTCCTGTCGACAGTACGGCCAGAGTATATCAGAAGAATTCGAGAGAATGCCAAGTCAATAGAATGGATCCTCTGGTAAATAGAAGCAAGGGGGTGCCTTTAGAATAGCTGAGATCTGGCTCGAAGGATATCTTGCTGGATAAGAGCGTACACTTCAGTTTCGAACCGTGAACGTTGCGCTTCATACGCTCGTACGAAGAGCTCGAAGCCCGCCCGTGAAGCTAGACGATTGCGTGGATAGAACGCATCTGCCAAATGGAGAAGTACCGTAATATCTTTGCAGTCATATTTTTGTCTGACTCCCCCGCTCACTTTGGCGATCTCATAATCTTGGTCCAGCGTGTCAAAGTCGACAAGGAATGATAGCTCTGCAGAGCTGGTAGCTGACTTCACATAGGTCAGTGTGGCGTATCTTGGATCTTTGCCAACGAGTAATTTGCCACTTTGGCTGCTTTGCTCACCGTCTCTATTCGTCGAAAAATATGTGAAGCGAGTCATGCCTGCTGTTTTTTTAGAAAACTTGTAGCGATATTTTCCGTCCTCTGGCCTGGCAAGATCGAGCACTCGACTGATCGGACCCGATGGGACATTGCCTGGCTGCCCCCAGAGTTGTTCCGTGAAGCTATTGGCGGACGTGAGTTCAAATCTGTTGCCTTTTTGTCGCTCCAGAGATATCTGGTTATCTTCGCTCAGATACAACGTCAAGTGACTTAAGTCTGTAAATGATGGTTGAAACTTTCGCATGGAGACAAAAGTACTTCCGTATTGCGCTAGTGTCGTCTTTGCAAAGTATGGGTCGACGATATCGATTTTGTTTGCGCTGCCCAGCTGATACGCGGTTACAAAATGCCCTGGGAGGACTTGCAAGATAGTGGGGCGGCCACTGGTGAGTTCAGTCGAAAGTGCCGAGAGGGAGCCATTACCCCAACTATATTCGAGTTTGGTCCAAAACGGATTCGTAATATGCATGAGCGCAGTCACTTTTGAGACCGCTTGCCAGTTGAGCAAGCCTTCATTCACGTATCCACCAGGATACGATTTCAGCCACACATTCAAATTCCCTGGTGTCGTACCAAGTCCATTTGGCAAAGTAGCGATGCCGTAGTATTTGAGGATCATCGCGGCAGACGTCACAGCGCACCCCCAGCGACCGAAGGAAGGATCGAGCAGATTCCAAGTCGACGCATTGTCATAAGTCTCGGACTTCCATAGTGGATCTGTTTGGTAAAAGGCAGGAAAGACGTACGGAGTTGGCAATGGAGTCGGCGTCGGACTTAGTGTTGGCGACGGGCTGGCAGTCACGATTGGAGTAGGAGTCGGTGTCGTGGTGGGAGCTGGTGTCGCTGTCGGCGTCGTAGTTGGCACTGCGGTAGGAGTTGGGCTAGGAGTAGGGGTGGGGACCGGATCCTCCCCCGTCACCACAATATTGTCAAAGTAAACATTATTGTAATTTGCCACTCTCAACCCGATTCGACCTGTGTTGTATGGATTGGAAGCATCTAAATTTGTTGCTATAAGTGTGCCATCAACAAAAACTTCAATTGACTCAATACGGTACTTTACCTCCACATGTCTCTCAAGATTGTTGCCAAATGTGAAGGGCGCCGTGTATGAGTTCGAAGGAAGCGTTCTGTCAAGCGCAACTACACTATCATTGAAATGTAATTCGTAAAAATCATCCGGAAATCTGTATCTCAGAATGAAATTCTTATCTGAGCCACTTGTGGATAGAAGATCAAAATTGATATCAAGATTGGTGTAATGGTCGTTCCATTCTGAAATTTTCGGTAATAGCTGATGAATTTTCGAACTTCCGAACGTTGAGATATAAGCTCGTCCATTAGCGACTGACCAAACTGTCCCATCTGATTCTGTCTGTTCCCATTTAGTCAGGCCAGCACTAAAATCATCTTGAAAGATAATAGTTGAAGCAAAAGCAATTTTTGTTGTTGTGTAAATTAAAAGTGAAAAGAATAATATTGCAACGCTTAGTCTATGCGCAATATAGCTCATCAGTAAGCTTGATCCTAAATCTATGATTAAAACAATGTCAATAACAAATAATGCACGAAGATATTTTGAAATGGAATCTAAGCGCAACATTCTCGCTCGTGATAGAAAGCTGGATGAACTAAAAGTGACTTACTCGACTAAGATACTTCTAGAAAATAAAAATACGGGTGATTTTTGGGACAATAAATTCTCGTCCACACACGAGAAAAAGCTAAAGAACTTCATGGAAATTGATAGAAATAATACTGCTGCAAAGTGGTTTTCGGACATTGTAACGGAAGAAGCATCTACTCTCAATGTCGGCTGTGGCGATGGAAATTTTGAGAGTTTGATTTCTAAATTAAATGTGAACTTCTCTCATACGGGCGTAGATTTGGCTCAAAAATCATTAGATAAATTGACAAAGAAATTCCCTAGATTCAGATTTGACAAACGAGATATTCTGGCAAGATTACATTCAAATGACAAAAATGCGTACGAAATTGTTAGTATTTTTGAGGTTCTTGAACATATTTCTCCAATACACACATTCCAAGCACTTGGGAATCTAAGCAATATGCTAAAAAAAGACGGATATCTTCTAGTTTCTGTACCAATGAACGAAGGCCTTGAGAATATGTTTCCAAATAATCCGAATGAACATTTACGATGCTACCTACCTGAATTGATTTTTGCTGAGTTAACAATTGCAGGGTTTAAAATTTTGCGCTTTGAAGTCTTCTACGCGTTTTCAAAGTTATACTTTTTGAAGAAATTTATTGCGAAGTACATTCTTCAAACAAAATGGCAACCCAATAACATTCTAATACTCTGTCGGAAAACCTAATATGAAGATTGTAATGATATGCAGGCTGTATGCCCCTCACATCGGAGGAGTAGAAAAACATGTGTCTGGCATATCGAGGGAAGCGATCAAGGACGGTCATCATGTTGACGTATTCACGCTCAAACACGACTCGCAGCTTAAGAGCGAGGAAGTAATCGATGGAGTGAATGTCCACCGAGTGACTGCGAATGGAGGCAAAATCCAAGCACGGATCGAGATCTGGAGCTGGATGCTGGCCCACATATTGACGTTTATCCAAGCTGACGTCATCCAGATCCACGACGTCTTCTTCTGGTATTGGCCAATCCGAATCCTGTTTCCGTGGAAAAAAGTCTATATCACGTACCATGGCTTTGAGCCCTCCTCCGTCAAGACTTCGGCGGGCGAAGGCCGTGAGCTTTACATTGATCCGAAAGCGAAGCGGACTAGACAGATGATCCAACGTTGGACGAGTGGTAGCATGGCAGTCGGATACTGGATCGAGAAATGGTACGGCACCAAACCTGACGAAGTGACGTATGGAGGAGGAGAATGTCTACCAAATTTCAAAATCCAATTACCAAAATCCAAAAAAATCAGAGGAGTCTTCGTCGGGAGAATCAGTCAAGACACGGGAGCAAGGATCTATGAGAACGTAATCAGGTCACTGGACAATTGCCAGTTGGACATGTTCGGACCAGGGTCAAAACTTGGCACTATCGACGATAGCTGTGCCGTTTTCCCACAGTACGACATCGCGTGTGTCTCATCCTATCTGGCTATTGTGGAGGCAATGCAATGCAGGACTCTCGTCGTCGCATACGCTGCTGACGAACTAAAAGTAGATTACCTGATGGCACATCCTCGCTCCCAAGACATGGTCATCGTCCGTTCGGAGCTTGAGCTCAAACAAGCGCTGACTTTGATCAAAAGCGAAGACTACACAAAACAAATTGATGATGCATACCAATGGGCACGTCAGCAAACGTGGAATCGAGTGTATCTCAAGTACAAGAAATTGTGGAAATGGAATTAGTATGAGAATTAGCTTGATCATAACGACTAAAAACGAAACGAAAACAATTAGCAGGCTTTTGGATTCAATTGCTAATCAAACCCGAAAAGTGGACGAGCTCATCATCACCGTTGCTGGCGAGAACTCGGCATTCCCCACGGCCTCATGGGATGTGAGTGAGATCAAGAAATCGGGTACAGATGTCAAAATCATAACGCTCCATCAAAGTGCCAATCGAGCTGTCGGAAGGAATCGAGCGATCGAGGCCGCGACGTACGAGCATATCCTCATCACCGACGCGGGTTGCGTCCTCCATCCTGATTGGGTGGCGCACATGATCAAAGGCTTTGAAAAATCTGATGTCGTCGCGGGGTATTACGAAGGGGAGTACTCATCCGTATTTGAGAAGTGCGAGATCCCATATGTGTTGGTCATGCCTGACAAGATCAACACCGAGTCATTTTTACCTGCAACACGAAGCATGGGGATCACCAAGACCGCTTGGGAGAAGGTAGGAACGTTTAATGAACACTATCGCTATGCCGAAGACTATGAGTTCGCCAGGCGACTTCAAGCGAAGCACATACCCATCACCGTCGTGCCCGCGGCCATCGTCACGTGGAGACCGAGGAAAAACCTCTGGGCATTTGCCCGCATGATCTTTGAGCATGCATTTGGAGATGCGTATTCTCGGACTTTTCGACCGAAAGTGCTCACCATATATCTTCGATATCTGCTGCTAATAGCAGTAGGAGTCTGGTACTGGGCATTCGGTATCGGTGCTCTACTTGTGTACTTTGCCTATGCTATCCAGAAAAACTACCGGTACGTCAATGATCCGCAAGCGCTTGGTTGGCTTCCTCTCCTCCAAGTGGTTAGTGATTTCGCAGTCATGTGGGGGACAGTGCTAGGGAGTGTAAGCGCACGCTTTACTTAAAAGCCTCAAGAATAAAAAATACTTTACTTTCCATAAGTTCACGTAACAGCACCATATGTTCGTCGGTCAACTTTTTTGGGATTTGTTCTGTACGAAGTTGCTGTCGAAACTCCATTACAATATCTCCCAAGCCACACTCGCTTAAAAGCCGAGAAGATGTCTTTGTATGCTCTTCACCTCGTAGTGTACTGAGTAAAATCTCGAAAATGGTATCGAGAAGCAGTGAGACTGGAGAAAGTGCATTTGTGCGATTGTGTAACTCAGCGCGGTACAGCTCGCGTAGTCCTTGAAGATGTTTGGCTCGATCATCAGGTGATAAACCGCCAAATCTCCATCCGTGCTGTGGTGTCTCGCGTACCCGAGCACTTTCGTCGAGTTCCTTCATATTGTTTTATCAGTTTAGCCTATTTTGTCGTACAATCAATGCTATGGGGTATACAAAAGATTTCTTGAAGGGATTAGGCTGGATCGGTGCATTCCGGTATGGGGCAAAAGCAATTGTCTTTGCCAAAGTCCTCTTTGCATATCGGTACCTCTCACCTCGTGAAGTCGGATTGTTTGGACTGGCAGCCATCGCTCTCGGACTCCTGGAGATGCTCACAGAGACGGGGATCAATGTCGTCCTGATCAAAGATAGCAAGCCCTTAAGCTACTACCTCGATACTGCATATATTGTCTCCATGGTGAGAGGCTTCTTGATAGGAGCTGTGCTCCTTGCGTTCGCATTTTTAGCTCCAGTGTTTTTCCATGATCAGGGGTTGTTTCCCCTCATGCTACTGGCTGCTGTGATCCCAGTAATCAAAGGTTTCATCAATCCAGCCGAGGCGATGTATGTCAAAAATCTTGAGTTTAATAAAGAAGCATATTTGCGTATTGGATTGACCATTGTCGATGCAGTCTCCGCAATACTTTTTGTACGCGTCTTTCACAATGCAGACAGTCTGATCTATGCGATGATCTTGGCGGCTTTTGCCGAAGTGGTCTACTCGTTTGTGTTCATCAAACAACGACCAAAACTTCATTTTGATAAAAAAGTGTATGAAGCGATCATCACGCCAGGGAAGTGGATCAATGCAGTTGGGATCATCACGTATGCAGAGCAAAATTTTGACAACATCATAGTTGGCAGAGTCCTCGGGGCAACCGCTCTAGGCTTTTATCAAACTGCCTTTAATCTCACTCGCAGTCTGATCGCAGAGGTCGGGACGGCATTTTCACAAGTCCTGTTGCCGATCTATGGAAGACTGGTCGACGAACCTGATCGAATGAAGCGGGCCGTCATCAAGCTCATTCTCCCTGCAGCCGTACTGATGCTCATCCCCACGATCGCTCTCAATACCACGATTGTGCAGGGTGCACTGATCTATTTACTCAAAGAAAAGTGGAGACCGTCGCTTGAGTTGTTTTTGCCACTATCGATCTGTGCCTTTATCACTGGGATGGACACGCTTATCAATCCATTGTTTCTTGCCCGTAACTGGATCCGATCGCTCGTCGCGCTGTATGCGATTGGTCTCACTGCGATGCTCATCCTCATGTGGTGGTTCACTCATCAGTTTGGTCTCCATGGTGCCGCCTATGCAGTCGTCGCCTCGAGACTTCTGATCCAACCGCTTTTCATCTGGCAGGCAATGAAAGTAGCCAAAAGTAAATCCGTCCCAAATCCTGCTCTCGTGCAAGTAGCTGCAGAGCAATCAGTATGAGAATTTGGTTTGCGATTCGGACTCATTGGATATTCTTCCTCATCCTCGCACTTGCGACGGTTCTTCGCGTCCACTCAATTTCGTCGCAAATGATCTTTGTCGGAGACCAAGGACGAGATGCGCTGGTCGCGAAAGAGATGGTCGAACTTGGTCACGTCCCGTTACTGGGCATCCCTTCAAGTATCCCGAGATTCAAGCAAGGTCCATTGTTTATTTACTTTTTGGCGATCACCTATTGGCTGAGCCACGGATCAATCCTCGCGATGGGACTACTGGCAAGCGCGTTTGGACTGGCGGCAATTGTCGCACTCTATCTCCTGGTCGCTACCTATGATTCCGTCAGAACAGCTACACTCGCAGCACTGCTGTTTTCTCTGCTTCCCATGTTGATTCTCCACAGTCGGATGCCATATCACATCGTCCCGATTCCATTGTTTGTCTGCATCTTCCTGTGGCAAATTGTCAGATTTGCACGAGGTGAGAAGTGGGCGGCTTTTGGGGCAGGACTCGCCTTTGCACTGGTGTTTCAGTTTGAGCTTGCGGCTTTTCCACTCATTCTGTTGATCCCTCTCGTGAAAATGAAGCAAACGTGGCCGAGTCGCTCCCAACTGGTCAGGACACTTCCGATTGGGCTTGGACTCGCTATCGGTTTACTTCCTCAAATCGTGTTTGACCTTACTCATCAATTTGCTCAGCTTGGAGGATTTGCGGTTTGGGTGGGGTATAAGATCGTAACTGCGCTGCTGCCATTTACAAAAAATAGTTTGACCGATGGCGGATCTGGAGCAAAAATCCAAGATTTGATCAAGCTGTTTGTATCGCTCTTCACTCAAAATGGAATTGCGATGGATCAGTGGCTGTGGCTGAGCATCATAGTCCTCTGCGCTGGCATCTGTGTGTGGACGTGGAGAAAAAGTAATCTACTGTCGCGAATCGTCGGTGCGAGTAGCTGTATCTTGGCAGTCGGACTCGTGATCCACAGGGTCCCATCGGAAGCATATATACCGCTATTGGCACCGAGTGTGACGATGATGATCGCTAGTGGGCTTCGCAAAATCAATCGAAACGTCGGAGTGTTTCTTACATTGGTACTCTTCACTTCACTGGCACTCTCAGCGAAGCATCTTGAAATGAATACATTCTTTCTTCTGCAGACAAACGAATCAAATTGGGGTGACAAACGATTTGGGCCAAGCATAGGGACGCAACAGCACATTGTCGACTCACTTTTTACATTAGCCGGCAATCGCTGCATCATACTCGAATCACTTGAACGAGACGCGACCTTTCCGACACTCTATAATCATTTGGAATACCTCATCGCCATCGACTCCCGGACTCAAGGTCCCGATTGTGCTCGATTTCGTATCGATCGACCAGAGGAAGCCAAGCGACGATGGATCGACCAAGGAAACGTGATCGATCTTGGGGCGTACTGGGTCCGAGAACTTGATAGTCAAAAAGTTTATGCCAAAGCCTACTAATATCACTGCGATCGTCTTGTGTAAGAACGGAGCATTGACGCTCACTCATTGTCTTGAGTCTCTCGACTTTTGTGAAAATATCATTGTCGGCGATGACAACTCAACAGATGACTCCATTGTCATCGCAAAACACTACCACGCGGATGTAATCAAACTTCCTGCCGATATCAACTTTTCTCACAAGCGAAATTTCTTACTGGAGTATGTCAGGACAGAATGGATCCTTTTTGTCGACGTCGATGAGGTCGTCACGAAAGAGTTGAGTCAGGAGCTGCTTGATGGTCACTGGGAGTCCAAACTGGTGAATGGGTTTTTCATCAATCGGCGTGACTTTTTTATGGGCAAGCGACTGTATTACGGGGAAACATCGCATACGAAACTGTTGCGATTCGCAAGGAAAGATACTGGCAAATGGGTGCGATCAGTGCATGAGACATGGAACATAAGCGGGCACACTGACACATTAGTCGGAGAGATCCTTCATTTCCCTCACCCGACACTTGAGAGCTTCTTTGAGAAGATTAATCGCTACACCCAGCTCGAGGTCATAGAGAGAAGTAGTAAAGCCAGACGAAGTACGGCGTACTTCCAGCTCTTTGTATTCCCACTAGCGAAGTTTGTGCAAAACTATATTGTCAGGTTTGGAATGCTTGATGGATATCCTGGCCTCATCATGGCCTGGATGATGAGTTTCCATTCCTTGTGTGTTCGCATCAAACTGCTTGAAAGACTGAGGACACGCTCATGAGATCCTACTTTCGAATCTTGTTTCTCACACTCGGAGGATGTCTCGTCCTCGGACAATTTGGACGATTTGAGCTGTTAGGTGCGACTGCCATTTATTTTCAAGATATCCTGATACCCATGATGTGGGTGACGTACTTGCTGTATCGTAAGGTGAATTGGAGACAACTTTCCTCATCTCGACTCGCTCAACTCTTTGTCGCACTCAACGCATGGATCTTCGCGACTAGTTTGATGCATTTTTGGCCGGACTTTCATCAACTGCTTGTCGTCAGTTTATATCTGCTTCGACTAGACAACATTATTGCGCTTGGACTCGTCATCTATCTACTGATTCGGGAAAAGACACTTACAGCTCGTGAGATCCAGACATGGCTGGTCTCTGTGGTAAGTCTCATAGCCATACTTGGCTTTTTCCAATATGTGGCGATCCCAGATACCAGAGGTCTGCAGTTACTGGGATGGGATGATCACTACTTTCGATTGATATCCACACTCTTTGACCCAGGATTTACGGGGATCATGCTGGTGATTGGCATTGCGGTAGTACTCGTGGAGTGGATTCGCAGACGCAACTGGGTCAACTCCACACTTCTGCTTACAATGACTGTGGCACTTTTACTAACGTACTCTCGAGCTTCATATCTGGCGTATCTCGTCATGACACTTCTTCTTGCATGGAAGCTCAAGAACAAAATCGTGCTCTTCTTACTTCCGCTCTTTCTACTCGGAATGGTGCTCTTACCACGACCAGGAGGAGAAGGAGTAAAACTGGAGCGTACAGCGAGCGTAGTTTCACGTATTGATAGCGTTACGGGATCCTTTTCACAGTTTTCACTAAGTGATGGAGTCATCGGGAAGGGGTGGTATTGGAAAAAGGAACAGAACCCTACCACGCTCCTTTACAATGCGGTCGTCCCCAATCATTCGAGCGCAGCTGAGAACTCGTATGTGTTTCTCTTTACTTCTCTAGGAGTTATTGGCGTGGGAATATCGTTGAGCATTGTATGGCAGCTTTTGAAAGTAAGTCAGGGAAGTGTTGAGGTCCAGGCGGTGCTCCTGGCAGTTGGGGTGCACGCATTGTTTACGAATACGTTTTTTTATCCATTTGTACTGATCATACTCGCCGTCATTATGGCGAGAAGTGCACAAGGATATCGAGAGAAGTCTCGACTGCAGCAGCGTTGACGGCTTTGACGGTAATCGTGTTATCGCCTTCATTGAGTTGGACTTGACTAGTAAAACTCCCATCCGCTGAGACGAAGATCAGTCGGTCAGCAATATACACTTTGTCACCGACGTCAGCTTTTCCTTTGACCGTGATCGGGTTTTGTTTTCGCTGAGAAATCGTACTGTCATTGGTTGGAGTGTCGACCGTGAGTTTGGGAGCATCTTTCACGAAGGAGATCACCACCGCATTGGATGGGTTACTGCGATCGCCGTTGTCATTTTGTGCGACGGTCGTAAATGTATTCTGTCCTGATTCGAGTGTCACACCTGTGAATGCAAAGGAGCCATCGTCAGCGGCTTTTGTCTCTGGCCCTGGCGACCCATTTTGTAGTAAGACAATCTTTTGACCTGCCTGTGCGCTCCCTGTTAATTTGAGAGTTGCACTGTTGGTCGCTTCAAACGGCTGGGTCAAAAACGGTTTGGAGGTGATGACGCTGTCTTGCGAATACGTAATCTTCGATGAGAAATTTCGAAAGGCCAAGAACTTGATGAACGCAGGAAGAATGACGAGCAAGAACAACACGATCAAGCCGATGCTTGCTCCAAACAACATGAGAATTTGTCGGACCAAGTGGTTTTCTTCGTGATGTGCAAGTCTTGAGTACATAGAGCCTCTTGTCAGAATCGAACTGACGTCCGCGGTTTACGATACCGCTGTTCTGCCACTGAACTAAGGAGGCACTTTCATGCTACGGGAGCGGGATAGGGGAATCGAACCCCTCGCTTATCCTTGGGAAGGATATATATTACCACTATACTAATCCCGCACTTTTATCATCCGATTGTATCAATTTTTTGAAAATTATTCAGCATCAGACTCGGGATCTAATTCTCCGCCGTCACGCTCTGCTTGGAGTTGTCGTATGATGGATTGGATCATGCGGTGTACTCTTGATTCGCTAGTATCGTTCTCGTCATTTTCTTTCATAAAAAAGGCCCCCTGGAGAGTTCCAAGGGGCCCATAGTTTCTTGTCCTATTTGCCACTTGGAAGTGTCAACTGTTGTCCGACTCGAATAATTCCTGGATTACTCCCGATTAACTTCTTATTTGCTCTATAAATCTCGACCCATTTGTAGCCATCTTTGTATTCAGCGACCGCTATCTTCCAGAGATTTTCACCAACCGCGACTGTATGAACTGATCCAGATGGAGTCACAGAGGTCGTTGGTGCTTGAGCTACTGGAGCTTCACTTTTTGGAGTCGGGGCGACCGTCGCGACTGGCTTGGCTACTGCAGGAGCAGACGTCGCTTTGACCATCAAGTTTTCAAGTTTTGGATCCGGGCTTGGAATCGTCAGTGATTGGCCTTCTTTGACGACGTATGGAGCTTTGATGCCATTCGCATTTGCGATGGTGACCCACTGATAGCCATCCTTCATCTCACTTTCAGCAATCTTCCAGAGATGGTCTCCTTTTTTCACAATGTATTTGCCAGCAGCCGACGTCTCATCTTTCATGAGGTTTTCTGCGGTCGTTTGCTTTCCACTGTCTGAAATCTGAGGATTTGACTTTGAGGTCGTGCGACGAAGCAAGAAAAGCAGCCCGATACCGATCGCCACCACGATGATGAACCCAAATACGGTGCTGATCTGGGACTCATACGTCTTCAGAGTATCTACTGAAGTCGCTTGATTTTTTGCTGCTGCCATACAATCTCCTTTGTAGTGAGGTGAATATTTTCCCCTGAGGGCAGCAGAGGTATGTTAGGAAACAACGTACGAAACTTCACAGAAGTTGTCAAGAGGGAGAGGATAAAAAATCTTTGAGCAAAGCAGCTAGACTCCTTCTGCCGTATCCGCCTTTTAAATATATTTCTCGATTCTTTGCATCTTTTTGTTTGAGAAAAGCTTCATAGAAGATAAGAACATATGGTCGAAATGGCCTTGTTGACTGACTTTCTCCATTATTGTGTTGTTGAAATCTTTTTTGAAGATTGGAGGTGTATCCAATGTAGAGGCTTTTGTTTTTTTGACTCTGCAAAACGTAGGTATAGTACATACCAAAATATATTCTAGCAAACAAGGGTTGGGGAAGAGAGAGGCGGTACGTAATAAATTCTTCGAATTTAAACGTACCAGCAGCGTTTAATCCTGCTTGGCAGGATTATTACGCTGCGCTCCCGACCGGATTCGAACCGGTGGTTTACTCCGTGACAGGGAGTCGTCATAGACCGCTAGACCACGGGAGCCAGAGTCGTATTTTAACATGAAAATGGGCGGATAGGAAAGTGGGCTTATTGCTGCTTTTGGGCAAGATGCACAATCAGCGAAAGTGGATTGAGAGTATCGATATTCCAACCTTCGATACCTTCGACTCCATTTTCGGGACCAAAACCTTCGCCTACGAGGTATTGTAAGATCGCATGAGAAATGGCTTCTTGCTCAGCTTTGGTTAAGGTACCGCTGATAAGCTTGTCTACTTGGCTATCATCCATGACATTTGCGATTGGGACTTCAATCCCTGATTGTGAAGAGTAGGCCATGATCACTAGACTGTATCATTGGACAAAACTTGATACAATGAGCTTGTATAGTCGAAGGTCGCCGTCGCAATTAGCTCTGGCGAACCAAAGGAGGTCCATATGGGTTTACTATTACCAGGTGTGGTCGTCATCGCAATTCTGCTCTATGTCGGAAGTGTGTATAACACATTTCAGACTACAGATACGCGGATCGAAGCCGCGGTGCAGGAAATCGGGAACCAGCTGAAGCGCCAAGCGAACTTGATCCCAAATCTCGAGGCAAGCGTCAAAGGATATCTCACGCATGAAAAAGACATCTATGCGTCGATCACCAGTGCTCGCAAAGCCGTCGACTCTGCAGTCAGTGACAAATCAGGGAAGTCTCTCGATAAGGTCGAAGAAGCTGTCAATGGGATGACTGGCAAACTTTCAATCATGGTGGAAAGTAATCCTGAGATCAAAGGGAACACCGTCGTCACTGACCTCATGGCTGAACTTCGCGACACTGCCGATAAGCTCATGTATGCACGACGATCGGTCATCGATTTGTCGCAGCAATACAACCAAATGCGTGTCACCTTCCCGAGTAACTTGATCGCCAATGCGTTCAATTTTCAAAAGAAAGCTGGCGTCGCGACTCCAATGACCGGGGCTCACATGGAAGTCAGTGAAGCTGAGACTCATGATGTCAAAGTGAACTTATAATTCTATGGAACGAAATGACTCAGAAAAGTTCCCTAGATTTCGCAAACTCGTACAAGCATTGACTTCGTGGTCAGTGGATGCAGAAAATCCAAGAATCGACGCGAGAAACCGAGAACTTCTCGAGGACCACTTTCATATTGCGAACACGTTGGTTGGTTTAGGGTTGGACGAAGTGAATTTGAAGAAGATCCGCTTGGATCTACTCGATACTCATATGAGTGGGACTGAGTATGTGGCAAAGTACAGCGATGTCGATCCATCGAAGCTATATCGGGCAGCTTGGGTCGCGCTCGAACTCTATGTGAATAAACTCAGTCGATCCACTTTTCCTTTCGAACAAGGAGTCTGGGATACACATGTCGACCTCGCGAGAAGAGTCCATGCGGAACTGAAACAAAACGCACTTGCAGCAACAGACGTCAGTATGTTGGTCGACAAACTAGAGGATGTATGAACTTTTACCAGCAAATCGATGCCAATAAGCGAAAATCATGGCTCATCATGATCTTGTTCGTCGCATTTATTGTGACGGCAGTGTATTTCATGGTGCAAGGATTTGGACTCGATCCAAGTTTTGTCCCGTTGGCTCTTATCTTTTCAGGGATCATGAGCTTGGGAAGCTACTATTTCTCCGACAAAGTCATCTTGACTATGTCCGGTGCCAGGCCGGCTAATCGGAAAACGGATTTCATACTGTATACGGTGACGGAAAATCTTACCCTCGCGGCCGGCATGCCAATGCCCAAACTGTACGTGATTGAAGACTCCGCCATGAATGCATTTGCAACGGGCAGAGATCCTCAACATGCGGTCGTCTGCGCGACAACAGGAATCTTGTCTCGCCTCGATCGAACTGAGCTCGAAGGTGTCATCGCTCATGAACTCTCACATGTCCGAAATTACGATACGCGCCTCATGTCCATCGTCACGATCCTCGTCGGACTCATTGCATTACTCGCCAACTGGTTCTTGCGAATGTCCTCGTTTGGAGGTCGTCGTCGAAGTCGAGACAATGAAAGCGGTCAAATCGGAATGATCTTTTTCGTGCTCGGGATGTTGTTTGCTTTGCTCTCTCCTCTCATTGCGCAACTCATCCAACTGGCGGTGTCTCGCAATCGAGAATATCTCGCGGATGCATCTGGTGCCGGACTCACGAAATATCCTGAAAGCTTGGCAAGAGCGCTTGAGAAGCTCGAGAAAGATCAAGAGCCATTGGAAGCGGCAAACAATGCCACGGCCCATCTTTATATCCATAGCCCATTTCATACAGATACTCCGAAATCGAATTTCTCAGGAGGAAGCGTCGGCTGGTTTGCAGGACTCTTCAGCACGCATCCTCCGATCGAAGACCGGATCAAACGACTCCGCTCAGCTTGATCTCAAACTGCACAGCTATGATCTGGGAATGAAGAAATCACTTTCAATCCTTCTCATCGCCTCATTGATGTTATCTGGATGCACCAATGCAACCACCCAAGCGTCAACTAGTCCTTTGGCCACGGCTGGCCAAACTACGAGCGGGAAACTTGCTGGGTTTACTGCAAGTGATATCGCCTCTCATACGTCGACATCCGATTGTTGGGTCAGCCTGGACGGAAATGTCTACGATCTAAGTGCATATCTCACTGTGCATCCTGGTGGTGTCTCGGCAATTGCAAATCAGTGCGGCCACGATGCGACCAGCGCCTTTCATAGCATGGGTGGGCGAGGACGTGATCATTCACCGCGTGCAACGGCACTTCTGAAAAACTATTACAAAGGTGTCTTGCAATCCTAGGGTTTCTCACTTGGCTTGAGATGAGTTGTGTCTTACAATACGATGATATGTCCGTCATTGATCCAAAATTGGTCGATCACATCTCACAACTTGCAAATATCCCAATCACTTCAGAAGAAAGTATCAAACTTGCAGCTGGATTTACGACCACGCTTGGTGTCGTCGAGAATCTCAACCGAGTCGATACGACGGGTATCGCTCCAACCAATCAAGTGACCGGTCTTGAAAATGTTTTTCGTGAAGATGTCGTGGCTCCCGAGCGAATGTTTACCCAAGCGCAAGCACTTTCGAACGCAAAACGAACGCATGCAGGATATATTGTCGTCGATCAACTGATAGGAGAGTAAAAGAAAAGAAATTCGGTTACAAATATGTACAGAGAATTAACACTAAAAAAATATCTCGAAAAAGTAAAAGCCAAGGAAATTTCACCAAGTGAAGTCGTGACTGAAATCCAAGCGGCGATTGCAGCTGATAATCCAAAATACAACGTATATTTGGCACAAAACCCGGATGCAAAAACTCAAGCGGAAGAACGGAAAGCTTTACCACTCGCTGGTGCTCCAATCGCGGTCAAAGACAATTTCTTGACAACCGGCATCGAGACGACAGCAAGTTCAAATATCCTCCGTGGATTTATCCCACCGTATGAATCGACAGTGACGAAGGAAGTGACGTCTGCGGGAGCGACGATCCTTGGCAAGACAAATATGGATGCGTTTGCGCATGGAAGTAGTACCGAGACCTCAGATTTTGGCGTCACCAAAAACCCTCGTAATCCGGAATATCTTCCTGGAGGATCTTCAGGAGGGACCGCTGCTGCCGTGGCGGACGATCTGTGTATCGCTGGTATAGGGTCAGAAACTGCTGGCTCTATCAGGCAACCATCCTCGTGGTGCGGCATTGTCGGCCTCAAGCCCACGTATGGTCGCTGTAGTCGATACGGAGTAGTGGCGATGGGCTCATCACTCGATAGTCCTGGTCCGATGGGAAAAACGGTCGGAGATTGTGCGATCTTGCTCAATCATATCGCTGGTCATGACCCGTATGATGGGACGACTTCTACCCAAGCAGTCCCAGATTTCACGAACGCACTCACGCAAGGAGTCAAAGGACTCCGTATCGGAATCGTCTATATTGATCACTCGCAACTCGTTGGGACTCCTGCGGCCATTGCCGTCGAGGCAGCTGGCAAAATATTGGAAGCCAACGGTGCAATTGTGGATCATATTGCATTGTCTGAGACGCTCGAGTCGGGAAAAATCTTGTCTCCAGATCTGTCGATCGCAGTGTATACAGTCGTACAGCGCTCTGAAGTCAGCAGTAATCTAGGAAGATATGATGGAGTTCGCTATGGGCAAGACCGCTCAAATTTCGGGACAGAAGCGCGTCGTCGACTGATGCTTGGGACCTTCACGCTCTCGAAAGGGTACGCAGATAAATATTATGTGAAAGCACAGCAAGTGCGCACGATGTACCGCAAGAACTTTGAAGAATTGTTCAAGTCCTACGATGTCTTGATCTCGCCATCGTCACCAGGATACGCTCAAAAGCTCGGTGCAAGCGGAGACAATCCTATGTTTGGTGAACTCGAAGATATGCTGATGGAACCCAGCTCCATCAGTGGACTGACTGGGCTCAATGTCCCCATGGCACACGATGAGCAGACGAACTTGTATCTTGGACTCAATATCGTCGCTCCAATGTGGCAAGAAGAACGAGTGATACGCGTCGGACAAGTATTTGAAGAAAATTCACATTTTAATTCGTGGACAAAATAGTATGGATTCAAAGTACTCTCTCATCGTCGGCATCGAAATACACGTAGAGCTCAAGACAAAAAGTAAAATGTTTTGTGGATGTGTGAATGACCCATTTGGTGCCAAAGAACCGAACATTTACACCTGCTCAGTTTGCCTTGGTATGCCTGGTGCGCTACCAGTCGCGAACAAGCAGGCGATCGAATGGACGATCAAGATCGGTCAAGCACTCGGATGTGAAATTGCGCTGTTTTCAAAATTTGATCGCAAGCACTATTTTTATCCTGATTTGCCGAAGGGGTATCAGATTTCTCAGTATGATCAGCCGCTGTGTGTCAAAGGCTTAGTGAAAACTGAATTTGGCGACGTACGTATCACCCGTGTGCACTTGGAAGAGGATACCGCAAAGTTATCACATCAAGAAATTGATGGAAAAAAAGTAAGCTTGATTGACTTCAACCGATCCTCAGTCCCTTTGGTCGAGATTGTGACCGAACCTGACATTCATTCACCTGAGCAAGCAAAAGCATATGCCAAGAAAATCCATCAACTCATCAAGTATTTGGATGTGAGTCTGGCGGACATGGAAAAAGGATCGATGCGGCTGGAAGCGAACATCAGTGTACAAACTGAAGGTGAAAGGCAAAAGGGAAAGCTTCCTGATTACAAGGTTGAGGTCAAAAACCTGAACTCATTTCGATACATAGAAAAGGCAATTGCGTACGAAATGATTCGTCAGAGTGAAATACGTGAAATGACTAAGTTGCCGACGCAAGAGACACGCGGATGGAATGAAAACAAAAATCAAACCTTCGCCCAGCGGTCCAAAGAATCAGCTGAAGATTACCGATATTTCCCTGATCCCGATCTTCCACCGGTGCATTTCACGCAAGGATACATCGATGAACTGAAGCTTTCTTTGCCGAAACTTCCTGACCAAGTGATCGCCGAGTGGATCCAAAAGGGAATGAAACCTACCGAAGCAGCTATCCTATCGGAAGATCCTGCCAATGTAGCAATCATTGATGAAGTGCTCGCATCTTATCCTGATGCGCTTAAACTCGTCACGCAACTCGTCAACAAAAAGATTCTGATGTCGAATGATGCCGCTTCACTCATCGCTGCGTCAAAGGATTTATCGCAAACGAGCTCCATAGATGACTCTACGCTAGGTGCGGCCATCCAAGAAGTAATCTCACAAAATCCAAAAGCAGTCGCTGACTACAAAGCCGGGAAGCAACAAGTTATTGGCTTCCTCGTAGGCATGTGCAAAAAGAAACTCGGCAATGTCGATACCACGGTTCTCATGAATGCGCTTCGCGATTCACTCAGGTAAGCTTCGTCAAATCTTTGGAGTATAATCACATTTTACTTCTAGGACTTGTTATGCCTAATTCCACTGAAAACAATCGTTCAACTGAAGATTGGGAAGAGCAACCACTCTATAAGCTATTTGCCGATAATTTGTGGGTGGATTGTCATACTTTCGAAGTTGGCAACGTTCGATACACCCTCGACCAGATTTATGCGCTATTGCGGGAGGCGTTTGGGGAAGGCCTTCAATTTACTTACGTTTTCGAGGAATCTCGCAAATTGCTTCTGTGTATGGGTGAAAATAATACATTTGTTTGGCTACAACTGATTTCCGATGAGCAAATCGCAAAGGAAACAGTGGCATTGGAGGTGATTTCAGTTTGCGAAAATCCCTCAGCCACATGCAGTGATCATCTTCTTGAACATTTCAATGCTGCGTATGAATCGAAGCTTGAATTTTTTCGGGAAATTAAGAGTGAGCTTCATCCTGAACTTGAGGTCACGAACGTAGAATTGATGAAAGTGCTCATGCAAACGCTCAATACAGTTCACGATGAATTGGATGACTTGGATAGCGATAATGCAAACGACTTTGTTGAGTATTTTGGATTTGGCGATGTAACTGAAGATTGGAATGAAACGCAGATAGCGCAGCTCGCTTCATCGATTGATGAAAAAAGAGACGATATCGTGCAAGCACTCGACAAAGCAATCCAAGAAAAGCTTTCTATGTTGTATAAAAACGAGCGGGCATCAATACTTACGACGGCCTTGACTCCTGCTACATGTGAAGAGGTTCTGCAAGAAGTGCGTTCCGGTGATTGCCGTTTGCAACTTCAGCATAAATCTACGTTGACAGAGTCGTTAGGTAAACTCATCACTCGCGAGAATCATGTCGTATCAGATTCAATGAGTCAAGAATTTATCGGCGAGCTATTTCCAAAAGTGATTGAAACCTTGGTCAGTGACAATCCAAATCTTCTGGTCGATCGAGCTTCATGGCAGTGCGATGCGGTGTCGCTTCTAGCGAAATCCATGGAAAAGAATTCTAAGCTGAAAGCCATTCGAAATGAGTTTAGCTCCATCATCACTGAATTCCAGACTGTCCGACGTGGAGAGAGTCCGGCACTACCTTTTGGCATGAGCGACTGCATAGATTTCTTGTCAAATCCAAGTACTGAGGAATTTGCTGATTTCATACGATCTTTGCAGGCCGTACCGGAGAGAGGCGTCGGTGCGTCGATACATGCGTATGCAACTAAGATACTTACTTCACTTCCGGCTGAGATACAACGACTCAAAGAAATTCGCGATTTCGCAGATCCATCGAAAATAGGTACCGGACTCTTCACTTCAGCCGAAAAGAGTCGATACAAAGAATTATTGAGTACATTTGAGACCTCCCACGTAACATTGGCCGAGAAAGTCGAATTTTTCACTCTTGATGATCTGAAAGATACTAGAGCAAAAGAATTCTCTACAACAATTCAAGCTCTTGTTGCAGATATGATTCGTAAGTCTTTACAAGACTTTGGAGCCAGTCACCAAGTCTCTGCACACGACATCGAGACCTATACAAAGGACACGAGCCTCATAGCTGCCTTGGCTCAGTCGTTGTCGAAAGTGTACCTTGGTCGGCTCACTGACGATGTCGAAGAACTGAGAACCGATGTGTCAGAGATAACCACTTCTCTTTTCCCTGATTTTTTCGTAGGATAGGCGAATGGCGACATTTACCCATCTGCATGTCCACACCGAGTACTCATTGCTCGACGGGCTCTCGAAAATCCCTGATATTCTCGATCGAGTAGCTGACGACGGTCAAACTGCTGTCGCGATCACTGACCACGGGGTCATGTATGGTGCGGTGCATTTTTACAATAAAGCGAAAGATAAGGGACTCAAACCAATCATTGGGATCGAAGGCTACATGTCTGCCAGGTCGATGGAAGAGAAACAGGCAAAACCAGGCGCAGATCAGTTTCATATCTTGCTGCTCGCCAAAAACTACGTCGGGTATCAAAACCTCCTCAAGCTGACCAGTGAGGCTCATCTTCGGGGGTTTTCGTATAAACCACGGTTTGATTTTGAAACGCTTTCAAAATATCACGAAGGCCTCATTGTCACGTCTGGCTGTCTTGCGAGTCGATTTAGTAAACTCCTCATGAGCGGACTGCGCGATGAGTGTGTTGAGGAACTCAAAAAATACCGAGATCTTTTTGGTGAAGACTTCTACATAGAGATCCAACATCATCCCGAGATCCCAGAAGTCGAGAAACACTGTGAGGAGATGATCAAGCTCTCACGAGAACTTGGGATCCCACTCGTCGCCACGAATGATGCTCACTATGTCAGTCAATCTGACGCACCTGCGCAAGATGCACTCCTGTGTATTGGGACTCGTAAACTCCTCAGCGATACCGATCGCATGAAGATGACGGGAACAGATTTTTACCTCAAATCACAAGAAGAGATGGCGATAGATTTTGCAGCAGTTCCTGACGCAGTTGCGAATACAATGGCAATTGCAGACAAATGTAATCTCGAAATCCCACTTGGCAAAGCGCATTTCCCGATCTTTGAGATCCCAGAAGGTGACACGCCGCAAACCTTCACTCAGAAACTGGCATTTAGCAGACTGGAAAATAGATACCCTGGAATCAGTGAGCATATCAATTTTCGAAGTGACGACCTCCGTATCCATCCTGACGGGCGAAGTCTCCCATCAGTCGCCGCTCGTCTCAATTATGAGATCGATGTCATTGGGGAAAAAGGCTATCTAACGTACTTTTTGATCGTGCAAGATTTCGTCAACTGGTCCAAAGATAATGGAATCTTCGTTGGCCCTGGTCGCGGAAGTGCAGCAGGATCAATGCTTGCGTACTCTCTCAATATCACAACGCTGGATCCATTTGTGCATGATCTGCCGTTTGAACGGTTCATGAATCCAGAGCGATCCAGTACTCCAGATATCGATATCGATTTTGCAGATAACCGACGCGATGAAGTGATCGCCTACGTCACTCAAAAATATGGAGCCGACAAAGTCGCGCAAATCATCACGTTTGGACGCATGGAAAGTCGAGCAGCGCTCCGTGATATCGGGCGCGTGATGGGATTAAGTTTCACTGAGACAGATCGTATCGCCAAGCTGATTCCAGATCCAATTCAAGGCCACGTCGTCCATATTATCGACGCCCTCCAAAGTGTCCCAGAACTTCAAGCATTTTACGAACAGCCAAAGTACAAACAATTGCTCGATCTTGCAATGCGTGTCGAAAGCAACGCAAGACACACGAGTGTGCACGCCGCTGGCGTCTTGATCTCTGATAAGCCGCTGATCGAGTACACCCCGATCCAAAAAGATAACAAGACGGGAAAAATCGTCACGCAATATGACATGCGAGTCTTGGATCTCAATATCAGTAATCAAGCGATCGGTGTCTTGAAGATGGATTTCTTGGGTCTTCGTAACTTGTCGATTCTCGAAGAAGCGATCCGCGTCATCAAAGAAACGCAAGGAAAAACCGTAGAGCTGGCAACTGTGCCACTCGACGACAAAAAAGTCTTCGAAATGATCGCGTCGGGAGAGACTACCGGTATCTTTCAAATGGAGTCGGGCGGCATGCGTAAGCTGGCACGAGGCCTCAAACCGAGCGTCTTCTCTGACCTTACCGCTATGGTCGCGCTCTATCGACCTGGTCCAATGGCGCTGATCGATGACTTTATCGCTGGTAAACAAGATCCCAAGTCCATCAAGTATCCGCATCCAGATCTCGAACCGGTGCTCAAAGACACCTACGGCATCTTGCTGTACCAAGAGCAGTGTATGCAAGCTGCGAGCGTCATGGCGGGTTTTAGTCTCGGGCAAGCGGATGAATTGCGAAGAGCCATCGGAAAGAAAAAGATCGAGATCATGGTCAAAGAAAAGGAAAAGTTCGGAAAGGGTGCCAAGGCCAAAGGGTACGATCAAAAGACTATAGATACCGTTTGGGGATTTATTGAGAAATTTGCAGGCTATGGATTCAACAAGGCTCATAGTGCGAGTTATGCCATGATCTCGTATTACACAGGCTGGATGAAAGCGAATTACCCCATCGAGTATATGTGCGCCGTGCTCTCGGTAGAAAGTAACTCTTTGGGCGCAGGGAAAGAAGAGAAAACCGCTCAAGCAGTAGCGGATTGTCGTCGCATGGGAATCAATGTCCTCCCGCCTGAAATAAACAAATCAGCGGTTCGATTTTCGATCGATGACGGTGCAATTCGATTTGGTTTGTCAGCCATCAAAAACGTCGGTGAGGCAGCTATCGAAAGTATGGTGGAGGCCCGCAAAGCTGGACCATTTGTCTCGTTTACTGATTTCCTGCAGCGGAGTGACAGTCGGAAGATCAATAAAAAAGTACTTGAGAGTTTGATCCGAGTGGGCGCATTTGATTCATTTTCGACTCGCTCGTCGATGCTTGAGAATTTGGAATCAATCCGCGCAAATGTCGGAGGGCTGACCGGCGAAGTGGAAGGGCAAGATGGACTCTTCACAGGGATCGAAGAAAAGCAAAGTGCGCAAGATACATTTGAGAAGCTTCCTGAGTATCCGCAAGGTGAACTTCTTTCGTTTGAAAAAGAGCTCTTGGGATTTTATCTCACGAGACATCCGATGGCCGATGCTCTCGAAGAAGTGGGAAAGATGACGTCACATAAGATCGGCGCACTCGACCCGAGTATCGATGCAGAGAAAGTCGTCACACTCGGAGGCTATATCTCCTCTGTCCGCACCGTGCTGACGAAAGTGAAGCAGGAAGAAATGTGTTTTGGGACACTGGAAGATGGAACCGGGAGTCTAGAATTTGTCGCATTCCCTCGAACGTATGCCCAGTGCAAAGAATTTTTCAAAAAAGATGGGATTGTCATATTCAAAGGCAAATTGTCGTTGCGCGAAGAGAAACTCTCGCTGCAAGTGGAAAAAGCGAGGGAGCCTCAAGTCATCGTCCCACAAGTGGCGGCAGGAGCGGTGTTGACGATCCCACGAGGAGTACCAAAAGAAAAACTGCAAGAGATCGGTACCTATTTGAAATCAGTGCCAGGTCCGGATATGCTGTCCGTGGTCATCCCGAACGGTGATGCGCAAACGGTCATGCGTTTGCCGTATACCGTCGCTTGGAATCAAGAAACGCAAGAAACGGTACACAAAATCTTATCCTCTTGATACAATACCCTATGCCTCAAACAGACAAACCCAAAACCCATAAAGATCTCAAATACATTTTTATCTCTGGTGGAGTCCTCTCCTCGCTCGGGAAAGGCGTCGTCACCGCCTCACTCGGTTTGCTCCTCAAAGCCAAAGGCTTTCGTGTCACCGTCGTAAAATGTGAGAACTATCTCAATATAGACTCAGGCCTAATCAACCCTATAGAACATGGTGATCCATTTTTGTGCAATGACGGGACCGAGTCCGACATGGATCTGGGGACGTATGAAAAATTCCTAGGTCAAGAGCTTGGGAAACCAAACTTCGTGACCATGGGACAAATCTACAAGGCTGTCATCGATCGAGAGCGTGCATTTGGGTACAATGGGGAAGATGTCGAGATGCCGCATGTCTGTGACGAGATCATCGGCCGGATCAATCTCGCTGCAGAAAAGGATAAAGCGCAAATCGTCTTAGTAGAACTGGGCGGTACAGTCGGAGAGTATCTCAATATCCTCTATTACGAAGCTTCACGCATGCTGCGCTATGCACATAAGCAACGAGTCATCCATGTGCACGTCAGTTACTTACCCACTCCAGCGCACATTGGTGAGCCAAAAACCAAACCCACACAACTTTCAGTCCATACACTCAACTCACTCGGCATCCAACCAGATTTCATCGTCGCTCGAGCCGCAAAGAGTATGGATCAGCGTCGCCGTGACCGATTTGCACTCTTTTGTAATGTCGAAAGCTCACATATTATCGACGCTCCTGATGTCGACAACGTCTATGAGATCCCACTGACGTTTCGGGATCAACAATTTGACGATCTCATCCTCGAAGAACTCAAAATCAATCCAGATACTTCATTGACTCCACTCGTCTCTTTGCCAGATTGGGAAGTGATGGTAAAAAAAGCCACCAGCGCCAAGAAAAAGACGATCCGAGTCGCAATCGTCGGTAAGTATCTCGCTACTGGAGATTATCAGCTCAAAGATAGCTATGCTGCGTTGATTGACGCGTTGCGCCATGCCAGTAGTGAAGAAGAAGTCGAGACAGAGATCGTCTGGGTCGATGCAGCCAAGGTCGAGCGCATGCAAAAGGAGGGGAAAGATTCCAATGAAGAGCTTTCAAAGTTCTTTGGACCGTTGAACGGGCTCATCGTCCCCATCGGTTGGGGTGAGCGTGGAGTGGAGGGGAAAATCCGTAGTGTCCAATATGCCCGAGAGCAAAAAGTGCCGTACTTGGGCTTGTGCTACGGGATGCAGCTCGCGATAGTGGAATTTGCTCGCAATGTCGTCGGCTGGAAAGATGCGCATACGCAAGAAGTCGACCCGAACTCTCCTCATCAAGTCGTCCATATGATCCCTGAGCAAAAACGAGTGCTCGAAAATCGAGCGTACGGTGGGACCATGAGACTTGGAGCTTGGGACTGCATCGTCAAACCCGGGACGATTGCATTCGATGCGTACCAAAAACATGGCCAAATGATCGATGAAGCCAAAGGTCTCACCTCCGAGCGCCATCGTCATCGCTACGAGTGTAACGATGAGTTCATGCCAGAGCTTGAGAAGCGAGGAGTGATCGTCTCCGGTCGTTCGGTCAAAGAAAACTTGGTTGAGCTGATCGAGTTGCCAAAAGAGATGCATCCATTCTTTGTGGGCACCCAAGGGCATCCGGAATATAAGTCGACACCGTTGCACCCACACCCGTTGTTTTTGGAATTTATAGCTGCTTCCAAAAAAGTAGACAGTAGCAAGTAGTATGTAGTAAGGGAAAATATGGGAGAAAAGCGAACATACAGCCCAGTCGTGCATAATAAAGAAGTTTTTGACACGCTTGTCGAAATGGGCGCAACTCCTGTTTTTGTAGAAATGAAATGTACTCCAGAGGAGATTGAGTACTGGGAAGAACAAATTCGTCAGTTCAAAGCGGGGCTTCAACGATTGGAGGAATGCCCGCTTCCACCTCCTCGACCTATTGTTACGAGGAACCCAGAAATAGCAGCTATTTATCTAGAGATGGGAAAAAAAGTCATCCTTATTCCTTCTACTGAGGAAACATGATCACACAGACAATCCATGATCAGGCCTATGAAGTCATCTCTTGGGATGATATTGGTGATTTGACCTTTAAACTGGCCCAGCAAATTTTGGCGACGAATCAAAAATACGACCGCCTGATCGCCTTGGCTCGAGGCGGCGTCTCCATTACTCAAGCGCTCGGTGATGCGCTCGCGGTCAAGAAAATTAGCGTCATCCAGACAGAGATGTATACTGGCATCAATGAAAAGACCGCCACACCTGTCGTCATTCAGCCTTTGGCGGCGACGATCAAAGATGAGCGTGTCCTCGTGGTCGATGATCTGGCTGACAGCGGAGAAACGCTGCTGTTCATTTCACAGTATCTCTCAGCTCAAGCTCCAAAAGATGTGAAGCTCGCAACCCTGTTTCGCAAGCCCTGGACCAAGGTAACGCCTGATTTCTATGTCGGCGATAGTGAAGCTTGGGTCATTTTCCCCTGGGAAGTCAGGGAAACGATCCAAGCGCTCCTTGGGCTGTGGCACTCAAAAGGTGACAATCTGAAGCAAATCCATGAAAACTTGGTTTCTCTGGGCTTCACCAAGCTGCAGATTGAAACCTACTCGAAGTCTTGATATAATGACACCTTGATTGCTCCTCCTTCGCGACAGCGAGTTCGCAATTATTGGGCCTATTCGGCCATATTGCGATTCGGTCAGCTTCGGTGGACATCATGTTACTTGAGTATTCTGCTATCGCAGAAAAAAATAAAGAATTCGTATGGCCAAGTACTTTACTTATAATAACCAATCTATTTCCGTCGGTGACTCAGTCAAAGTCGGTTTCAATGTCGTCGAAGGTGACAAGACCCGTCAACAGTATTTCGAAGGGATCATCATCGCTGTCGACAATCGTGAAGCAGGAAAAGCATTTACTGTCCGTAAGATCGCAGCCGGAGCTATCGGAGTCGAGCGTATCGTTCCGATCGCGTCCCCAGCATTGGCGAGTATCGACATCCTCACCAAAGGTGATGTCCGACGCGCCAAGCTCTACTACATGCGTGATCGCATCGGCAAGCGCTCGATGAAGATCAAGAAGCAAGTGCAAAAGGTGATCTCTTCCATCACCAAAAACTAAATTTCTCGTTCCTTTTGAAGCAGAAACTATGTGCAGCAGTGGTTTTCATGCCCATGGGATATAATAATTCTCTATGAAAAAATATCTTGCCGTATTTTTGATGGCACCTCTTCTGTTTGCTGCTTGCACCACAAGTCAAAGAGCAACCACAGTTTCTGAGACAGAACGGCCAGTCCGAGAGATTAGCATGCTTGGGAATGGGATGGAACCGACGATAAAAAAAGACTCAAGAATATCTGTCCGGGATTTGACTCTAGAGGAAAAGCGCAACCTTAAAAAAGATGAAATTGTCACGTATCACTTCGGTCGAAATGCGTACACCAGCGACAAAGAGTATGAGCTTTTTAAAGATGCGGATCACTTAGGGCGAATTATTGCCACAAGTGGTGATTCTGTTGAAGTGATAAATAAGATCATTTATTTAAATGGGAGTAAGCTCGACGAGCCGTACCTTTTTTCCCAAAATTTGACAAATATTTCGTCAACTTCTAAGTGGAAGCTCAGTGATAATGAGTTGTTTATATTGGGTGATAACAGAGAGTATTCAGTTGACTCAAGATTCGTGGGTCCCATTTCCTATACCCAAGTAACTTCAATTTTTGTCAAGTGAGAGTAAAACTGCTCACAATTAACGAAATAAAACCAAATACGAAGTAAGAATCAATAGAGCAATGAGCTGTGTCACAGTCGTCAGTAGAACTGGAGCAAGATCTGAAGGCGCTCTAACTTTATTTTTGCGTTGTAAGTATTTGCAAACAAATACCCAAAATAAGAAAATGAATACTCCACTTGATGAAGTAAAGGCGTTTGACGATTGGAAAAATAATGTTGATGGCAACGAGAGAAAGAATGAGAGAAATAATAGCATCGCTGTGAATAATAAAGATTTAGTCCGATTGACTGAAAAGGAGGAATCGCTTATCAGAAAATTCACCACTAAGAGTAAATATGCCCCAACGGCAATAAAACTGAGTACCAAATCGTAGCTTGTCGATTTTCCTAGTACGAAAATGTAAGTGTAAGTCATCATCAATGATAAAGACACAAGTACGGCGCTTTTTTTCGCCCGAAACAGAAAAAATGCGAGTGAAAAATGTGGAATACACCAGAAGAAAAATATGAACAAGTCAATTTTTTTTAGTATCATTCCAATGAGAAAGCCTATGCCTAGAACTAAATGAGTAGCCATAGCTAGGGCATAAGTTCTACTAAAGTTCATTTTCATATTTGGAATGGGTGCTCAGTTACCTGAGCACCCATTGCTATTCGTGTGAAGACAGTTTCAGTATATCCTTTCTACATATTACTTCAAAATCTCGGCCATGCGAGACCGGAAATCATTGTAGTATTCACCAATTGTGATTGAACAATCGACAAAATCGTTTGCTGTACCTGAGTTTGCACCTTGCAGAAAAGTCGCGGCTCCCATGTTTGCTGCGTCTGATGGTGACATCCCCGAATATAATGCATATGCCGAAATTGCAATTGCTGCCACGGCATCTGGTATTGCATCTTTGCAACTGTTGATTGGGTCCATTACATAAAGGAATCTGTTCCACCACTGCAGTGTTGTCAGTTTTAAATACGATAACTTTGATTGCAGTTGAGTAACTGAGTTTTGCAATCCCGATGTGTCGAAGTTGGGAAAGTAGTTAATTACTGTTTCTTGTCCAACTGGCGGCGACTGAGAAACGGTACCGGAAGTGACTTGGAAAAAGGTATTTCCATTTGCGTCCTGCACAGCGACCCAACCGGTATTCGATCCATTCGAGATCTTATACCAATAGTATCCATCAACGCATATAGGTCCTTCCGTGATAGTGACCACCGTACTAGCGTTCGTAGTTCCAAAGGCGCTGTTCGAAAGCCCAGCACCACGACGAATGTTTCGAGTTCCATTTGCCACTATTTTCTGCTGGAGCTGAAACGATGTGCTGCAGTTCGCAATGACCGGCAAGGTATTTAAAGTTGTTGTGGCACCATTAGTTGGATTAGCCGGCTGTTGAGAACTGCCCGAGCCAGATTCGACAGTCTGAGGCGTTGAGTGACATGAGAAACCTGCAAGACCGCCTACTACGCGAGGATATGGACGATCGGGCCAAACTTTTTGGCAAATCTGATACTTATCCAATGGTTGACCGTTGCAGCCCCAACTTGATGCATTTTGGCCATCGTTCCATTCTTGTTGACCGCTAACGCCACAGAATCGAATCATATTTAATCCACCATCGCCTTGACGCGCATCTGTGTATGCATTATTAGCGGGAGGTGGATTACTTACGGGTTGGCTACCGCCTATGTTTCGTTCACTCTGGCCATTTCCGTTCTGGATCCAGCCAATGCCAAATCCATCTGCAATCTCGGTCCAGCTGTCGGTAGTCCCTAAGACGCCGAAATAGCTATTTGCATGCGCCAATGCCACTACTGTAGTGTTCGTGCCTTGGCCCCAATAAATGTACGTTGGCTCTGCCAACGTCTTCACCCAATTGCCAGAGGGTTGATCCGACCGACCACAGTAATTGAGATTCGAACTAGTCGGTGGATTATTCGCTGGAGGAGGGTTGTTTGCAGGAGGCGGATTGTTCGCTGGCGGAGGCGCTGATTGTCCAGCCGCTACTATGGTGTACTGCAGTTCTGCGTTCGCAGGAGAGTATCCTGGATCATCAGAAGCATATGCAGAAAAACGCACTGTAGCGTTTCCACCATATTGATTGTTCGCCACCCACGTCGCGTTCACGGAACCAGTACCATCCGAACTACCGATGATACCCATAAACACGACAACTTGAAATTTACCCGGTCCGGGACTGCAACTGGCAGTACCAGAAAACGATATGGTTGTGCCGACTTGCACGTTTCCCGGAGGAGGATTGCTGGAGAAGTTGAGATTAGTACAACTCCCCCAGGCTTGAACAGCTGAGAATTGGATTCCCAGCACCAATAGAGCGACCAGAACCACGAGCCGACGTAACAAAATGATCCGTCCTTAACCACCTCAAATCTTTTGCCGTAATTGGCTATCTAGGTGGAGGAATAGAGGCAAGTGCGCCTCCAATCTTCCACCTAGATGTACTCAGTCTTCACATGTTAAAGATCTGTAAGGTCGCCTCTCAAACAAATTCGTATTGAAAAAGCAGAGAAAGAGACTTACGTTCACAGAAAATCTGTGATTGTCGATTATATCCCATAACTCGCCTATATCAAGATATGGGTTGCAAATCGCTCTCATGTGGGTGACGTAAGTGCGGTATACTACATGTTCTTCCTATGGCAAAACACACACACGGGTTTACCCTGCAAAAATCACAAGAAATCCCAGAATTAAAGACGACCGCAAATCTGTATATCCACACGAAGACGAAAGCGCAGCTGCTCTCGCTTGTGAATAGTGACATCAATAAGTCATTCTCGATCACGTTTCGCACCCCACCGACTGACTCCACTGGTATCGCCCACATCATCGAGCACTCAGTCTTGTGCGGCTCGAAAAACTACCCACTAAAAGAACCGTTTATCGAGCTCGTCAAAGGCTCGCTCAATACATTCCTCAATGCATTTACATTTCCTGACAAGACCTCGTATCCAGTCGCCAGTACGAATGAGAAAGATTTCTACAATCTGACTCGAGTCTATTTGGATGCGGTCTTTTTCCCATTGCTCTCAAAAGAAACGCTGATGCAAGAAGGGTGGCATATTCATCAGGAATCCTCAGACAAAACGCCTGAGTACCGAGGCATCGTGTACAACGAGATGAAAGGTGCTTACGGATCACCAGACAATGTATTGTGGGATGCGATCCGCCTCTCTTTGCTCCCTGACACTCCATACAAATATGACTCTGGTGGAGATCCACTGCAGATCCCAAATTTAAGCTACGAGAACTTCAAAGAATTCCACGAGACCTACTATCACCCTAGCAATAGTCTGATCTACTTTTCAGGAAATGATCCTGAACTGTCTCGGCTCGCGCTCGCTGACGAGTATCTCTCACAATTTGAATACAAGTCGGTCGACTCAAGCATTCCCATGCAAGCAGCATTCTCGACGCCGATTGAGAGGATCGAACCACTTCCAATCGCTGAGAATGAAGATCCACTCAAAAAAGCAATGACGACGGTCAACTGGGTTCTCCCTTCGTCGACACAGCGGGATCTCTCACTTCGGCTGAAGATCCTCTCCTTTATTTTGAGTGGCACACCTGCCTCACCACTTCGAAAGAAACTCATCGAATCGGGCTTGGGTGAAGATGTCGCTGGAGGTGGGATCGAAAGCGATTTGCAGCAAATGATCTACTCAGTGGGCTTAAAAGGCATGGACGAGCGGCAAGCAAAGCGAGTCGAGACAATCATTTTTGAGACGTTGCGATCATTGGTAGCCACTGGCATCTCTCAAGATGCGATTGATGCTGCGATGAATACGACGGAGTTTGCCTTGCGGGAACAAAATACTGGATCATTTCCTCGCGGTCTCTCAATGGTGTACGGCATCTTGCCATCATGGCTCTATGGAGGCGATCCATTTGAAGCACTTTCATTTGAAAATGCTATGAAGCAGCTCAAAGGCGAGTTGGCTGCGGGGACAAAAATCTTTGAGACACTGATCCAAAAATACTTCTTGGACAATACGCATCGCAGTGTCGTCATCTTGCATCCAGATAAGGATGAGCAAAAGCGACGCGATGCATTGGAAATTGCAAATGTCGCCGCTCGCGTCAAAAAGCTTTCGAGCCCGGAACAAAAGAAACTCGTGCCTCTCACCAAAGAGTTGATCACTTTGCAGACTGCGGCTGACAGTGAAGAGAAACTCGCGCTCTTGCCAAAACTCACGATCGAGGACCTCGCCAAAGAAAATCATGTGTTCCCTAGTGAGATCACCAAGCAGTCAGGTTATGAACTCCTCACGCACGCGACTCCTACCAACGGCATCGTGTACTTGGACCTCGTCTTCGAACTCAAAACTGTCCCACAGGATTTGCTTCGCTATATTCCGCTTTTCTCGCGAACACTCATCGAGATGGGGACTGCGAATGAGTCCTATGACAAGTTTGTGCATCGCATCAACAAGCAAAGCGGTGGCATTTGGACGCAAATCTTCACCAATAACCACATAGGCAATACGAGTGTCATTGCGAAGCTCATCGTGAGATCCAAATGGCTTGAAGGACAAGCAAAAGATGTGATCGCATTACTTACGAACGCGCTCCTGCATGCAAACCTCGGGAATAAAGATCGCTTCCTCCAACTCGTACTGGAAGAGAAGTCTGACTTTGATGCAGAAGTACTAGAAAGTGGACATCAATTCACTGATTCAAGACTTCGTCGACAATTCCGTGCATCTGATCAACTCGATGAGGAGCTTTCTGGGATCAATCAACTCTTTTTCCTCCGTGAGCTCGTCGATCGAGTCAAAACTGATTGGAAATCGGTGAAAAGTGATCTGGAGACGCTTCGACGGCTGATCATCACTCAAAAGAATCTCATCGTCAATGTGACAAGTGATCCGGAACTCACCTATCTTGGCGCCGATGTGGCGTCCAATGTAACTTCAAAATTTAACCCTGCCAGTCCCGAGGAGCAAGTCTGGAAATGGGAAGTAGTCCCCACAAACGAAGTCTTGGTGGCGCCCACAACGGTCAACTATGTCGGTCGCGGTGTCAATTTGTTTGACGCCGGCTACACGCTCGATGGATCCGCCATCCTCATTGCCAGATACTTGCGCACTTCATGGCTCTGGGAGCGTGTCCGGATGAAAGGTGGGGCCTACGGGGCATTTGCGGCATTTGACACAATCACGGGCACGTTTACGTTTCTCTCGTACCGAGATCCTCATATCGATGAGACTCTTTCTGCGTTTGATGAGAGTACTGCCTATCTGCAGGAGCTCAAGGTGACCGAAGGGGAGCTTACCAAAGCGGTCATTGGCGCCATTAGCGACTACGATCACTACGTCTTGCCGGATGCTGAGGGGTTCATCGCCCTGACGAGGCATCTCGTCGGCATGACTGAGCAGCGACGCCAGAAGATTCGGGATCAGATCCTTTCGACCAACGAAAAAGATTTCCACATTTTCGGTAAAGTACTCGAGGCAATCAAGTCTGGGCCGACGGTCGTCCTCACCAGTCAAAAAGCCGCAATCAAGGATTTGAAACCCGAAGTCATTACTGTAATATAATTTCTATGAATGTCATCGACGGAGATTTTTTACAAAAACCTGAAACCCCAGAGGAAAAACAGAAACTGGGCGATCTCGTGAAATCTCATATCTTGGCTGTATATAACTCAGATAAGTCGGACTCTGATAAAACCGATCTCATTCGAAGATTATGGCCTCAAATGGAAGCGGCGTATGGGGAAGACAAGCTTGAGATTACGTACTTTGGAGCGATTGACTTACTCAAGCCAAAAGACAACTCGGCCTTAGTCCTGAGAAACAATAAACGACGCTAAAAGACTTCATTGAATCGCTGGCCCACCAGATGGTACAATATCCTACTGTGGCGCAGTTTTTTCTGTGTCTTGGGACCGTCCACCGACGTCCCGCTATGGCGAAAAGTTTTGGCGGACAGGTAGCCCCGCCTGCAGCAGCTATGCTGCAAGCTTTGCAGGCAGGTCAGGGTCGAGACGAAGAGATTGGCAAAGAAATGAGTTTGTTTGGGACCGTAGCTCAGTGGTAGAGCAGGAGCCTTTTAAGCTCTGTGTCGTGAGTTCGATCCTCACCGGTCTCACATTTTATCGAAGAACAAGTTAAGATTTGTGACTGGCCCCATCTGCTAGTGGCCTAGGCAATCTGGTTTTCATCCAGGCAACCCGAGTTCGAATCTCGGTGGGGTCACAAAAATGAGCTTTTAGTTACTCTATATTAATTAACTAGTATTTTGTATGATATGCCATACAAAGACTATGAAATTAATCACTTCTCAATCGCCAATTTCTCGCACTGAATTAAAGCAACTTGCTTCCGAAATGTTTGGAAATCTTGTAAAAGCAGTTGTGGACGTTAACAAAGGTGTTATGGTCGTGCAAGCAGAGTTACATTCAGACGAAGAGGCTTACCTTATGCAAAATGATTCTAATCAGGCGAATTTGTGGGGGATTAACTTGTACCCTGACATGGAGGATCAAGACTTTGTTGAGTTTGATTCAATGATTAACCTTCGTCCTTCTCAAGATAATATGAGCAGAGGCGTTGATGACCCCGAAATTCAGAGCAAAATTAGAAAAATCGTTACATTGCTTGTAAGCTAATGAAACCTCAACATGAACAACTAGCGAATGGGAGATGGAATGAACTTTCTTTTTTGGAGCAGATGGGGAATATTGGAAGTGAAGTAATTCGAGCTTCCAAGTGGAAACAGAAAGGTAATCAAGCATATTCAAGACAAGCATTTTATCGTGCGTTGGAACTACTTTCATATAGCTTGGATGACAAAAAAAATACATTACGACTGAAAGAATTAGCGAGAATATATGAAACGCTCGTAGATTTTTTTGAAGGGGACAATATCTATCACTCCACTGATGCTGATTTTAATAAACTGTTTCATAGTTTTACCTATGCGGCGAACCTATCTCGGCGTTCAAGAGTTTTGTGATTTTCTGTACTTTATCAGTTATTTCAATACAACTTCTAAGAAAGTGTTCCACCCCAGAACCAGTGAGTTCACAAAAGGCAGAAGGCATCCTTTGCTGCTGAGGTGGGTTTTGGCTACCAAGCCCGATCCCACCTCTTCATCCCGTTCGTTGCGCTTGCATACCTGCTCACGAAGTTCCTTCAGTTCACAAGTGCTCTCAAGAGTCTCTTCGAAAGTACGAAATGCCGTATATCTCATCACTTTTCATCTTTAAGAGATCTTTGACATAGTTTGTTCGCGCTCGCATCTCATCGATGATGGCAACATCCACTTTTGGTGAAGCCAACTGAATTTCACGATCTCGTCGATCAAAATGAATATAGGAGAGACTGTCTTCAAGTCTATCCGCATACTCACCCAGTTTTCGATTTTCGACCAAAAGAAGCGCATTAACTTCTGTCTCAATTTTGAACCGTTCCGCAATCAATCCTGCTTGAATGCATTCCTCTAGTAACTGATCTCCTAGCATTTCCTCAAGAATGATAATATTTTCAGCGGCACTCCCGACGTCACGAAGTGTAGTCTGCAGAGCATATTCTTGGAGATGCCCATGTTGCGCAACCAAAAGCTCAATGATCTCGCCAGCTGGAATCGAATCTAAAAGGAGCTCTCGTCTGGATCGAATCGCGGCTAGAAGATCTCGAGAACTTTCCTCGAATCTTTTGCGGCTGTGCACGTATCCAAGTAGTTTCTCAACGTGAGGGGATATGGTATACCGTTTTGAAAAATCTTCGTAGGATATTGGTGCGATCAGTATCTCGGTTTGAACAAACTCCGGAAGTTCTTCATATGCTCCGAGTTTTTTCTGTCGCTGGTTTTTATCCGACCTCAGAAATTCAATGAGCCCCGGTGCATACGGTATATCTAGAACTGGTTTAGCCTGAATTCGAATGCCTGAATTTTTTTCTTTGATACTCATAGTAGCTCCTCCAGTGAATACAGATTGGCGGATCGAAAGTATTATATCGTATCAAAAGTTGCTGGAAGCCAAGGCCATTTGTGCTAATCGCAGTTTCGCTCCCGCAAATATTTGTGACAGAGATCATCTTCGCATGATACGCTAGCATGATGAAACTGAATCGACTGCATGCAGTGCTAATAGCATTGATGCTTTCGTGCCTTTTTATCTCACTCATTTTTTACCCCCGAAGATCAACTCAAGCGGCCAGTACGACTTCCTACGGTTATGGATACAATATCGGGGGGATTTCGACCGATTCCGTTGACTCCATCGCCAAAGATCAATCTGGAAATATCTATATGCTCGGGTATTTTTCTGATACGGTCGATCTAGATCCGACGAGTGGTACAGATATGCATACCAGCAATGGAGGAACGGACATATTTTTGACGAAACTGAACAATGATGGCAGTTATGCGTACAGTTATTCTTGGGGAAATGCGACTACTGACTCAGATAGTTCCATCGCGATAGACGGAAATGGGGAAGTGTACGTGACAGGTCAATTTAATGAGACCGTCGACTTTGACCCTACCGCCGGCACTGATGAGCATACGTCGAACGGCGACTATGATATCTTTGTCACCAAAATTCATGCAAACGGGACATACGATCGTACCTTTACGCTCGGCGGCATCTATGGTGACTATTCCCGCTCTCTGGCTTTTGATAGTACCAATGCCCTGTATATCACGGGCACATTTCAGCAGTCGATTGACTTTGATCCGAGTGGTGGCACGGATGTGCATGCTGCTATTGCCGGCAACGACGCATTCCTCACGAAAATCCTCAGTGACGGTAGTTACGGGTACACGTACACCTGGGGTGGAGCGACTCAAGAATCGTCGACTTCATTGGCTGTCGACGGGAACAACACTATCTATGTTGGTGGCTACTACGGAGATAGTGTCGACTTTGATCCGACAAGCGGTACCGATACGCATGTGAGTAATGGAGGTTTGGACGGTTTTTTAATGAAATTCAATGCAGACGGATCCTACGCGTACACGTATACCATCGGAAATGCCAACGATGATGAGGTGTACGGTATCACTACAGACTCGCAAGGTGCCGTTTATTTGACTGGTTGGTTTGGAGATACAGTAGATCTAGATCCGACGGGTGGGGTGGACAATTTTACGTCACACGGTCAGTCAGATAGCTTTCTCACTAAAATCATGCCAGATGGAACGTATGGATACAGCCGTGCAGTCGGAGGCAATAACTATGATAATGGGTACAGCGTGATAACTGATTCTGGGAACAACGTGTATATGGTTGGCAATTTTGAGGAGACGGTCGATCTGGACCCTACTGCCGGGACCGATATCCAGACTGCAGGCGGAGGTGACGATGTGTTTGTCAGCAAATTCTCCAGTGACGGAACGTATCTTGCCAGTTACACTTTCGGTGGCACTCGGACCGTAGGAGACTACTTCTATGCAAACACAGATAGAGCAATCGTCATTGATGCTGCCAATTCGATTTATTTCGCCGGCTCTGTCATCGGAGTCGCAGACTTTAATCCATTTGCAGAAGCGGATATACACACTGCGGGTGCAAATGACGGAAATCCAGACGGGTATCTCATCAAACTTTTGCAGACTGAGGTATCGTCGTCAGGTTCATCCTCGTCTACTTCGTCTCAATCCACTAACTCAACTCCAGGTCCATTTGTCTGTACGGCATTTCCACCCTTTGGGAGTCCCTTCCTCTTTCAAGCAAATGTGAGCTCAAACTCGGCTCAACTCTACTTCTCTCCTGTGCGAAGCCCAGTGTCATTTTACTCTGTTTCGTATGGTGAGAAAGAGAACTCGTTTTTGTTCGGTGATATCTGGGATCAAGGAAGCAGTACGGGAGTACTTTCAAGAAAAATCGGCTCATTGCGTCCGAACACGACGTACTTTTTTAGAGTCGCTGGGGGAAATATCTGCACTTTGGGAACTTACGGAAATACATTGAAAATAAAAACGCAACCAAAATGGTCAAAATCAATCAAAAAAGTTTATGCAAAATAGCTGACTATGTCTGTCCGTAACTTTCATTCTCATTAAAAAATCCCCCGGATTGCTCCGGGGGATTTCGATTTCGTTCTATCTCCAGTCTCTATCGACTATTGGATTACGACTCCTGTTTCTGCATACAACTTGCTTGAAGGAAGATAGAGTGCACCAAACGTGGTGTTCACGTCAGACGAATCTAGTGACTTGAATATCGTACAGATGCTCCCTTTGAGACTTCCTTGCACGCATGTCTGATTCCAGCCTGTATCAGTACTTGGTGTACCAACTTCATTCACAGACATGAGATCAGCCAAGAACAAGTTTCCTGATGACCAGAGTGATGTCGACAAGATTCCAAAGTTTGGACTGGCTGAGTTGCCTGTCCCACCTAAGACATGTCGAATAGGAGATGTCGAATCTTGACCAACCACCTCAGAGATCACGACTTGTGGCAACATGTTGGCATTTCCTTGGTTTGGAGGACATTCAACGGTAAAGTGCATGGTTCCACCAGTCTGCGCGACTGTCGAATACATGGCCATCGACCTTGATGAATTGGATCCTGCATTCACTCCATTTGACACGATCAGTGAGTACGTGTTTCCTTCACTATCTGTAGGAGCAGGAACTGTCGAAGTGTATGCACCTTTGTAACCGATGCCTGCAATGATAAGTGCCCCTGAATGGACGAAGTTTAAGGTAAAGGTTGCAGTCGAAGGGCTGACACAGTTTCCTGAACCACCATTATCATCATTGACACCCCAAATTCCCGTGAGCTGCTGCTGACGAACTGGTGATGCAAATGCAGATGCAGGTGCAATAAGTGCCCCTGCTAGAGTCATCAGACCGACTGATGCTCCGAAGAATCTTTTGGAAAGTAGTGAGGTGTACATAACCTGGCTGCTCCTTGTTAGCTTAATACTGCGATAACAGTATCAGTAAGTAAAAGGAGCAAACAAGTGGCAAATGTGATGGGGATCACTTAACGTATTCTGAGACACAGTCAGAAGAACGAAGATATTTCATTTCATGTGACGAAGAGTCAATGGAATACCACTTGCCAATCAGCTTGCGTTGAGACTGATCGAAGGCACACTCACACGTATAGCCATTTGATGTTACTTCGCCTGAGCGAATCAAAATCCGGCTCGTCATATCGGCGCGCGAATTGAAACAATAGAGAGTCTGTGCCGTGGACTGCTCACGCCAGGCGAGGAAACTGGCAGCTGTGAGCACGATGATGCATAGTGCAACAATTTTTGTCCTGCTACTCATATTAGTTTGGTACTTGGACGCCTGACGTGTCGACGTTTACGGTCGTGCCGTTTGCATCGATATAACTGTGTCCATAATCGCGACCTGCGGTAGAGTTGCCTGGAAACGTGATCGATTTGAGTGTCGATTGAATATACTGCGAGAGACAAACACTTGGATAGTCTTTGCCATTTGGTCCTGTGATGACCTGGCCTCTACACTCCAATTTATCCGGCATCGTCGTCCCTGTGCCAATCAACTTTCCGAATTGATTCGTCCAGAACAGAGTCCCTCGAGGGTACTCCGTATGCGTATTTGGAGTGCCGTTGTCTCCAAGATATGCGTGCGCTGTATCCAACTGCTCGTTTGCAAGACCTTTGCCGTGAATACGACCTGCCCAATTGGCAGTGTTAAATGCATCAGTACTGGTACTTTCCAATGATCGGCTGTAATCGACTTGCACATCACAATCGATTAATGCGGCACTGAAGAATCCAAAGCCTTCGTTGTACCACACTTCGCACGTGCGACCGGTCTTGCGGGTCTCATCATTCACCACCAACAGGAGTGGCTCATTCGTCGCATCCGTCAACGATTTACATCGATCTTCAGTCATGCCAGGTACCATCTCACAACGCGATCCTGAAAGTGGATCACCGACATCTGTCCACGATTGGCCATGAGAGACTGCTCCAGTCGCATCTTTGATCCACCATTCGATCGAGTGATACTGTCCAAATCGCTCAGATGGGACAGAAGAGAAATGGTGCCGGAAATAGACGGTTTCCTTCTGTCCATCTCTTGTTGGAAATGTAGCCAAGTATCCTTTCATCGACGTGTGCTTCCCATTGAGCATCATCCCCGTCATCCCTGAGAGATTTTCAATTCCTGCCGTATTCAAATTGCCAAGATGTCCAGTGTAGCGAAGCCCGGTGACGTCTGGAGCGTTTGCAATCCATGACGGTGGCTCATCGCCATGCGTATGACCAGTCGCACATCCAACTTGGATGTTTGGGGCGACAAGTCGTACTGAATCTGCATATTTTTGTGTGATGACCGGTGGATGCCAACGATCATTTGGCTCTCCACATTTTCCAAATGCAGTCTCATGCGTCAACGGAGCAGGTGTACTACTCGCGATAGGATTTGAGGTAGGCTGCATGGACATACCAGTTGGCGCCGGTGTCATAAGCTTTGCAACACACGAGATATACATTGATTTCTTTGAGGTTGGATTTTCAGGTGTCGCTTGCACTTCACCATCAAGACACTGCACGAGGCGACGATCACCAAGACGCAAAGTCCATGAGCGAAATGTCCCATATGCTTGGGAAACGAATGACGAATCAGTACGGGAAAATGCACTGGCAGTGACAATGATGAGAAGTAATCCTAGAGCAATCCCTGCAATCCGAAGTGTTCTCTGTGGTTGAGCTTTCATCGAATTTGGTTCCATAGGTTGCTCTTTATCACTAGCAGGTACTGTCGCGATTATATGAGGCAAATCACAAAATTACAAGATTATAGGTAGACGACAATTTTTTCCTTTATACTACATAATATGGAACTCGCCGAAATACTTGAAAAATTGATTACAACCGATTGGAAGCAAGCCCGTGAACGACGAGACGAGCTCGAAGAAGTACTATTGAAGTTGGCCGCATTTGATTCGATGGAAGATTTTTTGAAGAATGTCGCACCACAGACGACTGTCGTCACCATCGTGGGTGGTGCAGCGAGTCGATGGGACAAGTCATTTGATGATCCTGAGGGGGCTCAAGTGGCCATGAAGTATGGAATAGTCAGAGGGAAGTCTCGGTTTCTGGCTCTGGTTCCGAATTTGCTCACGAACACGTACACTGGCGAGCGAATTCCAATCCTCGCATACAATCTGTACGGCGTGCGCAATCTCGTGAGTCATAAGGCTGGTGCAGCGCACGTGCTCATCTACGGACAAGCAAATGAAGTGAATGAAATCAAAGACATTACCACTGGTGCAGGTATCCAGAACTCACTCTTACTGAAGCAAGAGATCCGACCGGGAAAAGAGAAACCATTTGGTCATGCAGATGCGCTGCTCCAACATCTAGAAGTAATTACTGGTAGACCGTATGTAGTCACTCATTTTGGAGGTGACGTCACTTCCGCAAGTACCATCGAACTTTCACTGCTGTGTCAGTATGTCCTCCACGAGGTAAAGGCACCTGTCGATGTGATCTTACCGACTACGATGATGGAAGTGCCAAAGTATCCGGTGTTTATCGATGCGAATGGACTGCCACGGCAATTTGGACATGAAAAATTGCTAGGCAAGGAATCGCTACATACCAAAGAGGTTCGACTTTCACCCGGCGGCTCAAATATCGGTTTGCGAATCTACGAATCGGCTCCACTCAAACTTGCGCTGACGACACTCGCTCCAATCTATGAAACGAGAGAAGAATTTGCTCTCGATCACGTCGACCAGTATTTTGCAGAAGAGGGTCGAGTGCGCCAACTGGCGATCGGACTCCCTGAAGAGATAAGTCACGCCGCAAAATCGCTCAATGAATTGCTACCATTTCTTGAAAATGAAGCGATCGTCCTCGCAGATCAGTGAGCGATATCACGTACAGACTGTCTGTCACACGATACACTCACATGCATGACTGAAGTGCTCACACTTTCACAAGAGGAAATGAAAAATCCTCAGGAGATGCTCTGGGTTGATCTTGTACGAACCAATTCTGTGACGTTTCGGGGTATTGAACCAACTCCAGAATCGCAAAGACGGGCAGCCGACAATGTGCAGAGGGCACTTCTTCGTGTCGAACTGTGTGGAGGGTTTGAAAGGTATTGGGAGCAATTTTGCACTACTGATTGGATGGCGTATTCGTATCATACTCACGATACAGAAGAAGCCTACGCAAAGGCTCTGGAGCAATTCACCTTACAAACCAAGATCTGAAAGTACTTGTTTCCCTTTTTCTGTAATTGATACTGACTGGACTGTCAAATCAGAGGGGGCAGCAGTCTCCGCTGCAAATCCTTGTGAACACAGGGACATAGCAGCTTCACCGATGTCAAAATCGAGCTCAGACGCAATTCTGACGTCATGAGTAGAGCTGGGATCAATTTTTGTTCGAATGACCAGTGGAGCATGTTTGAGGACTTGCAAACATTTCGCTTCCCTCTCACCTCCTACGATGTTTGTGAGCTTCTCAAACGCTCTCACTGACTCATCTGCTTCGTCGGTGAACTGGTTTGCTAAATCTGAAAGGTCGAAGTTGTCTTTTTCTGAAGGCATTTCTTATTTTACCATTCTCACTCGATTTTTACATTTTTCTTACGTGTCGAACGTATGCTATAGCGATGGAATCTCGTCATCAATCCGTCTGGACCGCAACCTCTGCCAAATCCTCGTATCCAAAATTGTCAAAAAATCTACAAGTTGAAGTGGCGGTCATAGGAGGCGGCATAGCTGGTTTGATGAGTGCCTACGAGTTGCAATTTCGAGGAAAAAAAGTCGCCCTGTTTGAAGCTGGCCGAATAGGGCAAGGGACGACCAGTTTTACGACGGCCAAAGTAACAATCTTGCATGACGCAAAGTATGGCTTTCTCAAGTCTCATTTTGGTGAAGACAAAGCCTTGATGTACGCCCGATCGAATCAACAGGCGATCGATCATCTGGCAGAAGTCATCACAAAAGAACACATCGAGTGTGGATTTGAACGACGAAGTGCGTATCTGTATACCGGGTCTAGTGGCCAAGAAGAGAGCATCTAAAGCGAGTTCGATGTGCTTCAAAAGTCCAAGTTACCGATCGAGCTCGTAGATGTAGTCGATCACTTCCCTGCGAAAATTACCTCTGCTCTGAAAATCGAGAATCAAGCGCAGTTTCATCCGCGAGCATTTTTACTGGAGCTGGCCAAACGTTTTGTGGACAACGGAGGTCAAATATTTGAGCACACCAGGATCACAACAGTCAAAACGGTCAAAAATGAGTCTCCGATCCTCCTAGAGTCCGGGTCACATGCCATAACTGCCGATGATGTCGTCATCGCAACCAATTACCCCATCTTTGACCACGATCATCTGTACCTTCGACTCAACCAAATGCGTTCGTACGCACTCGCTTTTATTTGTCCAGATGAATTCCCAACTGATATGTATATTGGACTCGGTGATGACGAGTACACCTATCGCTCGTTTACGGATGGAGATACGCGTTGGCTGATCGTGGGAGGTCAAGCGCATCCGGCAGGACAACATGCTGACACGCAAGCGTATTTTGACGAGTTCAAAACTGCGGTCATGACTCGATTTTCTCTCAAGAAGGTAGATTTTGAGTGGTCAGCGCAAGACGCTGGCTCGCTTGATCGTGTGCCACTCATCGGGAAAATGCCATCGGCTGATCACATCTTTGTAGTCACTGGGTTTGGCGAGTGGGGGATGAGTACTGGGGTGCTCTCTGGCATGCTTCTTGCTGATCTCATCACCGAAAAGGAAAATGAGTGGGCATCGCTGTATGATCCTACACGCTTGAAACCGTTGGCTATGGTAGGTGAGCTCAAAGATCTCAGTTGTGGAGTAGTCAAAGGTTATTCTTCTCGGATCCTTCCTCACGACGACGTCAATCTCACATCATTGCGAAAGGGCGAAGGTACTGTCATATCTCGTGGAGGCAAGCCGATTGCGGTTAGCAGAGATGAACATGGCAAAGTCTGCGCATTGTCTGCAGTGTGCACGCACATGGGTTGTGCAGTGAACTGGAATACGATGGAGCGATCATGGGACTGTCCTTGCCATGGGTCTCGATTTACATCGTCGGGAGAAGTCATCCATGGCCCTGCTACCGAGGCCTTATCGCCAACGACTTTATGAAGCGCCTTATCTCGTATCTCAATCCCATGGCGCATCTCGGTGAAGGAAAGTACTCAATAGTCTTACCTTTTTTGGCGACGCTAGGCATGGCTATCTTGTCGGAAGTCTTGGCACTCGGAATACTTCACAATCCAAATATCGTCGGGGCATATATCATTTTCATCAGTGCCTCTTTAGCCATCTACTTTGCTTTTCGGGATGGAATTCGAGGTGGCTTCATTTCCGCCAGTGTCACCATTGCCTATTTCATGTACATCATATATACGCGTGGGTATAGTGGCGAGCAACTTGATGCAGCGATCGAGACGACATTTGCGCTTTCGGCACTGTATTACTTCCTTGCTGGCGTCATCGGCTGGCTGAAGCAAAGTATTGATCAGCTGATCGAGAAGGAATCTGACGGGAGACGAAGACTGGAGACGATTATTGCGCAGTTGCCAGTTGGCGTTATCATTACCGACAGCGAAGGGAGAGTCACAAAGCGAAATCAAAAAATCGATGAAATAATAGGAGTACAGATTCCACTTGGTTTCATCATTGGGAAAGACTCACTGAGTGACGAAAAAATAAACGGGAAACCCTTGAATCCAAACCAATCTCCATTATTTCAAGCTCTCAAAACCGGAAAGCCAATCATTGGGAAAGAGATGGAGTTTGAGCGAAGAGATGGTAAAAAAGTATCGTTGCAAGTGAGCTCGGCACCGATTCACAACAAATCACACGTGGTCATCGCGGCTGCATCTATCATCAGTGATGTCACTAGACAGAAGGATCTCGAACGTCAAAAGGATCAATTTTTAGGGATCGCAAGTCATGAACTCAAGACACCGGTGACCAGTATCAAAGCGTACGGTCAAGTCTTGCAGACCATCTTCTCGCGAAAAGGAGATAAGCTCGCTGTGGCGCAGCTTGAAAAAATGGATGCCCAAATCAATAAACTCACCAATCTCATCGGTGATCTTCTCGATGTGACGAAAATTCAATCTGGTCGACTGGAATTCCATGAAGCAGATTTTGATTTTAATGAGCTCGTCAAAGAAGTGGTCGATGAGCTTCAAATCACAACGGAAAAACACACCATACTATCGAAATTAGACAAGTCTGCGATGATACATGCAGATCGTGAACGAGTGGGTCAAGTCATCACCAATTTACTCTCCAACGCAATTAAGTATTCTTCAGAAGGAACGAAAATAATCGTTACCTCCACATTGTCTGACAAGATCACGCTCTGTGTCCAAGATTTTGGGATTGGAATTCCCAAAGAGAAGCAAAGTAAAGTATTTGAACAATTTTTTCGCGTCAGCGGACCTGACCAAAATACGTATCCAGGACTAGGACTCTTTATCTCCTCAGAAATTATCAAGCGCGAAGGAGGGAAGATTTGGGTGCAAAGTGGTGAGGCGGGAGGTTCACAGTTCTTTTTTACACTTCCAGTCCAGTCCGAACGAAAGCATTCAAAGAAACGATCAACCCTATGAACTCACCATATGCTATCCTCGTTGCCGAAGATGATCCAGCGATCGCCGACGCTATGACCATGATCTTGGAAACTGAAGGATATAGCGTGCGCACCACCGATGACACCAAGGTGGTCAGAGCGCTGTCTGCGCCGCTGCCTGACTTGATACTCCTGGACATTTGGCTCTCGGGAGCAGATGGGAGAGATGTTTGCAAGTATTTGAAAGGAAAGAAGTCGACTGCGGCACTGCCAATCATCATGGTATCGGCAAGTCGCGACGTCAAGGAATCAGCGAAAGCTGCCGGTGCTGACGATTTTATCGCCAAACCATTTGAAATGGATGAACTTTTATCGAAAGTGAAATCGATAATCACGAAGCGTTGATAAATGCTTTCGAACAACAATTAGGTTGCGTGCAAGCTGTACTGATTTCCCACAATCGTCAGAAGGGAAAAATCCCTACCGTGAGTCCGACCAAGATTGATGTACTTTGCCACCACATCGACTTCGGCGACATGCGTGTGTCCCATGACAAAAAAGTCCTCACCCTTGTTTTGGTACCTTCGCTTGAAGGCGTCATTTGCAAGTTTTGAAAGTCCTTTTGGCCGACGCTTGCCAGTGTTTATAATCAGATTTGTGATTGCTCCGAATGGAGATGTCAGGCGTCCGAGAGCCATAGGATGAGACTCAAAAAGTTGGAGCACCTGTCGCACGCTCCATGACGATAAGCGATGCCCATGCTCGATATGAAATTTTAATTTTCCTGCAGTCAAATCTAGTTCAAAACCAGCTTGAGAACTGAACAATTCTATTCTCTCGTCGGAAAATTGCGGCATGTCGTGATTTCCAAACAAATAGACCGTATTTTTTGAGCGTAAAAGTGGAAAGAGTTCTGACCATGGTGATGTCAGAAATGCTTCAAACGTCGTATTTTGATCAAACCAAAAATCACCATTGATCACGACGAGATCGCAGTTTTCAATCATGGACTTTAATTTTTGCAAACGCTCAAAATCAAATTGAAGATCCAAATGACTGTCAGAGAATATTGCCACACGAGTAGTGTCGTTCACTTCCACTTTCAGTGGCAACGGGCGAGTAGTCTCCGAGAAGAGGTGTCGGTATCGAATCTTGTCTGAAGGATGGACCATAGTGTATTGTAGCAATATGAAGACATCCGTCCCGTCACAAAAAATAATCCTCTGGGGTGGGTATATCGTCCTTGCCTATCTCGTCTTTCGCGTCGCGTCGATCAATATTCGTCGATCACAAATGAGTTTTGCAGATACGAATGAGCCAAAACCAATCCTCACGGTGGACAAAGTGACTGGACTGACCGTGTATGAAAGCAACGACGGAAAATTTCGCCTCAAGTACCCCTCAGATTTGATCATTCACGTCAATTATGTGCACGTGAGAAATACGACTTCGTACCATCCAGTTTCTAATGTCGTCGAGCTTGACTCTCCTACTTTGAATAAAGCTCCATATGTCCTGTTGCAGTATAGTCAAAATCTTGTTCCGCAGACTGTGCATGACTACGTGCTCAATAGCTCCGAGTGTGAAGACGTGGAGACACTCAAAGGCGAGCCAGTCTCGATCGCCGGAGTCTCCGGTCTCTTGTTTAAGAATATTACCTGCAGCTCCAAAGGCGAGACTCGACTGTACTTTATCAAGAACAATTTGCAATACAACCTCATTATTGCCGGCAAACCAGTCGATGATGCGTTCCTAGCCACGCTTATGAATAACTTTGAGTTCATACAGTGATAGCGATTACATTTCCTCTCCAAAATTGTTATAGTGATCCAGTACTGAATATTCATTGAAATGCACAGAACGATCGATCGACCAGCTCTATTTATCCCTATTGTCGCCATCATGCTCGCGATATTTTTTGGTCTCTCGAGAGCCGTCGTCTTTGGAGCTGGTACTCCTGCGTCGGATTCGTTCACGCGATCAGTGAGCAGCGGGTGGGGAACTGCTACCACTGGAGGCGCATGGACCGTCAGCGGGACCGGTATCAGTACTGCTGCAGAGTTTAATGTCACGGGCAGCGAAGGGACGATGAGTCTTACGGCTGCCAATCAAAATAAAAATGCATTTCTTGCGGGCGTGAGCTCGCTCGACGGTGATGCAACCATGAAAGTGAAGGTTGATAAAGTCTCAGCGGGAGCGACCCAAGTCGCGTATCTGGCACTCCGTCATATCTCCACAGGCAATGAGTATCGTGGTCGTCTCATCTTCAATACCAATGGCACGGTAGCGATCCAGGCAACAGCCCTCGTCGGAGGAAGTGAGACGGTGATCGGTACATCGAGCAATGCTGCGGGTCTCACGTATACAGCGGATAATTACCTCAAACTTCGGTTCACGGTCAGTGGGACAAATCCTACTACATTGACGATGAAAGCCTGGGCTGATGGGAATAGTGAACCTGGAAGTGCTCAATACACTGGTACAGATTCTTCAGTTGCACTCCAGGCAGCTGGCTCCGCTGGTATCTTAGCTCGTTTGTCTACGAGTTCTACCAATGCTCCACTCCTCTATACCTTTGATGATTACTCATTTACTGACAATGATCCGTCACCGACTCCTAGTCCGACACCTACCGCGACACCAACTCCTACTCCGACGCCGACACCGGCAATTTATTCGAGCGCTTCCGATACGTACGCACGTACGGTAAGCAGTGGGTGGGGAACTGCAGATGCTGGAGGTGATTACACACTTGAAGGAACTGCGAGTGACTACGCTGTGACGAATGGACAAGCGACGATCAATGGAATCACTGCTGGCCTCAGTCGATATGCTCTCCTGAATAGTGTTTCCATCCAGAATGCAGACATGAAATTTAAATTTAAGATCGACAAATTGCCAACGACAGCTTCAAGTGCAGATGCCGGGGTCAGTGTCATCTTGCGAAGAATCGGATCCGACGAATATCGTGCCCGTGCCAAGATCACGACAACGGGGACGATCGCATTGGTGGGGACCAAACTGGTCTCTGCAGTCGAAAGCAATATCGGAACGCAAGTGAATGCGGCTGATACGCCAGTCGCTGACACTTATTACTGGATCCGCTCACAGGTCACTGGGATCAATCCGACAACCATGAATTTGAAGCTTTGGAAAGATGGTGATGCTGAGCCAGGGAGCTGGACTTTTACTGGGACAGACTCCGAATCTGGTCTTCAGGCTCCAGGTGCGGTCGGTGTACGATCCTCTCTTCCTGCAGCCGTGAATAACGCCCCAATCCTGTTTACGTACGCTTCACTCACCGCTGATACGATCGCTCCGACACCGACGCCAACTGCGGCGCCAACGTATTCTCTGAGTGGAAAAGTGTACGTGGACTTGGATGGCAATGGCGTGCAGGACATCTCAGAAAGTGGATATCAAGGCGTTACCGTCTCGATTACCGGAACGACGTCTGCGTCCACGACGACCGATGCTACCGGTGACTATACATTTGCGACGCTACCTGCGGGGACGTATACCGAGACAATCACGCTCCCAAATGGGTACCTTTCGACGACGACTAATCCGGTCACTGTGCCACTCTCGACAAATACGGTGAGCAATGTCGGTATCCAACAATCAACGACGTCAACAGTTGCAATGGATACATTTACTCGCATCATCGCGAATGGATGGGGAAGTGCAGACACTGGAGGTTCCTATACCCAAGTAGGTTCAGCAAGTGCATTCTTGGTCGATGGGGCACAAGGGACCATCGTCCTGACGGCCACTGGAAGTGCCAATCAGCGTACAGTGCGACTTGATAATGTGAGTGCCCAAAACGTCGACTACACGGTCAAAATTAAATATGACAAATTACCAGACGTATCGACTGGAAATTATGTCTACCTCATCGGACGGCATGTCTCGAGCGGCAATGAGTATCGAGGATGGGTACGAGTGGATCCATCAGGTCACGTGTTTTTACGTTCTTCAAAAATACTCACAAACGCTGAGACTGGGCTCGGGACGGAGACGCAAGTCGCGGGGCTCACCTACACGGTTGGGTCGTGGCTGGACGTCCATGTGCAACTGCAAGGAGGTGCACCGACGACCATCAATGCCAGAGCGTGGCTGGATGGGAATACGGAACCAAGCTCCTGGCACTATACGACGACAGATTCGGCTACGATCTTGCAACAAGCGGGCTCGATTGGACTGCTTGGACGACTTGGTGCAGTGACGAATATGCCTGTCAGTGTCTCATTTGATGACTTGCAGGTCCAGAACTCGACCATCGTAACTCCGACGCCGGTGCCCACACCAGTCCCGACGCCAGTACCAGTGGTACCGTACTCATTCTCAGCCAACATCACGAAAGTATTCACGATTGTGCTTGAAAACGAAGATGGCGCTAACGTCATTGGCAATACCACTTCAGCCCCGTACCTCAATAGCCTCGTCAGTGGTGTGAATACAGATGGCTCTTTGAATGCGGTGCATTCCAATGTCGTGTACGCTCAAAATTATCGAAGTGTGCTGCCGAGTGAAACCCTCTCAGGATACTTGCATCCATCTGAGCCTAATTATATCTGGATGGAAGCTGGGACAAATATCTTTTCTGATATTACGTTTACTGTGGACGACACGCCAACGTCGTCGTCGACGACGTCCTCAGCTCATTTGGCTACGCAACTCAATACCGCCGGGAAAGTCTGGAGGGCCTATCAGGAAAACAAACCGTCAGGTTGTCCAATCGGAAATGGGACACGCTTTATCCCTCGCCACAGTCCGTTTGTATTCTTCCAAGATGTCTCATCACTGTTGGCTCCTGGCGGAATAGGGACACCAAATGCAAGCTCTACGTATTGTATCGCTCACGAGTTTGACTTTACTCAGCTTTCCTCGGACCTCGCTGGTACAGGCAATGGGGTAGCTGACTATAACTTCATCACTCCAAATACCTGTAATGATGGGCACGACGCAGGTTGTCCAGGTGGCGAAGACAAAATAAAAAACGCCGACACGTGGCTCTCGACAAATTTGCCGACAATCTTGAATTCAGCAACCTATCAGGCGGGGCATGCTGCGATCTTTGTTATGTGGGATGAAGACAGCGGAAGCACGACGAATCGTCCGATAGGCATGATCGCGATATCACCGCAAACCAAAGGGCACGGCTATTCAAACAGTCGCACCTACTCTCACAGTTCGTACGTCAAGACCATTCAAAATATTTTTGGACTCACTCCGCTGCTGGGGCACGCTGCTGACGTCGGGACTGAGGACTTCTCTGACTTGTTTGGCGATCCAGTGATCGCCGCCGCAGGAGACATTGCCTGCGGAGCTGGAAGTACCAGTGCGTCATGCCAGGAAACAGCAACTTCAGATACGATAGCGGATATCAATCCGAGTGCAGTACTTCCACTCGGAGACAATCAATATGAAGACGGTTCACTCGCTGATTTTCAAACGCATTATGATCCGACTTGGGGGCTGTTTAAATCGATAACAGCTCCATCGGTGGGAAACCACGAGTACCTAACGACATCAGCTGCAGGGTACTTCGACTATTTCAATGGAGTTGGGATCCAATCTGGCAATGCTGGGAACAGATCGCTTGGCTACTATAGCTACAATATTGGCAATTGGCACTTGATGGCTCTCAACACCAATTGTTCGCAGGCTGGTGGGTGTGACAATGGTTCGCCTCAAGATGTGTGGCTCAAGGCTGATCTAGCGGCGAACGCTGGAAAGTGTCTCCTCGCCTATGCGCATCATCCTCGCTACTCCTCAGGTCAGCAACCTCACAACGCTGGTGTGGACAATCTCTACGGCGATCTCTATGCAGCGCATGCTGATGTGTTCCTCGTCGGGCACGATCACAATTACGAGCGATTTTATCCTACGAACAACAGTGGATTTGTCGATAACACCAATGGAATCACTGAGTTTGTCGTCGGGACTGGCGGACGTAATCACACACAACTGTCTTCAAATGGTCTCGACGTGAATAGTGCTGTCTTTGACGCGACTACGTTTGGCGTCCTCAAGATGACGTTGCATCAATCTAGCTTTGACTATGAATTTGTCCCATCGGCTAGTACTCAAAACTTTACCAACGGCACTTTTACTGAGAGTGGTTCCGCCGACTGTCATTTCTTGACTGCTGCAGCCACGCCGACTCCGAGCCCGACTCCGACACCGACTCCAGCGGTGCCAGTATCGATCACAGGTACCGTCTATCTCGACTCGAATCACGACGGAGTGCAAGACCTCAATGAAGCAGGGCAGGCAGGTGTGACTGTCAAATTGTCTGGCACCGGATCGTCATCCTCGACCACCGACTCCTTTGGTATTTACACGTTTAGTAATTTGACTTCAGGTAGTTACTCTGTCACCGCAAGACTTGCAGCCGGATATACAGCTACGACAGCTGATCCGGTTACCGCGACATTCACCAATGACAGTACGGTAAACTTCGGAATCAAAACAGTCGACACGGCTTTCCAGCCAGCCGCTCCCTACTACGCGACGTTCTTTTATAACTGGTACAAGAACCCGAATACCGATGGTTCGAATCAGTGGGGAATTTGGGCTGATCCAGATGCAAATGGCACTCATGTGCCACCTGCTAACTGGTACTCAAACTATTTGCCGCAGCCAGTGGTCGATACGTTTACTCCATCGACGTCGCTGTATAGCTCAAATGACTACAACATCTTCAAATGGCAGCTCACAAAAATGGCGCACGCAAAGCAAGAAGTCGCGATCGCTTCCTGGTGGGGCCAAGGGGATCGATCGGATGTCGCCCTGTCTCACCAGTTGACCGATTTTATGTCACGACCTGATAATCCGTATCCGAATTTGCGCTGGGCGATGTACTACGAGTGTGAAGGGGGAACGTGTAATGGGACGACCAACCCAAGTGTCAGCCAACTGACATCCGACCTCAATTACATTGCTTCAAACTATGCAAATCAATCATCGTATCTGCGCATCAATAACAAGCCAGTTATCTTTGTCTATGCGACACCAACTGATGGAGGGACTTCAAATACCAACTGTAACGATTCGACCATGACGGCTCGTTGGAAACAGGCTAATGATGCTGCGGTCACGCCGTTTTACGTCGTGTTGAAAGTATTTGGAGGATATACGACGGACGCTTGCCAGCCCGATTCTTGGCATCAGTATGCGCCTGCAGTCCGTACCGACAGTCAAGGAGCGTATGCATACATGATCTCGCCAGGGTTCTGGCTCACAGGCGATATTGTCAGACTGCCTCGCGATTTATCGGCATTCTCGACAGCGGCTCAAAGTATGGTCGCTTCCAACGCCACTTGGAAGCTCGTCGAGACCTGGAACGAATGGGGAGAAGGATCATCTGTAGAGCCTGGTGTCGAAGTATCTCAAGCAAATAGCACTGCTTCAGCGACAGTCAACCCAAATGGATCGCTGTTTGAAGAAAATTACATCGATGTGCTCCACACGTACTTACCAGATCTTCCAGAAGGGACTGGCGTCAACACCTCCCCAACGCCGACGCCAAGTCCAACATTCTCATTGACTGGTACGCTCTATATCGATACCAATCAAAACGGCGTGCAAGACAATGCTGAGACTGGATACGCAAATCAACTCATCTCATTATCTGGGAGCAGCAATAGCTCCACGACGACGGACTCTAGTGGGAATTACACATTCTCGTCACTCAACCAAGGAACGTATACAGTGGCGTACACGCTCCCCAATGGATATACAGGGACGACGCCAAATCTAGTAGATGTGTCAGTCACCACAAACACCTCTGTCAATTTTGGAATGATTGCGACCTCTTCTCCAACTCCCTCAGGGAATTTGACGATCTCAGATCTTTCGATCACTCCCACCTCGACTGGAGCAATCCTGACGTGGACGACGAATTTGCTGGCTGACTCTGAGCTCTCGTACGGACTCACGAGTTTTTACACTGCGAACTCATCTGCAGATTTGGATGGGGTAACCAATCACTCGGTCACGTTGAGCGGACTCGTCAATTGCTCGACCTATCATGTCCAAATCAAATCACTCAATGATGTAGGCGATAGTGCCGTCAGCGACGATCAAATCTTTACGTCGCAAGGCTGTAGCGGAAATTCAGGAGTCCTCAAAGAGTCTGATGGACAAGTCGCCTTCAGTTCAGGAGGAATCGTGGATGGCTTTGACGCGAATGGTCATGGAATGAGACTGTATGTGCCGATCGGGTACAGTACGCACTCAGCAGTCTTTCAAATTCACCAGCTCGATTCATCAATTGCATTGCAAGGACTATTCCTCCCAAATGGATACAACACGATTGGCAATCACACGTATGACGTCAAAGCATTTTCGTCGATCACTGACACGATCACGGATTTTGATCAACCGATCTCGATGACGATTGCCTATAGTGAAAGCGAATTGAATCGGATCAATCGATCCAGTATCGCGGTCATGCAGTACCATAACGGAGCCTGGTCACAAGCAAACTGCTCCAACTCCCTTGATGCGTTCCAGATCACTTGCAGCATCTCGCAGTTCTCTCTCTTTACTCTTGTATCGACACAGAACCTGCTCTCCGATAGTGGATCAGGGAGTTCCACGTCGATCGCGGAAACGACTTGTGTCGATATGCCACCATTGGGAGCGCCAGTGATCTATCAAATTGACGCAAGTGCAACAACTGCGACGTTGTATATGGCACCTCCGACACGACCGTATACCTCATTTGTCGTCTCCTATGGAGTCAACTGGCATGATGACTACTATGCATATAACTTCCCAATCACCTCTTCGAGTGGCGCTGTCCCCATCCAGATTGGAGCACTCCGCCCATTCACGTACTATACCTTTAAAGTCAGAGCGAAAAACAATTGCGCACCGGGAAACTGGTCTGGTACCTTTGTCATGCGAACTGGGTTTGTGCCATATCGAAAAACGAAGTATTATCTCTGGCAGCAAAAGTCGCTTGCCAGCACCGTGAGGAGAAGAAAATGACCACTAAAATGCAAATGTATATCGTCGGCGGATTGATCATCCTTTTTGGCTTTCTCTTATTTGAAGGCAAATACCGACGACAGTCTTCTGGGAATCCTGCAGCTCCCATAACTGAAAATACCGTGACACTGACGTCAAGCGGTTTTAGTCCTCAAGAGCTGACGATCAAACCCGGGCAAGCAGTGCGATTTAAAAACGCTAGCCTCGTCCCCGCGTCAGTCAACTCGGACGATTACCCAGCCAACAGAAAATATCCAGAACTCAACCTTGGACGATTCGCTCCCAATCAAACACTAATCCATGTCTTCACCAAAGCAGGCAAGTACACTTATCACAACCAAATGTTGCCACAAAATGTGGGGACAATCATAGTCAAGTAGTGATAGGCCTCACAATTCCTTATTGACTCTCACTCTCAAATTCGAAATACTGAGAGTATGCTGAAACACATTCAATCCTCCCTGTGTGCTCTTGTACTCGTGTTCGCCTTGGCTCTGTTCTTTCCAAAAGACGCATTCGCCTCGACATGTGTCACCACTAACGACGTAACATACTACGATGTCACTGTATGTTTGGATGCTCCCTCTTCAAATCCGGCCACATTGACCGGAGATACTTCCGTCACTGGAAGTTACAACTCTTTGACTCTACGCAACGGTGCAGCTCTCAAACAATTGTACTTCACCTATACTCCGAACGGAGGCTCTGAAGTCTACCTTGCGAGTAACTTCAAGCTCACTTCAGGTGTCTCCACAGGTTTCACTTGGCACACCAGTCATTATGTGGACACTACCAACGGGACACTCAGTGTCAAAGCCTTGATTACCACTGCTGGAGGAGACTCATACTCCACGCCTGCAACCCAAACCATTACTTTGAGTAATAGCGTTTCTTCAGCTCCCGTGAATTCAAATACGTTTAGCCCGACAACACCAAATCCTTCAGGAAATATGGTCGTCGCCGTCGTCGGAGACGGAAGTAGTGATGAGACAAACAACGTCACCGTTTCAAATATGATGAACGGTTGGAATCCAGATATGGCTTTGTATCTGGGAGATGTGTACTACGAAGGTGGCTACGAAGAATTTCGAAACCGCTATGATGTCCAATTCGGGCAGTTTGCTAATAAAACCAACCCAGTAGTCGGTAATCACGAATACCTCGCTGATACTTCTGCTACAGGCTACATGTGGTATTGGAATAACATTCCAAACTACTATAGTTACGACGCAGGTGGATGGCACTTCATTGCCTTGAATACAAACTACTCAAAAATTCAAACAACCACCAGTTCAAACTCAACGTTTAGTAATGGTGGTGTGAGTGGCGTCGGTATATTGACTGACTCAGGTAAAAACTGGCGCATTAATCAGTGGGTGAACCAGACCGTGACCTCAGGTGGTGAAACTCACTATATTGCTAGTAATACGGCAACTACGCTGACATTGAAAGATGCTTGGACGTCAATTCCCTCAACTAATACCTCCTATACAATCAATGGTGGAAAAACGACACAACAGACGTGGCTCGATGCTGACCTTGCCGCCAATGCAAACAAATGTATCGTCGCGTATGCCCATCATCCACGCTGGAGTATCGGATCACATGGATCTGACACGGCTCAAAATGAAGTGTGGGACTCAATGGTAAACAACAAAGGATCTCTCTTTCTCTTCGGTCACGATCACTCGTACCAAAGTTGGAAAAATATCGGACTTTCGTCACCAGGAACAGCAACAGCCTCAGGAGTAGCAGAGCTCTTGGTAGGCACTGGTGGTCACGGGTCAACCAATATCATCACTAGTGACTCCAATGTCTTGGCCTCACTTGGTGGATCGACAGATTACGGTGCGATGAAACTCACGTTTACCAAAAACAAGGCAAACTACGAGTTCTACACCATCAACAATGGTTCACTCTTCGATTCCGGAAGCGTCCCGTGTCAGGGTGCCGGAAGTATGTCTGGAACCGTTACGGATGCAGGTACGTCCTCAGCAATTGCAGGAGCGACTGTATCGTACACGGGGACTTCAACGACTGGGAATGCGTTGACAGGAAGTACGACAACCGATGGAAGCGGAAATTACTCGTTTACCAATATCCCAGCGGTTGACTACACGGTCACCATCAGCAATGGGACGTACATCACTCAAAATCTCAACGTCTCTGTCGGGGGAGCAAGTACGACAACTCAAAATGCCTCATTGGTAAACAATGCATCAATCACCGGTACGGTCACTGATGCTGGGACCACAAGTCCAGTCAATGGAGCCACAGTCACCTATCCAGGCGGATCTACGACGACCGATGCAAGCGGAAACTATGCGATTGTCGGTCTCGGTACTGGTACAGCGGCAATCTCTGTCAGCAAGTCTGGGTATGAGACAAAGTCTGCAAATGTGGCGACGACCACTGGAAGTGTCGTTACTCAAAACTTTGCAATGCCAGCAGTCATCTTCAGTGATGATTTTGAATCAGGAAATACGAGTGCATGGACGACCAACACTGGTAGCGCGATAACGGTCCAGGGCACTACGTACAATCTTGGAACGCAAGCTGCAGAAGGAAATGTGGCAAGTGCGACTGCTAACTTACGAAAGACGTTGGCAAGTACATATTCCAATCTGTACTATCGTACTTATTTCTATACGAAGTCTCAGTCAACAGCATCAGGTATGGGACTGCTCGCTATGCGCACATCGGCTGATGCGGCAATCAACAAAGTGTATATCGATGGACCGACAGGAAAACTGTGTTATCGCAATGAAATCTCGTTGACGAACACGTGCAGCACGACCGTCCCAACGCAAAATGCTTGGCACAGTGTCGAACTCCATACCATCATCAATGGTACCTCAAGTACACGTGAAGTCTGGTATGACGGTACTGCGGTCTCCTCACTCACGAGTACGAGTGATAGTCTGGGTACCAACAATGTCGGAAGAATTCTCTTGGGAGAATCGAACTCTGGCCGCACGTTTGATGTCGTCTTCGATGATGTCATCCTTGCAAATGCTCAGTCAGGTGTAGCCGTCGGGTCGATCACCGGGACCGTCACTGACTCGCTCTCAACTGCAAATGTCAGTGGTGTGACTGTCTCCTACTCAGGATCAAGTACGACCACCAGTGCCGCAGGAACATACACTCTCGTGAATGTCCCGGTAGGCACCGTTGCCGTGACTGCGAGTAAGACCGGGTATACGACGCAGAACCCAAATGTCTCAATGAATACGACTGGAACCGTCACTCAAAACTTTTCACTGGCTCCAACCACTGGAAATATCACAGGCACGGTCACTGATGCTGGCACCTCTGCAGCGGTCAGTGGAGTGACTGTCTCATACTCAGGTGGCAGCACGACGACCAATGGGTCAGGTGTCTATACCATTACCGGAGTCACACCAGGCACTTATGACGTAACGGCATCAAAGACGGGGTATACGACCAAAGCAGCGAGTGTCACCGTCACTGCGGCCACTGCGACCACACAAAACTTCGCGTTACCTCTGCGAATATTTGCGGATGATTTCGAAACAGGAAATATGACCGCTTGGACTTCAACTGCAAGCATGTCAGCGCAAACTTCAAACGTTCATTACGGAACGTATAGTGCAGAAGGAAGTACCACTGGATCTGTAGCCGTGAACGCAAAGAAAACGTTTGCATCATCGTATGCCGACGTGTATTACCGAGCGTATTATAAGCTTGTTTCTCAGGCGTCGGGCTCAAATGTCTCACTGATCGCGACTCGAACAGCTGCGGACGGAGCAATGTTCAAGGTCTATATCGATGGGACAACGAATAAGCTCTGTATGAGAAATGATATTACGGCAGTAAGCACGTGTTCGACAACGGTACCAACGGCGAACACTTGGCACAGTATTGAGATGCACGTCTTCGTCAATGGTTCATCTGCAAGTGCCCATGAAGTTTGGCTCGATGGAACATCCATTGCCACTCTTACGAGTAGCAGTGCAAATCTTGGGACAAACAACACTGGAAGAATCTATCTCGGTGAGACCACAACTGGTCGAACCTACGATGTCATCTTTGATGATGTCGTTGTCCAAAATGTCAGAGTGGGAAGTGCAGGAGGAACGATCACGGGAACAATCACTGATGCACAATCCTCAGCGACCCTCGGCGGAGCTGGAGTCAGTATCAGTAGTGGGAGTACCACTGCTGATGGGAGTGGAGTGTACACGCTCAGCGACGTCGCTCCTGGAACCTATACTGTGACGGCGAGTAAGACCAATTACACGAACAACACGGGTAGTGCCACGGTCTACGCTGGCAGTACGTCGACAGTCAACATCGCGTTGACTGGATCCAATATCGGTACGATCACGGGAACAGTAACTGACGCGGGTACGTCTGCAGCAGTCAGTGGAGTCACTGTATCCTACTCTGGAGGCTCTGCAACCACGAATGGATCAGGTGTCTATACGCTCTCTGGTGTAGCATCAGGCACGTATACGGTAACGGCAAGCAAAACTGGGTACACGACTCAATTAGCCTCTGTCACGGTGACATCTGGCAATACGACAACGCAAAACTATGCGTTGCCACTGCTAATCTTGAGCGAAGATTTTGAGTCAGGATCATTGAGTTACTGGACGACGAATAACAACTTCTCGTCACAGACGACGACTGTCCACGCTGGCACCTATGCCGCAGAGGGAAATACGACAAGTGCTGCAACGAACTTGCGTAAGACGTTGTCGACCTCGCAGCCAAATGTGTATCTGCGAACATACTTCAACATGAAGTCGCAAGCAGTCGGATCTGGTGTCGGACTGGTATCGATGCGAGATAGTAGTGATGTAGCTCTCATCAAAGTGTATATCGATGGCACTACCAACAAACTCTGTCTGCGCAATGAAAAGACCGCGACGAATACGTGTAGTACGACCGTCCCAACGCAAAATGCTTGGCACAGTGTCGAACTCCACAGCATTATCAACGGTACCTCAAGCACGCATGAAGTCTGGTACGACGGCACGCTGGACACGACGTTCTCAAGCACCTCCGATGATCTCGGAACGACGAATGTAGGTCGTCTAGTGCTCGGTGAAGTAAATACTGGAAGAACATTTGATATCTTATTTGATGACGCCATCGCTCAGAATGTGAGCGTAGGCCCTTAATACGATGAAAAAGACGGCGCCAATTATAATCTGTATCGCAATAGTAATTGGCGCCGGTGTGATCTTCGCAAAAACAGAGCTCAGCAGTAAATATCAATTGTTTTTCCAAAAAGACGCTCCTGCAGACAAAAAAGAAAATGTTAACAAACTGCTTGAAGAAGATGAAAGCGCAGAAAATGAAGATCAGCCAACTGCAGAAGAGATTGCTCATGGTGAAGTATATTTGGATGATGTAAAAGTGTCTATCAAATCTACTGGCTTTTCTCCTGACCCCGTGTCAATCAAGAAGGGCACCACCATCCTCTGGACCAATGACGATACAGCGAAGCATCAAATTTCAGTCACTGGTGGTGCGCAGACCATTCCAATCACTCCAAAAAAATCCGGACAAATTATTTTTAATAAAGTAGGTTCCTATACCTATGAAGACACCCTGCATCCAGGATTGAAGGGAACGGTAATCGTTCAGTAAAGACATTCCTATGCGACTTCACGCTCCATTCATCGTCAAAAAAATAGCTACGTTCCTCAGCGTGTTGTTTTTACTGGCGCTCACGAGTCATCAAGCGTTTGCGGCGACTTTTCAAATGCAAACCGGCTACTACATGGGCGATGGCGTCGATAATCGCGCCATTACTGGTGTCGGATTTCAACCACAGTTGATCATCATCAAGGATGACAGTGGAAACGGATCACTCGGTTCAGTCTGGAAGTCATCAGCCATGTCAGGAGAGACGTCCGCACTTCTCGCTGATGCGACGGCCGATATCGGAACTGATGCCATCCAATCACTCGATAGTGATGGCTTCACCCTGGGCACTAACGCCGATGTCAACGGTGCGAATGTCAGATTTACTTGGGTCGCATTTCGTGGCTCAGACTGTACGTCCAGTGGGACGTTTTGCGTCGGCAGCTATACCGGAGATGCTGCATCGACACATGCGTTGACGAGCACTGGGTTTACTCCAAATATGGTGGTGATCAAAGGATCTGGAGCCACGACGGCCGCGTACATGACTTCAAGCATGCCTACCAATGACTCGCAATCATTTAGCGCTGCGAATGAAGTTTCTGACGGGAGCGTATTTAAAACACTTGATAGTACCGGTTTTACGGTCGGCCCAGCGACTCGAGTCAACTCTAGTAGTACCAACTACTGGTTCTTCGCCTTTAAATCGACCAGTAATGCATTTAGTGTCGGCACATTTACTGGTGACGGGCTCGACAACAAAGCGATTACCGCCCCGGGCTATAAACCAAACCTCGTTTGGCTCAAGAACGCGAATGCAACGACACCGGTGCGAGCTGAATTTAACTTGACTGAAACATTTGGTGATTACAGTGGAGCGTTTAGTGATAGTAACAACGCAATTGGTCAAATCAAATCATTGGATACAAACGGATTTACCGTCGGTACAGATGTCGCGGCGAATGAGAGTGGGAAAACTCTCTACTGGGCGGCGTTTGGAGGCGCAAGCAATCCTTCTGGATCTGGCACATATAAAATGAAGGTTGGGACCTATACGGGAAATGGGACGTCACAGTCGTTGTCTGGATTTGGATTCACTCCCGATGTCGTGATGATCAAAGACGCAGCCGCAGCGACACAGAGTGTATTTCGCACAAGCATGATGAAAGGGGATAGTACTTCCTATCTTGCAAATACCTCTGCCAATTTTACCGGGGGAATTACTTCCTTGGATAGCACGGGTTTTAGTGTCGGTGCAGATGCCACGGTCAACACGAATGCAACGGTATATCACTATCAGGCATTTGGAAATGCATTTAATCCCGAAAAGAATACAGGCGCCGCTGACTTTATGGTGGGTGCGTATACTGGGGCCGCGATCGACAATCGAAATATTTCTCGCATGCCATTTCAGCCTGACTTAGTTGCAATCAAACCAAACTCAGCTGCATCAGGAATGTGGCGCACCTCAGACGAGACGGGTGATGCCTCCATGGGATTTAGCGGAGTCGCGGAGAGCACTGACAATATCCAGGGATTTAACTCCGATGGATTCCAAGTCGGGACAAGTACTCGTGTCAACGGCGGTACCGTCACGGTCTTCAATTTCTTTTCTTTCAAGACTAGTTCAACGTTTTATGTCAACCATTATAGTGGGACAGGGAGTGCTCAGAATATTACTGCCATCGGATTTTCTCCAGATTTGCTGTGGAACAAGTCAACTGGTGGATTCAATGCGGTATTCCGACCAAGCACTCTAGTCGGTAACTCGACGCTTTTCTTTGTCGCGACCGCAGTCCAAACGGATCGATTGACCGCTTTCTTGAGCAACGGATTTTCAGTTGGCGGAAGCCAATCTGAAACCAACATTAATGCTACTACCTACCGATATGCTGCCTGGAAAATCAATGCGACGCCACCGACTCCTTCGCTCGATAGTCCGGCAGATGCTGCAACTGGGCAGTCCGTCACTCCCTCACTTCTTACGACGGGAACGGACACCGAATCAGATTATTTGCGCTATAAAATTGAACTGTGCACCAATGTGGGCATGAGTGTGGGCTGCCAGACTTTTGATCAAACGAGCAGTCAGACAGGCTGGTCGGGTCAAAATACGCAAACAAGCACAGCCTACACGAGCGGTACACAAGCTACATACACGGTGCAATCTGCACTCGCATATGGCACTACCTATTATTGGCGAAGTTACGCGATCGATCCAGGCGGGTCAAATACGTTTGGCGGGACGCAAACTCCGCGTAGCTTTACGACGCTAGCAGTCCCGTCTGCCCCATCTACGTTGTCAGGAAGTGCCGCCAGCACCACCTCGATCACATGGAGCTTTACCGATAATGCCTCCAACGAAACTGGTTTCCGCGTCTTGACGACTGGTGGCACGACGCAATGCACCGTTGCGTCACCTTCATCGGGGACCGGTGGAACCGTTACGTGCACAGAATCGGGATTGTCACCGAATACGAGTTACACCAGGAAAGTTGTGGCATCAAACGCCGCAGGAGATAGTATCGCATCGTCAAACGCGAGTGCAGTGACACTCTCTACGGCACCAACCTCAGGAAATGTCACGAATCCTGTCGCGACCTCGACATGGACAAATACTTCGACGTTTACGTTTACGAATACACTAGGATTTGGAGCAGGTTCCGTCCAATATTTCCGCTACGTCTGGGATACAACGTCAACTCATACATTTAATGACACAGAAACCCAGTGGAGCTCATCCACGTTGGCAAAAACAGCCACATCTGATTCCAACTCTTGGTACTTGCATGTAAAAGGCTACAACAGCGCCGACGTCGCAAATGGGACAGTGAATCTTGGACCATACTATTTTGATGGCACGGCTCCTGCGACGCCAGGGACTCCCACTTCTGCGAGTCCAGCGAGTTTGACAACACCTACGTGGACCTGGTCTGCGTCATCAGATGCTTCGAGCGGACTCACTGGTACTCCATATACATTGCAATGGTCACAAGATGCTGCGTTTTTGAGTGGCGTATCGAGCGCAACATCGGCGACGACTTCATACACGCATAGCACGCCGCTCATCGACGGAACGTGGTATTTCAGAGTCAAGGCGACGGACGTAGCTGGCAATGATTCCAGCTATTCGAGCAATGGCTCTCATTCCATCTCGACGTCCACACCGTCTGGTTCAATTACGATCAATGGAGGTGCATCTTCGACGAATTCATCTTCAGTAACATTGACGCTTAGTGCAAGTGATGGAGTGTATGCTTCAAATCTGCTCTCGATGAAGATATCGAACAACAGTGATTTGAGTGGCGCGTCCTACGAGAGTTTTGCTAGCTCAAAATCATGGACACTGGCAAGTCCAACCGTCGACGGTTCCAAAACTGTCTATGTCCGCTATAAAAATCCTAGCAATGTCGAGTCTGGCATCTACTCCGCGAGTATTATCTACGATACGACTGCTCCACTCAATTTCTCGATCAAGAATCCGAGTGATCATTCGTACATTCAATCATCACGCCCTACCTACCAATGGAATGTGCCAGCAAATGCAGATGCTGGTAGTGGCTTGAGCCATTTTCGGTTGGAAGTCTCAAACGGATCTACTGGAAGCTTCTCAATCGATAACATTCCAGTGACCGGTACCGCTGATGTCGAAAATGAAACATATCGCATCCATTTTGATGGGTTTGCTGACAGCGATCCTACGAATAACTTTGTCTCCGTCCAGACAAAATCGTCTGCGAGTTGGGGAAGCGACAAGAATGGTGGCGAACTCAAAGAAGGAAGCAGAGATTGGAAAGTTGTCGCCTATGACAACGTCGGGAACACTCGAACTGCGGCAGCGACAGTCTTTGTCGATACAAGTGCTCCAGATGTGACGCTCTCGCAACTCAATGATATTCACGTGCAATCCTCGCAATATCTCTTTTCGACCACTGATCGGACTCCGACGTTCTTCGGGAAAAGTACTGACCGTCTCAATGGCGACTCTGTGGCATCTCGGGTGGCATCTGGACTACGCAATGTGGTGGCAAGAGTAGAAAAGAAAAATAGTTTCGGCGTGTATGAGCTGTACAGTTTGACGACGATCGCACTCAATCTCAATTATTGGGAAGATACCGGAAGTATGATTGTTGACACTTCCCTCAATCAAAGTAATAAGTACTCTCCATTTGAATTTACTCCAAGCGCGAAGCTGCCTCTTGGAAGTTTCAGGCTCACCTTGACTGGCAGTGACCAAGTGGACAATGAAGGAAGCCTCAGCGTGAATTTTACCGTGGCAGGAATCTCTCAAGTCGCAACGCCTGAAGAACAAGCAATTATCGAGAAAGAAACTGAGAAGTTGCCGCCAGTAGAAAAGCAGAAAGTGCAAGCGGAACTTGAGATCACGAAAGAACAGACGCCTGGACCAACAATGAAGCCAACTCAGGCAGTCGTACCAGTGCAAAAAGGAATGAACTTACTCTCGCGGATCTTCGGATTTTCCCGCTCTGCAGGACAATTTATCGCTGCGATCCTCCAGCGAGGGATGGTCGATATCGCAAGATCACTGCAAGCACCAAAACAATTTGCTTCCCGATTTGGCGATTGGATCGCATACACCAAAACTTCCTTTACCGAGATCGTCATGGACAGCAACCCTACACAGATCTCAGAGTTACACGTCGAGACATCGACGCCGACGAGCATGGTCGTTACCTGGAAAACCAATCACTTAGCGACTTCGAAAGTGAGTTATGGTCCCACCGCAGATTATGGCAAAGACGTCCAATCGACAGACAAAGTACACGAGCACCGTGTGGAAATTACTGGCCTGACTCCAGGAACTCTGTATAACTACGAAGTGATGAGTCAAGGGAAGAACTATGTCTATGATGCAAATCACCAATTCACGACCCCAGAGTAAGTTGGCCGTAGACAAGTGTAAGAAGAGTATGTAATTATTAGAGTATGGAGAATAAAAAACCAAACCTACTGTCTTTTGTCCTTGTACTCGTCTTATTTATTACTTTGCTCGTCGGTGTGCTCGTCGCGAATAGCGTCACCCATTTCTTTTCAAAAGCCGCTCAGTACACGACGCTTGAAGCGGAAAACTCAGCCACGATTGGAGCTGTACAAGTCCTGTCGGATTCTACGGCCTCAAACGGGCAATATTTGCAGTTTGGTGGAATAGTCATTACTCCGGCTCCTACCGCTGTGGTTACTCCAAACCCCACAGCACTCCCTACGGTGACGCCACAGCCGACAAATCTGCCAGGCACTGTGGGATTCCAACCAAGTGCTCCCTATTACGCAACGTTCTTTTATCCGTGGTATCAAAATCCAAACACTGACGGGACGTGGAGTCAGTGGAATGATCTCGGTCATGGTGTCCCGGGTAACTGGTTCTCTGAGTATCTTCCTGATCCAGAGCCAACCAAGTTTGATCCTGCGAACGAGCTCTATAGCTCTTCAAATGACTCGATCATCTATTGGCAACTCCGTAAACTCGCTGAAGCAAAGCAAGAAGTTGCGATCTCCTCATGGTGGGGACAGACACACAAGACCAACGGAGCTTTCCGACACATCATCACTGACGTCATGAATCGAGCCGACAACCCATATCCGAATCTACGTTGGGCAATTTACTACGAAAAGGAAGGCTTTGGCAATCCGCCACTTAGCGAAATCGTCGGTGATCTCAACTACATCAAATCAAACTACGCAACTCAAAAAGGGTACCTTAAGATCAATGGGAAACCTGTCGTGTTTGTCTACAACGCAGCACACTCCGGCTCAAATCCAAGCGAGGACCTCTCACGATGGTCACAAGCTCGCGCTCTAACTGGCTTTTATGTGGTCATGAAGGCGGATCCACTCAACGCTGGCGCCGATCCATTGGCGATGGATGGCTGGCACGAGTATGCTCCAGCAATTCGTACGAACACCAAAGGCAACTGGTGGTACTTTGTCTCCCCTGGCTTTTGGCTCAATAATTCTGCAGAACGACTGCCTCGCGATCCTGCTTCATTTGAAGCTGGCGTCAAAGCAATGGTCTCTTCAAATGTGACCTGGAAGCTGACGGAGACATGGAACGAGTGGGGCGAAGGATCTGGTGTCGAACCTGCAGACCAAGTCAATCAAACGACGAGTGGGACGGCTACACTCAAAACAAACGGATATCAATTTAAGAATCTGTACGTCGACATTTTGAACCGAAATCTTCCTGCACTTGAAACTGGCTCTGGCTCCAGTGGCACGACGCCGGCTCCAACCTCTAAACCTCCAGCCACACCAATTTCCTCGATCCCACCAGTATCAGGTACGGATCCGGTAGTGGCAGCAGTCGGTGATATTGTATGCGGCGCAGGAAGCACAGGGGCAGCGTGTAAACAACAAGAGACCGCAAATGTCGCGGCGGCAATGAATCCGGCTGCAGTGCTTGTCCTTGGGGACACTCAATATGAGTCCGGTTCGTATGCGGATTTCATGAACTTTTATGACAAGTCTTGGGGTCGTTTTAAGAGTATTACCTATCCGACGGTCGGCAATCACGAGTACATTACCTCTGGCGCATCTGGGTATTATGATTATTTCAACGGCGTTGGCGTCCAAAGTGGTCGCGCTGGTGATCGATCCAAAGGGTACTATGCGGTCAATATTGGAAGTTGGCGCGTGTACAACATGAATAGTAACTGTAGTACTGCTGGCGGATGCGGCGCAGGCAGTCCTCAAGAGCAGTGGCTTCGTGCCGACATGGCTGCCAATCCAAAAATGTGTACGATCATGACGGTGCACCATCCACTTTGGACTTCGGGAAGTAGAGCAAATGAAGGTGGAGACAAAACACCATTGTACAAAGCCTTTTATGATGGACATGGCGAATTGGTTCTTGCAGGGCACGAACATAATTACGAGCGATTCGCGCCCATGACAGCGAGCGGAGCAGTCGACAACGCCAATGGCCTAGTGGAGATCGTCAATGGCGCTGGCGGTCGCAACTTTACCCAGTTTGTGACGACTGCAGCAAACAGTGTCGCAAAGAATGATGCCACCTATGGCGTACTCAAGCTCGTATTGCATGCATCCAGCTACGACTTTGAGTTTGTACCAATTGCTGGTTCTAGTTATACTGATAAAGGAACAAATATCCCCTGTCACTAATCTATGAATAAACAACTCCTCACACTCACCGTCATCCTTGCAGTCGTCATCCTTGCCGTTGCAGGCGGAATGTGGTACAAGCGCGGCATGCAATCAGGAACGTCCCCTCGATTTGCTTTCCAGGAAGTCCAATCTGATCCTGCAAACACTGAGAAAAAAGAAGTAGCTACAGATCCAAGCTTCCCTGAATACAAAGGTGAAATCGTCGCTGGCTTCCCATCGTTTCCCGTCTATCCAGGTGCGACTCTCGAAGCTTCATCAAAAGTAAATAAAGAAGGTGAGCCTGATCAAGGGTATCGTGTATTATGGATCTCGCATGATGAGGTGCCAAAGATCATGCGTTGGTACGAGACGGAACTCAAAGCTCAAGGGTGGAAAATTGTGATGACTGACGATCCAACTTCAAATGGTGAACAGGTCGATCATATTTCAGCCGAGATCAATGGAGTAGAATACAAAGGGTATATCGCTGCAGAAGTCGAAGGAAACAACGTAGAAATAGTAGCCGATTTACGACTGGATTAATCATATGAAAAAACTCACCTATCTTTTTCCAATCGTCGCCTTAGTGACCGCTCTGTTTGTAAGTTTCAGTTCCGTAGCGAGAGCGCAATCAGTGACATTTACTGCCGCTGGTGACTATGCCAATGGTGGCAATTTTCAGGCCGCCGTCGCTGCAGCGAAAGGTATCAATCCAGCATTCCATCTCGCTCTAGGAGATCTCGCATACACGACCGCTGAAGCGTCATGGTGTGGAGCTTGGAAGACTGCAGGAGTGAATTTGATGCTCGTCTCAGGTAATCATGACAGTGGGGAAAGTAGCTCCGGGAATATCAATACCTATATTGCAAACTGTCTAGCTCCGGCTGCCACCGTCACCGGTACCTACGGCAAACAATACTACTGGGACTATCCAGCGTCAAACCCATATATTCGTTTCATTATGATCTCTCCAGGCCTTGGTGGAAGTTTTGTCGGCATGGATACAAACTATAAAGTCGGGAGTCAAGGATATACGTTTACTGCAAACGCAATCGATGATGCGCACGCCAAAGGGATCAAATGGGTCGTCGTCGGAATGCATAAAAACTATATCAGTATGATGGAAAAAGGGAATGAACTTGGTGCTGATCTCATCCCAATGATGATAAACAAGCGAGTAGATGTCATCTTGCAAGGTCATGAGCATGGATATGAGCGATCAAAGCAACTTACCTGTGCAAAGACCGGCACGTTTGATTCGACTTGTGTCGTCAATTCTGGAAACTCACTTACCAAAGGTGCTGGGACAATCATTCATGTCATCGGCACTGGGGGTCAATCGCTTCGTTCACTCAATACCGGAGACGCTGAAGCTCAATATTTTAACTCGTATGATATTACGACGTATGGAATCGGCAAATTCGTCGTCACGCCGACACAAATGACGTACAGCTTTGTGCGTACGGCAGGTGGGACATTTGGAGACAGCTTCACGATCTCGGATAATGGCGGACCAGTGGTCACGCCACCTCCAACCACGCCAGCAACTGCGTCTCCTACGCCTCGTCCAGCAACAGCCACTCCGATCCCGCAACCAACCGCAACTGCCACTCCTCGTGCAGCTACGCCGACACCAACAGTGACAGCAAATCCAACGTCGACGCCAGTCGCCTGTAACGTCAATGTCACCGGATTACCAAGTGCGACACTGACGGCAACGAATGTCACTGCTGGCACATACGCCATCTGGACACGTATGATGTCTGCCGGAACTGCTTCAAATGCATACTATCTCCAAGTCGACTCGACCTGTCCTGCAGTCATTGGTGACAATGCGGCGATGCCTGTCAATAGCTGGCAGTGGATCGACTATCGCGATGGAGTCACGACTAATCGCACAATTACAGCTCTCGGTGCAGGTACTCATACCTTTAAGCTCATCCAAAAGGAAGCGGGAGTGAAGATTGATACTTTACTGCTCTTGGCAAACACCGCTTGTATCCCGACTGGATTGGGGACAAACTGCAATGCGATCACACCGACACCGACCACAATTGCGACTGCAACGCCATTTGTGACGCCAATTCCGACGGTGGTACCGACGAGTACTCCAAATGTGACCCCATTCCCAACGGCAACTCCGTTTGGGACGCCGACAGTGACTCCGCAGCCGACTGCGACTCCATCGCCGACTACTCGGCCGACTGCTACGCCAGTGGCTACAACTCCACCTGGCGATGGCGACAATGACGATATCATTGGTAAGCTGCTTTACCCGACCCACGATGCGACTGTCAATCAGTCTGCAGGGAATACGAACTATGGGAAGGCAACGACGCTAGAAGTGGACAACAGTCCTCGCAAGGAAGTGTACTTAAAATTCGACCTTGACGGCATTTCGTCATCCAAGATCCACTCGGCTGTGCTGAAATTGACCGCAACTTCAGGCTCCGCCAACGGTATGAGTGTGTACTGGATTAACAATACATCTTGGGGAGAAAACATCCTAACCTGGAATTCCCGACCATCGATCACCCGACAAAAAATCGGTACGTTTAATGGCAATAGTGTCGACTTGACATCACTCTTTAGAAGTCGTGCTGGGAAGGTCACATCGATCGTCATTGCGAGCGACTCTACCTCTGGTGTCTTCCGTTCAGCTGAGGCCAGCAGTGGGAAAGCAATGCTTATAATAAAATAAATTGAGTTATTGTGATATACTTCACAATATGAAAAACTCAATTGTGTCCAAAAATCAACGATATATAGCCCTTGCAGCTGCGATAGTAACTATCGCGGCTGCTTTGGTATTCGCAACTCGGATCCTCACGGCGCCGGCGGTGGCGGATACAGCGGTCTCCTTTGTCTCGACTGAGGATGCGTTTATTCAGTCAAATACCGTGGACGTGAATTACGGAGCTGACCCAGATCTCAAAGTCCAAAATGATGCCGTACGTACCATGAGGAGCTACGTTCGATTTAGTGTCACTGGTATTCCAGATGGGGCGACTATTACGAGTGCGACTCTGAAAATGTTCGCTCCTGCGAATGGATCAGCCATTGGAGGAGCCATCTATCGAGTGACAGGAGCCTGGACTGAAAATACGTTGACATGGACCAATGCTCCTGCCATGGGAACCATTCTTACGAGTTTCCCGAATCCTTCAAAGACCGCTACGTGGACACAAGCCACACTTCCTACTGGGTTTGTGACTGGTAACGGAAATTATGATGTCGTAATTGCGAACACTTCGCCAACTGACGCGATCTATTTTGGATCACGCGAAACGGTGAACAAACCAACATTGGTACTCACTTGGGCGGCGCCAACCCCAGTGCCAACGGTCACTCCGACAGATACACCGACCCCAACACCTCTAGTCACTCCAGATGTGACGCCAACAGCGACACCGACTCGAGCTCCCTCACCAACAATCATGCCGACTGCGACACCGACTGTCATGCCATCGCCAAGCCCCGACGCCCTTCCAGTTGTCACCGGACCGCTGACATTTACCTCAACTGAAGATGCATATATTCAGTCGAACACGGTCAACGTCAATTATGGAGCAGATCCGGATCTCAAAGTCCAAAATGATGCTGCGCGCACGATGAAGAGTTTCGTACGTTTCGTCGTCACGGGGATTCCTGCTGGATCGACGATCTCGAGTACGAGCCTGAAAGTGCTCGCACCAGTCAATGGATCATCGATCAGTGGCCAAATTTTTAGACCAACGGGAAGTTGGAATGAAAGCACCCTGACATGGGCAAATGCGCCAGCTCTCGGTAGTGCTATTACAAGTTTCCCGAATCCATCAAAAGTGGCTCTGTGGCTCGAAGCTATTTTGCCAGCTGGGACGGTAACTGGCAATGGAACCTATGATTTCGCGATCGCGAATACCTCACCGAACGATGCCGTGTATTACGGATCACGAGAAACGGTAAATAAGCCGACACTCGTCGTGAACGTCGCGACGACTGGTACTCCCACCCCGACACCAACCCCAACCATAGCTCCAACGCCGACACCTACCGTGACACCAAGTCCTACTCCGACTGCCACACCAAGTGCTGATCCAGTGGTCGCAGCTGCAGGAGATATCGCGTGTGACCCATTAATCGCAAGCTTTAATAACGGAAACGGCACGAGTGCAAATTGCCGGGCCAAGGCGACGGCCTCATTGATCGCTTCCATGAGCGCATCAGCAGTCATCTCTCTCGGAGACAATCAATACTACTGTGGTTCGTTGGCAGCATATAATGCATCTTATGACACAAGTTGGGGACAATTTAAATCCATCACCTATCCTGCTGTCGGTAATCACGAGTATTTGACTGATGGCGGCGCCACTCCAGCTGAATCTACCGCTTGCAACGCTACGAATTCTATGGCCAGTGGATACTTTAACTATTTCGGTGCCAGTGCCGGTGATCCGACAAAGGGGTACTACAGTTATAACAAAGGTGCATGGCATATCGTTGTGCTCAACTCCAACTGTGGAGAAGCAGGTGGATGTAACGCGAATTCACCACAATATGTGTGGTTGCAGCAAGATCTTGCGAATAACCCAACACAGTGCACGATGGCCTATTACCATATTCCAGTGCACTCATCTGGTGGACGCGCAAGTATCAACATGAAGAGTATGTTTGCACTTCTCTATAGTAAGAATGCAGACCTCATCCTCTCAGGCCATGATCACACGTATGAGCGATTTGCACCGCAAGATGCAAACGGCGTCGCTGATCCTGTCCGAGGCATTCGAGAGTTCGTCGTCGGTACTGGTGGAGCAAACCACACGACTTTAGCTGTCCGTCAACCAAATAGTGAAGTGTTTGACCAGAGTACCTATGGGGTCCTCAAATTGACACTTCATTCCAATAGTTACGACTGGCAGTTCGTGCCTGAAGCAGGAAAGACGTTCACTGACTCAGGGACGACCATGTGTCACTAATACCTATGACGGTGTTGCGATGGGTTTTCATCTGTATGTGTATCGTGGTGCTTGGCACATTCTTTGTGAATGCCAAGCGTCAACATGAGTACGAACGGTCGCTCATCAAAGCGACTCCGCTCCCTCCGCATGTTGATGAAGTCTATCCTATTCACGCGATTGGCAATTCCGGAATGGACGGGACGGCCACGTATCGTGAGTTGACGTCGACCACCTATTTGTATCTCAAATTTCCCACTGCCCCTGATGATGATGAAGAGATTCAACCCTCTTTCGTGAAGCAAGGTGCATGTGATGATTTGGGAGATACCGTCTTTACACTCACTGTGCCAGACTCAGGGACCTCAGAGACGGATTTGGAGCTGACGATTGACCAAATTCACGCATTGGGAAGACTCGCCGTCGTCGTGACTGCCACAAAAGATGATCCTACGATCATTGCGTGTGGAAATCTCAATTCGCATTAGACTTGCGTATCAGTCTTTTTTGAAAACAGGGCGATGGCGCTCGTGATCAAGAAAATGATCAAATAAAACATCACGATTCCGAGTAACGCAGCGGTGTCAAAGAAAAACTCTCCTTCTCTTGGCGATGGAAAGATGCCGCGAAAAGGAAGGACGAAGACATTGCTAATCGTGTAAATGAAAAGCACGATGCCTCGTAAGTTCGCCCCCAATGCCAAGAAAGCGAAGCGAAGACCCAAAATCACTGCGATCAAATGGCCAAAATACCAGAGCACGTCCGAGGCTTTGGCGATCGTAAACTCATTTGGATCGACGATAGTGCCTGCAGTGACTTGCTCCTGTCGCACTGCTGTATTTCCCACTTGTTTGGTTTGTACTGTCTTGGTGACATTTTGTGTTTCCATATATCTGTAGTACATCGTATGTGGATACTTGGGACCGTGTGGCGAAGGTAAGAAAGGAGTAAGGGCGACTGAGAGAAACCTGAAGAAGTTCTTGCACCTTGAGAAAAATTCTGTATACTACATTGGTAAACCCCCTGAAAATGTGTTTACGTCGTACTCTATAACGAAGAGACTCATTGCTCTATGTCGAGCTTACACATTTCGATCTCAGCTGAACCAGTATTCCATATCGGTTCTCTGATCATCTCAAACTCAATTCTTACCAGTATTGTCGCCACCGTTTTGATCATCGCTTTTGGTTTTGCTGTCAAATCTTCACTCAAGACCACGGGTAAAATCAGCCGTTTTCAAGCGTTTGCAGAATTTATCGTCGAGTCACTGTTGGGCTTGTGTGAGGATATTACCGGATCTCCGGCGAAAGCACGCGAGTTCCTTCCAATCATTTTGTCCTTTTTCATGTTCATTATTCTCAATAACTGGCTCGGACTCATCCCTGGCGTCGGAACAATCGGATATCGTGAACCAGCAGAGTCTGGGACTCACGAAGAGGTAAGAGCTCCACTCGCTCCAAAAGTGGCATTGGCGACGACTGAAGCGGTGACTGAAAAGAAAATAGTGGATGAGCAAAATGCAACAGAAGTGGCTGCAGAAACTCCTACCAAAGAGGAGACGAACGCATCGGAATCAAAAGGCGTATTTGTCCCATATTTTCGCGCTGGCACAGCTGACCTCAATACGACAATTGCACTGGCTCTGATCAGCGTCGCATTGACGCAATACTACGGACTCAAGCATTTGGGAGGGAAGTATTGGACGAAGTACATCAATTTCTCAAGCCCAATTATGTTCTTTGTCGGCGTCCTGGAAACGATTCTAGAATTTGCCAAGATCATGTCATTTGCGTTCCGTTTGTTCGGTAACATCTTTGCTGGGGAGGTCCTCCTCTCAGTGATGATGTTCCTTGTGCCAGTCATCGTCCCGATGCCATTCTATGGACTTGAACTGTTTGTCGGATTTATCCAAGCACTCGTTTTCTCTATGCTTTCCCTCGTATTCTTTAACTTAGCGACGCTAGGTCATGGGGAAGAACATTAATCGTACGTTATAGGAGATTCACTATGGATGCAGATGCAACAAAAAACCTCGCAATTGGACTCGCAATCGGACTCGGTGCGTTTGGTCCTGCTATCGGTATCGGTTTGATTGCTTCAAAAGCAGTCGAAGCGATCGGTCGCAACCCAGAAGCAGCCAGTAAGATCCAGACCAATATGATCTTGGGTATGGCTTTCGCTGAAGCGGTCGCTATTTACGCTTTGGTCGTGGCTCTTATCATCAAATTTGTTTAATAATAGGAGTTGTCATTCCGGTTTAACCGGAATCTTTTCTTGGGAAAGATCCTGGACAAGCCAGGATGACAATACACGCAGTATGGAAATAAACGTATTACAAATCATCTTTCAACTCATCAACTTTGGTGTGGTGTTTGGTGCATTGACCTATTTCTTGACAAAGCCAGTGACAAAGATGCTTGATGATCGTCGCACTAAAATCGACGAAGCAAACAGAGCAGCTGAAGAATCGCTGCGTGAGCGAGAGCAAGTCGATGCGATGAAAAAGAAAGCAAAAGTGCAAGCTGACAAAGATGCCGCGGCAGTTATTGATGCCGCAAAATCAGAGGCTAAAGATCTCAAATCAAAGCTATCCAAGGATGCAAAGGAAGAAGTGAATGCGCAGCGAGCAAAGGATATGGCAAAGATCGATGCTGAGATCAAAGGCAAGCAAGAAGATGCAGAGAAAGAAGTGCTCAAGCTCTCGGTTGCGATTGCAAGTAAAGTCATCGGCAAAGAAGTAGATGATAAGACACATAAGTCATTGATCTCACAATCAATCAAAGATCTAGCCAAAGCAATCTAATGTATGGCTCGTTCTTGTGAAGAAATCGTTTGGAAAATTGGAAGAAGTATTGTCGATCCAGTTGGACTGACAGCAAGTGAGAGATTGTATGTTGTCGAGTATCTGAGAGCGTCAGTTGAACTGATGTTGTCCAGCGAAAGTGATAGACAGGTGCAAATCATAAATACTATTGCTTATGCAGAAGAAAATGCAGTGCGTCTATCAGAAAATTCTGTGGGAATGAAAGTATTGTTGGAAGACATTGATACGGCTGTTAATTGGACTTAAATATGAAAATTATTATTGAATCAGCGATAAAAATTGATAAAGATCAACAAGCAGAGATTGAGAAGACTCTCAAATCTCAAGGGTCTGAGTTTGAATACAAGGTCAACCCTGAAATCTTGGGTGGTTTGCGTGTCACGATCGGTGGCAAACGCATAGATCTGTCGTTGGCAGGTAAAGTCAATCAAATTACAAAAAGTATAAGTTAAGTTCCTTATGACTGAATCGAATAATTTCAGTCCGTATGATCGATTAAGAGGGCACAATTATTCGAACGTTATTGCTGAGTTTGTGAAAGCTCACTGGAGCAAAATTGAGGAAAAGAGTGGTGATTACATGGCGCTTGGGAAGTATTTCGGCAAGAAGTATGGAATCGAACTCTCGGACTCGCAAATGGAAGATGTTGGTAGCGATATCGAAATGAGTTTTCGATCACTGTTAGCTGCGCCGAAAGTGGAAAAAAGACTAGAGAAGAAAGCAAAGAAATTAGAAGAAAAGAAAGGTGTAGCAGGAAAAATAAGTGGCTTTCATCATGACATCGAGAAATACTACGATGATAAACGAGATTAACTTATGAAAACAATCTTTGACCAAATCAAAACCACCACATTTCAAACCACTGTCGAATCAGTGGGTATCATCACTTCTTTAGGTGACGGTATCGTCAAAGTCTCAGGACTGGATGACGCAATGATGGGTGAGATCGTCACCTTTGAAAATGGCAACGAAGGTCTCGCATTTAACCTTTCAAAGACAGAAGTTGGTGTCATATTGCTCTCAGACAGTACTGGTCTTGCGACTGGACAAGAAGTCAAAACCACAGGAAGAATTCTCTCAATCGGTGTCGGTGATGCGATCATCGGCCGCGTCGTCAATACGCTCGGTCACGTGATCGATGGGAAAGGTGCATTTGATATCAGTGCGTATCAGCCGCTTGAGAAAATTGCTCCTGGTGTCATCGATCGTAAATCTGTCACCGTCCCATTGCAGACAGGTATCAAATCTATTGATGCGATGATCCCCGTCGGTCGCGGGCAGCGTGAGCTCATTATCGGAGACAGAGGCACAGGCAAATCAGCTGTCGCTCTCACCACGATGATCAACCAAAAAGGCAAAGGTGTCATCTGTGTCTACGTCGCCATCGGTCAGAAACAATCATTCTTGGCGCAAACGACTGCTCTGTTGGAAAAGTATGGGGCCATGGAATATACGACGATTGTCTCGGCTGCCGCATCTGATCCAGCTGCAATGCAATTCTTGGCACCGTACGCGGGTACCGCCATCGCTGAATATTTCTTGGCCCAAGGTAAGGATGTTTTGGTGATCTACGATGATCTCTCAAAGCAAGCAGTCGCATATCGCGAAGTCTCTTTGCTGCTTCGTCGTCCATCTGGTCGTGAAGCATATCCGGGAGATGTCTTCTACTTGCACAGTCGCTTGCTCGAACGAGCGTGTCGATTGGATGAAAAAAATGGTGGTGGATCGATCACCGCTCTCCCAATCATTGAAACCCAAGCAAATGATATTTCTGCATACATTCCAACAAACGTCATCAGTATCACTGATGGGCAGATTTTCTTGGAATCAGGGCTTTTCAACGCTGGTATCAAGCCTGCCATCAACGTCGGTACATCTGTGTCACGTGTCGGTGGAAGTGCCCAAATCAAGGCAATGAAACAGGTCGCCGGAAGTATGAAGCTGGATCTTGCACAATTTCGTGAACTCGAAGCTTTCTCGCAATTCTCATCGGATCTCGATCCAAAGACCAAAGCGAGTATTGACCGCGGACAACGTCTCACCGAACTGTTAAAGCAAGGTTGGGATCGACCTATGGATGTCACCGAGCAGATCGCCGTCATCTATGCCGGTACACGAGGCCTCTTGGATACCGTGAAAAAGGAATCAGTCGTCACCTGGGAAAAAATGTTCCTGGAATACATGAGTACTGAAGGACAAGAAGTCTACGCACTTCTCAAAAAAGAGCAGAAGTTGAATGAGGAAATCGAAACGCTCTTAAAAGCATTAATCAAAAAGTTCAACGAGGTTCATAGTGAGCTCATGATAACCGAATCATGAATCAAGAATCATGAAGCATGAATAATGGAATTTTTTCCTTGATTCGTATTTCTTAATTCTTGCTTCTACATAACCATGGCGCAAGCACGACTCATAAAATCCCGCATCAAGTCAGCTACAAACATCGCAAAGATCACCAAGGCGATGGAAATGGTGGCAGCAAGTAAGATGCGTCGAAGCCAAGAGCAAGCTTTGGCGAGCCGTCCATACACACACAAACTCCTTGAAATGCTTCATACTATCGGTTCAAATGCGGACTCTGGACTTCATGTCTTGTTGCAGCATGGCAACCCAACTGCACCCGAACTCTTGATCTTGGTCTCGACCGATAAAGGACTCGCTGGCAGTTTGAACACAAATCTGTTCCGTGCCGCAAATGAGTTACTTTCGACGATGCGAAATCCAAAAATTATCGCCGTCGGCCGCAGAGCGCGTGAGTTTGCCATCAAATATGGCTATCCCCTCGTCGCAGACTTTTCTGGTCTTGGTGACAAACTCGTGCTTTCCGATATCTTGCCGATAGCAGAAATCTTCGTCAAAGGATTTTTGAAAGGCGAGTTTAGTAGTGTTCGCTCACTTCACATGCAGTTTGTCAGTACGTTGTCTCAAAGCCCAGAAGTGAACATGCTCCTCCCGATCGCGATCAAAGAGGTCGAAGCAGAGGGTATGCAGCCACAACCAAAGACCGAACCTCTCTCGAAGATGGAGTATACATTCGAACCGTCACCTCAAGATATTTTGGATTTCTTATTGCCGTTTTACACCGAAAATGGATTCTTTCAAATCATGCTGGAAGCCAAGGCGAGTGAACACAGTGCTCGTATGGTCGCGATGAAGAATGCTTCGGACAATGCAAAAGAGATCGTAGGGAATCTAAAACTCGAGTATAATAAGAGTCGACAAGCAGGAATTACGTCAGAATTATTGGATATAACCACAGCCGCATTAGCTTTGAAATAAAGGATACGTATGGCACAACCAACTGGACACATTACTCAAATCATCGGACCGGTCATCGACGTCAAATTTGAAGGTCACTTGCCGGCTATTTATAACGCCTTGCATTTGAACGTCAAAGACGGTGGCGTCTTGACCCTCGAGGTAGAGCAGCAACTTTCTGACACCGAAGTGCGCACCATTGCGCTCGGTGCAACCGAAGGAATTGTCAGAGGGACGCAAGTCACTGATACAGGCGCCCCAATCATGGTCCCTGTCGGTGACGCGACTCTTGGTCGTATCTTTAACGTGACCGGAAACCCTATCGACAACAAAGGACCAGTCAAAGCAGATAAATATTATCCGATTCATCGACCAGCTCCGACCTTGGTCGAGCAAGAGACATCTGCGCAAGTCTTGGAAACTGGTATCAAAGTCATCGACCTCATGGCTCCATTTGCTCGCGGAGGAAAAACTGCAGCATTCGGCGGTGCTGGCGTCGGCAAAACAGTCATCATCCAAGAACTGATTCGAAACATTGCTGAAGAGCATAGCGGGCACTCAGTCTTCGCTGGAGTCGGTGAGCGATCTCGCGAAGGTAATGATCTCTATCATGAGATGGAAGACTCAGGCGTCTTGAAGAATACGATCATGGCATTCGGTCAAATGAACGAACCACCAGGGAATCGTCTCCGCATCGCCTTGACTGCATTGGCAATGGCTGAGTTTTACCGCGATGAACGTGGTGAAGACGTCTTGCTGTTCATCGACAACATTTTTAGGTTTTCTCAGGCTGGCTCTGAAGTATCTGCTTTGCTTGGACGTATTCCGTCAGCAGTTGGATACCAACCAAACTTGGCGACAGAGATGGCGGCATTGCAAGAGCGTATCACCAGTACCAAAAAAGGGTCGATCACGTCACTGCAGGCTGTGTATGTGCCGGCAGATGACTACACCGATCCGGCTCCAGCTACTACATTCGCTCACCTCGATTCCACAATCTCACTCGATCGTGCACTCGCTGAGCAGGCATTGTTCCCAGCAGTCGATCCACTCGCCAGTAGTAGTAAGATCTTGACTCCTGACGTCGTCGGCCAAGAACATTTTGATGTCGCCCGCGGAGTCCAAAAAGTATTGCAGCGCTACAAAGAGCTGCAAGATATCATCGCGATCCTCGGTATTGATGAACTCTCAGATGCGGACAAGATGACTGTCAGTCGTGCTCGCAAGATCCAACGATTCCTGTCACAGCCATTCTTCGTCGGAGAAGTCTTTACCAACATCCCTGGAAAATACGTGAAGATCGAAGATACGGTGCGATCATTCCGCGAGATCCTTGATGGGAAGCACGATGATTTGCCAGAGCAAGCATTTTACATGGTCGGGACGATCGAAGATGCAAGAGAAAAGGCAAAGAGCTTGTAAAGTAACAACGAACAAGTACCAATACATATGGATAGAGAAAAAAACTTATCTCAAATCACTGCTGCAAATCAAATCATTCGTGGTTTGGCTACAGAAAAAAGAATGGACAACGCTGTGAGCGTACAGGATATGAGTGTCCCGGACTTTGATGAGGCAAGACTAGCTGCCAATGGATTTTCTCCACAGGAAATCAGTGAGTTGCGTGCACTGAGAGATACGGTAATGTTAAAGTTAGTGCGTGACGGACATATAATTCGATGAGGCCTTGAGAAATCGATACTTGATACTTTAAAACATGTTCATTGAAAACAACCAAGGATTCGTGTGCGTGCATTGCAGCAGACAAGTCTTGCCACATCCGACCAGCAGTCGAAATCACTGCAACTACTGTCTGACGTCACTGCATGTCGATAGACAGCCGGGAGATAGACTCAATGGATGTGGAGGTGTGATGCGACCGATTGGGTTAAAGATCCGCAATGGGAAGACGCAGATCGTCTTTGAATGTAAACGGTGTGGAGAGCGAGGGATGAATATCGCCGCACCCGATGATAATGAAGATCTTATCATTGATTTATCAAGTAAAACAATTTAATAATTGGAGATCATATGTTTTTGGAAACAAATGAACTTGTGCCCGAAGTGCATGCGCCAGTTGCAAAGGAATCACTAGATTCTCAGGCGGCTGAGATCATTTCCACACTCTCCGGTGATGCAAAATTTATGAGTGCATTGGCTGACATGCTCAGTACAACTGGTGAGCTCAACGGACTTTCCATTCATTTGGTTTCAATGGCCCAGGGGAAACACATAATAGGTTCAAGTCACAACTAAATTTAATTTATGACCATGCAACTGACCATCGTCACTCAAGAAAAAGAACTTCTCAACGTAGAAGTTGATTCTATCACTGCCATGACCACCACTGGCGAAGTGACGATATTGCCAGGGCATATCCCACTGATGACTAAGTTGTCTGATACGGAGTTTGTCTACCGCATCAAAGGGCAAGTGAAGAGCCTCGCGATCACTGGGGGATTCCTCAACGTGGAGCCAGGTAATAAGATCGTCGTGCTCGCTGACGCAGCTGTGCGTAGCGAAGACATCAATGAGGCAAAGGCCGAAGAAGCTCGCAAAAAAGCCTATGAGGCGATGCAAAATGAGAAACTATCAAATACAGAGATGAAGATCATCGAAAGTAGTCTGCGACGAGCGATCTTGGAGCTCAAAGTGGCCAACCGTCGCAAGAATTCTCACTAGAGTATAGGGGCCTCTAATAAACAATGCTAGGTCCTAGACAATGCTGTAGAACTCTGTACAATTTCTTGAATTGACGTAAATATTTCCCCGCTCTAGCGGGACTTTTGTTACAAGGGAGGTCACTATGAACACCATCACCGATGATGTGGTGCTCACACAAGAAGGATACGACGAAATAGTCACAGAGCTCACCGAGCTCAAGGATGTGAAACTTCCAGTGGCTATCGAGCGCGTGGCGACCGCCCGATCTTTTGGCGATCTTTCCGAAAACAGCGAATATCACGCAGCCAGAGAAGACTTGGCATTTATGGAGGGCCGAATCTCTGAGCTTGAAGTCCTCGTCAACAAAGCGAAAGTGGTAAAGACCAAAAAAGGTCGCACCACTGTCGCAATTGGATCGACTGTCACTGTCCACATCGGTAAATCCAAGCACACCTACAAGATCGTCGGTGAGTGGGAAGCAAATCCGGCCGAAAAGAAAATTTCTGAAAGTTCTCCGCTTGGTACCGCATTGGTCGGCAAAAAGGTCGGCGAAGAGATCGAAGTCGAAGCGCCCGCTGGCAAGGTCAAATACAAAATCGCTGAAATAGAGTAGACCAGTAGATCAGATGACCTGCCCGCAGATGCTAAAGCATCAGCTTTTGCAGGCGGGTCAGGTGATCAGAGTCATATGCTCATTGTTTTTCAGTTGGTCATGTTACTCGTTCTCCTTGGAGTCATAGCCTACATGGTGTTGATCTCGTACATGGTCTATCGGGGATGCAATTACATCCCCACTCCTCAAAAAGATGTCAAGTCCGCGCTCACTGTCCTGAAACCTGGAGATATTTTCATCGACCTTGGCTTTGGCTATGGGGAAGTCCTCGAAGCAGCTCTCCATGCAGGAGCTGGTAAAGTCATCGGATATGAACTCGATCCGTTTCGATTTTTGCAAGTATGGTGGAAACTACGTCCGTACAGTGCCAAAGTCGAACTCCACTTGACAGATATCTGGACAGCAAAACTGGATACGGCTGATGTCGTCTTCACATTTTTTACCATTCTCCACACCAAAAGGCTTTATGACAAAGTGAAGCAAGAAGCTTCAAAGGCAAAATGGTTTATCAGCTATGTGCATGAAGTCCCTGGCGTAAAGCCTACAAAAGTAATTGGGCAAGTCAAGTTTTTTGAGCTATAATCTGATCATGGCAACTGTAACAGAAATGAGAGACACGGTACGTCTTCTAAAGGAAAACGAGAAGTATCGGCAAATCTTAGTAAAATCAAGCGATTATCCTTTACTGCAAAGTCTCTATTTTGAATTCTTCGGTGGAGGCTCGGTGCCACTCACCAAAGTGGAGCGTACAAACAAAGGGGAGAAATTGTCACCTGTATCGATGTCAGTAAATGGAGAAGTAATTTCTACACTTGCCATGAAACAATGGAATGAGTTTTGGCAAAAAGTGAAAAATGAAGAGGTATTGATGTTAAAGCCGAGGGAATAATTATGTCTAGACTCGAAGAAACCATCCAAGCAAAGAAGCAAAAGAGAGAACAACTGGAAGCACTTGGGATCAATGTGCATCCCTACTCATTCGCGAAAACCTTTACGCTTCAGTCATGCCGTGAATCGCTCGGGAGCGACGTGCAAACTGCTGGCCGGATCATGAGTAAGCGAGAGCACGGCAAAGTCACTTTCTTAACTCTGACCGACCATAGTGGCAGCATCCAAGTCATGGTGAAGGAAGAGAATGTCGGGGAAGATCACTACAAGACCCTTGTGAACTTGATCGATGCCTCAGATTTCGTGGGAGTCTCGGGTAAAGTGATTGAGTCAAAAACAGGAGAGATCACCATTGAAGCAGATTCCTATCAAGTGCTCTCCAAAGCGCTTCGGGCTGTCCCAGCTACCTTCCAAGGTATAGACGACAAAGAAATTCGTTTTCGCAAGCGATACCTCGACATGCTCATCGACCCAAAGGTCAAAAAAGTGCTTGATGACCGATTCTTGATCGAAAAGGAACTGCGCAGGTACCTGCAAGATATCCATAATTTCGTCGAAGTAGAGACACCGGTCTTACAACCACTGTATGGTGGGACGAATGCGAAGCCATTTACCACCCACATGAATGCACTTGATAGTAATTTTTACCTGCGCATCGCTCCAGAGCTGTATTTGAAGCGATTGATCGTCGGTGGGTATGAACGATTGTTTGAGATCGCCAGAAACTTCCGCAACGAGGGCATCGATCAAACTCACCAACCTGAGTTTACGATGATCGAGTGGTATCACGCCTACGCTGACTACCAGACGATGATGGATACAGCTGAGGGACTGATCAAGCATCTCGCGGAAAAAGTGAATGGGAGTCTCGAACTTTCAGTAGGCGAGACGACGATCAGTTTGGAAGGCAATTGGCCACGGCTTCGAATGGTGGATGCAATAGAGAAGTATTTATCATGGAACATGGATCATGTATCAGATGATGAGATACAAGAGAAACTAAAAGCTCATAGACTCGAGACGACAGGCTCTTTTTCGCGAGGCAAGGCGATCTTTGCGATATTTGACAAGTTAGTGACGCCGAATCTCTTAAATCCGACGTGGATCATCGATTACCCGAAAGAAGTCAGTCCACTGGCAAAAGCACACCGCAATGCGGATGGCTTCGTCGAACGATTTGAACTGTATGTCGGGACGAAAGAAATGGCCGATGGCTGGAGTGAGATCACCGACAGTCTCGATCAGCGCGCTCGTTTTGAGAACGAACAGAAAAACATGCGAGAGGGAGATGACGAAGCGCAGCCGCTCGATGAAGATTTCGTCGAAGCCATGGAATATGGTATGCCACCGCTCGGTGGGATCGGTATGGGCATTGATCGACTGGTGATGTTCTTGACCAACACATGGTCGATCAAAGAAGTGATCGCATTCCCGACCTTGCGACCGACAGCTGACCAAGTTCGCATGACTGAGATGCTCATGGGAAAAAATGTAAAACTCGTCATTCCGGCAAACGAAGTGCGTCCGGAATCCGGGCCAAAAAGATCCTGGACAAGCCAGGATGACAAGAAACAAATAAGTCTTTCTCGCGACCAAGCGATGACCTTGCTGGAATCATTGGTACAGAATAACGGCTTGCGAGGGCACATGAAAGCAGTTGAATCGGCGATGGGCGGCTTGTGGGACTATTTTTCGAACGAACGACCAAATGAAGTCAACGAATCGAAAGAAAGTTGGAAGATCATTGGACTCATCCATGATGCGGACTGGGAGAAGACAGAGTCAGCATTTGACCAACATACAGTCGTGCTGAGTGAGGCATTGGAAAGACTTGGAGTAGACGACATGTGGGGAGATAGTGTCCGCACTCATAACTACTCACGCGTCGCAAATCAACGGTTGCCATCGACCCTCATGGAATGGTCACTGTATGCATGTGATCATATGACCGGTATTATAGTCGCCTGCGCGCTCGTCATGCCGAGTAAAAAGCTTGCCGATGTGACGCTCGAACGAGTTTTGCGTAAGTTCAAAGAGAAAGGATTCGCAAAAGGAGCTACTCGCGATGAGATCCTGGAAGGCATCGAGCATCTCAATATCGATCTCGAGACTCTGGCCAGAGTGTGTCTGGAAGCTATGCAAAAGGATGCAAAAATAATCGGACTCTAATACTCAACATGCAGCTTGAATCAGCTCAACAAAACTCCTACGGTCTTGAAATGCTAGAGCTGCGATTGATTGCTACTGAAATCTTTTCTCACTTTTCGACCGGACAGTATTTTTCCTTTTATTACGAGGCCGTGGCCCTTCATGGGCAAGATATGAAAAATCTGGCGATAAAGCGAACCTGGGAAATGCTAAAGGAGGAAGAAAAGGAATATTATATTCGGCTCGCAATACTGTATAAAACTGGCATCGATGTTAGAGTAGATAAGGATTTTATACTCTGAGTCAGTATCCCACTCAGAAAGTGATACAATAAAAGTAATTTTGAACGCGATGAGAGGGAGTAGCATCCATCTCAAGCATCCCCAATCAATACGGGACGGGCAAGCCCGAGATAGCTGGCATGAAGACCGCAGTACCAGAAACTTCGTTTCGATACACGGTAAAATAAGGTGGCACCACGCGGAAGCGTCCTTACAGGATGTTTTAGTCGTGGTTTTTTTATACCAAAAGGAGGAAGTTATGACAGAAATCCCAGTAATCAGTCAGGAGAGATTCAAATTTGTTTCAGCGTTTAGCGCTGCAATCTTGGAAGTGGTCCGAGCAGAGAAGCCACATACCTTCTTTGACGAGAAATCTATAATTCCATTCGCGATGGACTTACTCGCCGACTATGCTCATGCTCAGAAAATTGAGATGCCGTCATCCATGGACGAACTCTCCCCAACAATAATTCGTGCCATAGCATTTCAGAAGCTCTAACAATCTATGATCGACATCAAATATATACAACAACATACAGAAGCATATAGGAAGGCAGTCGCAGACAAGCAAATGGATGTGTCGCTGGTAGACAAACTGCTGACCGTCGATGAACAACGTCGATCACTCATCGCGACAGTTGAAGAAATTAGAAAAAATGCAAATGAGCACACAAGCACGATCAAGGGTCGTAAACCAACTGAAGAAGAAATCTTGAAAGGAAAAGCGTTCAAGAACCAATTGGCATCGGTCGAACCAGATCTCAAGACAGCAGAAGAGGCTTTTCAAAATCTCCTCTATCAACTTCCAAATCCAGCTTCCGATGATACTCCGATCGGAAAAGACGAGAGTGGCAATGTCGTCGTCCGCACGGTCGGCGAAAAACCATCGTTTTCATTTGCTCCAAAACAGCATTTTGAACTCGCAGAAGAATTGGGTATGTATGACAGTGAAAAAGCGGTCGCTATCGGTGGACGTCGCTCGTATATCCTCAAAGGAGACTTGATGATGCTTGAAATGGCAGTCCATCAGTTTGCATTAAACCTCATGATCGAAAAAGGATTTGAAGCGATGAGTGTGCCTTGGATGGTCAATAAGGAAGCGATGTGGGGAACTGGCTATTTTCCATGGGGACAAGAAGACCACTACACCACTCAAGACGGTCAAGCACTGATCGGCACAGCTGAAGTCAGTCTCACTGCGTATCACCAAAATGAAACGATGAATGAAAAGGATTTGCCAGTCAGAATGGTGGGCATCTCGCCGTGCTATCGACGTGAAGTCGGAAGTTACGGCAAAGATACCAAGGGATTTTTCCGTGTCCATCAATTTACCAAAGTCGAGCAAGTCGTGCTGACGGTGGCAGATGAAACAGTCACACGCGAGTGGCATGAAAAAATGGTGGGATATTCTGAAGAGTTGCTGACAAAACTCGGACTTCACTACCAAGTACTGGCTATGTGCACTGGAGATATGGGTGCAGGACAACGAAAAAAATATGATATCGAGACGTGGTTTCCCGGACAAAACGCATTTCGTGAGACGCACTCTGCCTCATATTTTAATGATTTTCAGGCAAGACGACTGAATATGCGCTACCGAGCGAGTGATGGGACGACAAAGTATGTCTACACTCTCAATAATACGGTAGCCGCGACGCCGCGACTCTTGGCTGCAATCATTGAGAATTATCAAAATGAGGATGGAAGTATTCGAGTCCCAGAAGTGTTACAAAAATACATGAGAGTGGGAATCATTCATCGATACGCTTGATACAAGAGATTTAATTGGGCGATCTCTTGAACATTGTCTTCCAAATTTCCACGGATAGGAGTGGGAGATAACAATTTTGAAGCATACGTTCTTTGTTTTAAAAATGCCCGAAATCCATTTCGCATGTCGGGATGTCTAAAATCTGAAGCAATTTTTTTCAGTGATTCAACCACTGCAACAGTCTTCTCTTCCGAAAGAGTAACATCTACTTGTTCGATGCCATTTTTGTCTCGTCGAAGCGGATTCTCATATACTACGGTGACATCACAAATAAATTCCGGAAGATTTTCTATGGGTAAAGTGTACATACCGGGCTTTGAGAGAACGCTACTATATTCTTGCCTCGAAAGCACAGATGAGCGCAATCTTCCTACAATTGCTAAAGATGCAATCTGAATCCAATCCGCAATTGTCCAATCATTTTCGAGAAGGGAATTTTGTGAGAATTTATAATCGAAGACAACCATTTTATCTTTGGCCCATTGGAGGCGATCAGGCTGAATCCACGACTGTATGCCCGATTCACCGTCTAGGTACGAAACAATGTGTGGACTTTCCAACAGTACGGTTCGCGGCAGACGCTTTGGAGCATTTTTAGCTAAGTCGTCTATGGTGTCCAAAATTGAAGTTAGCTTCGAACGATTTCCAGCATCTATCCAAAGTGCAACTCTCTTCTCTTCGGGAAGAAGAGCTCTTTCATCTTCTGCAAGTAAGTGGAGGTCAACTTTTTTTGTTGAGAAGTCCTGCATTGTCAACCAACATTTCATTGCAAGAACTGTTTGCTCTCTGACGCTTAAATGTGAAGAAAGTGGATGTAAGCAATCGAGAATATCCCGAAGAACTGTAAAGTTAGGTTCAGCGATATATGTGCTTCGATAATCATTCACTTCTTTGGCATTCTCATGAGGATAGTCATTTTTTTCTTGCAAGAGAAAATAGAACATCATCAATTGATGTGCTTGTGATCCAAAATAACTTGCTTTTAAGCCCGCCTCCGTGAGTGTTTGTTTCGGATTTTGAGTTGGGGCGTAATACTCTTCAACTGCTTCGAATGCACTATTTGATACTTGTGCCTTCGTGGTGAGCAGATTTGGAGAAACCTGTACCAATAGGTCGGAAGCAAGTTGTGGTCTACGATCGATATATTTCATCCTGTCTTGAATAGTAATTCACACGAAAATTAGTACAACCCTCAAAAAAGGTATTCCTACTATTGACATCGCTTCACCAATTCTCTTAACTGAATGTAGTACTATTTTCTCCATAAGAGAAAACATTTATAAGGAGGACCATATGGGTGTCTCAAAAGTAAAAGCAAAGGCAAAAGTTGCCAAGAAAGCAGTGAAGAAAGTCGTCAAGAAAGTGGTAAAGAAGGTTGCTAAGAAAGCAGCTCCAAAGAAGAAAGCAACCAAGCGCGCTTCTGCACGATAAGGTTTTGAAACTGTAATCGAAAAAGGCCCACCGGCTTTAACAATCGGGGGCCTTTTTTTTATGTATTTTCCCTGATAGAATGGCCATCTATGCTTTCGTTTATCTCGAATTTGTTCCAAACCCCAAACAAAACTGTGGACCAGTATAAAGCCATCATTGAGCAAATTCATTCGTTTGACGACAAGATGAAAAAGCTTGATGACAAGGACTTTACGAAAGTAACGGAGAAACTCAAGAAGCGCTTGGAAAAGGGGGAAACGCTTGATGATATTCTCCCAGAAGCGTTCTCCCTCGTCCGCGAAGCGTCAGGACGTACACTAGGACTCTCTCACTATGATGTGCAGTTTATGGCAGGTATTGCTTTTCACCAAGGCAAAATCGCCGAGCAAAAGACCGGTGAGGGAAAGACACTTTCGGCGACGCTCGCTCTTTATCTGAACTCTCTCACTGGCAAAGGCGTTCATTTGGTCACGGTGAACGACTATCTCGCGCAACTTGGTGCTGGCTGGATGGGTGGACTGTACCATCTCCTGGGTGTGACTGTCTCTGTCATTATTCACGATCAAGCATTTTTGTATGACCCAGAATTTCGCTCCAAAGAAAAAGGAGACGATCGTCTCGAACATTTCCGCAATGTGACGCGACAAGAAGCTTATGCTGCTGACATCACGTACGGGACCAACAATGAGTTTGGCTTTGACTATTTGCGAGACAACATGGCCGCACGATTGGCTGATGTCGTCCAGCGCGGACACTATTTTGCGATCGTCGACGAAGCTGACTCGATATTGATCGACGAAGCGCGCACTCCTCTCATCATCTCAGCTCCAGACACTGAACCAACAAGTAAATATTATGAGTTTGCAAAACTCGTCACCATCCTCACCAAAGACGAGGATTACAAAGTCGATGAGAAAATGAGATCCGTAGCGCTCACCGATCTTGGAATCAAGAAAATGGAAATGAAGCTTGGAGTAGACAACCTCTACGAACAAAGCTTTGACACCATCCACCATGCCGAAGCAGCTCTCAAAGCATTGACACTCTTCCATCGCGATAAGGAATATATCGTCAAAGACAACGAAGTGATCATCGTCGATGAACACACTGGTCGTCTCATGTATGGACGTCGCTACAGCGATGGACTGCATCAAGCGATCGAAGCCAAAGAAGGAGCAAAGATCCAGCAAGAGTCGCGCACATTGGCGACGGTCACACTTCAAAACTACTTCCGTCTGTATGACAAGTTAGCAGGTATGAGTGGTACCGCAGTCACAGAGAGCGAAGAGTTCCATAAGATTTATAAAGTCGACGTCCTGCCTATCCCGACGCATCGACCAGTGCAACGCAAAGATTCGCAAGATGTCGTCTACAAGACGACCGAGGCGAAGTTCAACGCTATCATTGATGAAGTAGAGACGGTACACAAAGCAGGGCAGCCTATTTTGCTTGGCACGAGATCGATCGATATCAACCAAATGATCTCGGATATGATGGCCCGTCGAAATATCCCTCATCAAGTCCTCAATGCGAAGAACCATGAGAAAGAAGCGTTCATCATTGCAGATGCCGGTCGACCGGGAGCCGTGACGGTGGCGACCAACATCGCTGGTCGTGGTGTCGACATTATCCTCGGCGGAGCAAAGCCAGAAGTCCGTGATTTTGAAAATGCAACTGCGTTTAAAAAAGCGTTGAAGGAATGGGAAGTCAGACACGAGGAAGTCGTAAATGCTGGTGGCTTACATATCATCGGCACCGAGCGACATGAGTCACGACGTATCGACAACCAGCTACGTGGTCGAGCAGGTCGCCAAGGCGATCCAGGATCATCGAGATTTTATATCGCTTTGGATGATGAGATTATGCGCATCTTCGGCGGCGACACGATTTCTCGACTGATGTCTGCTCTCAAAATGGATGAGAATCAACCGATTGAAGCCGGTATGGTCGGTCGAGCTATCGAGCAAGCTCAAATTAAAGTGGAAGGATTCTTCTTTGACCAACGCAAGCGACTCGTCGAACTCGATGACGTCATGAATAAACAGCGTGAAGTCATTTACCGTCGTCGTCGTAATTTACTAGAGTTGATGGCCCAGCCACACAAGGAAGCGCAAGGTGAGCTTCCAAAATCGAAGGAACAGATTTTGTCGATCATCGATAAAGCAATCCAAGATCTCGTCATGGGTCGAGCGCCAGACAGTTTCACCGATGAAGAAATCGATGCTATCGTGAAGGAATTTGTTGCCATCATTCCGTTTGACGATGCGTCAGTGAAGGAATTGCGAACTCAGCTGTCGGCGAGCAAAGAATTGACTGAGATGATTGAAGTGCTCCAAAACATCGTCCACACGACATATGACCAACGCGAAGAAGTCGTCGGTCGCACACTCATGCGCGATCTGGAATCGCACACTATTCTCTCGACCATGGATGAGCATTGGATGAATCATCTTGATGAGATGGAAAATTTGCGTGAAGGTATCTGGTTGCGCGGAGACAAGCAAGCGAGTGAAGCTGCGTACAAGAAAGAAGCATTTGTCATGTTTGAGAAGTTGATCGTCACCATCGACAGTAGTATCGCCAGGAAGATCTTCCGCGTCCATCTCTCTGATGCACCAAATGCACCAGTGATCGTGAATCCACAAGCTGTTGCACGTCATGACACGGTGACTGTGGGATCAGCCGTCCAAAGTCAAACATTTTCACCGACGGCGAACTCTTCACAAAGTGGAAAGAAGAATGCACCGAAAAATACGAAGGGTTCGATCTCCGATCTCGCGGCTGCGCTCGCATCTGCAAAGACTACTGATGACAAGCCAGAACCAGGTGTCGCCGCTCCAAAAATCGGTCGCAATGATCTCTGTCCTTGCGGATCAGGCAAGAAGTACAAAAAGTGCCACGGAAAGTGATCCAGGAATCTTGACATTCTATCCCTACCGCATGATAGGATCATGTCATGAAGCAATCCTCAAAGCCTCAAGCTAGTAATGACGACATCATGTATCTTCTCCAAAAAGTGTATGAGAAGGCCGACACTCATGAACAGAGACTATATGTCGTTGAGCAAAAAATTGAAGAATTGAAAACATCTGTCGCAAACTTAGCTGGTGATGTGAAAGATATTCAAGAAAATACCACCGTACTCGCATATCATAATTCACAACACTTTGAAAAGGACGAAGAGCAAGATTCGCGTCTGAATGGCCACGATAAGTTGCTCGGTGCTATAGTAGTGGCATGAATGAAACCCATCAGCCACTTGCTGTTCAAATCCGACCAAATTCGCTGGAAGACTATATTGGTCAATCGCATCTTGTCGGTCCAGGAAAACCTCTACGTGTGGCAATCGAGCAAAAACGAATATTTTCAATGATATTTTGGGGGACTCCAGGAGTGGGGAAGACCACGCTCGCAAAAATCCTTGCGAACGCTGTTGATGCAGAATTTGTGGAGCTCTCAGCAGTCAGTGCGAAAAAGGAAGATATTCGGGCGATTGTGGACGGTAGTAAGCAGCAAGTAGTAAGTAGCAAGTCAGATAAACCAATAATTCTCTTTTTGGATGAGATACATCGGTTTAATAAAGCCCAGCAGGATTATCTCCTTCCCTACGTAGAGTCGGGGCAAATCACACTGATCGGCGCGACAACTGAAAATCCTTCTTTTGAGGTCATTGCACCGCTGCTTTCCCGAACCAGAGTGTTCGTTTTAAATCCGCTGACGAGTGATGAGATGGGTGAGGTGATTGACAGAGCCCTCAACGGTTTACTGTTCGAGGGAGACGCAGTCGATTCGAGAACCAAAGCAAGTGATTCTCGACTACGCTCGAATAGTATAGAAATGTCTGAAGATGCGAAGGACTGGTTGGTGGCGATGGCAAATGGCGATGCACGGCAAGCGATCACGATGATAGATAACGCGTATCATCTCTATAAGAAGCTTGATATCGAGTCGCTCAAGAACACACTTCAAAACAAACTCCTGCGCTATGACAAAGTCGGCGAAGAACATTACAACACCATCAGCGCCTACATCAAATCGATGCGAGCAAGCAATGTCGATGCTGCTCTCTATTACCTCGCCCGCATGGTCGATAGCGGGGAAGATCCAAAGTTTATAGCCAGGCGCATGGTCATATTTGCTTCAGAAGATATTGGACTCGCGCAACCCACTGCCTTGGTAGTCGCGAACGCAGTATTTGAAGCAGTCACGAAGATCGGCTACCCCGAAGCGCAAATCAATCTCGCGCACGGAACGGCGTATCTAGCATCTGCCAAAAAGGATCGCTCAGCATATGATGCATACTTTGCCGCCCTTGATGACGTGAAGAAATTGGGAAATCTCCCTATCCCACTCAATCTTCGGAATGCACCAACAAAACTGATGAAAGGATTGGGATATGGAAAGGGATACGAGGCGTACTCTACGGGGAGTCTCCTCCCAGCTGAACTTAGAGGAAAGAAATATCTACAATAAGGGTTTGTGATACATCAAACTTCTACTTCCTCTCAAGAAACTTCTTGATGATCCAGAGGATCAAAGCCAAGACGATAGCGTCTGGAGAATAGACAAGGATCCAGATGGCTAGCGAGCCAACATTTCGAAGTGAGAGGACCAGAGATCTTACCGCTTCTTTGAAGACTAGCGTCGGTCTCCAGGTCGTATCTGGTGCGTATGGTAGCGCTAGTTCATCAGTTGCGAGGTAGATCGTCAATCGAGTGAGTTTGGCCGATCCCTCTAGATACTTCTGCTCTCCCTTGATAGCATCGATTTGGCTCTGAAGCGAAAGGAGCTGTGACTGCACCTGCATCATGTCTTGCACATTTTTTGCATCAGCTAAAATTGCTTCAAATTTCGTCTTGGTTGACTCCAAGATCCGTAGTCGCTCGTCATTATCCACGTACTGATCTGTAATGTCCTGCCCATTCACATTTTCGGAGACAACTTTGACCGCGAGACCGCGAATCTCTGACAAGGTAGAAGATCGCTTGTCAGCTGGAATGCGAATAGAGATTGTTCCACTCGCTGCACCTTCCGGCTTTGATAGCGACGAGTTGATCATGTACCCACCGGCTTGATTTGCCACTGATTCGATCCGTGAAATGATTTGGGATACATCATCAACCTTGAGGGAGAGATTGGTATCCGTCGTCACCATGCGCGTTTGGGTGTCTGCTGGCGGGAGACTTTGTCCATAGACACCAACTTTGCCAATAGCGGGAGCACTTATTGCATCAGTTCTCGCAAATTCCGCTGAACCCATCATCGGAGCGACAGAAGTGGTAGAAAAATTTGATGACTTTGTATTTTGGAGACTACTTGCGAGCACAAAAATGAGGACGATGATCAAAAATGATGAGAGTTTGTGAGTTTTCACCCAATCGATGAGTTGAATCATCATTTCAGTATACTATACCGTACTATTCTTGTCTCGAAGGGCATCTTGGTAGTCAGACCATAATGAAGTAACGGAACCATTAAGTTCGATCGAAAGCGTATGACTTTTGCGGTAGTTGATAATATCGTCTGCGATTTTTTGAATCTCTGATGCCTTCATTTTTCGAATTCCTTCACGAAATTTGTCTGTATCTTCTTTTTTCGAAGCGAAAATCTGGTTAAGCCAATCTGGAAAATTGGAAAAGGGGACACTTTCTTGCTTCAGGTCGTTTCCAGAACTGGATATTTCCGGTGATGTATGTATCGCCATAGATTATCTCCTCACAAATAATACTACATTTGGCAAGTTACGACCTGGCCCAGCTTTGTACCCCCCATTTGCCCAAAGGGCCGTCGATCCACCACTATCAAGATTCAGAGCGTGATCGAGTCCAATAGTCTGCAAGACTATCGCCATCTCGGCCACTGTAACATTTCTGACTACACCAATGAACGCTTTGTTCCCTTTGGCACCTACAAATGCGCGAGTTCCTTTGCTTCCCATCTTCGGATCACTATTGCCTCCAAACTGGTTTTGTCCATTGATGACGAGCAGCGGAAAGTTCGAGATCACTGCGTCGACTCCAGTATCTCGACCCCAATCTTGTGCATGCGATAGGAAGCGAGCCGAACCATTTGAAAAGACCGCGACAGGGTTTTGACTATACACATTGTTGTCTGAGTTGAAATAGACTTTGTTCTTGTTCATCACCAGAAGATCAAATGAGTTTGTCTTACCCGCGCATGTCGGATACGACTCAGGACAGAAGTAACTTCCGTTCACACCAGCAAACGCACTGGAGCGTGCCACGTACGTACCCAGAGGCAGGACAGGACAGTTGTTGCCGCATGTGCTATCAGATGCAGTATCGATCACTACTTTTGTGTTTGAGAGATCGGCAGCCACGATATCGATGACAAATGTCCCGGCTGACGTCTGGACAGATTGGCGACTATACCCGCTACCGGGAGCACTATTGCTTACTGGTACATTAGCTGGCACTCCGGCCGCGGTAACTTTGGCCGCCTCCTCTGCGATATCCTTGGTCAACTGTGCGATCTTGCCACTGGCACTTGAATAATTTGTAGTGGACAGATCTGCGAGGATTGCCCCAAATGTCTTGTCCAACGGAAGGCCTTTCCCTTTGCCTTCACGAAGGTCAATCATCGATTCATACAGCTTCATCACATTCTGATACGTGTCTTTGGTATTTTTGAGATTTTTCTCTAATTCATCGTTTCGTTTCTTTTGGTCTTGGTTTGCAAGGTCATCTAGCTGCGCCGACGTACTCGCAAGTTGTGTCTGCAAATCAGTCACTGTCGCCTCATGTTCTATTGACTTTGTTTGCAGCTGGGCATCCAAGGATTTCGCTTGTGACGAGATGTCTTGATATGATCTGACTCCCAAGATCGCGAAAAACGTCCCTATCAAAAGCGTTGCTATGAAAAATATGTTGACTACGTGCGAATGCACGAGTGTCCCCAGGATCCTATGAGTCTCTGCCATACTACTCTCTAGTAGACTTGAAATTTGAAGTTTTTGCAAGCTCAACACTCTCGTATGATCTAATTTCTTGGTCTTCGTTTGAGAATGACTCCTAAGTCTTTGAGATGACCAAGATAATTGATATCTTCGAGCTTTATGTAGTTGGCTACACTTTCTCCATGGCGTTCTTTGGCATTGATTATGGCTTTAATGAAGCTAGTTTTTCGTTCGCCGCAGTAACGCCCTGAAGCAGTAAAGTAGTCCAAAACCACTTGAAGTGGGACACCAGTTTTCGCCACAATATCATCGATTTGTTCACGCTCGCTTGGCGCCAAATAGTCGCCAGGGTACAAGGTCCGATGGATTTGTGCTGGAGTGGCGTCTTGAACTTCTCCACCGTAGAGTCTGGCAATTTTTCGTTGCAATTCAGTTGGCATAGATTTCCTTTTCTTCTTCCCAATGTGCCATTTCAAATCAACGGAAACAAGACTTGCTTGCCTGCATAAAACTTGCTACATTCACGTCTTCCCCATTTGATACACTACGTCGTATGAACTCAAAGACAACTATCACGTGTCCTCACTGTAAGACTCCCATTTCACTCGATGAGGCGTTGACTTCACAAATTAGCTCTAGTGTCGAGGAGACACTGCGCATCGAATACCAAAGCAAGCTGAGTACGGTCCAAAAAGATACTGAAGACAAGCTGCGAAAATCATTACTTGAAGATAATAAAAAGGTCTTGACCGATCTCGAAAATCAATTGAGAGAGGAGAAGAAACGTCGAGCTGCATCCGAAGAGCAGGAACTGCTCCTACGAAAGAAGGAGCGAGAATTGATCGAGCGTGAAGAGAAGGCGACACTCGAAATGGAACGACGTCTCGATGAAGAACGCAAAAAGATCCAAGAGGCGACTGAGTCCAAGCTCTTGGAAGCTTCACGGCAAAAAGAGCTTGAGAAAGACAAAGTCATCATGGATCTCAAACGATCTCTAGAAGATGCGCAGCGAAAAGCGAGCCAAGGTAGTCAACAGACCCAAGGTGAAGTGCGAGAGCTCGAACTCGAGACGACGCTTCGTGATTTGTTTCGGGATGATGTGGTCGAGCCTGTGGGCAAAGGCGTCAATGGAGCTGATGTCAGACAAATCGTCAGAAGTAGTCGTGGGACAGTCTGTGGAGTAATCCTTTGGGAGTCGAAGCAAACGAAAACGTGGGTGGACGGATGGCTTCTCAAGCTCAAGACAGATCTTCGCGCGGAGAATGCAGACATCCCGATCTTGATTACGAGTGTCTACAACGATCCCAAGTGGTCTGGCCAAACACACAAGGATGGTGTCTGGATCTGCTCTCCTCAAAACTATGTGACACTAGCGCTTGCCCTTCGGAAATCTTTGATTGATTCTGCGCGCGAGCGAGCGATGGCCAAAGACCGAGGCGGAAAGGCGGATCTTATCTACAACTACATCACGTCGACTGCATTCCGCCAGCAGGTGGAGTCGTTTATCGAGGTCTACCAAGAAATGTCGACACAAATCGGAAAAGAGCGTGCAGCCATGGAACGAATTTGGAAAGCAAGAGAAGGACAAGCGCAGCGACTCATGCTTGCGATGGGCAACGTCTATGGAAGTGTACAAGGACTCGCAGGAAATAGTGTCGTGCCAGAGATCAAAGGAATGGAGCTTCTGGATGAGCCGAAGGACGTCTAAGGAAGTGGTCTCAGTCGAGCAAGTGTCCCGTCACTCAATCGGTAGGGAGTGTCCTTTAGGTCCAGTTTGACTGCAAAGAGCCCTTCATCAGTCTGGTACACTACAAATGAATTGTCGCTTGCAATCGTTACATCATCAACTGTATGTGTCTGCAACGTCGTCTGAATACGCGTCATGAGCGCACTCTGGGCATTTGCGATCTTCTCGACGTCAATGACACTCTTATATTGTGTTGGCGGTATAGTCGTCAGAGCTCCATTCCCTGCAAGAGTAATCAGATCTTTCTGAGTACCGCGACTGCGAAGCACGAGTAAAATTCCCGGCTTATACTCATCAATAATCTGATACTTTGCTTGTGACGTCTCGCGCAAGAGGGGAGTCATGACCGATGAGTTTGGCTCAAATCGAATGAGCACTATTGAGTGTGTGTCCGCTACGTCGCACGACATCGCAAATCCTATACCTGTCATCCACGCTCCATTTCCAGAACACTTCGGATACACTCCCAATTCCTTTTGAGTGAGCAATGAAAAGAATCGCACGGATTGATCGGAGCCAGACTCGCTCGTTGATGCGATCGCCAACACTTCTGAGGCTGGATCAATGGAAATTCGAGCATTCTTTTGCGAAGCGCTCGCAGGCAGTGGAAAGGAACCGACAAACGCTCCAGTGTCAAATTGAGTGACCACTATCTTATGATCACCCGTCACCACAGCGAGTTTCGTACCGTCTGGTGACCAAACTGGCGCAAAGGAGTCATCAAGCTTCACTTCAGAGTTCGCTCCTACTCCGACGATAATGTGCTCAGATCGAGTCGGGAGATCAAGAGAAACAAGACTACCATGGCGATAGAAGACCAATGTGCCAAAAATGGTATCTACAAAGGTATCGGTGAATGGAGCAGGCGAAGCAGTTGTCGCAACTGACTGCGATATGCCGGGAGCAGATGGAGTTTGTTTAAAAGCAAAAGCTCGAATTGTAAAACCTATAACGAGAATAACAATAAGTATGGCGATCAGTCGCCGAGTATTAGTTTGACGTGGCACAGGGGTATCAGGGACATTCTTCGTGTCCTGTAGTATATTTTCCGTACTGTTTGGGAGCATAACTATAGTATGCCTCGCAATAATTTTGCAGACAAGAAGGAGTTTGGCTGGTAAAATAGCACTATGTCCATTTCACATGCGTTGGAATCTTCAATTCTTCAGGCAGTCACTGCACTCGGTTTTCCTGTACCGTCCGTATCTGTCGAACCCACTTCTGATCCGCAGTATGGTGACTTCACCTCCAATGTAGCCATGAAGCTTTTTCCCAGCGTCGATAAAGCCAAATGGAGCTCGCCGAAAGCACTCGCAGAAGGAATCATACTGGAGCTGCGAAAACTTGCGACTCTCAACTCGCAACTCGCCACTATCACCGTCGCCGGTCCAGGTTTTATCAATTTCACGGTGAATCTAAATGTTTTCACGGAAACTCTCCACAGGCTATCCTCTCAAGAGTTTGCATTTTTGAAACTTCACGATAGAAAACAAGCCATTGTTGAATATTCGTCTCCAAATATTGCCAAACCGTTTACTGTGGGCCATTTGCGATCTACGATAATTGGTGATGCAATTGCGAATCTTCTCTCTGCGACCGGCTACGAAGTGAAGAGAGATAATCATCTTGGAGACTGGGGAACCCAATTTGGCAAGCAAATAGTGGCGATCCTAGAGCTTGGTGCAGGAAGTGAAGAAGCAAATCGCAAGGTGATTTCGCAGTCTCCGGAACCAGTCAAAGAGCTCGTGAAATTGTATGTAGAATTTCATGAAATGGCTGAAAAAGACCCATCTCTCGAGGATAAAGCCCGAAATTGGTTTACCAAACTTGAAAATGGGGATCCGAAAGCACGAGAGCTCTGGCAGCTATGTATCGACTGGTCTTGGACAGAATTTTCTCGCATCTACGACGAGCTTGGAGTCAAATTCACTGAAAATGATGGGAAAGGATTTGGCGAATCATATTTTGAAGACAAAATGAAGCCAGTCATCGCCGAATTGGAATCAAGTGGATTTCTGAAATCCGGTGACGATGGAGCTAAATTGTTCTTTTTCCCAAATGACGAGCTTCCACCGCTTATGATCCTCAAAAAAGATGGCTCGACCTTGTATGCCACCAGAGATTTGGCGACTGACAAGTTCCGTCTCGAGAAATATGGCAAAGAAATTCTCGTCATCAATGAAGTCGGAGCGGAGCAGGAACTGTACTTTCGTCAGCTGTACCGCATTGAAGAACTGCTTGGCTGGTATACCAAAGGGCAGCGCGTGCATGTTAAACATGGTCTATTTCGCTTTAAAACCGGCAAAATGAGCACACGCAAAGGAAACACGATATGGCTCGAGGATGTGATCAGTGAGGCCAAAACACGAGCTTTAGCGATGTCAAAGGACAATAATGAGGAAACCGCGTCACAAGTCGCCATTGGCGCTCTGAAGTGGAATGATTTGAAGCGCTCAAGCCAACTCGATATTGCGTTTGATTGGGACGAGATTCTCACGATGGAGGGCAATTCTGGGGCGTATATGCAGTATGCCGCGGTGCGGTGCGCAAGTGTACTTTCGAAGGCGTCTGGGAGCGTCGAGGATGTCGCGAAAGTCACGGAATTCAATGCCACCGAACGATCGCTGGCACAGCAGTTATTGTACTTTGAGGAGACGGTTACGCGAGCTTCGCGAGACTATACCCCGCAACTATTGTGTACGTATTTATATACCTTGGCTGGGGTATATAATTCTTTCTACGGTGCGAATCGGATTTTGGGCGATGAGATGTACCAAGCTCAGCGATTGGAGCTCACCAAAGCGACCAAAACGGTCCTCGAAACTGGACTACACATACTGGGTCTCGAAATACCGAATCACATGTAGGAAAAATTGAGATATAGGGCGAAATTAGCAGTCACGGGCAGTGATTGCTTTTCTATTTTCTAGCAAAAAAGGCCGCGTGCATCGTATAAATAATGTTAGGCAAAGCTTCGTATTCGGGTAAATAAACTTACCTATAGTAAATGAGGGGTTTCGTATGAAACGAACAAAAATCGTAGCAACAATTGGGCCAGTTTCTGACTCACCAGAGATGATCGAATCCATGATCCGAGCGGGTGTGGATATTTTCCGATTCAACATGAAACACGCGGATCGCACGTGGCATGAAGACCGTATTGATCGTGTGCGAGAAGTCTGCAAAGCAAAGGGTTTGGACGTCGGAATTCTCATCGATTTGCAGGGTCCTGAGATCCGATTGGAGACTCCAGAAAAGAAGGAAGTCACTATCGCCGAAAACGAGTTAGTGACCTTTTCGCTCACCCCAAAAGATGACAAACATATTGTCATCCCAACACCCGAAGTCTTCCCAGCGGTACGCGTCGGACAGCTTCTGTTGATCGATGATGGGAATAGTGAATTTGAGATCATCGAAACCTACGATCACGAGATCAAAGCCAGAGCTCGTCAAAACTGCGTGATTAAGCATCGAAAGAGTATCAACTTCCCAGGTGCCGATATTGACCTCCCAGCAATGACTGATGATGACTACAAGAAGATCGAGATGCGAAACATGGCGCAAGTCGATATCGTCGCTTTGTCATTTACTCGTACGAAAGTAGACGTCGAGATCCTCCGCAAAGAGCTTGACAAGCGCGGAGTCGCTTCAAAGATCTGTGCCAAGATCGAAAATCAAATTGCCCTTGATCATCTCGAGGAAATTGTACAAACTTCAGATCTGTTGATGGTAGCACGCGGAGATCTGGCAGTTGAGATCCCATTTGAGCGATTGGCGTTTGAGCAAAAGCGCATGATCAAGATGTGCAATGAGATGCGAAAGCCGGTGATCACCGCTACGCAAATGCTTCACTCGATGGTGCACAACTTGCGTCCGACTCGAGCTGAGATGTGCGATGTCGCTAACGCTGTCTATGACGGTACGGATGCCACGATGTGTAGTGAGGAGACTGCAGGAGGAGAGCATCCATTGCTCGTTGTCCAAACCATGTCGCGAATCTTGTCCTTCACTGAGACTGTCGTCGAGAAGAAGTCACAAATTGACTGGAAAATACGATAATAATTGTGTAGAGACGGGTCTAAGACCCGTCTGTACCATTAAAAAAGCCCCCGATTCATTTGGGGGCTTTTCAGTAGTGATTCCAGCTTGTCTGGAATCACTCTTGTTTCTTGTTCCCGCGGAGCTTGGCGCGGACGTCAAACTCTCGCTTCTTGCCATCATCAGTATCAAATTCTTTGATCCCAGTGACTTTATAGAGCTCAAGCAGGTGATTGCTGAGACTTTCTTCGAGATCTTTAATGCCTTCCTTGACTTCCTTGAGCTTGTATTTGAGCTGCATGCTCTCCGGGCTATTTGCAAGTGTGGCTTTGCGTTCTTTTTGCTTTCGGGTAGCATTTTTCACTTCTTCCTCGACATTGGTGAGCGCCTCATCATTGTCCAAGATTGATTTGAGTTGATCCGCGAAGGTCTTGGCTTCATCGCGAAGCTGATCGAGACGAACTGACTGTCTACGGATGAGTCCCTCGACTGCGGTCAGAGAGTCTTCACCATGGGTGTCAAATTTGATCGCAATCGGAGGTACACTTGCAGGAAGCTCAGGCTCGTTTCCTTCCTCAAGTACGATTTTTTCTTCACCTGGTTCGATATATTGAACTGCATCATCACTCATACGAATCTCCTTTATGCCCGCAAAGGTCGGGTATCACATCATTGATAGGTTCTACCACATTCCTCACCCTACAATCAACCCAGGTTGTTTGGTATACTACGGCCAATGACACAGAAAAAACTGTATCAATGTATTATCCTCATCGGTCTTCTGCCCACGATCGGTATCTTTGTCTGGGGAGTGAATCTGTCACTCAAGACAAAAGCTGAAGTGATCGTGCCATTCTTTAGCCAGATGAAATAGCATCCTATGAAAAAAACACCTGCGACCACTCAGTCCACCCCTAGTCCTATGGGCGAAAACTATATTCTGACGTTGACGATCCCTAAGTTACTCCATGAGCCAAAGTACTCGCAAGTGCTGGCGAAGACGAGTAGCCATGTGACCATCCCTGGATTCCGCAAAGGAAAAGCTCCACTTTCTCTCGTCGAAGATCAAGTAGGGCATGCGAACTTACTCGACCAAGTGCTCGAAGATCTTCTGCCTGCAATCTACACCAAAGCAGTCGAAGATGCCGGTATCGCTCCATTGGTACCTCCACAAGTAAAAGTCGTTTCAATAAAGCCAAAGGAAGACTGGGTCGTGGAGGCTCATACTGCATTGGCACCGATCGTGAAATTGGGTGATTGGAAGAAAGTCGTCAAGGAAGCTGGTAAAGTGCATGAGAAAAAGGCCAAAGAGCATGAAGGCCATGATCATGCCAAAGAAGAGTCAGCCGAGGACAAAGAGCAGCAGCTCCTTTCGACTCTTTTTGAAGAACTGATCAAATCAACCAGTCCTGCTATTCCACCCCTTCTGATCGAGCATGAAGCCAAACGACAGATAGAAGATTTCGCCAGAAACCTTGCTAGTCACCGCATCGAGCTTGATCAATTTCTCAAATCGACAGGGAAGACAGTCGAGGGCCTCCAGCAGGAATATATGATGAGCGCACTGGCCAATATGCAGGTTGAGTTCACCATCCAGGCCATTACTGAAGAGCTCAAACCAGATGCCACAGATGCGGAAATCAATGAAGTCCTCGGAAAGAAGATTGAGGAGTTTGAGAAATCGCAGCAATCTCGCATCAAAGAGCAAGCAATTCAAGTCGTCAAACGCAAAAAAACTCTCGCTTCCTTGAAGGAAATGGCTAGATAAGACCAGTGTTATAGGCCTTTTCACTTCTTGCTTTTCTCGATGTAGCGCAGTACACTACCACTGATGCGGCAGCACTCAAAAACTATACAGATGAGTCCTGCTCCCTTTTTGGTATGAACACACCTGGACACAATTCTAAACTGACTCCGACCATGTCGAGCAACCCTTTTGCTCGTGCGTTGCAGGAGATTGGCGGCACCACCGTCAAGCAAGCGAGTAGCATCCCAGGCGAGATGATGAATGATGCCATGAATGCTATTTTTGGTGCCGGCTCAAGCACGCCAGCCAAAAGTGAGCCCACGACTTTCCAGACTGACTCACAAAACCCGTTCGCAAAAGCAATGGAGCAAAACTCTTTGCTTGAGAAGGAACATCAAGACATGGAGCTTGAGAAGCAACGAGCGGTACGCCACAAAGAAATGCAAATGACGGAAGTGTTCAATCTGCGCGAAGCAAAAGACAAAGAACTCATCAAGCAATTGCAAGAACAGCTGCGTGGCTTGGCCCGTGAAATGAAGACACTTGACTCAAGTGTGAAAACTGCGATCCACAGTGACGTCGTCGACCCAGGCACATATCATGTCCATTTCTTTCAACAACTGTTGAACTTTGTCGTCCTCATGCGAAAGCGTGTGCACGAGGCCAATACGTGGATCGAGAACTTCAATAGCCGAAGTAAGAAACAAGGTCACTTCTGGGGACAAGTCGCCAGTAAAAAAGGTGGCACTGCATACCTCATGAGCCAAGAGCACCAAGTCGCCCGCAACGTAGGCTAAAGTATGCCAGCCGAGCTCACGCCCACCGAGTTTCCTTCCGTATCTCAGGTTGCGATGGAAAACAAACGAAAGCAAGATTTGCTCCGTATTGCTTCTCTAATAATGTTGGCTGTCATAGGCATCCAGTCCCTGAACTCGCCAGACGTCAAACTTCCAAAGAACGAAGCTGTCTTTCAGATCCTAAGTGTCGGCATTCCACTGTTATGCTCAATGTACTATTCAATTAAGAAAGCAGATTATGACCAGAAACGACAGTACTGGGACAATAAATATAGAATGGCAGCTAAACAAGGGCTAGCTCCAGCACTGCCAGGAAAAGTTAGACGAGCTCTGGTCAGCGAGTATATGGATTCAAGATATCAAATTGAGGGAGTTCGGCTCGTAGATAAAAATATGCGAATGTTCTGATATAATCAAAATTCGTTGAAACGGGCGGTTAGCTCAGTTGGTTAGAGCGTTACATTGACATTGTAAAGGTAAGACAATAGAAGACATCATGGACTCGTAGCTCAGTT
>CAZDWN010000002.1:0-162434 GCA_964509365.1 uncultured Pseudomonadales bacterium | reverse complement strand
ACATTGAAGAGGTCAGAGATTCGAATTCTCTCGGGTCCACCGAATCTTGGAGTTACGTCCAAGAGACATAACATTAGTATGTTTGCACTGCTCGCCGTTTGGAGGCAAGGCTAAATTTAACGGCTCGTAACCGATACGCCTTCTCCTACTTGTGACTCCTCAATACGTACAGGAGAAACATACAGGGACACGTCTTTAAATTAAAAGGCGTGACTGCTGTATGTATTCATTACTTCAAGGGGAGGTGCTCGAAAAACTCATCCATGACTGTGTGGAATGGTATGAACTACAAAGTTCATCACAAAAAACCACCAAAGAGCTAAGGTACTTTTTGGGTAGGTTTACTCGTTGGCTTGATGGTAGAGAGTTGACTGTGAAGGAGTGTCGAATCTACGTGAAATATCTCCAACAGAAAGGAATGGCGCGGACTACTATCTCAGGGGAGACGAGTAGACTAAAGATGTTTCTCAAATGGATTCATCAAGAAGCAGATGCCACTGAGACCGATTGGAGCCCACAAATCAGGAGACCTAAAGACAAAAGAGAGCAACAGAAGCCAGAAATGCTTCTCTCTCCAGCTAAAATCATTGAGTACATATACGCAGTGACAGAGCCAGGTGCACATGACCACGTACTTCATCGCGTAACGAAACAAGAACACCGAGAGTTTCTACTTTTCTATTGTCGCTCGGGTCTCCGACCTAATGAGGCAATTAAAATTCAACCAGAGAATGTTAATCTCGATGGACCTGAGCCATCTGTGCAACTTAGACGCAAAGGTGGTAAATGGAAAACGCTTGGACTTCCGCTCGATTATCTAGAGCCAATCAGAAAGAGAGTAGAAAAAGGGGAGTGGTTTAAAGTCTCGCAGTTTACCCTCCAAGGGTACATGCGCAAAATTTCTAAACTCGCAGGGAGAAGAATTGTGTTGTACTCCATCCGAAAGATGGTGGACACAGGACTCCTTGATGCAGGAGCTCCCATTATGCAAGCAGCGGAACAACAAGGGCATACAGTTGCCATCATGCAAGCACATTACTACAAATATTCCGCCAAGGAATCGAGTGAACTGGCAAACACTTACAACCCATTCATCGACCGCTCAAAACTCGATGTGCAGTACATGCTTCCGCGAATTGATAAGCTGGCAAAAGAATGCAGACAACATCCAGGTATTAAAGTAGACCGCGGCGAACGACGACTTGTCATCGAGTGGTAAGCATAAACCTTAGAGCCATATGCCCCTCGCAAGAGGGGCTCTGGTTTGGGTGTAAAATTTACTCATGCCAAAACGTTCTACACTCATACATATTCGAGACCCATATCTGGCTTCAGAGGGCTATGATGCCGTTCTGAGTAGTTCAGTCGAAATATTGAAGGCTATACTGACTAATCCAAAAATTCTAGATATGCATAAGAAAAACATTATTAAGGACGTTGTGCTCTGGCGCATGAGCGAGGTAGATGGAAAGTGGACAACCAGATACAGAAGTATGGGAGTGTTAAAAGGGGATGATGAACCTGTAAATCACGAACATGTTTTTACTCGAAAGAATATGACCGAGCAATTGCTTGAACATCCAGCTGATGTCGAGCAAATTTTACGAACCGTCACTGGATGCATAGTGACAAAAAGTGAACACAAAAAGCTCTCAAAGATTAAAGACGTTGATGGATGGGACCGCTATAAACAAGCGGGCGTTCAAGTATGGGATATGAAAATCAACAAAAGATTCATTTGACATTACCGACCCGGTTTGATAGCGTATGACCTAGTGAGCAATCACTCCTGAGAGGCAAGCAGGCAATTGAAAGAAGCACAACCGTTTTGTGTTAGGGCAAGGTAAATACTTGCCAAAGTCTTCTTTCAAGAAGCCTTGCTCTAGCACAAGACGGTTTTTTAGTTTTAACGCATAACGATTACAGACTGCCCAAACGAGACTCCAACATTGGAAAGAGTTTCGCTTTGGGGAGTCTGTTTTTTATTATCTACATTCCCATTTTGGGAAGAAAGGAACGTATGTCAGGAAGAATGAAACTAGAAAGATATGAGTGGGGAGAATGCGAGTACTGCAATTTCAAGACGAGTACACTTATAGATGAGCTCATCTTGGCTGTAGACCCCGAGTTTGACTTCACCGAAATGGACCCCGATGGAGAAATGCATAAGGAAATCAGGAAGGTACTACGCAAGCATTTTGGCAAATGGAAAGAACTGCTGAACAAGTAACCTATGATTCACTTCACCGATATCCATCCTGCTCTCCAACGCTTGACTGTCTCCAGGGAATTCCGTGACTACATAGAACGTAAATTCCCTGGTCTCGGTAAGTCTCCATCATATTGGGCATTGATGGCTCATCTCATGTTTTGGACAACCAAAAGTGAACATGAAGGAAAACTCATGATAAGTCAGGAGACGCTCGCATCCTTGGAGAACAAGTCTCACCTTGTTCAAACTCGAAACTACTCGGGTATCAAGTTCCTCCAATCCTTCTGGAATGACGTACACAAATTCAAAGTTAGTGAGCATCGATACACCGAAGGACTTGTACGTGTCGTAGAAGACTTTCGATGGACACCCGATATACAAATGATGCTTACGAAGGAGCTCAACAAATTGAAAGACGAAAGAAAAGATAGAGTCTATTTTATGTCTGGAGAGAAATACTCCAAGAAGACAACCAGTTTTTTCAACCAGATGGAAATTGAACAGGCTAAGGTAATTTGTCGCATGGCAAAACGAAATAAAGAGTTACTCGATTATTTCAACGAGATGAGCTCGAACAGATTCACCCGCATGATGCATAATGCATACTATGCCCACCAGGAAATCATGAAGTTACCACTGGAAGCTCAGGAGCGTGAACTCAAGATTCTCACTCGTTTATATGATTTTGCCCAGCCTCTTTATCAGCCAACAAAAAACAGCGTCCGCATCTTCCCATTCTCCGATAACGTCCTCGCATTGAAGCGTGAAGTGCGTAAGGCGATGATGAAAGACTGGATGGAATGTGACTTGAAGAACGCACAGTTTGCAATCGTTGCCAAAGTATGGGGAATTCCAGAGGTAAATGAGTTCCTAAAAAGCGGACAATCAATCTGGAAGCACCTTGCGGAAGCACTCGGTGTTGAGCTAACAAGTGAAGTAAAGGATGCACTGAAGCACGAATTCCTGTACCCGGTTTGTTTTGGACAGTCAAAGAAGAATTTATACATCTCTGTACATGAGAAAATTGAACTGGAATTGCAAATTCCAAATGCATTCAAGACACTGTTTAATCTCCGACTCATACAAGCCGTATGGAAGGCTCGAGCAAAACGGATGGAATTTATCTTTCAGAACTTTGGAGTGCTGACTTGTTTTGGCGATTGGCTCCCATTGAATCCAAAAGTACGAAAAGGTGAAGGAAGTGCAGTATCGTTACTCGCTCAGGAAGCACAATCCTATGAACTGAAATTGCTTCTACCTGTCCTAGAACTTGCCAAACAAAGCAATGATGCACTCGTCATTGCCTGCTGGCAACACGACGGGTTTAGTGCCATTCCGAAAAGTAACGATAGGTACTGGGCCAACGCATTACAAATGACAGTGGAAAGGCAAGCAAGAGATTTAGGAATACTGACAGAGTTGGAAATCCAGGGATACGAAGCAAATACCTATGGAAGTAACAAAAAACCAAGACTACTCAGTCGTACCTAGTGCAAACTGGTGCATATTGAACACCGGCTCACAAACCAGAACGGACACACGCCCACGGCAAACAAACGGGAACCACAGACACACTATGATACGTATGTACGAATTTCTCACCAGAGGTGATTTATTCCCCAGACGAAAAAAGTGGTGAATAATCGCTTATTATACCTATAATATAACTTATTCAGACAAAACACTCTCCTCTCATAGATATTCATCTGTATTTCCAAAAAACCTTGAAATCCTAACAGGTATAAATGGCCCTATAGCTTTTCGATGAAAATTGTCTTTTCTCTTGAGAAATTCATTTCCAACACAAAATAAGCAGAGAATTAATGTGCATATAACATCTCAATTTTCAACGACAAGTATCTGGGTTCGTTGTTGTCGAACAAATGAAATTCCCCTGTTCATCATACTTATCCCTGAAGCTCACCAAATGCCCATTTTCGTCGAAATTATACCAATTGAAGGCACTCATATGGTCAGGTAAAACAACGTACACACCCACTTCCCAAGTTCCATCATGTTCTTCCGCGATGACATCCGTTTTATCGTTTGCTTCTTTTGATATCTTGAGAAAGTTCTGGACCTCTGGACGACTGCGGACCAAGCTAAGTGCATCTTCTTTCGATAATAAGTGCCTGTCACAGCCTGCGAGAAGAAAAGCTATCGCTATACAGCAAAGAATACTCTTCATATTATTTATTTATTCGTACTACTCTTGTACCCCAGATTTTGTCATGGATTGCTTCGCCATTCTTATCGAACAAAATCCAACCAATATCGAGAAGAAATAGAGCATGTGGAACCAATACAACAAAGTTTGTCAGCCATCCAATAAATAAACCTACAACAACTCCAAGGATGAGATTTCTGCCAATCCAGGAAATGACGGAAATATGTTTCCCCGTTTTCTTCATAACAATAGCTATTCCCATTTTTCTCTTTCCAAGGGTTTGTCCGGTTTTGGATATTTGCTTGCACGTATCCCAAATTGCTGTAAACATGAAAAGAATTGGTAGAGCTGCTCCCAGGAAACGTGATGTGGCAATGGTCAACGTTACAGCAGGAGAGGACACCCCTTCGTCTACTCCAAAAAATTTAGTAAGTACTGTCAACACAGCAAAAACAATTGCACCAATGAGATTAGGGCGGATGACGATAAACCATGAATCCCAAAGGAAAGCTTTGAAGCGTTGTCCACTGCTAGCGTTTGTAAATCCATCCAATCTGTCGCCCATAGGGACCTTTCTGATGTCCCTGAAAATATAAAAAGGGACACCTGTGGTTTTTGTCCCTAGCCGCGAAGCGTCAGGCCCGACAGGTGCCCCTGTTTGGGTCCGACGCACCACCCATAAGATGGATTTCTAGTTCGCGGCTAGGTATTATCCAAATTATAACACCAAAAACTATGCATTCATTCGTCATGAAAGGGGGTATAATCCTGGAAAACACCAACGCAGATTGGTGTAGACTGAAAAAGCGACTATGACAGGAAGAACGATAGATGGCTATGTAATAGGTGACTACCTAGGGGGCGGTCAATTTGGCGAGGTATATAAAGCCGAAAAAGATGGTGTTGTATACGCCATAAAATTTATTCGAAAGAGTTTCCTGTATGAGGATTACCGTGACGGTTTGCTAAGAAGAGAAATAGGCGCTTTGAAAAGAGTTTCAAGTGAATACGCAATAAAATATTTTGGGGACGGTAACTTCCTCGATGGTCATGTTGAATACGCATATATAGTAATGGAATTCGTGGAGGGAAAAACTCTTAGAGATATCCTGAGTGAAAGCCATGAACCTTGGGAAGAAAGAAGAGCTATAGATTTTGTAGAAAGCCTTCTTCATGGGCTTGCTGATATTCATAACGCAGGTGTCATTCACAGAGACCTTAAACCAGAGAATATTAAAATCACAACTGAAGGGAAAATTAAAATACTTGATTATGGCCTTTCTAAAATTGTTGATTATTCTTCAATCACGCAAACTGGATATCCTATTGGAACTTTTTTCTACATGTCTCCTGAGCAGGCAAAAGGCGATAAGCCCTTGAAACCAGGGACAGATTTTTACTCAATAGGAGTAATACTCTACGAATTACTTACTGGCAAAATACTGTTCTTCCCGTCAACCAATGCGCAGATTATCCATAAAACAATCAACGTAAAGCCGCCGTATCCTTCATCAATCAATCCAAGAATTTCGAATCAAATTGAGAATGTCACCTTAAAACTTCTGGCCAAAGAAGTTTACCAGAGATATCCAACGATAGATGATATCCTGACTGCAATCAGTGAGGAACCTAAACAGAAAGTTGAAAGTGAGCAAGAGAATGTTAAGTTTTATCTTCGAGTAATACAAAATGATACGGCCATAGTGCAGGATTTTTTCCATAATAATACTGTCGATGGGATTGATTTCCCCATCAATCTGCATGCTGGATACCAAACGCTGTCAAAACTCATCCGTAAACACTCCGATTCTATTACATATTTTGCTGACCCAGGGACAAATAGAATGGCTTTCACTCATTTTAGAAAGACAAAGGGGCTCAGAGAGTTACCTTATGCGCCGCAGGGATATGACGCACTCACTCCCGATGTATTTGCAGATGATGGTTATCTACGTGAATTTTCAGAAAAGGTAATTGAAACTCAGATTTCGAGTGGGTGCAATTTACTCATTGCTCCCTTCTTTTATTTTGACAACGTCAACGACGACTGGTTCCCAGTAAATATCAAACTACTGAGAGAAAGCATTGATTACGTACGCAAGAACTACCCTCAATACAAAATTTCTGGCGCTATTTGTACACAAGCAGAGATACTGTGCAGACAAAAGGAAAGAGAAACGATAATAGAGGACTATGGTCATTGTTCCGCTGACTATATGCAATTCTATATTGATAAAATTCATGAAGGCACAGGAGACGCGCAACTTTTTAACTTCATTGGCACAGCAAAGGCAATAAAGGAGTATGGTAAATGTAAAATTGTTGCATGCCGTGTCCCAACGATTGCACTAGGGCTTTTAACTGTGGGTTTTGATGCAATCACTTCCGGATTAGGAGTTTTGGATACATTCAATAGAGACCTCATTGTGAAAGAAGAAGATGCTAGTAGAATGCCAACTCGCTACTATTTCCCAGACCTCCTTACATCGGTGTCAACAATTGGCACAAGTAAGGTCTACGACGACATTGTTGCACATGAAGCTCAACTTAGAAGTGAACTTCCTAAACTGGATATTAGCCTCTCTTGTAAATGTGAGGGGTGTTTGCACGATGGCTTGTCGCAGGTTTTTCAGAAACCAAGACTTCACTTTCTTCATGCAATTACCAATGAACTGAAAGTATTAAATGCTGTCGCAGACAGAAAAGAATACTTTCTCCAGAGAATAGACAAAGCTTATACACTGCAACAAAAATTGGCTTCATACGGTATTAAGCTCAATTCTCCTGTATATCTTCAGACATGGAAAGAGATACTCAGTAAGCACTAAGTTGCGCTTTATAAAGGAAAAGCTCACGAGCAAATAGGTCTAAGCTTTCTTCGTATATAGATAGAAAGATGTTCTGTGCAGGTTTTATCTTTACCTGAATTTGTCCGTTATTCTGGTCGAAGAGAATAAGTCCAACACCGAACTGTTTTAAATAATTCAAATCAATGTTTTTTTCATAATCTGCAAGAATTGCCAAATAACATTCATCTGTGTAACTCTTATATCTCCTCGCTTGCATAATCCCTTGTTTCCAGTCTTTAAGTTTCGCTTCAATGGCTACAAGTTTCTTTATTGGATTTACAATCTGGTTCTCCAATTTAAAGTAAGAGTGTTTCTCTTCATGAAAATAGGAATGCTCAACAAGAGTATTAGCTATTTTCTTACTCATGCTTTTACTTGTGCCAGAAACTTTCATTATGTCCTCAATAAAAAATGGCTCATTTGATGGCAACCTAAGATAAGCTTTCAGTGCATAGTAATTGTCGATAGGCACACGATTAATCGAGTTTCTATTTGATAGGAAGTTTTTTGCGAAAGCCAAATCAGCTATACCATACCCAGCAGCGAATTCTTGAACGAAAGTATCTGTTCGAAACTTCTTTTTCAATCCTACTGCCAGGGCAGACACCAATTCAGCTTCAGATTGAATTTTCATATTTTGTTCCATGAGAAGATGAGCACATATTCATAGTACAACATTCCGATTTGGAAGGAACTAGTAATATTCTCGTGACCAACTCATGAGGAATGATACAATTAGGTAATGAACATTTTCCTTATCCGTCACGGCCAGACAGAACTCAACCAAAGTAATACACATCAGTATTCGACCACTCCACTGTCCGAACAGGGGCTTACAGAGGCAAGAAGTATTGCGACACGCTTGAAAGAAGCAAAAATAGATAAGATTTACTCCAGTCCTTTACTTCGAGCCAAACAGACAGCGGAATTGATTGCTCATAGCTCGGGCAAAGAATATATCCTAATGGATGAACTTCGAGAGATTAAGAGACCTTCCGAGATTGAAGGGAAGAGTCATGACAATCCAATCGTCATGCAGATAAAAAAAGGTATTAAAGATAACTACTCAGATAAAGAGTGGCATCACTCAGATGAAGAAAATTTCTGGGACGTCAAACACAGAGTAGAAAAACTCATGAGCACATTAGAAAGTGAACAATGTGAGAATGTGCTGCTGGTCAGCCATGGGGTCGTTATAAAAATGTTTATTTCACTCTGTCTTTTCAAAAATAAACTCACAGCTGATGAATTTCTCTCCATTTATGAGAACATGAACGCCTCGAACACCGGTATAACTCACTGCCATTTTTCAAGAGATATTGGTTGGAAAGTAGTCCGAGTAAATGATACAAACCACCTCAATATTCTGTAATTCTCCTCTGGTTGCGAATTTTCACGCATTAAGGTATATTAGTGCGAATGAAATCCGAAGCAAAACGATTCAACGAGCAAGAACTCCGATATATGAGCACAAAGGACCTTATTCGCTCCGCAGGGGGGTGGAATGAAGGGCATTTTGTGTTTAGGACAGGAGAGCATGGAAGTGGGTACGTCGATAAAATGGGCTTTCTTCGCTATCCCGAAGTGATGAATGAAATGGGGCGCCGCCTTGCAGAACAGTACAAAGACTTAGCATCAGAAGTCGACGTAGTTGTTGGACCCTCAATCATTGGAGCAATCATTGCCTGCTCTACTGCAAGTCATCTTCACGTGCCTTATACTGTCACATACAGAGGTGATAAAGACGACGTTATTCACTTTCACAGAGGATTTGTACCTGACCCAGGAACGAGATGTCTATTTGTCGATGACTTCGTGTTCAGTGGTAGAGACCTGACTGATAATGTTTCTTTTATGCTGGAACAGCAGATGAATGTAATTGGGGCTTCCGTCATCGGTAAACGCCACGATATCGCACTTCCAGTTCCTATGCGCTCACTTCTTACTTTAGATTTTCAAAAAGCTCCGGCCGACGAGTGCGAACAGTGCAAAACGGGTGTCCCAATCACAGCGACTAACATACGAGAGTAAACAATGACTGAAAATAACCAAGCGGGCGAATCCCAAATTATTTTGGTCGTACCTTTCCATAATGAAGAGCAAATTCTCCCATCGTTTCTTCAGTCACTGAAGTCAAATCCTATCGCTCCCGAGAAGGTTCATGTCATCGGAGTAAATCACAGGAGCAGTGACTATTCTGAAGCTGTCTTTGAAGAATCAACGAAAGGATATACAACTACCGTTGTTCGTGAAGGACAAGAAATTGCATCAGTGGGTATACCAAGGCAAAAAGGATTAGAAGTCGCATTGGAACTTGCTAATAACTCTCAACGTAAAACTATAATTGGCTCGATTGATACTGACAGCACAGTCTCTCCACATTTTCTGCTGGAAGCAGATTCATTTTTAGAATCTGATAAAGACTTCCTCCTTTTCCCCACACGGAATGACCAACAACAGTTTTTGGACTGCGCGAATATCCAAGAAAGTTCTCAAAGGAGAAACCTAGCAATCAATACATTGATAGGCATAGACTGGCTTAAATATCAGTTGCGAGCACTCTTATTACAGGCAGGTGCAATAGAAACAAGAGGGTCTGGCGGTTATTTCTTTACGACAGACGGTTACTCAAAAGCTCATGGACACAAGCCTGTGTATTCAGCGGAAGGAACTATCGTGACTGGAGAAAGCAATGCGGTGGGTATCAGGGCGAAGAGAAATGGAGCTACCGCCTTAGTCAGTCCATATCATAATACGGCTAGTCCGAGGAGAATTTTCAAATCGCTCAGAAATTCATCGGAGGGGTACGTCGTAGAAAAAGCAGGAAAAACTTTTGATGTTGTCGGAAACAATCAAGATTTGCCAGCCCTTTCAGAAAGTGAGTGGGAGAGGAATTATCAGACAATGTTGTATGGAGCCATCCGCACTTTCGCAATCAAGGCAGTCGCATACGAAGTCGTTCCGCAGTTACAACCAATCGTACTCATCTCTGGGTTCGACGAATTGATGGAAACTATGAATGCGTTGTATGTATCGACACCTTTCTCTGGAGATGAGAGGGACGCTATTGGTAGCAAAACATACATATCAATATTTGAACAAGCCTTTTCTGGTTTGGGAAGAAATAGACAACGTGATTTATCGACACAATTCAATCAGGTTATCCCAAATGAGCGTGAACTTGTTGCATGGGCATCAAGCGAAAGTTTAATTATTCCTGCCGTGACTCGACTATAATTTTACTGTCTTTTAGTAGTTGGAGTGGCAATCTCTATAAAGTGATTTATCCACGGCAACATATTACCCACTGGTTCACCTGCAGTCACCATCTCTTCAATTGTTTTTTTCGCTAATCCAATGTGATACACGCATCGTGCAGTAAGCTTATCCTTCTCACCGGTGTCTTCCTTTAACATACGAAGGTACTTAGTCATATAGAAGATATGAGAGTGAATAGCTGCGTATTGGTAACACCGCACAAAATTTTCAAATGTTGCTCCATCTTGGATGACGTTCCTTCTCATATACTCATCATAGGCTCGTAGCAAGAATTCTTGTTCATCTTGAAGAGGGTAAGTGGAAATTTTTTCTATGAGAGGCGAAGAGGAATCTATTGCATGCAAATCAATATCACCTTCTAAAATCAAATCAGTACCATTGCGAAGGAGTTTTACCAAGTCGAAAATTGGAGAAGAATTTTCAATGACCCCAAAATCCACTTGATGGACTCCATTTTCGTCGTGCATTAGGTTTCTTGGGTTTCTGTCAAAATAATATCCCGGGAATAGCCGTATAGCTTCGGCATTTACACCAAATACAGTTGTATAATCTGCCAGAAAGGCCTCTTCCGTTCCTTTAGGAATAAAGTCTCGTCTGATGGGAGACTTCAATGGCCATGGAGTTTTAGCAGGTACTAAAGATTCATTTTGTTTCACGATTTCTCTCATCTGCGCCATCTGATAAATAGATTCACCTATTATGGAAGAATCTAGATAAATCCCTTGCTGCCTTGCCGCTGTAAACTGCTTATGCAAATCGTCACCGTCAATATACTCATACGCAATGAGTCTTTTTTGACTATCGGCCGGGAAAATATAATATTTCAGGGCAGGAGCAAAAGGGATTGTTTTAAATAGCTCATAGTTCTCAACTTCTCGCTCAGCTACATCCGGTGTATCAAGATACACTTTCACAAAGAAAACTCCTTCTCCAGTCTCGACTCTGTAGCAGTTAATGTGTCTATTTGGGGCTGCCTGAGGCACCAGACTAAAACTTAATGGCCCATCAATCATGTCCTTCAATAGCCATTCTCGGAGAGCATCTTCTGTTGGTATTGTATTTTTATTTTCTTGTTTCGCCATGGTTTCTTTCAATAATGAGAGCAACTTGGGAGGACACATATACTAAAGCCTCTTCTTGCTCTGTATATTCAAAGACAGGTAAGTTATGTTTTTGTGCTTCTTCGACAATATAGTCATGAAGTGCGCGCACAATCTCAAATTGAGATTCAGTCAGTTGTCTTTGATGAGTCGGGCCGGAAACATTCTTTCTGTATTGGTCAATACTCGTAGTTTTGAAAAAGAGACCGATTAAGTTAGAAGTTTGTTGAAGCTCGGCTACCGTACTAGGCATTACATGATTTCCATCCAAAATATATTGTTGTCCTTCCGTTTTGGAAAAAGCCAAAATATTTCGTATTGCCTTATCTACCAATAAAAGCTGACGTTCAAACGCAACCACAGCTTTTTGGATTTCTGATAGGGAAGGTTCATCGACATGTTTCCCAAGCTCATAGCTGTGACCATATAGTTCTGGCGCGACTGTCTGAAGGTCCAAAGATTGTAATACAGAGCGCACAATCCCTGTTGGCAAGACATTCACATGCTGAAGATGCTTTGCTAATAACTCAGTGAATGTAGACTTGCCAGTTCCAATATTTCCACCAACTAGAACATTTAAGGGTTCAGCAATTTCCCCCGCACTCCATAAATGGTTATATTCAGCTAGTATTTTGCTCTCCCTGCTCATTTGTCTTTCCTTCGGTATATAAGCTTGAAATTATAGCATAAAAAATACTTCCGCCTCTGGAAGTAGTGCCTAAATGAAGTTCTCTATGGAGATAAGGCCTGGCCTTTAGGCCATTTTCTGCGTGGGTGGGGTACGAGTCTTTCTAGACAATACTTTCTATAGCAGAATCTTGTGCTCTCATATTTTGTTCAATATGCTATAGTTTGGTCAGTAAAAACTAAGCGTGTCCCGTTTGTCGTTATGACCTGAAGACCGCGAGCACATGACCTTCATTGTAAAGGTCAGAGGTTCGACTGCTCTACCGCCCACCAGAAATAGTTGATACCTCTCAAACGATAGTGCATAGTAGAGAGATGGACACACCTCCAAAAACACCCAAATCCTTGTATGACGCGAGCGTCGGCGAGATCGCGTATAAGAATTTCCTCGTTGGATTCATGCGTGGACTTGGTGGTTTTTTCATCACGGTCTTGACCTGGATCTTCATCTACTATTTCAGCATCACCTATTTGCTTCCGCAACTGACTGGAGTCCTTACGGAAGCCAAGAGCATGATCCAAAGTATTGAACGCATCCAAAACGGAGCGACCAACCTCATGCGGCCATCTCAAACCACGAGTACGCAGCCGACAAGTTCCGGATCTGCCACACAGTCACCAAATGGAGGTATAGTGATCCCACCAGAGCTCATCCAACAGTTCCAAAAACTTCAGCAGAAGCAGTAAGAGCAAATAATTCCTCATTGACGACGACAGAAATAGTTCTAGTATGAAAGCATGTCTCTGTGTCGCATGACCACCACTACACACATTCAACTCGCAAAAGCGGGCGAAGGTGATGGTGCATAAGAAGAAGAGACAAACCGTACCAACCATCACCCGCCACCAAGAGCGGGTTTTTTACTACCAAAAGGAGGGAATATGAATGTCGATTTTTTTCGACTGGCAGCAGAGTTTGCAGCATCAGTTGATGAGGAGGATCCTCTGTCGATACTACGGGAAATCATGGATGAACAGGGAAAAGAAGTGTTTTCCCGTGAATTCCATGCCATTTCGCTGCTTGATCGGAAAGACTAAGTGCACTATTATTTTTTGAAACTACAGAAACGAAAGGAATGCTATGACAGAAGTCAAACAGGGCGGACCATTGCGCAAAGAACCTGAAGAAAATGCAGTGCGAATTTTTGAGCAAAAACTCGAATACTATCTCGCTCTCAAGTCTGAGCTACTTCAAGCAATTGTGGATCAAGAGAACGCACCGAAGAATGCCAAACTCGCATATAGGCTACGAACCGAAACAGAGGTATAATTAGCGTAGAATTCCTGCGTAGAGCTACCAACTCCAACAATGCGCAGAGCCTGATCCCTGGCAACGGGATGAATAAAGACCACCAGATCTTGTGTTGGGACGTTTGGAACACAAGACAGAGAGTGGTTTTTTTATGAAAAAAACAGAAAAGAAACTCTACAGTGAAACACCAGGCATCTTTGCGGTAAGCTATAAAGAGATAGCGAGACGTCAGTTTTTCGCAGGCTTTATGACTGGACTCGGTGCATCGGTAGCGACGCTCATAGTCGGTTTTATCGTGACCGTACTGATCGCTGGATATATCGCACCAAGGACGTATAGTATTCTTGGAGGCATACGGACTACCTTGGAGAGTGCAGGATTTCGTCTCTGACTCTCCCAATTACGTACGACAAGTTGGACAAGTAGACAAGAAAGGAAATTACAATGAATAAACAATCACCTGAATATCTCGAGCACCTTCGTCATAGTGCAGCACATTTGTTGGCTGCTGCGGTCATGGAGCTTTGGCCTGATACGAAACGTACCATCGGACCTGCGATCGAGAATGGCTTCTATTTTGATTTCGAGTTTTCAAAGGCAATCTCAGAAAATGATTTTGAAACGATCGAGAGCAAGATGAAAGAACTCTTAAAGGAATGGAAAGGGTTTGAGCGCCATGAGCTCACCGCCGATGCTGCCAAGAAGGAATATCCTGATAACCAATATAAACACGAACTCATCGACGAGTTTTCAGGTAAAGGAGAGACTCTCACATTTTACAAAAGTGGGGAATATTGGGATCTCTGCCGTGGCGGACATATCGAGCATCCAGAGCGAGAACTGAAACATTTCAAGCTTTTGAAAATCGCTGGAGCATATTGGCGAGGGAGTGAGAAAAACACGATGCTCACTCGTATCTATGGGACGGTCTTCCCGACGAGAGATGAACTCGATGCGTACTTGCTCCAACAGGAAGAAGCAAAGAAACGAGATCACCGCAAGCTGGGCAAAGAGCTCGAACTGTTCTTTATCGATGAGATGGTAGGCAAGGGCCTCGTGATGTGGCTTCCAAAAGGCACGGTGCTTCGCGATCAAGTGGAAAAACTTGCAAAGGAAAAAGAAGAACTTGCTGGATACCAGCGCGTCGCCACTCCACACATCGCGAGAGAAGAACTCTTTTTGACGTCAGGACATTTGCCGTACTACAAAGACAGCATGTATCCTCCGATGGTCATGGACGACGGCACGTACTATCTCAAAGCGATGAATTGTCCACACCACCATCGAATATATCAACATCGACCACGAAGTTACAAAGAATTGCCTCTGCGACTCGCGGAATATGGTACGTGCTATCGCAATGAACTGTCGGGGACTCTGGCAGGACTCTTGCGTGTCCGTGGACTCTCGATGAATGATGCGCATATGTATTGCACCAAAGAACAAGTGAAAGAAGAGTTTGCAGGGGTCTTGAAGCTGACGATGAACTATTTTGAGATCTTCGGACTCAAAGACTACTGGTTTCGACTCTCCAAGTGGGATCCAAAGCACACTGAGAAATATATCAACGAGCCTGAAAACTGGAAGTATACAGAAGAAGTGTTACGAGAAGTTCTCAATGAACTCAATGTGAAGTATGTCGAAGCTGACGATGAAGCAGCATTTTACGGACCAAAAGTCGATGTACAGTTTAAGTCCGTGATTGGACGCGAAGAGACCATGTCGACGATTCAGCTCGACTTTGCCGCAAAAAAACGGTTTGGACTCTTCTACACGGATGAAACGGGCAAGGAGAATAACGAAGTTTTTGTGATCCATCGAGCGCCTCTCTCAGTCCATGAGCGATTCCTTGCATTTATGATCGAGCACTTTGCTGGAGCGTTCCCGCTGTGGCTCGCACCTGTCCAGGCTGTCATCATCCCAATTTCGCAAGATCAAGCAGCGTATGCCGACAAAGTGACGGCAGCAATGAAAAAAGTCGGAATCCGAGTCGAGAACTGGAATGATGCTGAGAGCATGCAAAACAAGATCCGCAAGGCAGAAGGCGAGAAAATCCCATACATGTGTGTCGTCGGCAAGCGGGAAGAAGCAGGTGAGCAGTTATCAGTCCGTGCTCGAGGAAACCAAAACCGTGGAGTGTGGACGATCGACGCTTTCGCAACCGAGATGCAAAATAAGATTGATTCTCGAGCATTGTCGATCTAGAATAGACTTATGATCACGTCCTATCTTGGGAAGTATCTTCGTATTACACAAGCGAAGATAATCGTGTGGGGATTTTTCTTAATCCCCTATGTCTTGGTGATCATCTTCTATTCAGGCGTGCTGCCACCGTGGGTACAGTCCCAAATTCAGTGGCACCTCTACTCGTCGTCGCTGGCACTCTGGAAGCTCTTCCCGACACCGATCCCGAAGGTGGGCGCTGCCCAGGCTATGCCGTCCAATACCGATCCTGAACTGCTGACGGTAGGCTACTTTCTGGTCACATACCTGTGGTCCTGTATTTTAGTCGAGAACTTTGGTACAATATCCCTCTGTCTGCACCATCGAGTGCAGAAACGAGGATCACGAGGTGGTAGCCTCCGACGGAAAACAAATGGCAAATAAATCATTTTTTAAGATAAATCAGTTCATCCAAGCCCCGCAACTGCGTGTTTTGGACGAATTCGGGAAGCAAGTGGGCGTCATGACGAAGTCTGAAGCGCTCGCAAAGGCCCAGGAGCTCGGAATCGACGTCGTCGAAGTGGCTCCGACAGCAGTCCCGCCAGTCGCGAAACTGATCAATTTTGCCAAATTTAAGTATCAACTGCAGCAAAAGAAGCAGGATGACAAAAAACGAAGTAAGACGGTCGAAGTCAAGGAAATCTGGTTTACACCGTTCATTGCCAGAGGTGATTTCGATATGAGGATCCGAAAAGCTCGCGAGTATCTTGAGGGTGGCGATAAAGTAAAACTCGTTGTAAAATACAAAGGTCGAGAAATCACCCGAAAGGATTTCGGGGATGCGATCTTCACGAAGGCAACGACACTTTTAGATGATATCAGCAAAGTGGAAATGCCCCCAAGATTGGTCGGAAAAAATGCATTTATGCAGCTCGTTCCCGTCAAGAAGAAGAAAACTGACGAGGATGACAAGGATGAGTAGAATAGAAAGAATATATGGCTAAACAACGTACACGCAAAGTAGTCGCAAAACGATTTAAGATCACAGCCACCGGCAAGATCATGCGTCGCAAGCAAAACAGTCGACACTTGCGCACCAACAAAAGCAAAAAAGCTATCCGCGCCTACCGAGTACCAGTCGAAGTGACCGGTGCAATGGCTCGTAAGATCAGGAGAATGCTCGCAAAAGCATAAAAACTATGGCAAGAACAAAAACAGGGTTCGCCCGACGTCGCTCACACAAAAAGGTCTTGGCTCGCACCAAAGGCTACCGCATGACGAAAAACCGCTTGATCAAAGTGGCGATCGAAGCGGATCTGCACGCTGGTCAATATGCCTATGCTGGACGACGACTCCGACGCCGAGACTTCCGCAGATTGTGGATCATCCGTGTCAATGCCGCTCTCAAAGCAATCGACCAGAAACTCCGATACAGTGAGTTCATCAACCAACTGAAGAAAGCAAATATCTTGATCGACCGCAAAGTCCTCGCTGATATTGCTTTGAAAGATGAAGCAACCTTTGGCGCCATCGTATCTCAGGTGAACAAATAGTATGGCATTGCAGGAATTCTGGCCAGGTATGCCCGATTCGACACGTCTTCACAATGAAAAGATGAACCGTATCTACGAGTTGCGCGCTAAATTTCAGACGTTTCTTTACGAGAAAGTGAAAGATGGATATTTCTTCGTCAACAAAGATACGACTGCAATAATTAATTTGCCAGACTTTCATGGAGCACAGATTATTTTGACTCGACCTGAAAATGGTCCTCTTGTTTTAGAATTAGCTTCGATTGGTACGAATGTAGACGATGAATGGAAAGAAATCTTCTCCGACGCGGTGAGACATGCTGTGATGCTGAAACGTGGGGAGATGACGATGAAGGAACAAGAATAAATGTGATATAGTACCAATATGAACACAATGCAAAACGCAGCTAGTTTTAAATTTACCACCCACCAGTAAGTGTGGAGGTAAAGCTGTGCAAAGAATAACCTCCACTAGATGGAGGTTTTTTTATAGCCAAATAGACTATGACCTCCATGCCTAGTGGAAAGGAAAGGAGGCCATATGGCCGGTAATAAAATGTATGAAGGTGTTTGGAGAGGAGACGAAGATCCGAAGCAGCTTGAAGCTTTTTATTGGTTAGTCCATAACGGATACAAAGTTGGTCAAATTAGTGACTACGTTGCCGAGATGGAAAGCATAGAAGCACTTCAAGCTATAGGTGACATCTATTCCATCCTTGCAAAAACGGGTTTCAAGTTCGGTAAAGATTAACCTACAACATGGATATCTGACCGTAGTCTTATTTAAGTGTTAGAATGGAAGGAATGTATGGGACCAGAAAACAAAAACGCATCAACCGTGGAGCGTGATAAAAAATTTCGAAGAGACCAGATTCGCGCAAAAAAAGTAATATACATTCTCGAGGTTGAGAAAGAGCCCGAGACAGAATTTAGCAGTTTTTACGACGATATAGCAACCGAACTAAATGAGTTAGTGAACGAAATGCACGCCCGTGTTGCAGTAGAATTAGTAAACAACCTTTCTATATTGGCAAGAAAACGATTGGATTATTTATCATCGGTGTACGGATTAAATGAGGCTTTCATGAATATCTATCGTCAAAAATACCCAAGAATGAAGAGAAATTAACGTATGATTTCAAATATCCCAGAACTAACTGAAGCGATCGAAAAAGTAAAACAAGAGTTTGACCCAAATGCCAACTATTTTGGCAATGGCGGAAAGTTCAAAGAATTGTCAGGTAGTCTCAAGACGGTACTTCCAGAAGTCAGGCCACAGGCAGGAAAGTTGTTAAATGACCTAAAATCTTGGTTAACTGATCGACTCGTGGGTGATCATGGTTCTGCGTCAAATTCCAAAATCCAAAATCCAAATTCCAATGATACAACCATACCGGGTGTGGATTTGCATCTTGGACATATCCATCCCATCTCCCAAGCGATGGAAGAGATCAGTACGATTTTTGAACGCATTGGGTTTATTCGCGCTCGCTATCCAGAAGTCGATGGCGACTACTATGTCTTCGAAGCGCTCAACATGCCAAAGGACCATCCAGCTCGTGATGAGTGGGAAACATTCTTTATGGATGTGCCAGATGACAAGATCCTCGGGAAAATTGTCTTGTCGACCCACACCAGTAACGGGCAAGTGCGTGAAATGGAACGTCTTGGAGGCGTCCCCATTCGCATGATCAATATTGCCAGATGTTATCGCCGCCAAGCTGACGTCACACATACGCCGATGTTCCATCAATTTGAAGGTTTAGTCGTCGACAAAGGAATTACCATCCAACACCTCAAAGGGACGATCGATCATTTCGCTAGTGAGTTTTATGGTCCAAGTGCAAAGTCACGCATCCGACCATTTCATTTTCAGTTCACTGAACCCTCATTTGAAGTCGACTTTTCGTGCACGATTTGCGATGGTACTGGGAAACTGCCTGACGGCGAGAAGTGCAAATTCTGTAAGTCTGGTTGGCACGAAGTCGGCGGGGCAGGCATGGTCCATCCCAATGTGCTCAAAGCTGGTGGACTCGATCCTGAGCAGTACACTGGATTTGCTTTTGGCTGGGGTATCGAGCGCACCTATACGCTCAGGCCTGGTCTCCACATTGATGATATCCGTAATTTCTACAATGGTGACTTAAAATTCCTCGAACAATTCTAAATATATGGCCAAATCTTTTCCAAACAAACAACAAGCAGCAAATTCGAACTCGTGTGGTCCTGTATGTGTTCAAAACATCTATGAGCATTTTGGAATGATCAAAACCCTTCAACAAATAAACGCAGATCTAAATATCACACCCGAAACGGTGACTTTCATGTCGCAACTTGCGAGAACTCTACATTTTCATGGGCTTCAAACTAGGATACACACCTGTAATCCTCACTATCTTACCTATGAATGGAAAAACCTAAACGAAGGTCAACTTATCGAAAAGATTAAGAAATGGATCACACACGTGCGCGGACATAATTGGATGACCGATTGTATTCAATTCCTCTTCTACCTCCAAGAAGGCGGAAAAGTCACGATTGAAAACGTTTCGGCGACATTAATTGATTCAATTCTTGAAAAAGGAAATGTCGTTTTGTGTTGCGTTGAAGATTCTTGGCTTTGGGAGAAAAGGAAAATAGTTGGCTCACAAGACTTCGATGACATAAAAGGACAGGGCACAGGTCATTTCATTACGGTCTATGGAAGTGAAGGAAATGAATATTTATTGAGCGATCCTTATCCGACAAATCTGAAAGGAAAAAACGGTTTGTACAAAACCTCAAAAGAGCATCTGCTGACCTGCATCCTAATGTTCAATCCCCAAGTACTGGAAATTGGAAAAAAATAGCATTATGAACATTTTAATCCCTCACACATGGCTCCTGGAACATCTAGATACACAGGCAACGCCTGAGGAAATCCAAAAATTTCTCTCCCTTTCCGGACCATCAGTCGAGAGAATTTACGATATCGAAGGCGAGAAAGTCTACGATATCGAGATCACGACGAATCGCGTCGATAGTATGTCAGTCCGTGGCGTCGCTCGTGAAGCGGCTGTCATCCTGACTCAAGCGGGATTCCCTTCAAAGTTAAAGGCATCAGTAGGGGCGCAATTCATTGCGCCCAAACCGGAAAGCGGCCAAGTGTTACCGTTACCCAGTATTCATAATGACCCAAAATTGTGTAAACGCATCATGTGCGTGGCGATCGCCGACGTCAAAAAGACTCCATCTCCAGAATGGATGCAAAAAAGACTTCGACTCGTCGGCATCAACACTCATGATGCCATCATCGATATCAGTAATTATGTCACTCATGATCTTGGTCACCCCTGTCATACCTTTGACTATGACAAAGTGATGGCGACTGGTGGAGAGATCTTTGTCAAAGAAGCAGAAAAAGGGAAGAAATTTACCATCATTGATGGAACAACTTTTAAGACAGTTGGAGGGGAAGTCGTCTTTGAAAATAAAGCAGGTGAGATCATCGATCTGCCTGCGATCAAAGGCACACAAAACACTTCGATCAGTGACGACACAAAAAATGTCCTCTTTTGGATCGAATCGCTTGATCCGAAAAAAGTGAGATTTGCCTCGATGACGCATGCAATCCGCACAGTCGCTGCTCAACTCAATGAAAAGAACGTCGATCCGAACGTAGGAAAAGACGTGATGATCGAAGGAACAAAAATGCTGTGCGAGCTAGCCGGAGGCATTGTAGCGAGCGAGATGTACGATGAGTTCCCAGGGAACAAACAGATCACGGCTATCAGATTCCAGATCTCAGAAATTCAGAGGTATCTAGGAATAGAGATTCCAACAAAGACAGTGATACAGATATTAGAGAGCTTGGAATGCAATGTAGAGACGTTGCGCGCAACGTCTGTACAAGATCAGGCAATGTCTGTACAAAATGACGAGTTGGAAATAACTCCACCATCATTCCGCCCAGATCTAGAGATCCAAGCCGACATCGTCGAGGAAATCGCACGCATCTATGGGTATCACAATTTGCCAAGCACACTCATGACCGGAGCCATTCCTACCAAACGACCAGCAGACACCGATTTCAAACTTGAGTGGGATGTCAAACAAGTGCTTTCCTCAGTTGGAGCGTACGAAGTCTATACCTACTCTATGATCGATGAGAGAACAGCTCTGAAAGAAGATGGAGATCACATCAAGATCGCAAATCCATTGACCGACGATCTCACTCACCTGCGTCGCACAGTATGGACATCCCACATGGAGGTACTCGAGGCGAACGCTACATCACAAGCGAAAACAATTTTTGAATTCGCAAATATTTATTTGCCAGTACCTGGCCAATCAATGCCAAATGAAGAATTTCATTTGACGCTCACGAGTCGGGCCGGAGAACGATTGGTCAAAGGAATGTTCGAAGCAGTTGCCAAGAAATACCACCTTCAGACTCTGCAGTATATCCAAGAGAACGGTCAAACAACTATCTATTCTGGCGATACAAGCATTGGCAAATTTGTCATTGCATCATTGGCCATGGATCATGTGTCAATCATCGACATACAATGGAAAGAATTCTTGAAATTGGTCAAAAAATATCCTCTGTATACTCCCGAGAGCAAATTCACTCCAATCACAGAAGACTTGACGTTTACCGTACCACCAAGCGCTCAAATTGGACGAGTGTTGAAGACAATGAATGCCGCACATCCGAGTGTGAAAACTGTCGTGCTCAAAGATCTCTATAAGCGCAATGCGACATTTGGTCTCTCATACGAATCGTCGAAGCAGTTGACTGCGGACGATGCAGCAATCATTCGCGCCGCCGTCGTGAAATCGGTTGGTGAAAAATACGAAGCCAAGTTGGTAGGATCACTTCAGTAATGAGATAGTTTCAATTATTTCTGATATTTTTCGGATAGTCACTATCGTTTATCCAGTTCTGAGGGTTGCTCAAAAAATAGTTGCTCATTCGTTGATATGACTTCTCAGAGCGTATGACATGTTCGTAGAATCGACTTTGCCAGACAGGCAAGTCATTTCCCCAAATTCGGTGAATTTCTTTTGAAGAGTATGATTTCAAGGCACCGACAATAGTACCCAAAGTACAATCTTTGGTAGAGACGGGTCTTTGACCCGTCTCCGTTTCTTGTAGACGCAAGATCAAATGAACATGGTTCGGCATAACGATGAACGTATCGAGGGCGCAATTATGGAAATGCATTGGGAGGTTATCCCAGCATCTGGTCAAAATTTGACCTTCTCTTGTCAAGATGATTTCGGAATCAATGATACGGGAAAGAAAAGAACGACGATCATTTGTACAAAATGTCACGGCATAGGTACCAGACAACGAATAATCATACCCAGGAAGACGAACTGTAGGTATCAAATATTTCCCTTTGAAATGGACTCTGTCGATCATACAAGAAGAAACATTGGATCATAGACGGGTCAGAGACCCGTCTCTACCATTATTACATCATATTCTTTGGATCAAGGGGTTGGAGTCGGAGAGGGAGTTGGTGACGCATCAGCTTGATCCCAGTTTACGCCGCCAACACCTATACGCTTATCCGGCGTCGTCCCTGTCTTCCCATCCTTGCGATATGCGCGTGCGTAGATCTTATATTTTCCAGGGTCGAGGACGAGCTTGGTCTGATACGGTCGATCGCGAAGTGTCGTCTTTAAAGCATCATTGACATATATTTCGACCTTATCCATGTCTCCATCGGTAGCAGTCTTCAGCTTCAGCTCTACTTCGGTGCCTGAGAAGTTTTGGTGATCAATATTGGGGTCAAAATCGATAAAGACATCATTCGTGCTGTCACAGTTTTCTGTCGGGATCTTATATCTGGCATCGCCTTGGCCAGCGACCCAATTGTCGATCCCTTGTTGCCAGCGGTTCACTCCATCCGTACTCACAGGATCATCTTCCTTCATCACGATAAACTCTTTTTGATCAAACTCTCCTCGTGCCAAGTCTGCCTCCGAGGCCAGCTTATTTTGTCCACGACAGAGCTTGAGATTGGTATGAACAGGATCAGGGAGAGAAGGCAGTGTCCCGTCGATGACGTATTCTGTCCGGGCAGCAAAATTGTCGTGAGAAGGGTACCCAGATACTGTATCGACTTGCTGCGCGGAGACTCCACTTGGGATGACCCAAGCTTCATCCTTGTACCCGTGTGAGATCGTGTCATTCATGATCCGTTTCCAGATTGGCGATGCTCCAGTCAGACCAGATGCAACTGATTTCATCGGGCTGTTGTCATTGTTTCCAACCCATACTCCAATAATCGCATTGCGTGTCCAGCCGACCGTCCAGTTATCGACTTGATTGTTGGTCGTACCAGTTTTCACAGCGACGGCTCGCTCACCATAATTGAGTTGCGAATTCGCCCCAAATGAAAGCAAACGCGCATTGTTATCAGAGAGCATGTGATCCATCAAAAATGCTTCTTGTTCACTGATCACTTGTTTCCCCGCCGTTGGCTTGTATTCATATAGCGTTTTTCCGCTGCTGTCTTCAATCTTTAAGATCGCGACTGGCTCAACTTTGTGCCCACCATTTGCAAATGCGCTATATGCAGTCACTGTATTGATGAGGTGCACTTCACCGCCACCGAGAGTCACTGAGAGTCCAAAACGACGTTGATTGACGACACTTGGTTCAAGAGTCTCAAAGCCCATGTCATATGCCAAACCGAGCATGTCTTTCACCCCAACTTTGGCGAGCAATTTCACAGCAGGTATATTGAGAGAACTGCCGAGCGCGAAACGCAGCTCAACGGGTCCACGGAATTTTCCATCATAGTTTTTTGGTTCATAGTCTTTTTGTCCGGTCCCTCCAGGGAAGGTCGTCGGGACGTCTGCGATCATCGACGCAGGTGTAAATCCTTTGCGCAGTGCCAGAAGATAGGTGACCGGTTTGATCGATGATCCAGGCTGTCGTAGCCCATCAACCGCGACATTGAACTGCCCATCGATATCTTTGGCGAAATAATCTTTACTTCCAACCATAGCGAGAATCTCACCAGTCTTTGGATTCATCACCATGGCACTGCCATTGCTGATTTTGAGGTTTGCGACTTTATCTATCTCTTCTTTGACTGATTTTTGAGCTTCCTGCTGCATGCGAGAATCAAGAGTCGTCGTGATCTTTAATCCTCCTTGCTCCAAAACGTTTGCTCCATATTCCTTTTCCAAGAGATCTTTGACGTAAAAGACGAAATGAGGGGCTTTGATCTGAATTGCTTGGTTTTGGAATGTCTTTACTTTAATTTCGTCGAGCGCAAACTTTTCTTGATCAGAGGTAATGTATCCGTCCTCACGCATACGGCGAAGGACGCCGGTCGTACGCCCGACCCAATACCCGACTCCATTTTCATCTTTCTTGCCTGAGGTCGGTGAGTACACGGTCGGTCGCTGAGGCAAGCCGGCGAGAATCGCAGACTCAGGCAACGTCAAATCTTTGACTTGCTTGCCAAAGTACTGATCAGCGGCAGCTCCAACACCTCGAGAGTTGCCACCGTACGGCGCTTCGTTGAGATACATGGTGAGGATCTGATCTTTGGTGAACGCTTGCTCTATCTGCATCGATAGCAAAAGTTCTTTGAACTTTCGCACGACGGTGCGATCACTTGTCAGCAATTTATTCTTTACGAGTTGTTGCGTCAGCGTCGAACTTCCGATCAACCGATGATTCATGACCACGTTGTAGAGAATACGAAATGGCGCCACTGGGTCATACCCGCCGTGCTTGTAGAAATCTTTATCTTCAGTCGCTACGGTTGCCTGCTTGAGATATTTTGGCAAATCTCCTTCGACCACTGGGACAATGCGTTCATTATCAAACACGTCATACAAGACATTGCCCTCACGATCAAGCACTTTCGAAGAAAATCCTTCATGACGTACAACTGTTTGCGGATTTGGAAGCGTCGCCGATACGACCGTCGCAACCACCAAAAATCCGACGATCCCTATGACTGTCCCCGCCGCAGTGAGAAAGCTCAAGGCGCGGATGACTCGGAGGAAACCAATAGACTTGTAAAAAGGTATTTTTCCGCTTCGAATTTTTGATTGAGTTGGCGCGTACGTTGGGCGGCGGCGATGAAATAGGAAGTGTGGCAAACGCATAGAGAAGTCTATAGTAACAGACTTGCTATCAAGAGGAAAGTGTAGGACAATCACGAACAACTATGGAAATGCTACGCCAAATTGAGAAGAAATATGCGACAGCAAACGGAGAGTTTTCTCCAGTTAGATTTACGAACCTGGTTACCGAAATTTTAATTGTGCTTTCAGATCCAAATCTCGGCACATCGGACCTCGGTGATGTATTGGTATTTGTCAGTGAGTTGGCAGATGCTTCAAATTGGTTTGAAGCGCTCCGCAATCATACCTTGGAAGTTGTAAATGCGAGAAGAACAAACGTATTTGTTGAGCCAGAGTCTTCTATTGATGACACCAGAGAACATGTGTATACGAGACAAGAGTGGGATGAAATTCAAGCAAATGGAGATCGGCTGGACGAAACACAACCTGTTTTTCCGCCGGCTAAATATTTTTTTGAGAGCAATGAAATTTAGGCCTTACTCACGTACAGACCTGTCGTCGTATCGACGATGATGGAATCGCCTTGCTTCACAAAGAGTGGGACTTCCATCTCATAGTTAGTCTCAAGTCTGACTTTTTTCTTCGGTGCGTTCACGCGATTGCCGGCGACCGCATCTTCAGCATAGTCGACTTTGAGCGTCACTTTGCCTGGGAAACGGACACCAATCGCTTTTTCATTGAAGAAGACCACATACATCGTCTGCTCAGGGAGTAAATAGGGTTGGTATTCTTTCATGACTTCACCAGCGACGGATACTTGCTCAAAGGTACGAGGGTTCATGAACACAAACTCATCACCATCTTGATATAAATATTGCATCTCAGTAGTCTGGACGTCAGCTTCTTCGACTGTCTCAATCGACTTGAAAGTAAATTCGACGACGTTTCCGGTCTTCAGACTCTTGAGCTTACTTCGCATGAACGCCGAGCCCTTTCCTGGAGAGACGAATTCAGTGAATGTGACGAGCACTGGCTCGTTTTTGAACATGATATATGTCCCTTTTTTGATGTTTCCGCCTGTTAATGCCATACACTATCTCCAATCGTTTCTATTATTTTTCTACAGTACTCTTTGGAATATACTCAACGTGCACAATGATCTTCTCAACCGCTTCGAGAATATCTCCAATATTATATTCCGATAGTAAGGCTTTGTGTGCAGCAGATCCACTCTCTATCGGCGTCGTCGTTTCGCGGATAGAGTGCTCTTCGCCCATTATGAGTTTCTTTCGTGTAGTCTGGGACACAATCGACTCATTCCTAGCTTCACGGAGTCGCTCGCTCATTTCCAAAAGTGTGTAGGAAGTTTGCAATACGAGATTCGATTGATCGGCGGACAGAAATGAGCCATTTTTTTCCACGCTAGCGGCTAAACGAGAGAGGAGTTGTGACGCAAAGTCTGGCTCCAGTTCCAATTCAATTTCTGAAAGAAGCCTCGATATTTTTTGCTGAAGTTTTTTGGTTTTTTCTTTCTGTTTTCTCTCTGAAGTCGAATCGAGAATATCAAACTCTGCTTCATTCAACTGATCAATTTGACGGCTCGACCACTCGGAGCGATTCCAATGTGATCTTGCGTAATGGAGTACACCAAGAGCATGCGCCAGATTATATGAAAGCTCTGAAGGATAAGTTTCAGGCTTTGGAGCAAATAGCATGGGCTCGACAGCATTTGTTGACGTTTTCTTGATCGCTTCGTCCTGTCTGAATTCGAGTATACTCAATGCGACATCTACCTCAGGCGTAAGATCGCCATTCTGCTTAATTCGACGTCGCAGTTTGTCCATGTGGGATTCAGTATCTGAGCCTAATTTACTTCTTATCGAGCGGAGAAATTCCTTCATAAGTCCCATAGTATATCACATTAGGACCACAGTTCCCTGGCGGGGAAGACGAGGACGTCCTCAATACTCGGGGCATCCGCAAAGAACATGGCAACGCGGTCAATGCCGACCGCTATGCCTCCTGTCGGAGGTAAGCCAGCTTTAATCGCCTCAATATAGTCCATATCGATGTCATACATCGTCTTGCCAAGCTGCTCACGCTCCGCACGCTCAAGCTGGAATCTTCGCAGCTGCTCATCCGCATCTGTCAGCTCGGAGAACGCATTTCCCATCTCAATCCCTGCAATATAAAACTCGAAGCGCTCAGCAAAACGAGGATCGGACTCCTTTTTCTTCGATAAACTTGCCTGTGAGGCTGGGAAGTCATAGATGATCGTCGGGCGGTCCACCCCGAAATGTGGCTCAATGTCATTGAGGAAGAACTGATTGTAGATTTGCTCCCAGGTCGTGGAATCATCGACGCTGAATCCACGCTTCTTTCCAGCTTCAAGTAATTTGGTCTCGTCTAGTAATGTGTCAGTATCAACCCCGCAATATTTTTGAAACGCTTCAGAGACGCTGATTCGCTCCCAAGGCGTAGAGAGGTCATACGTTTTCCCTTGATACTCCCATTTCTCAGTTCCTCCAAGTGCTTTTGAAATATGCGCAAACATATCTTCACAATCTTGCATGATCTCTAGATAGCTTGCATTGGTCCTATACCATTCCATGATCGTAAACTCGGGATTGTGCTTGCGTGACAAGCCTTCGCCATTGCGAAAGCTCTTGCAGATCGAGAACAGCTTGGGAATGCCAGCCACTAATAATTTCTTTAGAGCGTATTCTGGTGATGTTAAAAGAAAAGCTCGCTTCTGTTGCGCATCACTATCGATGAGTGTCGTCTCGAAAACTTCCAAATACGGTTCCATCCCTGGGGATTTCACCATCAGCGGTGAGTCAATTTCCAAGAATCCGTCAGCTTTGAAAAATGATCGAATCGCATCGACGATGTGTTCACGCTTGTGAAGATATTCAATTTTTTCGGGGTGTTGTTTGAGTCGCTGCCATGTAGTCATAGGGAGTAGGGTTAAGAGTTAAGGGTAACAGAGTGAATTGTAACAGAGGTCAAGTAAAAAGTTCCGCGGGGAAGTGTACTGACCGTTTCACTCGCATCTCTTTATCCAGAATCAAATATTCAAATTTGTACTCATCTGCAAGGCTCTCAGGGGCCACAAAAAAGAGGCATGTCGCGAGTGCATCGGCAACCAATGCGGTCTTCGCGATCACCCAAGTCGCGCTCACATCGACCGTTGGTCGCAACGTACTCGGATCAATGATATGGTGATATTCTCCCCATGCGCGACGATTGCCAGCTGAGCCCGCGATGCATTGATTGGTCAGCGTAGCGACACCGATCGCTTTGGTCGTGTCGAGCGGATGCTCAAGGCCAACACGAAGTGGCGTAGCCTGCTCATCCTCGTAGCGCATGTCACCACCTGCATCAATACAATACGAGGATATGTGGTAGGAGCGAAGGACATCAGCAACTAAATCCACCAAATACCCTTTGCCCCCAGCGCCAAAGTCGAGCAGCGTGCCCTTTTTTATCGTAATCTCGGGAAAGCTATACGTAATTGCATCGTCCCACATCTCGATTGGCCTGATGGACTTGGGGGCCAGAGAATAGGACGCATCGTAACCTGCATCGGAGAGGACATTGCCTATGAGTGGAGTGAACGCCCCTTGCGTCGTACGGTACAGTGTCTCGTACAGCCCAAAAAGAGGTCCAGCATCCGCAGGAAGAGTGAATGTCCCTCCCTCATCGGCCATCTTCGTCACTAATGAATCGCTACGAAATCGAGAATAGGCTTGATCGAACTTTTCAATGCGTTCATGAATAGCTCGCTCTACTTCGCCACTCAAAGCCTCCAGTGCATCAATCTTCCAGTGCGTCCCGATCGCATCAAATGAAATCGAATGAGGATACATTTACGATGATTGCGCTTGCGTCTTGATTTGCTCAAGAGCGTCGTTGAATCCCTTTGGGGTCAAAGAAGAACCAGATACTTTTTCGAGATGAATATCATTGATATTTTTGCCGATGACCATATCTTTGTAGCCACTGATAAATGCACCTTGCATGAATTTTGACTTTGGATTGGTCGCTTCTGATACGACTTCTGCGTCCGTCACTTTGTTGTCCTTGAGAGTGAGTTTGACATCGATTGTCTCTGGACCTGCAGGTGACGTATATGCACCTTTCACATCATATGTGCCATCTTTGTAGTTTGCGGCTTGGATACTCGTCGGCGTTGCCGAGGCACTCGTACTCGTGTTCTCGTCAGCTTTTGCCATGGTGGAAGTCTCTGTGGAATCGGTAGATGAAGACATACTATTGATCTTATACGTCACCGCACCGACGACTGCAAGGACGACCAAGCCTGCAGCGATCATACCGACTGGAGCACCGGATTTCTTCGCTGATGATTGTGGGGTTTCAGTTACTGGGGAGTTATCTTCCATAGGAGTGTTCCTTTAGTACAATTTGTAGAGCACACATAATAACCTATTGAGCATAAAATGTGAATCTGAAAGTGAGCTGAATCACAGCTAATCCTCAGTACTTCCAAATTTTTGAAGCCATCGTCGATGTAATGAGTGATCTGGATCAAACGAGGAGACAAAATCCCAAAATGCTTTCCCATGATTCATATGTTTCGTGTGAGCGAGCTCATGAATGATCACGTAGTCGATCACTTCGGTCGGAGCATGGATGAGTTTCCAATTGAAGTTGAGATTCTTTTGCGATGAGCAACTTCCCCAGCGAGTTTTTTGCTGTTTAAATGCCAGGCCATTGAATGTTTGCCCCATGACGCTACTCAATTCGTATACTCGCTTTGTAATGTATTCAATCGCTCTCGATTTCAACCAAGTGGACAGGAGATCTATAGTTGCGTTGGCGACATGGAGTGCGCTCAATGGCGATACGATAATAATTCCTTTGCCGATTTTGACACTCCCATCAAAACTGCGAGACACTTTGACCTCGTAATTCTTGCCAAAATAATACACATTCGTCGCAGACAGTAACACTGGCTTGATCACTTGGCTGGACTGCTGCGCGAGGATCCAGCCTCGGGCTGATTCGACGAATTCGGCGATGCGATACTTGGGAAAGCGCTCTGGAGCACTCACGATCACCTGGCCATTTGAGTCCACTTTGATCGTCAATCGCTTGGAACGAGGAGAAAAGTGAATAGTGTAGGGGATCCCGATATCTGACATGACACAAATGGTAACACACCTCACTTTTGAGGTTACTCCTGTACAGTGTTTGTCGTCTTTGTTTTGCCTGCATTCTTGATAGTGATGTCACATCCTCCCCACAGCCCTCGCTTGTTCGCTTTTGCATCAGCTTCCAATTGCTTATAGTAGGAAAGTTTGCTGTCCGGAAATGCCTCATAGGCGAATGCGTATCCTTCATAGACGAGTCGCTCATTGAGCGATGTCCCATCCTCAAACTCGACATAGCGAAGCAGTCTTCCATATTTGTCTCGATCCGTCTGCATCGGATCGGCAATAAGTTTGACCGCTCGCCCGGACACGAGTGACTTTGTGTACTCCGACGCGTTGTGCCCAAAACATTGCACGCTTTTGCGAGGGTCTTTCGTCTCTGGAGTATCGACTCCGAGCAAGCGCACGGTCTCTTGTTTGCCATCTTGCATGACATGCAGCGTATCGCCATCCACATTCTCAACGACTTTGACGTAGCCATCTGGAACTGTCGTAAACAACGCGAGCACTCGCGGTCGCACATCCGGCATGTTCTCAAAATGGATCCGCGAACCGGCCAAATTCAGGACCACAATCAGGAGAATCAATAAGACCAGATAATGGAAGTTTCGCTTCGCAAAATCTTTCATAGTCATTCTGGTTTATCCCGAATCTTTTCGAAAGGATCCTGGACAAGCCAGGATGACAGTACTCTGTACAAAAGTACAAAGAGAAACACAAAGAGCAGTATTGCTCCAAGCTCAAGTTTCCAAAACGTCTCGGGGAAGATGGTAATGAGCAAGGAATCTGCAGGAAACGACCAGTTCCCACCAGGAAAAAGCAGTTCGTGAAACTTTTCAAAGAAAATCGAGAAAAATAGGAGACCAGTTGACCAGGCGATCAGCAAGCCAGCAAGGATTTTTCCTGATAACTGCAAGGCAAACCGAAAATTAACGTTCCTGTATACAGCCAGGAACAGTATCGCCCAAGCAAAGACCGCAAGTGTATTAAGTACGATCTCAGTTGGCTTGTACAATCGACTGACATCGTCAAGGTGCGAGATCTCAGCAGCGGTAAAATAGATATCGTCACTACTCTTGCCTCCTCGCGTCGCGTATTCATACGCTCGATTGCGAGCTGAGGTCGCAGTCTCTACAGAGATCTGAATCGGCTCAAATCGATACGCGAGATTACCAAGTACATGCATGAACCCAGGGAGCCAAAGGATTTGAAAAATCCACCAAAGTGGTAGGATACAAAGTATGATTGTGAAAAGTGCATTCTTTCGCATGCTCACATCATAGCAAATGGGGAGAAAAAGTATGCCAGAATATGCACCGAGAACACTTGGAAGCGTCCTCTCACACATTCACGAGTTTGGAGAACTTGGATTTGATTTCCTCTCTGATACTACGCTGAAAGTGCCGGAAGCAATAAATCTTGATCTAGTTCTCACACCCGAGCTTGATAGACTTCTCATAAATTGTGTCTTAAATGCCTATAAACACCCTGTACTTTGGGACAATTTTTTGACTGCATTTAGCGCAGGACTGAATGAACTTCCGAAGGTTGAACAAAAGGCACTTCATTCAAAAATCAATATGACGATGATTTAAGAAGTTTTTCGATAACGAATAGCCATGAACATGGGTATTTCGGATCGTGCAAGATTTTCCATCTTGGCATTTTTCCCCTCACTGGTCTTATCGCTGATCCATTCTTCCATGGCATCGATCATCATGCCATTGTGCGCCCCGAGCTTCACGTAGGTTTCAAGCGGTCGGTGATAGGTCCACGTCAGTTGTCGCTGTCTTTGACCTGGATGCATATCGATAGGAATCTTCATGGGGTTCATATATCGATCGACTCGGCGAAACTGAAGCTTTCTTCCGGTATCTTCTCCCCATCCAGTGATACGAGGTGAGCGAAAAGAAGGATGCAAAATCACCGCGACAAATGTGCCACCAGGTGTCAAGAGTTCAGCGAGGCGACGAAACATGCCTTCGACCGGATCGATATTTTGGACTGCGAGGACCGAAACGATACGATCAAATGTCTGTTCCTCTAGTTTATGTAGCGATCTGGCATCGTCGACATAATAGTGAAGACTCTTACGCTCGGTCGGGGTGACGTACCCCATGGCACTTTCGATGAGGCGAGGACTACTATCGACGCCGGTGACGTCCGCGTGACTTTTCACGAGCTCTCGGCACAGCACTCCTTGGCCGCAAGCGACATCAAGAATTCTCAAGTTTGGTTTGAGTTCAAGTAAGCTCACTAATTTTGGAAAGATCACATGCGTGTGGAAATACTGACCCTTTTGACCGACGATCGAGTCATACCAGCTCGCGACGTGGTCCCAAGATCCTTTATTGCTCGAGGCAGAATTGTTTTGCATACTCTTGTATTGTACTGCTTGGTACAATGAATCTATGAACCAAAACCAAGAGACACGACTCATGTATCATTTTGAAAAAATCCCGAAGCCATTCACTCGAGGGGATCGAGCTCTCATCGTTCTGAAAGATCTCGAGGGAAAGTACGTGCTCGGGTGCAAGGATGTCTACCCACAAGGCATTGTGAGACTTCCTGGAGGGGGACGAGAAGGTGATGAGGCGCCAGCATATGCTGCCTCACGAGAACTCTTTGAAGAGCTTGGGATACGTCGAAACGAAGATGAGTGGCAATCAGAAAAGACCGTGCATCTGCATTTGACGAGTCAGAAGGATGAGAAGCAACTTTCAATGTTTCTTTTCAAGACGACACAGCGAGATGGGGAGGTACTCAAGCCAAGTGATGACTTGGATGGCATCGTGCACTATACGACTGAGGAGATGCATGCATTGATTGATCGACTGTATGATCTCTCAGATGTCGACGCGCCAGGCTGGGCCGATTACGGCAAAGTCTATGGCAAGATCCATGAGATTGCACTGTTACTTTGATTTTCTTTTACCCACGACATAACTTGCGACCAATGTCGTCAGCGGAATAGACAAGACCAATCCGATTGAACCAGTGAGTGTCCGAACCACTTCTTCAGCAATCGTCTGACCATTTAATGACACCCAAATCGGCTGACCAGTCGTGTTGACCGACAGTAAAATAAAGAGTGGTAAGGCGGCACCAGCATACGCAAGGATCAACGTATTTACGAGCGTAGAGATATGATCACTCCCGACTTCCATCCCACGGGTCCAGAGCTCTCGAAATGAAATCGACGGTTTCACTTCTTTGAGCTGATAGATCACAGAAACTTGCGAGACCACACTATCATCCAAGACGCTTAATGCCGCCAAAATGATACCGCCAAGTAAGAGACCTTGCAGGTTGATCGCTTGGACTCCAGGAAACTGCAAATAGGTGGCGGTCTCATCGCCAAGACCAGTGAGGTATGCACTATGTACAACGACTGAAGATAAAAGCGCCACAACTGCCAATGTCGTCAGCATGCAAAATAGCGCTACGTGGGAACGGTAGTTGAATCCGTGACCGATATAGATGATCAAACTGCTGATCATCCCTGATGCAATCACACTGATAAACACTGGATTGGCTCCCGACAAAATCTGAGGCACCATGTAATAAAAGAGCACCGCCAGCGAGAGCAGCATACCTATCAGCGCCGTCAAACCTTTGAATCGAGCAACCGCGAGTACGACAATCAAGAATCCGAAGCTTAACGCCAGCATTGTTGGGACACGATATTGATCTGCAATATTGATGTGAACCTGACCATTCGAAGTATCCGTAACGATGACGATTCGTTGCCCTACGGAATACAGTTGTTCTGGAGCAAGCGGAATCGTCTCACTCCCAACTTGGGTCTGGCTCGAGTTTTTGGTCTTGTCATCGGTAATTTCCAGTTTTTGGGTGTAGCTCACATCGCGATTACGGCGGATTTCCGTCTGCTCAATAATTCTTGTTACTCTACCAGTGGCGTACGTGTAGTCAGAAGGTCCCTTGGCGTGTACCATCCCGGCAGAACACAAGAAAAGGATGAGTATCGATAGTATTCGTTTGAACATAGCATTGATGCTATCATTTTTTTCGGCTCTAGACATTACGCAACTCAGTTGCGTATAATTCTCGCATGAGCACATTGATCCTCATCGTCATCGCCAGTATTGTCGTCAGCTCCATCTCGTTTGCAGGAGCACTTTTTCTCGTCTGGAAAGATTTCTTCACCAAAAGTAATCTCACGTCCTTGGTCAGTTTTGCAGCGGGTGTCATGTTGGCTTCTGCCTTTTTTGATTTGCTCCCGGAAGCAAGTCGAGCAGGGACTCCTGAAGCTATCTTTGGATATATGTTCGTCGGCATCGTCTCATTTTTCTTACTTGAGCGATTTGTCCTCTGGTTTCATCACCATGACGATGGCCATGGTAAAAAGCCCTCTGCACTTCTCGTGCTGTTTGGCGATGGATTTCACAACATTATTGATGGAGTCGCGATCGCAGCTGCATTCCTGGTATCACCAACCCTCGGCATCACCACCACGCTTGCTATCTGTGCGCACGAGATCCCACAGGAGATAGGCGATTTTAGTGTCTTAGTCGAAGGCGGATTTAGTACTGGAAGAGCATTGCTCTATAATTTTTTTTCAGGTTTGACTGCTTTGGCTGGTGCTCTCGCGGGATATTTTTTCTTGGAGAAGGTCCAGCATGTTACTTGGATCTTCCTCGCATTCTCGGCAGGGATGTTTGTGTACATCTCGTGTGCGGATCTCATACCAGAGCTTCATACCGATTTTCAAACGCAGCGGAAATGGATGCAGACATTGCCGTTTCTTATCGGCGCAGCAATCCTGTGGCTCTTGGTCAGATTACTCGAGGGTTAAGCACGAGTTCGAGGTGACACCCTACTTATCGCTGAATGAATTCCTTCTGTCCAGTCTTTAAATATTTTTGACTCTTTGTAATCTCCCGAGAAGATCGCAGGCCAGGCAATGGGATTCCCCCAGGTGAGTAAAGTAAGTACTGATTTCTCAAGAGTCGGCCATTCACTCACAAACTTTACTTTTTCCTTCTTTTCAGCTGACATATTTCCTCCATCCTATACTATTTCTGACAGTGTGACTTTCCTTTGCTCACCAGACTGCATGTCTTTGATGACGATGGTACCTGACTCCACTTCTTGTGACCCGATGACAACGCAAAATCTGATACCTTTTTTGTCGGCATATTTAAACTGTTTTTCAAGCTTGGCAAACTTAGGATACAGCTCGACAGCTAGACCCTTGGCTCGCAAGCTTTGAGCTACCCGAGCTGATTCACCCACCAGTGATTGATCAAAAACCGTAACTAAGAATCGTTGAGATTCGTCATCTGTGGGCACTAATCCAAACTGAATCGCTGCTTCGACCGTACGATCGAACCCAACCGCCATCCCCGTCGCCGTCATCTCGACTCCAGAAAGTTGATTTATCAAATTATCATAGCGACCGCCACCGCCAACTGAGCCGACCGTATACTCAGGGATGCGCACTTCAAATATCATCCCAGTGTAGTAATCAAGACCTCGGGCAAGTGTCGGCTCGAAGGTAATCTCCGATTCATCCACTCCGAGTTCTTTGGCGAGTGACAGGATTTGTTCAAGTGTCGAAGAAGGACCGACGGAGAGTAAGTCTTCAAGCGCTTTCGTAGCTTGGATCTCACTTAAGCCTTTGCGGACGAGCTCTGCGATCACTTCAGCCTTTGGAAGTTTATCGAGCTTATCGATCGTTTGAATGATAGAAAACACACTCACAGACTCAGTCGCGAACGGAGTCAGGACAGAGAGCAGTGTCTGTCTATCGTTGACCACGAGCTGAATCGATCGGAAACCGACCGCCTTGTATACCGCGTAGGTGCACGCGAGGATCTCGGCATCTGCAGTCTCATCACTACTTCCAAATATATCTATGTCACATTGCGTGAACTCTCGATATCGACCACGTTGCGGCTTATCAGCACGAAAGACATTTTGCGTCTGGTATCTGCGGAACGGGAAGGAGAGTTCATTGAAATTGTTGGCGATAAAGCGGGCCGTCGGGACCGTCTGATCATAGCGAAGCGCGACTTCACGATCGCCGTTATCAGTAAATGAGTAGACGAGTTTATCAGCTTCCTCGCCGTACTTTCCCATGATCGTGCTCTTGTACTCAATCGTAGGTGTCTCAATGGGTTGAAATCCAAACGCCGCAAACGTGGAGACAAATTTTTCCATCACAAAATCTCTCGCTCGCTTTTCTTTTGGCAAGAAATCTCGAAATCCTTTGAGTACTTGTGGTTGATTCATAGTCGTATCCTATCATTTTTGTACATCAAGCTGCATCAGGACTTCATCAAAATACGTCTCACCGATTTTGAGCGAGCGATGTTTGGTGCCGTAGACCTCAAATCCAAAGCTCTTATACAGCGTAATCGCTGGAACATTTTGCCCCATCACCGAGAGAAACAATTTCTCGATCGTCCCATCTCGCTTTGCAGTCTCGATCAACTCACGTACCAACGCTTGCGCGACACCTTTCCCTCGAGCAGCAGGGTCAACATACAAATTGAACACATCAGCAATATGCTGTTGCTTGACAAAATATTGCCCAGACAATGAAATGTACCCGAGCAGTGAATCACCATCAAAATATCCGCTGTAGCCAAATCGGCTGTCTGGACGAGAGTAAATCTCTGATTTGAAATTGCCATCCGGCCATTTGGATACCTCGTCAAATGTGGAAAAGTACACATCAGGATCTGATTGCAGCGAGCGCAACCGAAGCTCTTTGTATTGCTTCCAGTCTTCTTGAGTCAGTTTTCGGATCATAGTCGCCTATTATATCCGAAACCAACGAGTCAAGAGATTACGAATGCGCGTCAGGAGCGACTCAGTCTTCTCGATACGTTGCGTCTGATCGATATTCGTCTGCTGGACATCCTGAAGCTTCTGCTCCAGTTGACTCACTTTATCTTCAAGCACTGCGACTTTCGTGGAGTCATAGGGTTTCGGTGTGATGACAGGCGTCGCTATGAGTTGTGGAGTAGCAAACGGAGAAGCGAGCGGAGCGCTCGTCGGCGATGGAGTCGAATACGAGTCGGGGACAGCTGGCAACGTATCATAGCCAGGATAGGCGACGTGAACAATCTGACTGCGAAGTCCTTGCACCCAGTTCATATCAGATGCGTACACTGCGATATCCCACTGCGTCTCTGGCATGAATCTCACGGCGTAGGTCGTATCTTTGGTACCTCCAAAGGAGTATGGAGTCTCGGCATTCTGTCGCTCGAGGGTATACCATGGGATACCGGGAATTGCATTCCACGTCAACACCGCTTCTTTGTAATTTGGCACGTATCCGCCGATGACGCTACGATATCCTTTGACTCGTAGATTGGTGACTGCCTGCGGTACGATGCCTGGCGTCGCTGTCGGGATGATCGGACTATCCACTTTGTTCATTGACGCGCACGTCGCTTTGCCGATATCAGTAAACACCGCAAAGAGTACTGATGAGTAGGCATTGGTCGATGGACCATTGACGCGCACCAAGACATCAATGACTTGCGGGGCTGATCCCGGGTATTGGTAGTCGAGATTTTCACAACTGATTCGCTTGTCAGCATCGATGCTGCATGTGCCGCCTACAAATCGTACTCCCAAGATATCGAGAGGCTCCTTGGCACCGGCCTGCATCTGCATATAGATTGATCGGATGTGGTCAACGGAACCCTCGGGATTACTCAAATCAAAAGAATACAAGTAATTTGATCCAATTGAGATCGGAGAGTTTGCTGGGAGTTGTGTCGCTATTCCATTGAGTGGCAATTTCGACAAAGGAGTCATCGACTGGACGACAGTGCAGGAGAGCGCCCCACCTTGCGCACGTACACGAGTGGTCGGAATGCAAATCAATGTGAAGATACAAAAAGCACACAGTGCGAGTAATTTTTTGAACATAGAAGACCAGTATAACAACTTGATTCATACAATAAAATGAGCTACTGTGAGTATGAAATACACTGTACCCATAGCAGGAAATTTTTATGTCTGATGTCAAACAAACTGAACCCGAGAAAAAAGCAGAAGCCAAACCAGAGAAAGTAGAACTCGCAATCGATAAAGAGGCTCTCAAAAAATTGCGATTGGTTGCAGTCGCGTACAGTCATGTCGATCGAGAATGGTTTCCTACTGAAGAATCGTACGAAGCAGAGCTTGAAGTCGAAGATCGTGCGCAAGAAGTCATCGAAGCGCTCGGCGAGCTGGGCATCCATGCAAAGGGATATCCTGGCGATCAATATTTCTTCACAAATCTGTTGGTCGATAAACCAGATCTCGTGCTCAATCTCGTCGATACCCTGCGTGGTCGTGACAAGCTGCAGCCATCAGTCCCTGCAGCGCTCGAGCTTGCACAAATCCCATACACGGGATCAGGCATCGAAGGCATGGTGATCGGTAATAGTCGCAACATCACCAAAAGAATGCTCCTCTCGTACGATATTCCGACCCCTCCATATCAATTCATACGAAGAGCAGGAACTCGCATCGATGAGACACTCGGGGTCCCACTGATCGTGAAACTCAATGAAGGCGGAGGAAGTGTCGGTATCGATAACAAAGCTGTCAAAGAGACGATCGTCGAAGCAGAGAAAAAAGTCGATAAAATGCTCACGCTGTATCACATCCCAGTCGTCGTGGAGAAATTTATTGATGGACTTGAAGTCACCGCATGCGTCTTTGATGACGGGTATAAAAAACATGTCTTCCTCGGACAGAAGAAGTTTCATTTCAAACCAGACGGGAAGCATCAATTCACGTCACTCGAGTCGTACAGTAACGCTCGCGATGCATATACCTATGTCATCCCAGAAGAACCACTGGCGACCAAGATCAAGAAGCTCGCAGTCAAAGCCTTCAAAGCTTGTGAGTTTAAGGATTACGCCAAGTTTGATCTGCGAATCGAAGAGTCGACCAATACGGTGTACTTTACCGATTCAAATCCAAACACTGCGTTTGGACCGGATATCGGATTGCCATTTACGGAAGTGTTGGCACTCAATGGAATCAAATTCCAGGATGTCCTCGCCAGTATGATGAGTAAATACGCAAGACAATTGGAGTAAGTTAGTCTCGAAATCCACCGTTTGTTCCGAAACCTTTGCGAAGGTTTGAATGAAATGTGTCAGAATCTTGTGCAGCTCGGCGTCTCGCTAACGTGACATTAGAGACTACAGGGTTCGGATTGCTGAACTGGCGTTTTGTAGTTTTTTCAATCTCTGGAGTGAATGCGGCTACGAACAGCTCGGCGTTGGTAACTGTGATATACGTGTCATCAAAGGTCACATATTCGTAGCCAATGTGTTCGAGCTGACTTTTCAGAGCACTCACTTGTATATCAACTCCCTGGTCCGCAAGCATTACAATTGCCTCAGCAAATGTCAAACCATCAAGTCCAAGCAGACTACGTTGAATTTCTTTTCCTTTGAGAATTTTGCGTTCCATAACTGGTATAGTATACAGGAGAGGTCAAAACCATATGGCAAACCCATGGGACGAGTGGATCGCCCCAACCGTCCAGACCAGCCCACTGAGCAAATTCCATCGAGTGAAACAGATCGATGACGTCCATTGTGGCCCGGCGACCATCCAAATGCTCTTGACGCACCTCGACATCAATGTCTCGCAGCCAGACATCGACAATGCCATCAATGCCAGGGATTTTATCGATGAGCGAGGGACTCGCCCTGATGAACTTGGACGGGCGGTCTCGATCGTGGCACCTCAAGCGCAGCTGTGGTGCAAAGAGCACACGACCGTCCAGGAGCTCGAGGCTCTAGTGCAGCTCTACAAGTATCCGGTCGGGGTAGAGTGGCAAAACCTCTTTTACGAGTCCATTGAGGAAGAGTACCAAGACACTGACGGGCATCCTGAGCAGTACGATTTCGGACATTACAGTATCGTGTCCCACATCGATGTCGAAGCTGACGAGATCGTCATGGTGGATCCGTATCACGAGTTCAATGACGAGTTTCGGTATTTTAGTTTCCGTTGGTTTCTAGCCCGATGGTGGGACGTCAATCCGATGAAAGACCCTCATACTGGACATATTTTCGCCAAACGAGACGAGAAGCTTTCGTTTATCATCACGCTCAAAGGGACACCGTTTCCAAAATTGATGGGCATGCGCCCTCTTTAATAACATTTGATATAATCTTGCACTATGGCAGAATTTCAGAGAAACACCTCTAGAGTTTTTGAGAGGGCTTCGGATCTTGCTGACGAACTCACAGTGTTGTTGCGATCCGTCGATGAATCGACACAGGCTCTTATAGCACAACAAATGATTGCAGTACTCCAGAATGAATTGAAACCTTCGGTCAAACAGGATGTTTCTTTGCTCTTGGGAAGTGACCTTTCGTTTGCGAGCGAACCAATATCTGAGGTGAACATACGATATATTTCTCAAATTGTCGAGAGTATTCTTTTAAAGAAACAGAGTCAATCGAGGCGACCGCTGACGAAATTTCCTCATATTTGGTCTGTTCTCAAAGAAAATAAGCTTCATCCTGTTTTAAAAAGCACGTTTATATGTTCGACTTTCTCAAATCTTGATGTACTCTCAACTGCGTTGTGGGAGTTTCAGCTCGCTCTGGATGAGCAGGGTGAGCTTGAAATCGTGACTGAGCCAAGTGTCAGAATAAGATTAAAGTCAAGAAAAAGTGTATAACTAAAGAATGTGGCTCACTTTAGCAATCCTCTCATCATTCACCGCGGCACTCGTCACGATCTTTGCAAAGATGGGAGTCAAAGATGTCGATTCGACTCTGGTCACCACACTGCGCACGATCATCATGGCAGTGCTGATGATCGGAGTGACGATAGGGCTTAAGAAATTTGACACTACGGTCATCGCGAATTTATCGGGGAAAGAGATTGCATACATCGTCTTGTCAGCAGTCGCAGGAGCAGCCTCACTGATCTTTTATTTCGCCGCCCTCAAAGCAGGTGAGACCGCAAAAGTGAGCGTCATTGATCGCACCAGCCTCGTCTTCATCGCCATCATGTCTGTGCTTTTTTTGGGTGAGAAAATCACACCCAGAAGCATGGTGGGGATCGTATTCGTCGTCTTCGGCGCAATTCTCGTCAGTCTGAAGTAGTTTACGGAGCGAGGATCACCACGATATCAGCATCGACTGGAGCGGTCTCACCCGCAGGGAGCGAGTCGACCGTCCCACCGACAGCGGTAGCGACTTTCGCGACCAAATCAGCTTTGACATTTTTCACATTGATGACCGTGGTCTTGGTATAAGTCGTACTCTTGGCATTGCCCTTGCCACTCACGACGATACCAGCGACAGTTTTTAGTTTGCGCTCTGCAGTCGTGGTCAGACCTGTGACCGCCGATCCATTGAGTAAAGATACTTTCGCTGGTGCAGGCGTGGCTTGTGGTGTCGCACTTCCAGACGCGGTATCGGTCGGATTTTGACCGACGGAAAGCGGGGCGACATCAATAATCTTCTTGGTACTTGGTCGATACAAAAATGCTTTTTTTGCCTTGGTATAGAACATGACCTTATCGCCATTTTGAGCTTTCGCGAAGAACGCTTGGCCCTTGAGCTTTTCAGCATCAGAAACGGTTGCGATCGTCGGAGTCTCATCACCAGGCAGATCGATGTACTTGCCGACCTCATCAACGAGATTTTGAGCATCTTTTTGGGCTGCAGCATTTTGCGATGGCGCACCGATCCAACGTGCAAATAATGAAGGCTTTACTTTGTATGCGACGACGGTGAGTACACCACCAAGCACCAAGACAGCCAAGACGACTACAAGCGCGAGGACTCCCTTACCGAGTTTCTTGGCCAAAAATCGTGGTTTTTTTTCTGAAGTTTCCATATTGGTATCCTCACTACTAACGACTACTGATTGTTTCAGGCTGCTGAAGGCACAGCATCACGGGTGCTCGCTGCGATGATCTCGCGCACCATACTTTCTACTTCTTTTGGATCGTGCTCACTCTTGACGATGTATTTGATCGCGCCTTTGAGCATAGCATTTTCTGCATCTTTTTCACTCGCAAGATTGGTCAGCATAATGACCGGAATATGTTTTGTATTTGGATCAGCTTTGATACTATCCAATGCTGCCAATCCATCCATCTTTGGCATCATCACGTCCATGACGATGACGGTCGGTTTGAAACTTCGTGCTTTTTCGACGCCTTCCACACCATTGACCGCGGTATCGACTTCATATTTTGCAAATGCAAATATCTTTTGATACATCCGTAACATGAGTGGGTCGTCTTCGACAATAAGTATGCGTGCCATATTTGTAGATTACCCTGTGGGCTCATCAATTGCAAATGTAGAACCCTTCCCAATTTCAGACCGTTCCAACCAAATTCTACCTCCCATACCTTCGATCATGAGTTTTGAAATATACAGACCCAATCCAGTTCCTTTACTCGTATCACGAACGAGGATGTTGTCACTGGCTTGCTGAAACTTATGAAATAAAATCGTTTGATTTTCTGGACTCATCCCGCGACCTGTATCTGTGACGAATAACTTGACTCGTTGGTCGCCGGCTGCAAATGAAAGCTCAATGGATCCTGACTCCGTACACTTCAACGCATTGCCAACAAGGTTAATAATAATTTCTTTGGTCTTATTTCGATCGGCAACTACATTTGGAAGTGACACACTCGGTTCTTTCACCACGAGACTTACTGACGGGTGTGTCTTCGCACCCACAAGTTCCGTCGTCACCTCCTTGGCAAGTGCGACCATATCAAATGACTCTTTCTTATACTCGATTTTTCCCTGCTCGAGTCTCGACATATTTAAGAAATCATTCACGATGCCAATGAGCCTGACACTGGAATCATAAATATCATGCACCATCTCTGAAAGATCTGGATCCGACAGTTTGTCGGCGTACATGTCCATCATCATCGACGTATTTCCGCGGATCGCCGTCAAAGGCGTGCGAAGCTCATGGGACGCAATTGAAAAAAACTCATCTTTGGATCGCTCTAGTATTTTTGCTTCGGTCACATCTTCCATGACGATCACTGTCCCGAGATACTCAGAACGTGTACCATGCGCGATTATCGGAGCAAAATACAATTTGAGAAATTTACTTCCATAGGTCACTTCATTTTCCTCATGCACACGTTGCGTTTGCTGGACGGTCTGACAATGTGTCCGGAGCATATCTGTGAGGTCGCGAGGAAGTTGTGAGAGCTTCGTCGGGACGACGAGACTGCCAATGATCAGCTGAGCGGCAGGGTTGATCGTCTGGATGCCTTCGCTACTGTCGACAATGACAAATCCGACAGGGAGGGCAGTAATCGACGCATGCAATTTGATTTGCTCTTTGATCAGATCATTGGTATTTGCTGGTGTACTCGTCAGAAGTTTGGATAAAAGTGGGTGCATAGAACTACAGTTGATTTGCAATAGAGCGTGCGATGAGATACGAAGGGACGAGAGAAAGCATCACCAAAATTGACGTGGCGATAAACGTCAGTTCGATGGAATGACTGGCTGCCTGCATCACAACCGCCTGTGGCCTCCCGACAAAGAGCATCCCTACTGGATTGGTGTCCACGTCTACCAGCGGGACAAATACTGCAGAGTACGCGGTCGATCCAATCGTCGTTGATCCTGAGAATGTCTCGCCGAGATGCAACACCCGCTCTTTGATAGCTGAGTCCACCGCTTTGGTGCCGACGAGTCTGGTCGTGCCATCGCTCTCGACAAGTGTCGTCGCACTGACCGTGAAATCACCATAGACCGAAGCTTCGAGTCCAGTGGCAGTACGGATGCCATCCACAAACGCATTGTCTATCGCCGTCCCGATGATCACGGTACCGACGACTTTTTTGTCTGCCATGATTGGAGCCGCAGCTCGAAGTGACACGACTGGGGCCAAGACGCCCGCACTGGTCACGATCGTCGAGCTCACATTTCCATCCTTCGCACGCCGAAACATCGTGTCACTGGAGATGGAATCGCCAATTTTTTGAGCATCATCACCTCGGGCGATAATCTGTCCATTTGCATCGGTAATGACGACGTACGAGTGCTGTTTTGAAAGTAAAAATTGCTCTGCTTGGATCGTAAGTTCTCCACTTCGAGACGCTTGCTGCGATGCTGACAGGACAACTGGATTTTGCGCCAGCACTTGTGCATCTGCGATGCTTGCCTCGCGCTTGGTATCAAGCGCGTACTGAAGCACTTTGGCGTCATGCATCAGTTGACGCATCGATTCAGTTTGGATATTCCCAAGTAATAAGCCGGTAAATGTCACTGCAGTCACCAAAAAGATCACGACAATTAACAAACTCAAGATCATGAAGAGCTGCGTCTCAAATTGTTTGAGGAGATATCCAAATACCCATCGCCCAAGGATGAGTGCTGCGATTCCATACAATAGTAGTTCGACACTCCACACTGCACCATACGGATGAAACAGCGTAAAGAGCATAATTTGAGGCGACGCTTGCAGGAAACATGCAAGTGAGAGAAACTGCGCTAGGCAAAAGAGAGTAAAAGCGATCGCCACGGGCTTCACGTGTGCCTCTAGTCCAAAAATCGCTTTTCTTACGTAAAAGACACTGATCATCGCTGTCAACACGACAGGGATTACTCCCAACCATACATAGGTAGGGATAGAGATCGGCGCGATAGCTCTGACTATTTCTCGCTTACTCTTTGGCTTATCTTGGACATTTTCGCAACAAATTCCAACAAACACTCCCAGATATCCAACTGAACGCAAGACCAATTCGAGTATTCCGAATTTCTCAATATTTCCTTCGATCATCGTCCCTTCGATCACAAATGAGATCGCCAAAATGAGAAACCCAAGCACTCGAATGCCATCGGTCATGCGTTTATGGCTCTTCCAGGCATCAAAGTAGAGCCAGAAACAGGCAAAACACACGAGAGCCACGCACAGATGGACTGCGAAGTGAATATTTTGAAGCACAAAAATCGACCACATACTATCATCCTAGACGAATAGATGAGCAGTTGCTACTACTCATCAGTAAGGTACTCATCAATTTGCTCATCATTCAAAAATCCTCGATAGACTCGGCGAATGATGCCTCGACGGTCCAGGAAAAAATGCGTTGGATAGGAGTGCACGGAGAGCGGGGCGAGCAGGATTCCATCAGGATCGGCGATGACTTGATTGGTATATGCTCCTTGCTTGGCGAATACCTTCACGCTCGAAGCGCTTTCTTCTTCCATAATGACCAAGCTGTTCATCCTCCGAGCAGTGGATGCCCGCACCAAAGCTTGCATTTGCGAAGATGTCTGAGGAACCCATGTCGACAAGACTGTGACGACACTGGCTTTCCCACGAAGGGTCGCAACATCGAACGATACGTCGTCAAGATCAGGAAAAGCTGATCCTACATATTGATCAGTACTCTTTTCTTGCGGTTGTTTCTGTGAGTGGTGAGGGATAAGTGTCGTGAAAAATGAAGGCATCGGAAGTGTCCAAGAACCAATCTGAAGCTTGGCCGTTGGTCGCAAGACAAAGTCTTGGAAGATAAATTCGCGACTCTTCACCGTGAAGATATCAGTCTCTTGTGTCGTGCACCCAGTGGCTTGTACACGCAGATAGTACTTTCCCGAAGGTAAGACAAACGCATATTGACGTTGATCATCCGTCACCTGTGGGTTTTGCTCGCCATATTGCGAGGCATTCCACAGCGAGTAGTTCCCAAGGAGAGGATCGTAAGCAAAGACGGAAATAGTCGCGTCCTTGGAACGGCAGGCTGTCGTCTCTACCGTCCCTGGCTCATTGACGTGTACGGGTTCAACGTTTCCGTTCACCGCATTTCCAGCACCATCCACTGCTGCATACTGGACTTGCAGATCTCCTGTGATTCTTGGCGTATAACTGCCAGTCCACAAACTTCTCTCGAGATCGTATTGGAGAGGGACTGCACTATCGCCAATCTTGAGATCTATGTTGGTCGGCCCACCGACCGCGGCAAATGAAAGCTGGAGCGGGACTCCGTCAATCGAAGCGATGGTCCCATCACCATCTGGCTCGAGTGGGAAAGACCCAATTGAATAGACGAAGCCTCCCAGTCTAGGAGGGAGTCGATCGATGACGAGCGGGACGACTGGCGTCTTCTTGGTATTTCCCGCCACATCTTTTGAGCGCAACATCATCTGATAATTACCGTCCATCTCCATTTGCGGTGAGAAAGAGAAGGCAACGGATTTTGATCCTGAGAGAAAGGACTGCTCAATGGGCAACCAATTTTTGCCAGCGTCGATCGAGTACTCAATCATTGCAAGACCACCTGCATCAGTTACTTTCCCAGAAATATCAGGCGCACTTTCGTAGACCTTCTCAAATTTCGTGTCGATCACTATCTTTGGAGGAGTCTTGTCAGGAATCGGTGTCGCCACTGGTGCTGTGACGGTCACTGTCTTGGTGGTCGTCGCCGTCACGGTCACGGTATTGGTGATCGTCAGACCAGGAGCTGCCGTCGCGAAGATAAAGTCAGCGGTTTCCCCAGTAAACCCATCACTATCAGTCCCTGAAAGTTTCGCGTGATACGTCGTGTTTGCTGACAGTCCGTCGACCACGAGACTGTGTGTGGTGCCTGTGCCACTCTCAGACCTGGTCAACCCATATGTACTTGTCGTGCCATACATTAGTGCACCAGTTGAGGCTTTATCTGTGACCCAACTGATTTTTGCAGATGAGTCAGTGACGTCAGAAATCGTGATACTGGATATCACAGGTGCGGTGGTTTGGACAACTGCAAACGTCGGAGTGCCACAATCAATTAAGCCATTGCCGTCAGGTAATTCTGTGGCTTGGACATTCAGTGAAGCAAGGTCTACTGGTTCTGCATCCGCAGTGATCTGGATCGAAAAGTCTTGTGATTCTCCCGGCGCGATCGACCCATTTTGAAGTGAAAGGCGGGATTCATCCGACAAAGTCGCATCCCATCCGCTACTTGATGCGCCTGATAGAACATACCCTGGTCCGGGTTTGTATAAATATGCCAAAACTAGCGGACTAGTCCCAGTGTTCTCAACACGTAGTGTCAGAGACAGTGACTGACTCACAAAAATTGAACTCACTGATATCGATGCACTGCAACTCGTATCCGCAAAGACCGACTGAGGAAAAACGAAGAAGCAACTTATCAAACAAATAGAGACGAGATAGAGTCGGCAATAAGGACGGAGATACACGGTAGAATTAAGTGTACAACATAAGAAGAGAGAAAGGGAAAGGGTAAAGAGGTAAGGGAGAAGCGCGAAAGGGGAAGGGTAAAGAGGCAAGGGAAAGGGGGAAAGGTCAAAGGGAAAGGGAAGAGAGGCGGCGACGGGTTAAAAATAATAAAAAGGAACCAAGTACCGCGAGCAGACGTAAACCATCGCGAAAGCGGGAGATTTTTGTCTGTCCATATGTACGCGCTTTGTACACCACGGGCACTTCGACTATCTGGAGACCAAGCACATGAGCTCCCAGGAAGAGTTCAAAGTCCCCATACGGATCATGACGCGCGAACGGAGCCACGGCCGCTTTCAATCTTTTCCAATCTTTGCGCCAGAGCACTTTTGTCCCACAGAGCGTATCAGTCACTCGCATGCCCAGGATGAGACTGAAAATACGCGCAAAGGCAATGTTTCCAATATTATTTAAGTATCGCATCGCCAATGGCTCTTGGGGATGGATAAATCTCGATCCATTCACAAACCGATGAGGAGTTTGTATCAATGCGTCATAAAATAGTTTGAGACGCTCCGGTTCGACGGAAAGATCTGCATCCAAGATCATCAGGACAGCTCCAGCCGCTTTGTCAAAGCCGAGCCGAGTGGCCGCTTCTTTGCCTCTGCGCTTTTCTTGCTTGAATGCGACAACAGACAGACCTTTTAGCTTGGTTGATTTTTTCACCCGTTGGATCATCTCCCAAGTCCCGTCCTGTGAAAAGCCTTCGACAAAGACCAGTTCCGTGTGACCGCCGAGGATAGGGATGCGTTTGATGAGCGATTCTATATTTCCAGCTTCATCACGAGCTGGTACGATGATCGAGACGGTAGGGAGCTTTTTCATTTTCAAAGCTCAAGTATACAATATGAAGTTCATAGGAATATGCGAAAAATCCTCATAATTATTTTGAGCACTAGTCTAGTGGTAAACATAATCCTTCTCTTTTTTGTGTTGACTAGTTCTCCATCACAGGAATCAGAGTACGTCCCTCCGGCAATGACGTATTCTTTCCTTTCACCTCGAATCTTTATTGAAAATAAAAATGATATTATTTTGAACTTTGTTCTACTGAGGAAAGATTTGAAAGACTATGCTTCCAGCTTGCCTGGTTTTGGACTGTATTTCGAATATTTACCTTCAGGCGTGTCAGCCGGTGTAAATGAAAAGCAAAATTACTTTTTAGCAAGTTTACTCAAGACTCCTATGGTCATGGCTGTGTACCGTCAAATCGAAAATGGAACTTGGAATAAAGATGATGTTCTCACAATAGAAAAATCCGATCTCGACTCTCATTTCGGTGACCTGTATAAAAGAGGGGCCGGTGCAAAAATAACTTTGCATGAAGCAATCGATCTTACACTGATAAATTCTGATAATACGGCTAAAAGCATCATCTATTCTCACCTCCCAGACGGCGCACTCGAAGATGTCTTTGACTATCTGGACATCCCCAAGGAACTTGATGGTGTTCTCCCAGTAGTTTCACCGAAGAATTATTCTTCGATCTTGCGAAGTTTATATCTCTCATCCTACTTAGATAAATCGAGCTCCGATGAAATTTTATCGATTATGACGAAGTCACCATTTAATGACAAACTTGCCGCTCCAATTCCCAAAGAAATACCAGTTGCTCACAAGATAGGAGTGTATGACCAAGGAAATCCTCAAAAATCTGTTTTCACTGACTGCGGGATCGTGTACTATCCGAAACGCCCCTACATTCTCTGTCTGATGGATAGAGACACTGAGGATAACGCACGAAAACACATGACCGATGTCTCCAAATTGGTGTTTACCTATGTCTCAACCTATCAGCAATAATGCTACTTTTCGCTTGTTCTTGGTTTTCAGTATCATTTTCGTTGTTGTAATTGGAATGGGAAACCTGCTCGTGCCAGATTCATACCTCCATTTTGGCATTGGCAGGTACATACTCTCCAGGCACAGTATTCCTGGTCAAACTGATATCTCCTATAAGGAAGCAGCCCCTTCGCTCGAATGGATAAGCCATAGCTGGTTATTTGATGTCCTCGCGTATATGTCGTTTCGACCTAGTGAGACATTCGGTCCACTCCTAGTGCTGATTCCGATTACTATAGGAGCTTTTGTCCTGCTGCAGCATCTATTCTCTCTTCACCATATCTCTCGTTGTTCAGAAACAGTGTCGACAACAATTGGCGCGCTACTACTTTTAAGTTTTTGGAAAATGCATCCATTGATCGCTTCGTTGATCCTCCTACTATCTGTTGAAGTCCTCTTCGAGGAATGGAGACTACACCGATCCAAATTGCTCTATCTTCTTCCTTTTGTAGGCATCCTCTTTGCTAACGTTTCAGGCGGATATATTCTGCTGTTCGCCTTGCTCGTCACCGCATTTACATTTCGACAGGTGCTGATGGCTAGACTATTTCCAACGACGACTTCATGGATAGCTCCGCTACTCGGTACAATCACATTGTTGGCTACACTCATCAACCCATACGGCTTTCGGCTGTATCTCTACGGTCTCACCGGCTATGCGCTGTTAGGAAATGCGAAGTGGTACAGCACACTCGCCGGGGCTCTCGAGGTCACGAACACGAGTATTTTCAAGTCTGATGTTTCACCAGCGTACTACATTCTTTTTTTGCTCTACGGTCTCGTCACTGTCATCTCATTTACGTTTTTACTCATTCGAACAAAGCAAAAATTCTTGACGAAAATATATCCTCTCATCCCAACTGGTATTTTTTTATGGTTCGGTTTCTTTTTCGTGCGCTTCATCCCGCTTGCAGTATTCGTCACCTTACCGTTGTTTGGCGTTACAATCGACTCGTTAATTAAGAGCCTCCCAAAGCATTTTCGACAACGGAAAATTTGGCCCGTATTGTCATTATTTTCTGCCATACTAGTCATGTGCGTCTGGGCGGCGTTTCCGCCGAGGCAGACTCGCTTTGCGCCACCGAGCGAACAATGCAAGATTCTAAAAGAAAATAAAGTTCCTCCAAATATCCTCGTCTCAACTGAAATTACAGGCTATATCTATTATTGTCTGTTTCCGCAGAAACAACAGATTGATGCTCGAGATGATTTTTTTGATTCAAATGACACGATAGGAGCTTATGGAAGGCTTTCAACTATTTCCGATGAAAATATCCGTGAATTTGTAGATGATAATGAGATCAACGCAATTCTTACGAGCAAGGAGAACGATTACGTCACTACTTATTTTGGAAAGAAGTCAGATTGGGCTCTATTTTATATCGATTATGATGGAATCCTATTTCTGCGAAGCTCACAAGTCGACCCCAATACGCTCGCCCATAAAAAACTCAATTTCGTGGATTTAAGCCGAAATTTGGGATTCGATCCAACTCGAATCAAAGACGCGATTACAGAGATGGAAAATTTCACCAGCAGGTATCCTCAAAATATTCTGGCATTGGGTCAGCTTTCATCCTTGTATCGATTTGATGGTCAACTTCGTGCAGCTGAGAGCACGTTAAAAAAGATCCCAGAATCCCAGTGGAATTTCCCCCTCAATACGGAGATGGGGCGAATCAAAGCAGCTCAAGGTGACTGCGAAGCGTCTGAACACTATTTCTTGACCGCACTGTCTATCCGTGGAGAACAAAATGTGAGCAAAACTGTCTTAGACATCGCTATCCTCTATGCAGCCTGCTTCCACGACATGTCGAAAGCGAAGCACTACCTAGAACGCTACATGTCATATCCTTTGCCTGAGGAGGAACGCGAGCGAGCGACACAGTTGGCTAAAAAGTTCACTATAGAATTGGATTCAAAATGATTAGCGCATACTTACTTCTAGCAACTCGATATTTGATAGCTGTTATCGCACCTTGGTCTGTCAGCGTCATGCTCTTGCTGCTACTTGGCGTGTGTGCATCGTACTTCCCATTACTCCTGAAACGAGTGAAGTCCATGCATCGAGGAGTATCACTTGGATTGGTAAGTATCTGCATTCTAGGTGGACTCATTCGATTTGCATGGGTACCAAATGGGCATAGAGTCTATTTTGATGAGGATAGATACTTATCGTATTCCATCAATTTCGCACGACATGGGCAAGCAGTCAGCTTATTACTTTCCACTGAATCTCAAATACTTTTAGGCGATCCGGACCCTGCTGCTCGTATCACGGTACCCGTTATCAATGCATGGGTCTTAAAACTCTTTGGCTTTGATGAACTCAATTTGTTTCGATTCGCAAAGCTCGCGAGTACGGTACAGATACTACTACTTTTTATTGTTGTCCTAGAACTTTTTGATGATCAACTTACTGCACTATTTTCATCCAGTATTTTCGCATTTGCACCTCTGACAGTCTATTGGTCAGTGAGTACAAATATTGATGTGTACTTTGTCACGTTCTCGCTGCTTTCACTACTTGCAGTCATCCTCTACTCTAGAAAACAATCACTATTCGATGCAGCGTTCGTTTGGCTTTCTGTTTTTCTACTGCTTATGGTTCGATTCGAGAGCTTCCTCATGTTGCCGGCGCTTGGAATTGCCGCACTAAGTATGAGGCATTATCGCAAGCAAAAACTGTTTGTTGGCATGGATCGACTGGTGCTTGCACTGCTTGTCCCTGTCGTTCTCATCAGAGCACTCGTCTCGGTGCCTGTATTTTCAAGCATTTGGTGCTGCGCCGAAGCGACGCCATTAGAGATATTTACGACAAGTTATGTTATGCGAAACACTCTTCCGAATGTGTTAACTTTTGTGAATCGACCAGAGTTTCCTCTAGCAATCACCATCCTTGCATCTCTGACGCTATTTTCGATACGCTGGACGAGGAGAAGTCGAGATTTTCGTCTTCTCATATTTGTCTACTGGATGTGTGGTTTCTTTTTTATCTATTCATTTTATTATGCAGGTCAGTTTTACTCATATACTTTTTCGGGTTCCTACGGACGATTTTTTCTCATGGAGAGTGTCCCGCTTACTATCTTCGCAAGCATTGCGCTCAGGGACCTGAATCAGTCGTTTCGAAAAGCATCATTTCAAACTCGAAATTGGATGCTGATCGGAGCAGGAGTGTTGCTTCTCAGCATCGTCCCCACGATTACTTCGTATCGAAGACTCATTACTACATCACCCTGGGATTCTTTAGTAGAAGTCGGTCCACGAACTTTGCACGCATACATTGAAGATGTGATGATTCCTCAAACGCCGCCCGACAGTGCATTCATTTTTGGAGTATTAGCGCCAATCCATCTCCATGGGAAAACGGCAATTTATACCGATAACTTTATGACAGATGTCCATGTCATGGATTTTGTCGACGATTATCTGAGCAAAGGGAAACCTGTCTTCATGTTTGAAACTCATACTTGTGACATCTATCCTGAGAAATGCCAAGAAATTCTCAAGCGATTCACCTTCGATTCTTATCCGAAAGGCGACAATCCGAAATATGCTGGGCTAGAACTGAAAGAACTTCATAGACGCACATAATGAACTATATTTCGTACCTCCTCCATAAGCTGAAGCGTAAAGATCTTCAAGTCTTCGTAATCATCATCAGTGTACTGCTTACCTACGCTAATATCTTCGGAAATGGATTTGCCTGGGATGATAAGGATACGGTGATCAATTGGGAAGCGAAGCAAGAGTGGAGCAGTATTCCACGTTTCATTCTAGGCGAAACGCCACCCACGCATGGAGGCAATTATCGTCCCGTACGTAACATTCTCTACATCATCGACGATAAGATTTGGGGGAAAAATCCTTTTGGATATCACCTGCAAAGCATTGGCATCGAGATGAGTACATCGATTTTGGTCTATTTGATAACCAGACGATTGACCAAAGATGCGTATTTTCCATTTGTAGTCGCACTCCTGTTTGCGCTCCATCCCATTCATGTAGAAGCAGTCACGTGGATCACGTCAAGCATGGATATGTTTGGGATCGTGTTTATGTTTCTCTCGGTGTATCTTTACATTCGACTGAGTGAAGATCCTCGATATCGAATAGCTCTAGCTTGTGGAGCCATCTTGTTCGCATTTTTGGCGTTTGGCACCAATGAAGTGACTCTGACACTTCCCGGTTTGCTTTTTTTGGTCGATATTTATTTTCTCTATCCTGGTCAATCAATCTGGAAGCGATTCGGAAGAAACATACCCTTCGCAATCGTTTTGGTTGTATATCTTGCAATGCGTACTTTCCTCGCTCATGCAGGTGCTCGCGCTGGATTCTTATTGGGTCATCCCTCAGTCCAATTTTTTGTCATGCTCAAAGCATTTTTGCGCTATCTACACGTGCTACTCATTCCTCTCGGTTTGACCATAAACCACAGTCTGGGATCTGGGATTTCATCCTGGGTCGTCGAAATGGAGCGCGCTAGCCTTTCTACTAAACAAGTCATGTACTCACTCTCTCTCTTTCAATTAGAAAGTATTGCCGCGATCACTATCATCTTTTTTTCACTCTGTGTGGCGATCACATTCCGCAAGAAAAACCCAATTCTCTCGTTTGCTATCCTATGGTTCTTTGTAAGTTTCTTGACTACTCTAAATATCATTCCAACTGAAGCAATTATGGTCGAACGATTTGCGTATGTCCCCTCGTATGGATTTCTTCTGCTCATAACCACACTGTTTACTCAAGTACTCCCACTAACCAGTGGACCACTCAAGTCTTCAAAACAGCAATTTGCCTGGATAGCACTCATCTGCATTGTCTTGGCATACTCGGTTCTAAGTTCTCAGCGTAATTTGGATTGGAAAGATGACGTGACGCTGTGGACTAGGACTGTGGCTGTCAATCCGAACGCGGTTTTGGCAAGGATTTATTTGGGAAATTATTATCTATCGCAAAACAGAATGGACGCTGGGTTATATCAGTACCAACAAGCATACAAAACCAACCCAGATTACCCAGAAATTCGAACAACATTGGGATTACTGTATGACTCAAAAGGCGATCATGCGAAAGCGGTTGAGCTCCTATTGCGCTCAACTGAACATCCTGTGAATGAGTTCGAGCGCCTGATCATTCTCGCCAACGCCTATAGGCAATTGGGAAAATATGAGTTGGCACTGCGAGCCTATACGGGCGCATTACAAATTGCGCCGAGTGACACATCAATCCTCAACAACATTGGTGCTGTCTACGCCCTGTCGGGAGAATACTCACTAGCACGCCAGGCTTTTGAAAAAGCCCTCCAGATTAACCCTTCATTAGAGAGCGCCAAACAAAATCTCAACAAGCTGCAAGAACTCCATTAAGCGGACTGTCTCTGAATTACAGTTGACCGGAAGAAGTCGCAACAGGAGCTATTGTAGCGGAAGGTGTCGCAAGTACAGGGAGTGAAGTCGGCAGCGGCGACAAAATCGGCAGAGGTGATACGAGCGGACTTGCGCTCGGATGTTGGGTAGAGATCGGTGATAAGAGAGCAGAGCCGCTGCTTACGGAGGTGCGACTCACTGACGTCTTCGCACCTTTGACAGTCACAGCGCTCCAGCTAAACAACATGTCTACCGGTGTCTCTTTTGAGAGCAGGATCATAAACCCTTGCTTTGAACGACTCACTACTGCGTAGCGGACATCGACACTCAAAGTGCTGCTCGAGACTTTATCTTGACAAGCATCTATGGTGTCATCAGCCTCACATAATTTCTTCTCAATATATTCTGGAATGTTTTCCTGTGTGACTCTAGCAATAATGAGATTTGCGCTGACAATTGGATCGACATCATATTCGTGATCGAAGGTCACATCGACGAATCGCTCACCTGACTTTATGACCGCATTTCCAGCTGTATCAGAGTTAAACGTCACTTGATTTTCAAAACCCACTTTATCCTTGAACATCACTTTAGAGAAGAAATCTGATGGTCCTCGAAAAATGGCAGTCCCGATACTTTCAAAAGCCGAAGCAACTCTCAATCCTCCCGTCATCTCCATAAATTTTGCAATAAGCCCTTGAGTCGCTTCTGAACTGACACCGAGTACTCCACTTGCTGACGCAGTCAAAGATGTGAGTTCAGATTGTGAAAGTGTGGCTCCAAAAGAGGCGACTTCTTTTTGCACCAAGAGAGCAGTATCTCCCTCATCACCGAGATAATATCCCACATTCACATTCACCATGATCGTACCTTCGCAATAGCTGCGTTCACACTCAAAATTTTCCATCGCTGTGCCAACGATCTTTCCCGGTCCTTTCGCGCGCATACCATACCCGGCAATGTCAGAAGTCGTAATCGGATCACCTATGTGTATTGAGCCACCTTTGGAATTGATCTTCGTGGGGACACGACCAGTGAGCGCGATTGGGGAGCTCGTCTCATCAGCCTCTCCGATCGTCAGCCCAGGAGATTGCGAGACTACTCCGAGAATCTTTCGATCATATGGAGTTGCCGAACGACTTGCAGTCCCTGGGGCAGTCCCAAACGTGACGATATCGCCAAAATCATGTTCAGAATGAAAATAGTAGTGTTCAGCTAAGTCAGCACCAGTTATTGGATTTGGTGGAATTGGATTCGAAGGCGTACTAGATTCACTCGAAACCAAAGACTGCGGCGTCGAAAAATCACGTGGGTCGTCCTGGACATAGGCAAACAAGTCCACTTGAGCTGACCACGACCCCCAACCCACTTGACCTGTCGCTAGAGAATTTCCGACATTGAGAGCTGGTGCCAAGTTGACAGACGGGACGTTTACGGTCGCATTGCCACAATTTGTCATACTGATACCATTGGACATATCAGGATCAACAAAGAAGCCAACTTCGTTAGTCGCTCGAGCTTCAATCCTCAGAAGAGCAAATGCAGTCGTCACGACACTCACGCCACATGGGACACCTGTTTGATTCGCAAGCGTTCCATTTACCACAATTCCTCGCCAATTTGAGCCCACATTATTATTTGTGGCGTCTCCGTTATACATCATGATTGCAGCGCCTGATTGTGCTGGGTTTGCGGATGTACCGTAGGGAATAGTCCCATCCCAAGCCATTGAGAAGTTGTTGGCACCGAAATACATTGCTCTGGCACTTTTTGCATTGGTCCAGTTTGAACTCGGCTTCACTTTCCAATACATCACCCATTTGTTTGCCACATTCAAAATGCCAATCGTTGACGCGCCTGTCTGTGAGCCAATCGTGAGTCGACAATCCGCTCCACGTACTCCAGCAGTACTTGTAGTCAATTCAGGTGTCAATTGAACCATTCCATTGATGTTTCCGAGCCCTACAGAGTTTTGGTTGACCGAACAGCCATAGGAGTTTGAAGCTGCACTCCCATTCCCGATAGAAGCGACACCTGCTTCATCAAAGACCCAGTCGTGCTTGTCTCCATAGCGGATTGAGTACAAAGCGACGTCAGCAGTAGCTGTCGTAGCTCCACTCATAAATTGATCTTCATAGTAACTTCCATCAATATTGATAAATCCACCGGCTTCAAATGTACCGTAATTCGCTCCTGAGAAATATTCTGTCATCTGTGCCAGTGTATTTCCTTGGCCGCCTTGTATCGTCAGACTACTTGCATCCGGAATTCGGATAACCGGCGTGGTATCGACAAACTCAAGGTCTTGGTCGAATCCAGAGCCAATACGAATCCCTTTCTCCGTTGCAGCGCCACCAGTAATATTGGCTACATCAAGTCCGACCAGAGTATCCGCATCACCAGATGAGGACGTTAACGTGATCTTCGCACCGGCATTGGTGTCAGTCGCATCCGCATCGTCGGCTTGCGTAAAGGCGATCGAGAGACCATTGACGCCATCGGTCACCGTCCCAAAGCCTGTGTTCGTGATTGCTTGCAAGTCTACTGTCGGAGCGACCGTCGCTGCAATTTTAAATTGTGTACCAGCTACTGTTTGGAAAATGATTGAGCCGTCGGTCGTCGTCATCAGAATGATTGCATCGGATCCATCCGCATCTGCATCATAGGCCTGCTGTAAAGTGCTCCCTCCGCCGCCACAGCCACTGCAGGAAGTGACGGTCAAGACACCTCCACTGGTGATATTCCAGGAAGCGCCAGAGATATCTTTGTCCCAGCCTGATGCGATCTTGATCGCAGTCTCTGTCCCCGCACTCGGAGTCAGCGTCCCGATACTGATTCCGTTAAGTGTCACTTGGTCATCGCCAGTAAGCGCCGCGATCGAGATGATGTTGGCGGTGTTCGCCCCGGCACTCGCATTGCCGATCGTCGTCGCGATCGCAAGTCCTTCGTTTACGTTTGTACCCGTCGTATTCACTGGAGTCGCAAATGTGAGTGCAGCTTGACTCGTCGTCCCCGTATTCGCGGTCGCGGCTTGCGTCAAGAGAAAGTACTGGACTGAGTTGGCTGCGTCTTTGAATCCATAATACGCGGCACCTCCAAATACGCCGCCATCACTTGCAGCGGTCGCCAATCCAAATGACTGACCGCCATCATTGATCACAAGACCGGAGTTTGATCCGACGGAAAACTGGATATATCCGTCGGTATCATTGTCGATCTTCTCTCCATTTTGTAAGGTGATATCTGTCGAAATACCCGTCGATCCAAGGACGATGCCGCTGGTGATCGCGTCCGACCCACTGCCTATCGTCAATCCGGTGGTCATCGCACCCGTGACTGAGATGCCCGTCGTCAGAGTGCCGCCAGCACCGTCGACGATGGCGATACCCGTCGTGATATTTCCTCCAGAATTACTGATCTTAAGGGCATTGGTCGTCGTACCCGCGCCAGCTTGATCGATCAATAGTGCATTGCCTAATGTCTCATTGATATCGCGGTTTTCGATCACAGCCAAAGATTCCAGAGTACCCGTAGACGCTGCATCATTGAGATTCGCTACGACAAAACCGCGTTGAGTGGTCACGTCAGTCGCGGAGCCATTCGTATACGTGACGGTCAAACCATCCATCGCGGTCGCAGTCGAGGGAGAGATGAAATCAAGTGTCTGAGCGTTGTTGCCCATCGCGATCGCACCGGTCCCAGTCGGATCACTGATCGTATCAAAAGCAGTCGCTCCACCAGAGCCGATACAGTCGGTCCAGGCAGCGTTTTGATAGCATCGGAATTTATTGTCGAAGGTATTGTAGTAAATGTTCCCCTCGACGTTAAGCGTTGGGTCTCCAGTATCCGTCTTCACTGGAAGTCTCGCTACGCCAGCACCATTCGTGGCATCAGAGGCGAGCACTATGGTATCAGCAACAGAGTTGCTAATGGTTTCCCCACCTTGTAGTTTGATGTCTGTACCAATCGCGGTCGTACCCGTAAAAGTCAATCCATACGTAAGTGTGCCGGCGGTATTGGTGATGTTAATTCCATTTGTCGTCGTGCCACTCGTACCGTTTCGATTGAAAAAGATTCCATTTGTTTGTGTCCCTGATGTATTCGTTTGCGCCAGATCAAGCGCTGCACCAGTACCGAAGTTGGTCAAATCAATTACTGCACCTGTACAATCCGTAGACGTCGCATCACAGTTCTGAGCCAATGAAAGGATATTTGATGTATCAGTAATGGTACCGGCGGTCTCGGTATAGGTGGCAGCCAAGGAAGCTAAATCACCCGTAATTGTGACTGTACCTGTGCCACTCGTGGTGTACGCTCTCCCTACGTTGAGATAGTGACCGCTTTCAGTTCTGGTGCCAGAGCTCTGTGAGAACGTACCTGCACCGAGTTCAGTAGAGATATCCATGTAATTACCCGAGAAAGTCTGAGTCGTACCAGAGCCAATGCCTGTACTAGTTCCAATTCTTATCCCTGAGCCTGACGTCATTTCATACGCGTCATCAATAATCAGACCACCACCTCCGGAATAGTTGTTTGATGCATTATCTCCGACATTGATCTCCATACCGGTAGCTGAGCCAGTATTTGGAGCAGAGATGTGGATACCAGATTCATCACCACTGCTTGAAGTCCCATTTTGATCGATCCATACGATTGCAGAGGCAGAACCAAGGTCATCGTTGACTAGGTTTACCAATCCAGTGGTGCTAGAGTCGAAGTCATTGGTCCCATCATTGGCTTGCGTAATACTGAAGACAGATGTACTTCTGGCTCCACTAGTAAGTGTAGAAGTCAGAATAGTGCCCTTTGTTGCCGCTTCTGCGATAGTCAAGGTTCCGCCAGGCGTTATGGTCGTGCCTCCAGAGGCACCGAATGCAAGTGTCGTCGCTGAATTTCCGAACGTCAGCGCAGTCGCTGTACCGAAGAGATTGAGAGTCGTGGCTGTGGAATCAAGCGTATAACTGGTACCAGTATTTGGATTGAGATTAAATGCTGTCGAAGTCGTCAACGTGGCGAGTGAAGCATCACTGATGATGGTCGCAGTACTGAGAGTCAACGTCGTCGAGGCCTGGGACAACCAAGAATCACCAATCGTCGCACCAGCACCCGTATAAATCGGTAATGTCCCAGCGGTCCCAGTCCCAGTAATACCACTTCCACTCCCGATACAATCAGTCCATGCAGATGCTTGGTAGCATCTAAATTTGCCACTATTGCTGTTGTAGTACATTTCTCCATTTGCTTGCGTGACGGTCGGATCGCCAGAATCTGTTTTTACTGGAAGTACAATTCCTGTTGCTGATGTACCAGTCGCTGTCCCAGCAAAATTCACATTTCCGACAGAATAGATATTGTTCGCTCCCACATTGATACCATTGACGATCTCTGCATCACTGACATCGAGCGCATCCGTGATTACTCCAGCGCCATTGGTCGCGGCGATAACCAATCCTTTTGCCGTCGTCACCGCTCCAGAGGAATCCAATTCCATCAATGTACCGGTCGATGAAGAAGTGAGTGAGACTCCTTTGCCAGTCCCAGCATTGGTGAGCTCGAATACGTTTCCATTCGCCGCAGCATAGTTTTGCTGCAAGTTCAAAATATGTGAGGAGTCAGTACATGAACCACCACTCTGACTGCATGTAGATGTCAGAAGTGCCATGTCTCCTGTAATTGCGATAGTGCCTGTTCCTGTCACCTGCACATCGTTTCTTGCCAAACTCAAAAAATTTCCAGACTCAGTAATGGTCGTGTTTCCAACGTGAGTTCTTACCGGAGACAAACTAATGTACTTTCCGGAAAATGCTGTTAATGTTCCAGAAATATTGTCGCCACCAGATGATCCCAGCACATTGCCCGAAGTCACGGAAGCAGCAATTACCTGCATTATTTTCCCAGTAGTTATGCCCATTCCAAAATTGATCGCTGTCCCAGTGGACATACCTGCGGGTATATTAATCATTCCGCCGGCAGGGGCAGTTTGATTCAAATCAAGCAATGCAGTGGTTGAGCTGGTATCTGAGTTTGTGAGTTGAAGTAAATTTCCAGTACTATTATTAGTCGCATCATTGGCCTGAGAAATCGTCACCACATCTGTCGTGCGACCTGCGCTGGTCAAGTCAGATGTAAACGTGGTCCCTTTGGTCGCAGCTTCAGCAATCGTCAAATTACCTCCTGGAGTCACAGTCAATCCACCAGAAGCGCCAACTGCCAACGTCGAAGCGGAATTGCCAAATGTCAGGGCTGTTGCCGTCCCGAAAAGATTGAGTGTCGTCGCAGTGGAATCGAGCGTGTAACTGGTTCCTGTATTTGGATTGAGACTTAATGCAGTTGATGAAGTCAATGTCGCTAGGACGGAGTCGCTAATCGCAGTAGCAGTACTGAGTGTCAACGTGGTACTTGCTTGCGAGAGCCAAGAATCTCCAATCGTGGCACCAGCACCAGTATAGATTGGCAGCGTGCCAGCGGTCCCCGTCCCAGTGATGCCACTACTCGTGTTTATACAATCTACCCAAGCGGAAGCTTGATAGCAGCGGAATTTGCCACTATTACTGTTGTAGTACATTTCTCCATTTGCTTGCGTGACGGTCGGATCTCCAGAGTCTGTTTTTACTGGAAGTACAATTCCTGTTGCTGATGTACCAGTAGCAGTTCCGGCAAAATTCACATTGCCGACAGAATAAATATTGTTAGCTCCCAGATTGATACCGTTCACGATCTCAGCATCAGAGACATCCAGTGCGTCAGTAATCACACCAGCGCCATTCGTCGCGGCAATCACGATGCCCTTTGGAGTAGTCACTGCTCCTGAGCTATCAAGCTCCATCAAATTTCCCGTCGAAGAAGAAGTGAGGAATAATCCTTTGCCCGTGCCGGCATTGGTCACGTCAAAGACATTTCCTGTAGCAGCAGTGTAACTTTGTGCCAGTGACAAAATATGTGATGAGTCACTGCAGGTGCCCGCACTTTGCGAACATGTGGACGAGATCACGGCCACGTCACCTTGCATATCGAGTGTCCCACCGGCAATAGTATTTGAGTTGCTACGCACGAGACTGAGGAAATGACCAGTATCAGATATCAGCGTCGCACCAGATGTCTTCGATCGAGTCGGTGAGACACTGATGTAACTTCCAGTCATGGCAGCTACTGCTCCGGTAACACCTCCACTGAGGTTGATGGCCGAGCCTGATGTGACGGTCGCGATCGCAGGAATGGCGATCGCATTTCCAGTCGTAATGGTACTAAAAATGTTAATCGCATTACCGGTACTGATACCCAATGGGAAGTTGATACCTGTACCACCAGCCGTCCCTTGATTGATATCCAAGAGGGCTGCAGTCGAATCGGTGTCATTATTTATCAATTGCAATAAATTTCCAGTGCCAGTGCCTGCACCAGATGCTTGTGTGATGGTCATGAGGTCTGTCGTCCGATTTGTCGCGGTCGTCCCAGAGATCGTGAAGCCTTTGTTGTGGGCTTCAGAAAACGTCATATCTCCACCTGGAGTGACCGTCAAGCCACCAGACGCACCAACTGCCAACGTCGAAGCGGAGTTTCCAAATGTCAGGGCTGTTGCCGTCCCGAACAAACTCAAAGTTGTGGCGGTAGAATCCAACGTGTAACTCGTCCCTGTATTTGGATTGAGACTCAATGCCGTCGAGGACGTCAGTGTTGCGAGACTCGCATCACTGATAATCGTCGCGGTACTCAGGGTCAAAGTGGTACTGGCTTGCGATAGCCAAGAATCGCCAATAGTCGCACCAGCACCAGTGTAAATCGGTAATGTACCAGCTGTCCCAGTCCCTGTGACTCCACTGCCGACACAATCAGTCCAGCCAGAGTTTTGGTAGCAGCGGAATTTGTTATCAAACGTGTTGTAGTAAATGTAGCCTTCGGCTCCACCTGCAGGATCTCCAGTATCACTTTTCACATCTAATGCCAAGTAATCGGGAGTCGTCGATCCAGCGCCACCTGCACCGATCTGTACAGTCGAGATTGTGCCCGAGCCAGCAGCTTGAAACGAGATCGCACCACTCGTCGTGTTGAAGGAAGATGCCGCGCGACCCTGCAACACCAACCCTTCGGCTGCTGCAGTATCGATATCAGTCGAGGCGCCAGAGAAGACCAAACCAGTCGAGCCAATGGTCTTGTTGGTCAGGACTTCTGAACCGGCCAGGGTCGCCAAGGTACCAGTCGTCGGCAACGTCAAGCCAGTCGATCCCGTGGTCGTAAAGGTCAAATTGTTTGTCCCAGAGAAGGCGATCGTCGTGCCATTTGGGATCGTCAACGTACCAGTCGTATCTGTGACCGTGAGACCTGCGACTTTGAGCGCATTCATCGCTTGCGGAACAGCGGTAAATCGGACCCGAGGACTCATCTCACCATCGCCATTGAAGTTGATCCCCAGGTACAAATTGTCAGTATTGAAATCAACCGATCCTGGAAGAGACGTTGTATCGCCCAAAAACGTCTGAAAAATACCATTGGTGACTGTCACACTCTTTGACTCGGTCCAAATATTTGAGCCTGCCGATGAGACAGTATACAAACTAAACACAAATGTGTACGATCCGTCGGCGACATTCGTTCCTGTGGTCTTATTGACCACTTTCCCCTGGAAATTGATCTGTTTGAAGGTTCCGGTGGCAGCAAAAACCGCAGTAGGTCTCCATAAGAAAAAGACCCCTGTCAGTAATAGAAGGGTAGCAATGTGTCTGCGAAAAGTGTTTGACACAATCTCAACTGTAGCAACATTTGAGGCGTGTGAATACGCCAAATAAAGACGAAAATACCAGTCTTCTTGTTTTGCTTTTGTGCAAATTCATCTATGATGAATCTATGCGATTTTTGACGCGGATTCTGGCTTGCTTTTTACTCATCTTCAGTGGGTCTTTTTTCATCCAAACTGTCCACGCAGGAAACTTTACCGAAGTCTTGATCCGACCCGATCGAACCAAAGCGGGAATCGCTCCTGGTGACATACTAGTAGAGGTCAATCCAGCGAGCATCGGGACGGAATCCAAACTTGTCCTTCAGCTCGATAGCCGCTGGACTGCTGGAACTCATTTTTCGACCACTGCATCAGACTACACCACGACGACCGTCGGCATCCCCTCAGGCTTGACTCCACTTCCATTGACTGGGTTCACAGCGAGTAGTATCACGGGGCACACACTGACATTTGCCATCGGCGATCTAAGCCCTGGGACCACCTATGCATTTTTTATTTCTGGGGGGTTTCCTCTCAATCGGTCGGCGGCGGAATACTTGACGGTCGTCAGCACTCAAGATGCAGGCAGTACCGTCATCGATACACAAAACGTCTGGACCGAGACCACCGCAAACGATCAAATCGTCATCAATGCGATCGTCCCACCGGCGACCTCAAATCTCACGGCCACACTCACTCCTGATCAGCATAATGAGCTCAATCGCCAAGATACCGAGCTTGGCTATACGTTCACCTATGGGACTGACGCAATGGTGACTGGACCAATGACTCTCCAAGCATCGTGGGACCTCGGGACGCCAGAAGGGCAAACCACCGCGAGCCAAGACATCTTGGAGTATGTCATCGGTAGCGCTACAAACGCCTATGGGAACACTCCTCCAGTCATCGATACGGTGAATCGAACGATCACTTGGAGTATTGCCAGCTATCCGGCGAATTTGCCAAATCAATCGGTTCACTTCACTCTCAAAACAAATGAGCAGTACACTGGAGAAAAAAAAGTGGTGATCCCCATCCACGCCCAGATCATCGCACCAGCACAAAGTGAAGTCGCGACGCAAACAATCACGTATCTCTACGTGAATACGAGCACGAACACACCGACTCCCACGCCGATTGCAGTCACAAGCACTGGCAGTCCAACAGTATCAGCGCCGTTGGGTTCACATCCGTTTACCAGTATTGCGCTGGGATCATTATTTGATACCTCAGCGATTTTTTCAGTCCGTTTGAGTGCCCCTGCCAATCTGACCGTCAGATATGGCCTCGCTCCCAAGGCTCTCACTGGAAGTTTTTCAACAACCGCACCTCTAACGGTGCACGAAATAAATATCCCGGGCCTAAAAGATGACACTCACTACTATGTCGTGTTTGACGTGTATCAAGATGGCAGGAAAATCACCTCGTCGGATATCTTTACGTTTAAGACTGCCAAAACCGATGCCTTGATGCCAAAAGCGATCACTGAGTCATTTGTCTTGCTGCAAGATGGAAGTCCAATTTATGGAGAGCAATCGGATCAAAATGGCCAACGACTGAGCATCGTCGCCAATCAGCTGATCGATCTGCAACTTTCCATCTCACACGGGGACCGCGTGAAGTCAGCAGTCACTTCGCTCCGACCTGCAAAAATACTCGGACTCACCGACGATGCCACCAGCGAGCCAGATCTGGCGATCGCCACATTGATGCAAATCGCTCCAGATAAGTTCGTCGGCAAGATGAGGACACCTGAACAAACTGACACCTATCTATTGATGCTTCGCGTCGAGTCAAAAACTGGATCCGTGGAAGAAAAACCCATTGCAACGATCCGGCTTATTCAACCGCTCATCATCCAAGATGAGAAAGGGAACCCCATCGAAAATGTGCATGCTTCTGTGAAGCGCTATGACAAGTCAGCGAGAATCTATCTCCCGATCCGACCAGGAGGCAGCTCAGTGAAAGGTCTCTTGCTCTCTGATCATCGAGGTCGATTGCCATTTAATCTCTCAGCTGGACAGTATGAGATCGAACTGCGATCGATCGGCTATGCGACTCAGACAATTAGAGTTACAATTTCCTTTGATACTGTCATACCCTATCCGACGCTGACGCTCAAGAGACTTCCATTTTCACTCGCTTTGTTTACTTCGTACTACACCAATATTGGACAAAACATCGTCGAAGCCGGCGAGACATTTTTGCAGACTCTTACTGACTCACCACGATTTTGGGATCTGTTCTTTTTGTGCATGCTGCTTTTTATTCTCTTTTGCTTGGTTACCTCTGTCTCACTGCGACTTGGTATCCCCGTCATCGAGCTGATTCCAGCCTTCCTGGAGCACCTCTCGTACATGAAGTCAGTCCATACTCATCAGATTTTCCATGGGACCATCCATAATAGTGTCACCGGGGAAGCCATCGCTGGTGCACGAGTGACGCTCAAAGAATCTGAGAAGAATGCAGTCCATCGATTTGCGACGACAAATATGCTTGGCGAATTTGCACTACTAGTGCCGACGAGCACGCAGTCGCTCTGTTTTTCGGTCGACAAGAAAGGGTTTGATGCGCTCTCCGAATGTGTACCATCGGGTTATGATGTTTCTCATGCATTGACCATCCGGCCCAACACTCATCCCATGGGGCTCAAAGCGCACGAACTGCTAGATGAAGCGGCATATCTGTTGATCGACTTTGGACTAGAATTTTTTATCGTGCTGGCGCTGCTCTGCGAGCTGTATCTGCTCCTCGCAAATAAATTCGCGCTATTTGGAAGTTTCTTCGTCCTCACTCTCCTGTGTATCGGAGTATGGACGTACTGGAAGCATCTGTGGTCTTTTAAAATGAGCCACTTGCAATCATGGTGATGATCCAAAGGAAACTAGTTAGTTTCAATTAGAGGGAGCAGGGCATCTTTGAGTGTTCGGACATCTTCGTGGGCAGCGTTCCATACAATATCAAGATCTACATCCCAATATTCGTGTGAGAGTACATTTCGAAAATCCGATATTTCTCGCCAGGGGATAGTTGCATTTTCACGCTTAAATACATCTTCGAGGTTTGTAGTAGCTTCACCTATCACTTCAAGTTGACGTATCACCGCGTCTTGAGTCTTCTTATCTACCACGAACTGTGCATACGTATATCCGTCAACATAGACTTCAATTTGAGTGATTGCATCACGAATGTGGAGTAAGAAGACAGACGGAGATTTATCCATACAATATCTGTAAGTCCTTTTGGATGTACGGTTTAATATATGGTGAGAGGCCTTTTCGCGTTACCAAATCTACTTTACGATCAAAGATATCCTCAAATCGCTGCTTGGTTCGGATAAAGCCAATAAGGCCAGGTGCCTCTTTAAATTCTACCAGCAGATCTACATCACTCTCGGACTTTTGATCCCCACGTGCCTGTGACCCAAAAACAGCAAGGTACGTAATACCCGCATCTTTGCACACTTGCTCCACATCAGCTCGAGAGTCTTTGATGATATTTGTCATACACAAATTGTATCATTGAAGCAAGCATAGGGAAACTTAAAATGAGCCACTTGCAATCATGGTGATGGTATCAGAGTAATCACTCGCGGCTGGCGTCGAGGAGCTCGCACGCGCTTTGACATACACCGAGCCTCGTCCAGCAGTGATCGGAAGTGAGGTCGTCGAGAATATCTGCGTCGATGCCGTCGTAATCGCGCCGACATTTTCTCCACTGCCATTAAATGGCGAGACCTTTGCTAGGGGGCCACCACTACTTTGTGCAACGGAAGCAATCTGTAATCCATACCCTGTGGATGCTGACGAAAGATCTGCAGTCGCAGACGTGATCGTCGCGCTCGCATTTGCACTCACTAAGCCCGCGGATCCATCATAGACATAGACGGCCGCGCCATTCTCGGCATTGGTATCGACGTCGACCCAGACTTTGTCTGAGGCCGTGGTCACGCTGCCGACATTGAGTGTGCCAAAGGCGACGATATAGGGAGCACTGGTATCATTGTCGGTCGGCGAGACGTCGATATCATACGTCAATGTAGGAGCGCTCGTCGTCGCTGACGCCTCGGCACTATATTCTGTCTCGGTATATTTGGTCTGGACCGCTTTGACTTTGATCTTGTACGTCGTGGAGACCGCAAGTCCAATGACGTTTGCACCCGTCCCACCACCCCAGGCAGAATACGTCTGATACACAGCACTGGAGCCAATGGTATTGTCAGCTTGAATAAAATTGGTCGTGGTAAAGTTGTCTGTCGAGATGGCAATCGCATAGAGCGTATCTGTAGGATTGCTTCCGGTGTCCAATACAAATTTCAATTTGTTGTAGTAGCTGGCTGGATTGGTAAATGTAGGCGCACCAGGGACATTGGTCTGCTGCGTAAAGATGAGGCCAGGACCAAGGTTATACGTCGACCCAATATTTTGCTGCGATCCGCCTTGCTCACCAACGATTCCAATGCCTGAATAGGTCGTAGAGTCAGAGACGCCACTCCCACCAGCACCAAAGCCGAAATCGTGCATCTCATACGTCGTAGAGGCGGGCATCGCGAAGAGGAAGAACATCAAAAAAAGTGAGAGCTGTTTTCGTTTCATAATTTCTGGACTGCCAAGGTAATAGTAAACCCCGTTCTCACATTCTGACAATAGAACTTTACGGCTTGAGTGGTTTCGGAGCTAGAGTAGGTTGTGTGAACGGGGTAAAGCCATCGAGCATCGCTTGCAAATCGGAAGCTTTGAGCTTTTCACTGACGACATTGGTAAATGCAAAGGAATACTCCATCGTTCCTTTGGTAAAAAACAGAATCAATTCATCGCTTGAGCGAAACTGCACGACATCAGGAACTGTCGAAGTACTCAACTGTGACTCGGTGTACACATCTCGTTTTGAGCGACGCAGCGTCACCGCCGTATCTTCGGATAAAGTGATGCGAAGTGGGCGAGCCCAAACTACTAACCGTGCTGGAGGGAAGAGGACGCGAACCGCAAAGGTACATGAGCCATCTTTGTTGTCGATATGCTGATCGCGAATCGTAAACGGCAGTGCAATCGTAAAACACGGAGTTGAAAATCTCGTCCCGACATCGCCAGCTTGCGGTACTGGAGTCCCCAAGTGAATTTCTTTCCAACTACTTTGCGATTTTGCCCGCTCTGCATCTATAAATTCCTGGGAGCGTTTTGACAAATCTGTCTGGATCTTCCCAAATGCATCACGATACATGCGAAACCAAGCGACACCAAGCAGAATGAGGACGATCCCCCCTGCGATGGCGAACATGCTGAGTTTCTTTTTTCGATTGAGTGCGATCATAAGTGGCTCCGTCGGCGACGTCTCAACTTCCAGATGACGAGTACAATCAAGATCACGAAAAGCGCCAAGACGACCAGCCCGATCGAAGAGACGTAGATAAAGGAGAACTGGCGAGAGAACGGTACGTCCCCTGGCGTGGTCGCTCCGGAGACATTGACCGTGTAGAGCATTAGTGGCAGTGAGCGTGAGACCGTATACAACTCTTGCTGCAAGGTACGGCGATTTTGTGGCAAGATGATCGTCGAGGCTTCATTGATGATTCCTTTTTCCACTTGTCTCCCAAACATATCAACGACGCTGATCGTGCCGTGCGGCACGAGGTGAATGTTTCCGTCGTTTGTAAATGTCAATTCAAAATGCTTTGGAAGGGCGTAGTGGATCCATCGTTCACTTCCTGCAATAGAGGTCAATGAAATGTGATAGCGCTCGCCTCCAATTTTTCGCGTGAGTAAGAGCGTCGACACAGCTGGTTGCACCCGTGGGGAAGTAGCAGTCTCATTTTGATCGAAGAATCTAGCAACGAGAGCGCTGTAATGTCCGCCAGGCGAAAGTTCTTGGGAATTTTTTACCGTTACCGTCAGACTGTATTTCTCACCAGGAGCCAACACAGCCGAATCAGTCGCCAACGATACATAGGAAACCGCTTGAGAATCTTTGCCACCGACGCCACTGGCAAACTGGACATTCCCTTGCTCATCTTCACCATGCACATCCAACGCTGAAAAAGAGACTCGCTGGGTCGAGGTTGTTTGATTTTCAAGGATCAACATGTCTGAAGCCGATTGAATCGTCTCCGAGAGAGTGAGCTCCATGTACAGTGGTTGGATACGGATACCTTCAGCTGCATGCACCAACTGCGGGGCACACAGTGACAGCACTGCAGTGATCAGGAAGCAAGCGGCGGAGATTGCGAGACTTTTTTCTTTGCCTTCACCGCGCGCACGATGGTGCGGACGATGGAGTACAAACCGAAGAGCGCAAAGCTCATGATGAGAATAGCGACGCATAGCAATTTCCAAGGTATGATCCAAAAACTAACATATGATTCTACGGGGACATCACGCTCACCATTATCATAGACCATGAGTAGGTGCGCCGTAAACTTCCCAATGCGCAATCGATCGGCTTTGGAGAAGTCCCATTTGAGTTTTCGCTCTTGCTGACCATTTGCACTCTGCACATCTTTCCCGGCTTCGCTGACCGGCTCGAAAACTGGAAAACCATCGTCATAGGAGATCGTAAACTTTCGACTGGTACCGGGGAGGACAAGACTCGACGCTGGATTGAGCGAGAGCACGGCGAGGTCTTTTTTCCCTTGGCCATCGAGGAAAATATTTCCACTCGGACTCAAGTGCACGTTGCCGGTATTTTTGAGTGTGACTTCAAACTCCTCTGGCAAGTATTCCAGGAATGCATGCTTGGCAGTAAAAGATTCAACTTCGAGTTGTCTGACGGCATCAGGCGAGTTGACGGTCGCCAGGACGAGGATCGCCGGGACACCTGAGACAACCGCTTTGCCATCTGCCCCTTTGACGGTGCTCGTACGCTTGACCATGATCGTATAGTAATAGGAAAGTGACGCTTCTTTGGGTGGGGTAAACTCGACACTCATCGTTTTCCATTCACCAGGATTGATGACAAAAGGTGCCGGATCGACATGCATCCAGGAGATAAAAGCATCGGTCGGCTTCGGATCGAGTAGTTTTGGTTTGTCACCACTTTCGTCAGCGATAAACGTCCCCACAGTCACCTGAAGCTGCTCGGAACTGGTCGCATTGTTTCGAATCTTGATCTCTGATTTTACTGGCACCGCAGGATCGGTCTCGAGACTCAAGCTCACTGGCGAGACAGTCAAATTAATGGGAGTGTCAGGGACAGGTAAGATCTGAATCGACTCTTGCGCACTCGCACTGGCCACTGGCTCCTGTGCATGGACTGCAGGTGCAAACAGACATGCCACTCCGATGCACAATATGACCACCGGAACTGTCGCTTTGGCCTGCAGTTTTCGCATGCGCCGGCGCATGATCAGATAGACCAGGAGTGTCGGTAACGTCGGGACAGCAATGATCGCAATGATGATGCGAACCGGAATTACCCAAAACGAGACTGTCGACTCGATCGGGACATCTCGCTCGCCATTGTCATACACCATAATCAAATGCGCAGTGTACTTCCCAAACCGAAGTGATTTCACTTTATCTGGGTTCCATTCCAGCGTCATCGCTTGTTTTTCATCACCAGTCTTTTGATCTTTTTCCCCCGTCACATTTTTGACACGAACCGGAAATCCATCATCCCAGACGATCGGAAACTGCCTAGTTGTCTGCGGTAAGATCACACTCGATCCAGGGTTAAACGAGAGAACTGCTAAATCTTTTTTGCCTTGGCCATCGATAAAAATATTTCCAGTCGGTGCGATATGGACATTGCCACTATTTTTGATCGATAGCACAAACTCCTGAGGCAAAAACTCCAAAAACGGAGATTTCGCTACAAATGAATCGAGCTGTAACTCTCGACGCGAATCTGGAGAGTTCACTGTCGCCAGGACCAGGATCGCCGGGACACCAGAGACGATGGCTTTCCCATCAGCACCTTTGATCGTGCTCGTCCGTCTCACTTGGATCGTGTAGTAGTAGGAAAGTGACGCTTCTTTCGGAGGCGAAAAACTCACTGGCATCGTCTTCCACTCACCAGGATTGAGGACAAATGGTTCAGGATCCACGGACAGCCAAGGGATAAAGGTATCTGCAGGTTTTGCATCCAGCAGCTTCGGTTTATCACCGTTGCTATCGGCGACAAAGGTACCGATGGTGATCTGCAGTTGTTCAGAACTCGTCGAGTTGTTGCGCACTTTGATCTCTGACTTTACCGGGACGCCTGGATCTGTCTCTAGACTCAAACTCACGGGCGAGACTGTCAAATTGATAGGAGTGTCGGGAGCAGGGAGAATCGGGATTTGGGCGGATTGGCTCGCCTCAAGCTCAACGGCACGCACGGGAAAAGCAAAAAGAAAAAGTCCGATCGTAAGGGGAATAATATACTTCATCACTGTACTTTAGTGTACTGGACTTTTTAGAATCGTCCAGCCCCGACCACCGTCAAGGTATCAGTGTAATCACTGGCAGCAGGAGTATTGCCCGCGATCGAGGCGCGTGGGATCAAGGTAAGCACATCGCCACCAGCAGTCCCACCTGAAGAGGCGATCGGCTGGTAATCAGTCGCCGATAATGTACCCCCAGAGACGGTATCAGCACCAAGGTACTCTGGATCGATTGTCACTGTGCCACCGGCAGCAAAGTCAGTCGTCAGATCCGTATCGAGTACGTATCCTTCTACACCGTTGGAGAGCGAAGATGGTGCCGCATTGATCGTCCCTGTTGTGGCAATCGTTTTCGAGGCGTTGGCAGACGTCAGTCCCGCGTTGCTGTCCCGCACCCAAGCAAACCAGCCATTTGGAGCGTTGGTCGTGATCGTGATCGTCGTGCCAGACCCAGATACCGGAGCTGAGGATGAGAGAGCACCTAACGCTTGTGCATTGTTGTTAAAAACAAACGTAAATGACGGGGAAACAGTGGCGGTCACGACGATCTGATCATCCGCAATGGTCGGCACGGCAACATCTTTCGTATCGGCAGTCGCCGCATCAGCACCAGTGCGCGTAAAGATCGTGTGATAGATGGTGGTCGAGGCAGCCGGATTGAGCAGCAAGCCAGTTCCCGTGATATAAAAGCCATATTTTGTACTATTCGTGAGGTTCGTGACTGGGAAACGAATCGTATTGCCAGTCACGTTGTCTGCTGTGGTGATGCCTGGCATCGCCGTGACACCAGCAGGGAGCGTCGTCCCCGTCCCAGAAGTGGCCACTGTATAGTTTGCTGCGCTCGTGGAAAAATTTGTCGCGCTGACCCACTCAGCGTCCAACGTAATCTTGATGGTCGTCTCAGTCGCGGCCGTCGAAGATGACGTAAAGACGACGAGACACGCGCCAGGTGCAATCCCTGCTTTCATCCGATCACAGCGCATGTACGTCTCACCCGCGGCGACAGCCTCTACTGGAGTGGTGGCAGCTACAAAAAAGCCCATTGTCAGTGACGACAACGTGACGATCATGACAAACAAACGAAGAACTGAAGTGAGGAATTTTTTCATACATGCAATATCTGTAGCTAGCATGACGAATGGATGAGTATGCTGTCAATAGTCTGTTTGATTTTTTAAAATCGACCAGCTCCGACAACCGTCAAGGTGTCGGTATAGTCACTCGCAGCCGGAGTATTCCCTGCGATCGACGCACGAGGTATCAAAGTCAGGACGTCACCACCAGCAGTCCCACCTGACGATGCAATTGGCTGGTAATCGGTCGCCGATAACGTACCTCCAGAGACTGTGTCAGCACCCAAATATTCTGGATCGATTGTGACGGTGCCACCAGCGGCGAAGTCGGTCGTCAGATCAGTATCGAGCACGTATCCTTCTACACCGTTGGAGAGCGAAGACGGCGCGGCGTTGATTGTCCCAGTCGTCGCGATCGTCTTGGATGCGTTGGCCGAAGTCAAACCAGCATTGCTATCTTTCACCCAGGCAAACCACCCGTTTGGAGCATTGGTCGTAATCGTGATCGTCGTCCCAGAGCCAGAGACAGGCGCAGAGGACGAAAGAGCACCCAACGCTTGCGCATTGTTGTTGAAGACAAAGGTGAATGATGGAGAGACCGTGGCAGTCACGACGATCTGATCGTCTGCGATCGTTGGCACCGCGACATCTTTCGTGTCTGCTGTCGCCGCATCTGAGCCGGTGCGCGTAAAGATCGTATGAAAGATCGTGGTCGATGCAGCCGGATTGGAGATAAGTCCAGATCCAGTGATAAAAAATCCGTACTTGGTACTATTGGCCAATGCGGTGACCGGAAAGCGGATCGTATTCCCCGAGACGAGATCCGCGGTCGCGATACCTGGCATCGCCGTCACACCTGATGGCAGCGTCGTCCCTGTGCCGGATGTCGCCACGGTGTAGTTTCCTGCGGTCGTGGAGAAATTGGTGGTGCTGACCCACTCAGCATCCAAGGTAATTTTGATTGATGTCTCCGTCGCCGTCGTCGACGATGTTGTAAACACGACGAGACAGGCACCTGGTGCGATCGCAGCTTTCATGCGATCACAGCGCATATACGTCTCACCAGCGGCAACCGCTTGCACGGGAGTCGTCGCTGCGACGAAAAAGCCAATTGACATCGAAGATAATGTCACGAGGACCATCAGGAATCGCGAAAATGAAAGGAACTGATGTTTGGCGGGCAGAGTCATAATCAGACTTTATAATGACGAATTTTGAAGTGAAGTGTCAAGGGGGTATCATCACAAAATTACTCCGATTTGTTAAGCTTCTTAAATACTGGAATTCCTCTTTATTGTTGGGCTAAAAGAGTGCATGATAATTGAATGCGATTTGCAGTTGGCTTTCATCCAAAGAACTGGAGCATCGGGAAAAAGATCATCTTCCTCGGACTGACGACGACATTTGTCTCACTTGGCTCGATTGTGCTCGCGCTTGGCGTCGTCACAACTGAGTACTCCAAAGTTCGTACGCAACTAGTCACCGACTATCAAAACCGCGTCGACAAAGCTGTCTCTCTCCATGGAGATTCGATTCGCATCTTTGCCGATGACTATGCCTACTGGGATGAGATGTATACCGCAGTAGCGGCAAATGATCGAGATTGGTTTGTCCACTCCACGACAGGCTCTTTGGAGACATTTCAGGCGAGCGGCTACTGGATCTATCGCAATGACGGGACCCTCATGCATGAAGAGAGCCTCACTGGGTTGGAGAAGCCTGTCACGCTCCAGCCAAACATTGTCCAATCCTACAAATTGGGGACACCAGTCGAATACTTTGAGATTCAAAATGGGCAACTGGTGCATTTTGCTGCCACGCCGATCACTGATCCGACTCGACCAGAACTCAAATCAAATGGGTTTATGGTGGTGGCAAAAATTTGGGATCAATCATCGCTTGACATGATTAGTGGCATCGTCGGATCTACCGCGATCTTTTCTGATGACGGAAAAGTAGAGTCTCACTTGGATGAACATGTCCATATACTGGAGCACTTCAAGGACCAACGTGGCGCCGTCGTCAGCACCGCTCAGTTTACGTTTATCGACCACTCGCTCCAACTGACCAGAGATAGTCTCCTTACGATGATCCTGATTACATTCGTGCTCGGAGGTGGACTCATCTATGTCTCCTACACGATCCAATATCACTGGTTTGTCGACCCCATTGCCAAACTGATCACGTCACTCAAGAATGAGTATGGCGATGAGCGAGAGGAAGCAGCCGTCCTCGTCTCTCACGATGAACTGGAGATCTTGAGTTTCGTTGTCGCTGACCACATCGAAAAATTGCAACTCAATAAACGACTGTCACTGGCAGTCGAAGCAAGTACGAATGGGATCGCCATTACGGATCTCAATGGCACCATCGAGTATGTGAATGATTCCTGGACCAGGCTGAATGGCTACACGAGCAAGGAAGCAATGGGCAGTAACCCAAGGCTTTTGCATAGCGGGAAGACTCCGCAAGAAGTCTACACCACGATGTGGAATGAGCTGAAAGCTGGACACTCATTTACTACTGAATCTATCGTCAACAAACGTAAAGATGGGAGTGAGTATGACTGTCGCTTGTCAGTCTATCCGATCACCGAACATGGAAGCACCGTGGGCTACGTCGGTATCCAACAAAATATTTCGCATCGCAAAGAAGTCGATCGGATGAAAACAGAATTTATCTCCATGGCCTCACATCAGTTGCGTACGCCACTCTCAGCCATGCGCTGGTTTGGGGAACTGCTGCTGCAAAAAAAAGCTGGCGATCTCAATCCAAAACAGTCTGAACTCGTGCAAAATTTTTACGACTCTACACTTCGTATGATCTCTCTGGTCAATGCACTCCTCAATATCTCCCGTATCGAATCGGGACGGATGATCGTGGAGCCAGTGCCGACGCATCTCGAGAACCTTGTCGAAAGCATCATCGTAGAGTTATCAGCTCGTATCGATGCCAAAAAACTCGTCTTGCACCGCGAGATCGATACGAACTTGCCCGTCATCAATGTCGATCCACAGCTCGTTCGGGAAGTGTACAGTAATCTCCTTACCAACGCCGTCAAATACACTCCAGAGGGAGGGACCGTCACACTCTCGATCAAGACGTCAGGAGACTCGATCAGAAGTGAAGTCAGTGATACGGGTGTCGGCATCCCCAAAGGTGAGAGTGACAAAGTCTTCTCAAAATTCTTTCGCGCGAAAAATGTCACATCACTGGAGACTGATGGGACTGGATTGGGCCTGTATCTCGTCAAGTCCATCATCACCTCATCACACGGTGACGTGGGATTTGAGAGCACTGAAGGAACAGGTGCGACTTTTTGGTTTACGTTGCCACTTTCAGGTATGGAGAAAAAATCTGGAAGTGTACGTATAACTTAGCCAACTTTTATGAAAACCATTTTATTGGTCGAAGACGATCGCTTTTTACTCAAAGCCTACAAAGCCAAGTTTGAGTCTGACTACCGGCTTGTGGTCGCAAGCGATGGAGATGAAGCGCTGGAGATGCTCAAGCTCAATGAGATTGATCTCATCATCTTGGATCTCGTGATGCCAAAAAAGACTGGCATCGTCTTTTTGCAGCAGCTACGTGAGATCGAGAAACATTCGACTATTCCCGTCATCGTCGCGACCAATCTCAATCGGGAAGGCGAGCGCCAAGTCTGCGAGCAGTATGGAATATCTGATTTTTGCGTGAAGACTGATGTGTCTATCGATGACATTGGGCAGAAAGTCAAACAAGCGTTACAGGAATGACTCCACTTTTTTGATCACATCTTCGATCGAGGTTTGCGACTTGACGATAAAATCATTGGCACCGAGGTTCTTCCCTCTATCAATCTCTGATTGTTGACCTAGATTACTGGCGATAATGATCGAAACGTCATCAAATGCATGATCTTTTCTGATATCTTCGAGGACACTAAATCCATCTTTGATCGGGAGCATGAGATCCAAGATCACGACGGCGGGATGCAGCGCTTTGATTTGTTTCAAGCCTTCTTCGCCATCAAACGCTTGCGCGATCGTATGTTTTTGCTCGTCAAACGCGATCTTGTACGCATCCGCCAAAAAATGATCATCTTCAATGATGAGTATCGTTTTCATGAATCAAGTGTACAACTAGAGATACATTTTTACAAAGACTTGCAAGAAGCCAAGGATGCCATGTATCACACCAAGTATAAGCGTGGCCCAAGCAAAATATTTGTGAAGCATCGTCCACTTCATGTGGATGCCACTGGAATCAAGCGCATCTGCACCTGGTCGAGTCCCAGTCCAGGGGAGATCAAATTTTGACCAAGGGAGCGCAAAACAGGTCGCAAAATTGAGAAGAAAAGTGATGCCGAGCAAGATTCCCGTCCATCCGAGAATCGAGATACCCAGAATCCGGATCGGTGCGTCATACCAAGATCGTTCATTTGCTGTCGCGGAGGCAGTACTCACCGTGAGTGCAGGCGCATTTGTGGACGCAAATGTACCGACGACAGGGAAACGAGCCAAGACTTCTTCCCCATGCGGAGCTTTTGCCATCATGCCAGTCAGATCCATCCCTGCGTGTAAGCCAAAATGGACTCCAAGTTTCCAGGATTTGCTACCGGTCACGTCATAGACCTTGCCGTTGTACGCAAAGAGCGCACTGTGCCCATCAAGACCATCATTGGCCGCAAGCTCACTGACACTAAATACTTTGTCTTGCGCATGGATGCTCGTCGCACCGCACACACTCACCACGGTACAAAGGAGGACTGCAATAATGACCGTGAATGTGCGTTTCATTAGTTATTCTTTCCCGAGGACTTCTTTCGCCTCTTCGTCTAGGGCGGCATCAGCGCGATGACCAAATGGCATTAAATACTCAATCTTGAATGCTGGATCTAAGTTCACTGCAGTGGTTACTTTCGCACTATCAAAACCGGCCATGGTGACCGTCGCCATCCCAAGGCTTTCGGCTTCAAGATACATGTTTTGTCCGATGTGTCCTGCTTCCATATAGGTAGGCGTCACTTCTGAGGACTTAGTTTTGGTTTGATACACTCCAAAATCAGAAGCGATCAAAAAGACGACCGGTGCATTGACAGCTCCTTCCTGAACTCCAGCGGTGGTCATCGCGCTCGTTACATCGATTGGGGCAAGCGCACCAAGCGAGTGAGTCGCTGGGAGATATTCGTAGATGCCAGGTTCGATCCCTTGGGCTTGTTTGACAAACACAAAGATCGTCATGCTGTAGGACTCACGAGCTGACGGAGCAGTGCGCTTCCCGGTGGGGTCGGTTTGCCCCTGGCCACTCCATGCCATTTGCGAGATCTGCGAAAGTGTGACTGGAGCGGCCGAGAATTCTCGGCGCGAACGACGAGTTGCGATGGCTCTATCCAGCGAGAACTTTCCATCGACGATTGGCTTTGGCAGCGGTATCACGCTCGTAAACGTGCGAGCTGCAGCGGTAGGATAAGTTGTCGCGGTCTTGGGTTGTTCACTCACAGTTCCTCCTTGAGTGCGAGCTCCAGCTTTGAGTTCACGTTTGGCATTGATATACAGGACTCCCATGATTGTCGTCATGACGATAAACAGTACCAGGAGCAATGAGAGGGCGTCTTTGCGCATCGGCATCCCACCTTTGAGACATTGTCCACAGTTTGGTCCCTTGCAGTCTTCATCGTGGGGTTTGATTTGATGTACAGATGTATCCATAGAGTTTTATTACACTCTAGGAAGCTCATCGTTGTCAAGATGAAAAAGATGGATTGACTACTCTTTTGTGATCTCGCGCACAAACTTAGCGTGTGTGAAGAATGATTGGGTGATGGTCGCGATACGTATCAATGATTTTCATATTTTTTTCATTCGCTTTGAAGACGGCATCGGCGATCGTCCCGATGATGGGCACGGAGCCGATCGTGCCATCGACGAGACAATTGAAGATCATGCGAGCGATGAGGATGCGTGGCAAACCGCAGGTATAACCGATCCAAACAACATAGAGCGATAAAAATGTAGGGACGAGCGTCCCGATGGCAGGGATCAGATCAAAAACTGGGTCCAATCCAAAATGAAATCCAAATATGGAAAACTGGGAGTCTAAGAGTTTGGAGAGTGCACGGGCGAGTTTGAGATGTTCTTCGATATCTTTCATAGACAGTAGTATGAATGATGAAGTAGTAATGGATGACATGAATAGAATAAGAAACGCGTATGAGAATCTTTCAATTCCAGATACAGCATGATATTCTGGTGGCCTATGACTATTGGCTACATCGGTCTTGGGAAAATGGGTAAAAACATGGTGCTTCATCTCTTGGAGCAAGGCGAACAGGTCGTCGCCTACAATCGGTCCCCAGAACCAGTGGCTGAAGTCGTGACTACTGGTGCAACAGGTGCAACATCAATTGAAGATCTCGTAACTCGTACAAGAGAACTCTCCACTCTCGACTCTCAACCCTCAACAATAGTTTGGCTCATGTTACCAGCTGGGCAAGTCACTGATGAACATATCGATCAGTTGGTTCCACTTCTTCAAAGTGGAGATCTCGTCATTGATGGAGCAAATAGTAACTATAAAGACACGCTGAGACGAGCGGAAAAATTACAAGCGAAGGGCATACGATTCATGGACGTGGCAGTCTCCGGAGGTCCCAGTGGGGCTCGAACTGGAGCATGCCTATTTATAGGCGGTGAAGAAAAAGATTTCCATGAAGTGAAAAATTTGATCGAACATATAGCAGCTCCGACTGCATATCAATATTGCGGAAGTATAGGATCCGGGCATTTTGCCAAAATGGTTCACAATGGGATCGAATATGGGATGATGCAAGCGATCGCAGAAGGTGCAGCCGTACTTGAAAAATCTCCATTTCATTTCGATCTCGCAAAAATATTTACTCTCTACAACAACAAGTCAGTGATCGAATCACGACTCGTCGGCTGGGCTCAGCAAGCATTTACCGACAACCCGACACTCACTGGCATCAGCTCTACCATCGCACATAGTGGCGAAGGAGAGTGGACGATCGATGCCGCCAAAGAATTTGGTGTCAGCGTGCCGATTATCGAAGAGTCACTCACTGTGAGAAAACAATCGGCAAATGAGCCTGAAAATTTTAGAAACAAAGTGGTGACAGCATTACGTGGACAGTTCGGCGGTCATAGCACGAAGTGATCATCTCTTTTCAAATTCGCACAACTCATCTATACTTAGGGATATTATGAGCACAGAACACGCTGACGCATCAAACAAAACTGCAGACACACAGCCAAAAGTGTCAAAGGTCCAAGAACTTCGGGGCAATCATAAAGTACGTATCGGCGTCATCCTCGTCCTTATGGCGATCGTCGCGGTGATGTTTGTGTTTTGGACCAAAGCTCGCATCGCACTTGTCGTGGCATTTATCGCGCTTGCTGCCGCACTCGGTCTTGAAGTCGGCAAAACTGATTTTGATCTCGGCAAAATGATCCAAACTGGATCCGTCCAAGAATCAAAAGTGTCTCGCGACTCTACTGGGAACATTCTTTTTGATAAGCTTGGAAATATCACCACTGATACGACCAAAGGAAAACAAGCAAACGACTACAACTGTAGTGACTTCTCAACTCAGCCAGAAGCGCAAAGCTTCTTTGAAAAAGTCGGTGGCACCAAAAATGACGTCAATCGCCTCGATGGCAACAAAGACGGCCAAGCCTGCGAATCCCTCCCGAAAAAGTAGATCCTAGTCAAGCCTGCTTGTCCGTTAGGCAGGCTAGGATGACGCTTCAAATAGGGCAGACATCTAATGATGGCTCGAGCCAATCGCGACCGTCAGCTTTGAGAAGTTCTAGTGCTTCCAATGGTCCCCAAGTATGTTTTTCGTAGGGAGTAGGTGCGCGACGGACAGCCGAGAGCACATCGGTAAACGCCCATTGATGCTCGACTTCCACCGCTTCATTGAAAAATGTTTGATCGCCACTGATGACGTCTGCGATCAAACGCTCATATGCATCGGGAAGATCTCCACCGCGGCGTTTGTAACAAAACTGCATCGATTGGCGCTCGAGTTTGAGATCGTGTCCAGGCTCTTTCGATAAGAAGCGCAAGACGATCCCTTCGTTTGGTTGGATGCGAAACGTCAAAATATTTGGCTCATTGCCTGCATCTAAATGTTTGAACAGTCGATTCACTGGATTCTTAAACACTATAGAGATCTCCGTAAACGTGTCTTTGAGATTTTTCCCTGCACGAATGTAGATCGGGACACCATTCCATCGCTCATTGTCGATATGAGTGCGTAATGCAAAAAATGTATCTTGCACAGATTCAGGCGAAACAAACTCATCACTGGTGTAGCCTTCGTACTGCCCAAAGACGACTTTGTCTGTCTCAGGGACCAATCGCTCGAGTATGCGGACACGCTCTCTCGTCACTGCTTCATTACTAAACTCACTCGGCGCATCCATGGTCACGGCAGTGAGCATCTGCAGACTATGATTTTGACCGACATCTTTAAGCATGCCGACACTATCAAAGTACACGCCGCGTCTGCCGATGCCATAATTTTCTGTCGCCGTGATCTGAATGTGATCAACAAATTCTTTATTAAATAAATGCTCCAGCAAACCATTGCCGAAACGAAACGTCAAAATATTTTGAAGCGTGTCTTTTCCAAGATAGTGATCGAGGCGGAAGACTTGCGTCTCCTGGAAAAACTTCGCGACTTGCACATTGAGTTTTTTTGCGGACTCCAAGTCCGTCCCAATTGGTTTTTCCAGCATCAGACGAGTAAAGCCGATACGCTCTAGATTGAGTTCTGCTTTTTGAATATTTTCAAAAATAGTTTCATAGAGCTGTGGATACGTCGCGAGATAAAAGATCTTGTTGGCGATACCTTCATCGATCAAGCGTGTGGAGATATCGGCATACAGCTTGGCATCGCCAAAATCGCCGCTCATATAGGAGAGTGATGAACGCATCTCCTGCCACACTTCTTCTTTGATCGGATGTGTGTGATGTCGATTGGGAAGTTTTAAGATATCCCAGATGTATGCTTCAAACTCTGGCTGGCTCATCTCTTTTCGGGCGACACCGATAATCTTACTTCCAGCAGGGATCTTGCCAGCTTCAAAGAGATCATAAATCGCCGGGATGACTTTGATCTGCGCTAAGTTGCCTGTGACACCAAAGAGGAAAAAGGAAAATGCGTTGGACATACACCAACTATATCATGCGAATTCTGATTTTTTGCTGATTGATTGTGATCAATCTCACCGTGATTTACTATGTTTGAGCTCGTCCACCAACTCATCATTTTCCTCAGTGACGTGCTCGCTAATCTCTTGCGCAAGTTCGTCGGTTTCCTCGGTGACGTGTTCTGAGATCTCGCGGACGACATCATCAGTCTCTTGTGCGATCACTTTGATCACCGCTTGGTGAGTTTCTTTGACTGTCTGTCTGATCTCCTCGACCACTTCATCAAGACGAGCAGATTGCTTGTTTACGGATCGCTGAATAAAAATGGACATGTAGATCGCTTCCAGCGATACAGCCGTCGTCAGTACGAGTAAGATCTTATCCATCGACCACCCAAACAGGACCGGCATAAAAATGCAGATAAAGAGCGTCGTGTGGAGGATGATCGAGATGGTAGATCCCATCGCGCGAGTGATCGCGTCGGAGATCTCATCAAATACGCGAGAGACTGACATGACATACTATTGTATCCTAGACACTCAGGATTTAGTACAATAGAACGCTCATGAAATATATCCAAGCGACTTGGATCGCTTCCACCATCGCATTTTTGATCCTCACGGGTTTTGTGATCAAAGATCACTTGCGATCAACCGATTTTGCGCTCACGGTCAAACTGCAAGACAAAGTCTCTCCACGCTTTGACAACAAATTTGTCACGATCGTCGACTTTGGGAGCATGGAAATCCAGACCATTCTCATCATCGCAGCGATCCTCTTGGCACCAATCTCCAAGAAGACAAAGCTTTTCCTGGGCGGGGCATATGTAGTGGGATTGATCGTCACATTGCTTGGGAAAAATTTCTTACCGCAACCAGCTCCGCCATTTTTATTGCAACGAGGGACCACTGGCTTTATGTTTCCTTCCTCACATGTGCAAGTCGATGCTAGCTACCCATCAGGACATACCTTCAGAGTGATGTATTTGTTTGCCGTCGTCGCTGGCACCGCACTCGTCGCCAAAATCAGGACTACACTCCATCTCGCGCTCTCGGCGCTCTCCTTTGCGTCCGCCACACTCGTGATGACTGGACTGGTGCTCTTGGGGAAACACTGGACGACTGATGTCCTCGGGGGGATCTTTCTTGCGCTTGGCCTCGTCTCTTCGTGCCTGCTACTTCCCACACTATCCCATAGCTAATCTTTATTCCACTTATAGGGTATAATTGTCGAGTTCCTGACAAAGCGTCGGGAGCGATTTCTGGTGTTTCGGCCAGACTTGCTCATTTCAGCGTAAGTTAAAAAGGATTCACTCATGAAGATTCAGAATGGCGTAGTGTGTTTCTTTGCGGCCCTCGGTGCCATCTTGGCGCCGTCAGGGATTTCTTGGATTTTGGCCGGTGTGCTCTCAGGAGCACTCGCGCTCGCAGTGTTTCGGCTCAATGCAATTTGCCAGAAGGAGATTGCGGCTCGGCCACTTCCTATACTCGGAAAATCGGGACTGGCCTGGGTCGGACTGCTCTTCGTACTCGGGATGGCAATGCTAATCGTATCTGAACATTCCTGGAGGCTCTACTTCACCATGTTGTGGATGCTGACAGTGATCTGCTTCTGGTTCAACTTCTATTTTAAGGAGGCGTAGTCATGAAGAGTAACGGATACAGCCAAAAGTATATTGTGTATGTGATTATTGGTACGGTGGCAGTTCTTACCTACCAGATGTTGGTTTCACCCCTCTTGGGGTTGACTCCGCTAGGCAGTGCACTTCTCACACTGCTTGTATTGATCGCAGCAACTATCACTGGCCAGGCTCATCTTTGGGCAAAAAAACACATCACTCCAGAAGAGAAGAAACCGTTTGCAAAAATTGGAGTGTATGTTGTCCTGTCGGTCCTCAACGGTTTGTTGCCGATTTTCATCTCAGCGGTACGTACCTATGCGCCTGAGAAACTGTTGGTGTATCTCATACACGGTTTTTTATTGGTGATCACTTGGGCTATCACATTCCAGGTGATTGGGGAGAGCGACTGATGCGCCAACAATATGTGATAGGTATCCTCCTGCTATTTGTGGGCGCTATCGGCGCTTCACACAACGCGGAGATCCACATGGCGAGAGGAGATGCTGCGTTCTTCCCTCTGATCATTGGGCTGATCGCATGGATGAACTTCCATGCGTTCAGCAACGTCGTGCCAGGATCACTTCGCTCGACTGCGAGCGTCTACCTGGCATATCTTGCACTTGTGTTTGTAGTGGCACTCGTGCTGCTATGGCTGACCATCAGCTATGGCTTCTACGGTGAGTCAGTGGCAGCGAAAGTGTATTTTGCCGCAACTGTTTCGGCGTGGCTCACAATTCACTTCTTTTCATGAGGAGGGAGTCGAGTATGAAAGGTGGCCCTTTTTTAACCATATTTTTTGTATAGGGATGCTGATCCTATACACTACTCAATGCCCCAGTCACAAGCTGGGGCATTTTCACATCCGCTCAACGACTGGAGCGATTGTCGCTCGCCAATACAGATGCCACATACGAAAGAGAAGATCAGCAGAAGTGATAAATCGCATCTCATTGATCTCTTCGCCAGTGAATATGCGAGTATTTTTTCGACTTTTATAATCCGAATAGATCTTGCCGTCAGAGTCCCACTTCACTGGCACTTCAGAATATTCGACCTTATTCTCACCGAGCACGGTCAGGGTCTGTTGCCAGGCTCTGACTACTTCACCAGGAGTCGACGTGTACTCCAAGACGAGCTGATCTCCCGAAGTGAGTGCTAATTCTTTTCCATTGATCATTCCAAATAAATTGCCTGGCTTTGTATAGATGGTCATATTGGCGTGAATATAGCACACAAAATACGCTATCATCGGAAGATGCCTGGTATCACTATCTCCCCACAATTTGAAGCGATCATCGACAAACTTGAAAACGGCTCTGGTCATCTCTTTATCACCGGCAAAGCGGGGACAGGGAAGTCGACATTGCTTCAACATTTCAGGCTTCATACGAAAATCCCGTTGGTCATCCTCGCTCCGACTGGCGTGGCAGCTGTGCATATCGGTGGTGAGACAATTCATTCGTTTTTTAAATTTGCTCCCAATGTCACCAAAAAAGAAGCGCGAAGTGACGCACACTTTACGGAAGATCGAGAGCTGTATCGCAAACTTGAGATGATTATCATCGATGAGATTTCGATGGTCCGATCGGATCTCTTGGATTGTGTCGATACCTTTTTGCGAGTTATTCGAGATGATGATCGATCCTTTGGCGGCGTGCGCATGATCTTTTTTGGAGATCTGTACCAATTACCTCCAGTCGTCACGAGTCGCGAGTATTTGACCTTTCGTACCTTGTATCCGAGCGAGTGGTTCTTTGATTCACAGGTGATCCAAGGCATCCTCAATAGTGAGACTGAGAGCCTCGAGCTCATTGAGCTGACCACGATCTATCGCCAACAAGATCAAGAGTTTATCGATCTTTTGGCTGCGATCCGGATGAAGACTGCGACGGATGAACACCTCTTGCAACTGAACGAGCGAGTCAGATCGTCAAGTGAGATCGAAGAGTCGCTGCCACCCATTACTCTCACAGGAAGACGCGATACGGCTGCGGAGATAAATCAAGAGCATTTGGCTCGACTCAAGACCAAGGAGCATATCTATGATGGGACGCACAGCGGGACATTTCCCGATGGGCATCTGCCGACCATCAATCAACTCATTCTCAAAGTCGGAGCGCGCGTCATGTTCGTCGCAAATGACCCGGAGGGCAGATATGTCAATGGCACCCTCGGGACCATCCGCAAGCTGAAAGAAAAAAGTGTCGTTGTGAAAATTGATGACGGAGGTCTGGAAGAAATTGATCCACATACGTGGGAACTCACGCACACGGTCCTCTCTGAAAAACAAGAACTTGAAAAAGAAAAGCTCGGAGAGTTTACGCAGCTACCACTCATGCTCGCATGGGCGGTGACGATCCACAAATCGCAAGGGAAGACTTTTGATCGCGTGGTGATCAACTTGGAGCGCGGTGCATTCGCGCACGGACAAGTCTATGTGGCGCTTTCTCGCTCGACGACTCTGGCTGGGATCTCTCTCACGCATCCTGTCACTCACAATGACATCAAGCTGAATTGGCGGGTAAATCAATTCTTGACCGCGTATGCGATGAAACAGTCAAATCTGTATCAATCGCGAGAAGAAAAATATCAACGGATCGAGGATGCGATCGATATGGGGACGCAGATCACTATCACGTATCTCAAAAATATCGGAGAAGAGTCGACGCAGACGGTGACTCCGCAAAAAGTCGGGGAGATGCATCATGAAGGCAAGCGATTCATCGGTCTGTCTGCGACGGCAGAGTCTGGACGTGTGCTGACATTCAATGCGGACAAGATCCTTCGTGTGAGTTGATCACATTTGCTATACTCAGTACTTACAGTGACACAACTCGATACTCTCCGAGCGTGGACGCAATACTTTTCGTCCACCGACCACCTAAATCCAGATTGGAAAATCCAACCTGATTTCACTCACTCATCCCTTCGCTCCGTCTTTCGCTACCTTCAGTATTTGGATCTCATTCGCAATGACACCACACTTGTCATCACTGATTATGACAACACTGTACGAGATCAAAATCTCGGCAAATTACTTGGTCGTTTCGGTGAGATCAGGCCAGAGGATGTCGCGCTGCTGCTGGAGATAGCGCGCCAGTGGTGCAGGTTGCTGGTCATCACCAATCAAACAGATTGTGGTCACTTGGTCGCGAAGTTTTTTGGAGAGCTCCAAAATTATGATTATTTCCCCAAAGTATTACAGGAAAATGAGATCGATTATCTTGCTGCTCCGCCGTTTCAGCCGCCCTTGATGTTTCCACCGTACAAGAGCACACAGCTAGCTATCGATCAAACGCTCGACTATGTCAGGTCGCATCCTCCAAAACATGACTCCATACAGTATACGGATGTCGTGGTCATCGGAGATCAGCCAACGGATATGGAATTTGCCAATCATCTGTATGCAGCGTGGACTGAATGTCTAGATCCTTCCATCATCATGCACTTATTCCTCCTCAATCCCAAGCCTCCCATCAAAGTTGAGGAGCCAGAACTTGCTACCGACATCCAACTCATCCCGGCCTAACTCTTGAATGCTATACTTTGCCTTCGAAAGAGCTTTCACTGCGAAAGCAACTATCAAAAAGCGAGAAAGGTGCGTGCAATTTTGGGAAACGAAGTACCGAAGAAGGACGAAGGCTGTCTGTCAGATTTCGTTAAGACTGCCATCTGTGCAGGATTCGCGTATTTCCTCTGCAGCCAGTCTCAGCTCGACAAATACTTAGGTCAACCTTGGCCCGTCGTACTTGGCATCCCAGCTGGAGCGTTCGCGATAGCTCTCATCGTCGCAGCGCTATTGCTGGGGCCAAAGAAGACGGATGGCACTCGAGTGAGAGCAATGAGCTCTGCTTGGAAGATCTCGACTTGGGTCGCAATGTTCATCTGCGGAGCAGTGGCATATTATGTGCTGCCTGTGGAGTCTCGAGCCGCGGGTGTCATTTACGGCGGAATGACCGCGTTCATCTTTATGTTGACGATCCAGGCGGTTCTTCGTGCACTACAGTAGCCGACTCGCCGGCACCAAACTGAGCCCCGCCACTGCGGGGCTCTTTTCCACCTTGCACCAGAGGGTCAATATATCCTATAATCAACATATGAATACATCACGCATCGTCCTCACCACTTCCGCACTTGCTTTGACCGTCTTGGTCACGAGCCAGCTCGCGCACTCAAGTCTGAAGGCGTTTGCAGAAGGCCCAATCACAGGTCCGATCACGGCACCCATCACCTCACCAATCGACAGTCCGACCCCGACTCCGAGTGCCACCCCAGAGACCAGTCCGACGGCTACACCAGTCGCCACCGCAACACCGACGCCTACCACGTCTCCGACAAGCACTCCTAAGCCGACACATAGTCCAAAGCCGACATCGACGCCAAAACCAAAGCATGACAAAAAAGAGAAAGACGACCACGAGGATCTCATGCACGGCCGCAAAGATGACGATAGAGGACATAAATTCCAACAGGTCATCAATCGTTGGGTAGAGTCGTGTCGAGGCTTTTTCTCTCGAATTCCTCATCGCTAAAATGTGATGCAGATCACTTGGCAGTCCTATAATAGGCGGTATAATTGCCGCTTATGAATAAATCTCAAATTCTCGTAACCACGTCTACTCTCGCGATCGGTGCTTTGCTCATCTCGCAACTGCAACGATCCAATATGACTGCCTTTGCCGGCGGCGGACCTGACACCGCTCCTATCAGTGGTCCACTCAGCACACCGACCCCGACACCAGCACCAACTGCAGTCCCGACGATCGCTCCTACAGCTTTGCCTACTTCGACTCCTACACCAACTCCAGCAGTCATGCACCCAATCAGTTGGCATACCAACTATGCGTTTCTGGTAGCAGATGGCATGACGATCGAAGCCAATGGCAAAACATTTGTAGGTGACGTGCTCACGAGCTTGCATTCTGATCCAGGGGGAGAGTATTACTGCTCACTGGAGATGGAGTGGATGGAAAATGGAGTCCAGATGTGGATGAATTTTTACTTCTCGCAATATAATAACTACTGGAAAGCGACGTCGTTCCGTACGTTTGACGGTACGAATGGTAATAACTGGCTCTACTACAATGAGACACCGCAAATCGCTCTCGGATCGACCTTCGCTCCTGGTGATTTCACCATGACGTCTGATAATGGTCTGGGCAAAGTCACCTTTAAGAATTTGAAATTGCGAGCATTTTTGATGCGCACGCCAGGACCGACGATCGCGCCAACTGCCACCCCAGTACCAACCGCGGCGCCGACTCCTGTCCCGACTGCTACACCGACACCAACTCCAGTCGCCACAGCGACCCCGACTCCAGAGCCAACTGCCACGCCGACGCCAGCTCCGACTGCCACACCAACCGTGACACCGACAGCGACGCCTCGTGCGACAGCCACACCACGACCGACAGCGACTCCACTCCCAACTGCGACACCAAAAGCCACAGCCAAGCCAAAGCCGACGCCGACCGCGAAGCCAACTCCAAAGCCAGAGCCACACAAGGACGATGACCACGGACACAAGTTTGAAAAGGTCATCCAGCGCTGGGTCGAGACGTGCAAACATTGGTTTACACAAATCTCGCATCGCTAAAGGCTTTGCAATTCTGCTAGGCTAATACACATGGAGTATCTTGCATCGATTATTCTGTTTGGATTGCCGTTTGTGGTCCTCCCATTTGGATCCTCATGGTATGAGATCCCCAAAGTACTCCTGTCCCTGATCGCTATTGCTCTCCTTGCCGCTACGTTCTTTTGGCGCGGAGGGACTTGGAAGCGCGTCTATTTCTTGCATCTTGGTATCATCGGTCTCTCACTCTATAGTCTGATCGCTCAATGGACACCGACGACATTTTTTGGGAATCCATTTCGTCTCCAAGGGATCCTGACGCTCTGGGCACTCCTCATCTGGAGCGTCGTAAGCTCACAACTCAAAAGACCCCGCAAACTCGCACTCCTGTCCTGGGTCGTCCTGATCGCGACACTTATCATCGCACTCATCGGTCGGACAGATAGTGCCGGCAGAGCTGTCGGAAGTATCGGCGAAGCAAATGCGCTCGGTGCATTTACGCTCTTTATCTTGCCTCTGACTTCAAGTATTTGGGCTGCGATGCCAGCTCTCGTCACTATCTTTATTTCTGGATCACGGTCTGCACTCATCGGACTCTGTGTGAGTCTCGGCATCTGGCTCGGTGCAAAAAAGTTTTCACATACACTACTCGTCCTTACTGCCTGCTGCTGCCTACTCGCTACTTTATTTCTCCCATTTTTGGATACCAAGCAAGACTTTGATTTTCGCGCCGACATCTGGCGTACTGCGATCGAAGCTGGCAAAGAGAAGACCCTCACTGGCTGGGGCATCGGGAATACAGAAGTGGGACTGAAAGCTGCCGCCGAGCATACGCAGACCTTTCTTCGCTATCAGTATGTCGATAGTAGTCACAATGTCTTTTTGGATTGGTGGGTGCAGGGAGGGATCATCGGACTCATTTTGTTTACTACACTTTTGGGTTTTTCTATCACTGGCCTCATCATCCATAAAGAGACTGCGCTACTCGCGAGTTTGTTTGGAGTGCTTGCGGTCATGCTTTTTAATCCGGTGAGTATCGCTGTCCTCGTCTCGTTTTGGTGGATCATCGGACAAGGCTTACGCTCATCCCCTCAATATGCTATTGTCCGGAAGACATGGGCGAAATCTCCTCACACCAAGACATCCAAAAAATAACTGATCCGACCGAACGACTCTTTGCAAGCATCTTGCTTCGCGCGTTTCCCACGCTTACCATCCACCATGAAGTGACGATCACCGCGCGTAGTGGAGCACGTGTGCGTACTACACGTCCAGATTTTCTGCTGACCAATGCAGACGAACAAGACCTCTATATTGAGATCGCCTCGGGCGACAAAAAAACAGGCAGGAAAAGCAAACAGCACAAGACGATGCGACTCGCTGGCCATGGCGGTCGCTATGTGATCTTTTTTGGAAGCGAGATCGAAGCGATTGCGTCAACAGAAGAGAGTCAGATGCGAATACTTTTTTTACAATTGCTCAGTCAGCGTTTTGCGCTCGACCAATTTGAGTTTTAGTCGTATCATCTTTCCAAAATAGTAGGGAGAAAATTATGGGAAGAAATGAAGTATATATCAAAGGTGATACGCCAGATCCGTCCAAACCAATCGAAGAAGTCAGTCACAGTCTTTCTGATATGGAAAAATATATGCAGGAACTTCAGAGACGTCGTGACGAAGCGCAGGCAAATGTGGATGCCAATGGTAAAAATTGGGACCCGAAAAATCATCACAGAAAGAACCGCAAGAGAGGGTAGTGATATACTTTTAGCCTGTGCTGCTCACAAAATCAGACTTTATCCTCTTCCTTTCCTCGCCCATGCATCTCTGGTCTCTCAAACATGAGGACTTGCAAGCTGCGAAGACGGATCCGTTTCAGGAGCATTTGACCAAGCAAGGGTACGAGGTCGAGGCCCTGGCACAAGAGTTTCTACGATCAAAATATCAGACCGATTCGACGCAGCTTTTCTGGCAGCGGACATTCACAGCCGATCATTTCCAGTGCAGGACGGACGCACTCGTCTACGACACGGTAGATGACTGCTATGACTTGTACGAGATCAAAAGTAGCACGAATCCTCGGGATACTACGCATCTGTATGATGCTGCCTATCAGACACTTATTCTCAAAGAGGAACTCAATCTCCGCCACATATACATCGTCACAGTGAACAGCGAGTATGTCCGCGACGGTGCGATCGATGTCGACTCATTCTTCACCATCAATCTGGTAGATATGTCCGTCAAAGGACTTTTGGAAGAGGTGAGTGCAAAACGTGAGGAAGCGTGGCTCGTCTGTATGCGTGACGAGTGCAGCAGCCTCGAAGCTTGTCTGGAGCCCAAATCCTGCCCATGTCCCGATCATTGCCATCCAAATCTCCCTGATCTCTCTATCTTTAGTATTTCCGGACTTGCATCCTCTCAAAAGAAAGAGCTTCGAAGTATGGGCATCACAGCGATGCTCGATATCCCAGATGACTACTCGCTCAAGCCAAAGCAACGAGCGCAAATCGACGTCACACGATCAGGTGTGCCACTTATTGATCGTGATCTGATTCGTCATGAGCTGGAACAGATCACGACGCCGATCGCATTTATGGATTACGAGACATTCAATCCTGGCATCCCCCAATTTGACGGGTATCGACCCTATGGGACGATGGTCTTTCAGTATTCACTTCATGTCGTCGAGCATCTTGATCAGCCGATCAAGCACTATGAGCATCTCGTCACGACACAAGTCGATCCAGGTCGAGAGATCGTGCAAGCGCTCGAGCAGGATATGCCAAAGACTGGTACGGTGATCGCGTGGAATAAGACCTTTGAGCAAGGATGTAATCGATCGATGTCTGAGCTGTATCCTGGGTATCGAGATTTCTTGCTCGATGTAAATGACCGGATGTATGATCTCGGCGATCCGTTCAAGAACAACAATATGTATGTCCTCCCAGAATTTAAGGGATCCTGGTCCATCAAAAATGTCCTCCCAGTCCTGTGTCCAGATCTTTCGTATAAAACTCTCGACATCGGGGAAGGAGCTACGGCAATGAATGCCTGGTGGAAAATGGTCTTCGGAGATTGTAATCCAGAGGAAAAAGAAAAAATCAGAGCGGATCTGCTGACCTACTGCGGTCTCGATACCCTTGCCATGGTGAGGATATGGGAAAAACTTATAGAAGTAATTTCGGAGCCCTAACCTATGAGAACCTATGAATATATTTATATTTGACACTGAATTATTCTTTGGTATAGTAAATGAATGACTGATATTACCGCGAATGAACCAACACTACTTTCTATTGGAGAAGTGTCTAAACTCTTTCACATTCATGCGGACACATTAAGAAACTGGGAAAAGAAAGGAGTACTTACTCCACTTCGGATTGGGCCGCGCAAAGATCGACGATATAAGCAGGACGATGTTGAGAAAATAATCCATTCGGACATGGGAGCTCTTTTGACACAGATCAGTGATGAGAAACTTACCTTAACACAGTTAAAGCAGTTCCTATGGAAAAGTGCAGACATTCTACGAGGGAAAATTGACAGCTCTGACTACAAGAAATACATTTTTGGGCTTCTGTTCTATAAACGGATCAGCGATGTATGGGACGAAGAATTCGAAATGGTGCTCGGTGAGTATCACGACACTGACTTGGCATCAGCTGACTATAACCACCGATTTCAGGTGCCTCGCGACTGCAGATGGTCGGAGATTGTCAATACTCCCGATAATATTGGAAAAAAACTCAATGAGATATTTGAAAAGCTAGCAAATTCAAATAGTCCCAAACTCGACAAAATATTTGACGATCTGGACTTTGCCAATAAGGACCGATTTCCAAATGAGACCTTACAAAAGCTCATCAATCATTTCTCTCAATATAATTTTGGCGATACCTATATTAGCTCGGATCTTTTGGGTGACTCGTATGAGTATTTGATCGGAGAGTTTGCAGCTGATAGCGGTAAAAAGGGAGGTGAATTTTATTCACCTCGAGAAGTAGAGAGAGTTATCATAGGTATCTTAAAGCCTCATCAAAAGGATCATATTTATGATCCGACAGTCGGTAGTGGAGGTTTCTTACTCGAAGCGTATAGTTACTTAAAGAAGAAGTCTGGTGAACAGGTCGCTCGAACGCTATACCTGTACGGTCAAGAGATTAATATCGGCACTTTCGCGATCGCAAAGATCAACATGTTTGTGCACGGTCTTGATAGTGCCGATATCCGAAGAGGAGATACCTTGGCAGCTCCGCAATTTCTTACAGCATCAGGAAGTTTGCAAACATTCGATATCACTGTCGCAAATCCTCCTTATTCTATTAAGGATTGGGAATATGAAATTTTTCGTAATGATAGATATGGTCGGATAGATGGATACGAACTTCCACCACAAAAGAATGCAGATTTTGCTTTCATCCTGCATATCATCAAATCAATGAACGGAAATGGTCGTGCTGGCATCGTCCTCCCTCACGGGGCGCTTTTTCGCGGAGGCAGTGAGGGTCGAATTCGAGAAGCTATCATCAAAAATGATTTGATCGAGGCAATCATTGCCCTTCCTCCAAAGCTATTTTTTGGGACGGGAATTCCTGCGGCTGTATGGATACTCAACAAGAACAAACCGGCAGGAAGAAAAAAGAAGATCTTATTCATCGATGCAGAGAAAGAGTATCAAGAAGGAAAAAATCAAAATACACTTCGCAATCAAGACATCGAAAAGATTGTCGAAGCCTATGACAATTTTCAAGACATTGAAAAGTATGCAAAAGTGGTAGAGCACAAAGATATCGCCGAGAACGAGTACAACTTAAACGTCCGACGTTATATCGACTCCAATGATGATGTCAAAGTAATCGATGTCAAGACCGTCTGGAAAGAGCTTCAAGCCCTCGAAAAGGAACGTATCGAAATTGACGCAAAAGTTGCTAGTTTTATAAAGGAGCTAGGCTATGAGTGATAACTCGTTTTCTATTTTTGAAAGTATCAAAAAAACGACCGAATCTGGAAGAGAATACTGGTCTGGTAGAGAATTATCGAAGACACTTGAATATAGTGACTATCGTAATTTTGAGACAGCAGTCAAAAAAGCCAAAATAGCGTGTAAAAATAGCGGTCAACCAACCAAAAAACATTTTGTTGATGTCACCGATATGATCGAAATAGGTAGAACTGCATCACGTGCGGTACAAGACATTTTACTCTCTCGATACGCATGCTATTTAATTACCCAAAACGCCGATGCAACCAAAAAAGTAGTTGCGCTTGGGCAGACATATTTTGCACTGCAGACGATCAAGCGGGAAGTAGAAGAACAGCAAATTGAAGATCAAAAACGCGTCCTGCTTCGCGATGAGATTACCGCACACAACAAACATCTTGCGGAGACTGCCAGCAGAGCAGGTGTCAAAAACTACGGTGTTTTTACCAATTACGGATACAAAGGATTGTATGCAGGGCTCACATCGCAGGATATCCATACATTAAAAGGTTTGAAAAAGAGTCAAGGCATACTCGACCACATGGGCAGCGAAGAACTTGCTGCCAATTTGTTTCGCGCAACACAAGCAGATGCCAAGCTTAAACGAGAAAACATCAAGGGTGAGGCGAGAGCAAATCAAACGCACTTTGAAGTCGGGAGGCAAGTGCGCAAAGCCATCCAAGAGATCGGTGGCACCATGCCTGAGAAACTCCCAGCATTTGATGGTATTTCAGGCGCAAAAAGTAGAGTGAAGAAGTTGCACGAAACAGTCGAACTCTATTCCGGCGAAGAAACTTAAACCTATGTCAACTCAAAATTTGAAAAAGATAAAAATTGGAGACATCTTAAAACTTGAATATGGTAAGAATTTGCCTTCCCAAAAAAGGACTCCTGGAGATATTCCTGTATATGGCTCTAATGGAATCGTAGGGACGAATGGAAATAGTCTTGTAAACACAAAAGGAATAATTGTCGGTAGAAAAGGGAGTATAGGAAAGCTTGAATGGTCTGACGAACCTTTTTGGCCGATTGATACCACCTACTACATTACTGAAAGTGATATGGTGGATCTTAAATGGATTTATTTCATGCTCCAAACACTCGAGCTAGGCAAGATGAATCGAGGGACAGGTGTACCTGGACTTAACAGGGATGATGTTTATAAATTAGAGATTTCACTCCCCGCACGTAGTGTACAGAAGAAAATCGCGAGTGAATTAGAAATCGTTGATAACGCCATTAGCATCACAGATCAAACTATTCAAAAGACAGAAGAACTAAAGCAAGGCTTGATGCAGGAACTTTTGACCAAAGGCATTGGGCATACAGATTTTAAGAAAACTGAGATTGGCAGTATTCCTGAAAATTGGGAAGTTGAATTATTAGATCACGTTGCCAAAAGAGGGAGTGGTCATACTCCAAATAAAACATTTCCAAATTATTGGAATGGAGGAATTAAGTGGATATCTCTTTCAGACACCTTTAGACTCGACCGGGTATACATTTCACAGACATCAAAGCAGATTTCTCAGGAAGGGATTGAGCATTCTTCTGCAGTTATGCATCCCGAAGGGGTTGTCGTCTTATCTAGGGATGCCGGTATTGGAAAAAGTGCAATAACAACTGAACCAATGGCAGTTAGCCAGCATTTCATTGCCTGGAGGTGTGGAGAAAGGTTAAACAACCTATTCCTTTATTACATTCTTCAGCACAGGAAGCCAGTTTTTGAGCAAATAGCATCGGGTTCCACGATAAAAACCATTGGCTTATCATTTTTTAAGAAGATCAAAATTCCACTTCCACCCATTGAGGAACAGAAGAAAATCGCCGACCTTTTATATACATTGGATCAAAAGATCGAGTTGGAAAGGAAAGCTCAATTTACACTGAGGAATACAAAATCAGGAATTATGAAAGAGATATTTGGGAGAAAGGCAGACATATGATCACAAAAGAGTTTTTAGAAACGTATCCACTTTATCGAAAGCTAAAAGTCGATGAGCCTTACTACAATACGCAGCTCGATGACATATCCACCCCTGCAATTAATATGTACTGCAAGAGTTGTGGTTCCGTCCAAACGTTTAATATAAGTAACGAAATCTGGGAGATCCTTGCATCAAATGAATATGGAGCTAAAACTATTGATGTTTGGGGAGTTCCTATACGAATGAGGTATTTGTGTTCGGCCTGTAATTCCTATTTTTATCACTTCTACGTATTATTTTCACTAAAGACTAAAGCTGAAAAGAATGGCACCATTTATTACAGTGGCAGCGTTCAAAAAATTGGGCAAACACCTCAGTGGGAAATAGACATGGACCCAAAACTAGAAAAGACGCTCGGTGAGCATGCCGACCTTTACAAGAAAGGGCTCGTTTGCGAATCAGAGAGTTATGGAATCGGTGCGTATGCATACTTCCGACAAATTACCGAAAAGATAATAGACGAACTTCTAATATCCGTCGAGGATCTTATTGATGAGGAAGACAAAGGAAAATATAAAGATGCACTGGATCAAGTCAAAAAAACTCGAGTTGCCGAACAAAAGATCGAACTAGTCCAAGATCTTCTTCCAACATCCTTACAGCCTAATGGCAACAATCCGCTAAAGCTCCTACATTCATCATTGAGCGATGGGCTCCATAATAGAACAGACGAAGAATGTTTGGAGTCAGCAGATAATATTAAAAATATTTTGATCTATCTCGTAGAGGAAATTCAAACTAGAAAAAGTAAGGCCAAGACGTTTACTGATAAGATGAAGAAGCTACTTGAGAAAAAGAAGTAACTATGAAATTTAACGAAGAATATACAGTGGAGAGACATATCATCAAGTTCCTCACAAAGACGCTGGGGTATGAGTATATTCCACCAGAACAGTTCTCAAAACTTCGTGAATTTGAGAATGAATTACTCATAACCTCTCATTTGACTGACGCAATCAAAAAAATCAATGCCATCGATGACGATGAGGCAGCCAGTGTGCTGCGAGAAATTCGAAAGATCGACAGCAACGAGTCTTTTCTCAAATTGTTTCGTGATGGCATTAATATCAAGAATCAGCAAACGGGGAAGATGCAAGACTACCGTGTCATCGACGTGGCAAAGCAAGGCAACAATCGGTTTGTGATCACCAACCAGTTCTATTTTGAAGGGACGCTAGAAAACATACGCCCAGATATTCTCGTCTTCATCAATGGCATACCTGTCGTCGATATCGAAGCGAAAAGTCCGACAGCCAGTATAGTCGTCGACTACTCACTCGCTGTCGGTCAACTGAAGAGATATGAAAAAAATGCTCCACGCCTCTTTCTGCCAAATTGTTTCAACATTGCCACAGATGGACTGCAAACAATGTATGGCGCTACATACGCTCCACTTCAGTCGTTTTTACAGTGGAAAGATGAGAAACTCGAGACCGACCTTGGAGGATCTTTGGAGATGACACTCTTTTCGTTATTGGATCCGAAAAATGTGCTTGATCTCATCGATAACTTCATTGTCTTTGAGAAAACCAAGACTGGAAAAGAGAAGAAGATCGCTAGATATCAGCAGGTACGAGCAACCAACAAAATCGTGGAACGAGTTCAAAATGGCGAGAAAAGAAAAGGACTAATCTGGCACACTCAGGGATCAGGAAAAAGCCTCACTATGTTTTTTTCAGCGTGGAAACTGCGTTTTGACCCAAAGCTTAAAAATCCAAAAGTGTTCGTCCTTGTCGACCGCATTGATCTCGACGATCAGATACACGACACGTTCATTCATTGCGGTGGCGAAAATGTAATTCGCGTGACCTCTAGGAAAGACCTGGAACAAAAGATTCAAAGTCCGCAGCGTGGAATATTTATCTCAACTGTTCAGAAATTTAGTGAATTGAGCAGCACTATAGTGAATCACAATGAAAATATTATTGTACTGTCTGATGAAGCACATCGTGACAACGAAGGAGTGTCAGCCATCCATTTGAGATCTTCCATGCACAATGCATTTTTCTTTGGATTTACGGGTACTCCAATAGACAAAACAACACTCAATACTCATAGAAATTTTGGAGAGGTCGGAGAAAGATACTTAGATTATTACTCCATCCAGCAGGCGATTGACGATGGAGCAACATTACCTGTGACATATGAAGCCAGGCTTTCGAAGTTTTCGATTGATGAGCAAAAAGTAGACGAGCAGTTCGATTCACTGACAACTGATCTGTCCTCAGAGCAAAAAGACATACTCATGCGAAAATATGGCAAGAAAGCAGCGCTAATAAAACTTGACAAGCGGATGGAAACAATTGCGAAAGATCTTGTCGAGCACTTTAGACTCTATGTGGAGCCAAATGGATTTAAAGCGCAGCTCGTATGCTACGATCGCGAATCTGCAGCAAAGTATAAATCACTCCTCGATACATTGATCCCCACAGAGTGGTCAGTAGTAGTCTACTCCCCGGGTGATCCCAATACTGAAAATGAAGACCTCAAGCTGCATCACACAAGCAAACAAGAGCGTGAGGATATCATCTCCAGATTTAAAGATGCACAAGGCTCAATTCGATTTTTGATTGTGTGCGATATGTTACTGACTGGCTTTGATGCCCCTATTGAACAAGTGATGTACCTCGATAAACCATTACGCGATCATAATCTGCTTCAGGCGATAGCAAGAACAAACAGAGTTTACCCCAATAAAGGTTGTGGAAGAATAATTGATTATTATGGAATAACAAAAAACCTATACGACTCATTAAACTTTGATGAGAGTATCGTCGATGCTGCATTGGTCAACATTGCCAAAATAAAGGATCAATTTTCAGAAACTATTGATCAAGTAATGGAGCTCTTTATTACTATCTCGATAGAAGATCCTTCGATGGAAAATCTTCGTCGAGCGCTCAAGATCTTTTCGGATAATGAGCAAAAACAAAATTACTTTGTTGACCGTTATAGTTCCTTGCGCATGTATTATGAGATTTTGTCTCCTGACCCTTTTTTACTTCCGTATTTGCGACGTTTCGAGTGGATCACATCCTTTTATCTTGCGTTTGTGAAAACCTACAGATCTCCAGAAAATGATAACGAAATACTCGCTGAATATGGAGAAAAAGTGAAGAAAATCATTCAGGATAAGATTGATTATGAAGGAATTACACGCAATTTCAGAGAACTTACGGTCAACGATATTTATGTCTTAAACAAATTGACCAATGATTCTCAGGAAGAGAAAGCAATCCAATTAGAAAGAATTATTCAACATGAACTTCGTATACAGATAGATTCTGATCCAAGCTTCTTAAAATTTAGTGAACGGCTGGCAGTGATTAAGGAAGAGTTTGAAAAACAGCAAATCGATTTATCTGAACGGATTAAACGATACTATCACCTGCTCGACGACATGAAAACTAAACATGAGGAGGCCAAGGCATTAGGTTTTTCTCTGCAAGAGATGGGTATTTTTAGACTTTTACAAGAGTTCATTACAGATCAGAAAGACGAAAAACTTGGTGATATTACTCATACACTAACGTATGAGTTGAACGCAAATCTTGATACGAACTGGCAAAATTCTTCAAAGAGAGAAGAGTTCATAAAATCAATAAAGCAGACAATTCAGGAAGTGCTCCTTAAAAATTACAAAGATTCGGTTGATGCTACGGTATTTCCAAAATTACTAAACAGACTAGTTGATGTAGTTATTAAGAAATTTAAGTAAAGGTAACGTCTTCGCTTTGAACTATGCCAAAAAAAAATGTGGATCTGAGCACGAGCGACAAAAAGGATGTCGTGAAGTTCATGAAAAAGCTCCAAGACTCGAAAGAACTTCGGGATGAATTTCGTGATGATATCTACAAGATCAGAGACAAAGTCGAGAAACTCTGGCCGAAACTGGATCTGCTCACGGATGTGGAGCGCACCGAGACGATCGCGCTCGCTGAGATCGTCGCGAAAGGATTGGCAATCTTGGAAACCGCGGATCAAAGCTAGTGACTGGTGATACAATCCGAAGATATGACAAACCATGAACACGCTCAATCTGATGAAATGGAATCAATGTTGCAAGAACTTTCTGGACTCTTAAAAATCAGCATGGTCGCAAAAGACTTGGATGAAAAACTCTCAGCTCTTCCGAATCCAAATGCCAACATGCTCCTTCACAAAGCTCAAAATGGAGTCTTGATCGCACACACTGACGCGCGAATAGCATATTTGGAGAGCCGCATCAGCAAACTACACCCTGAATTCAATGCGAATGGCATGTCGCCTGAAGATAAATTAAGGTTTCACCAAGACTGTTATGACCAACTCTGCATCATGCGGGCACAACTTCTCAATGAAGATATGAAGGGAACACATCTCAAAAGTGGTGTAACTACAAATGAGGATGGCACGCTTTCAACGTATCTTGACCCGTTCTTACAAGAACACTTGCGAAGAATTGCAATTTTGAGTCGCTAAAACGGCATGTCGTCCGCGGAATCAGCAGTAACATCACTGGTATCCGACTCTGCGGCAATGACGATGGTGGCGTCCACGGTACTTTCAGACTCATCCACTGAGTCTTTTTGAATCTCTTCAAACTCATTTTCCACTTGGACAAGTTTCTTCCTACATTCTTTGATGAGAAAATTACCTCGCTTGAGTTTCTCCATCGCTTCATCCAAATCGATATCGGAGCGGGCGAACCACGCATTGATCTCAGCAAGCTCTTTCATCGCATCGGTGAAATTGACGTGCATATTTTTCATAGCGGCGTTACCTCGGATACTTGTGTACTGACCACTGCCTGTTTCATGCGAAGCATGAGTATATCATCGGCTCGAAGCTGTGTCGGATCTTTGACCACATGGCCAGAACTGTCACGGACGATCGAATATCCTTGCGATATTTTCTTCTCGGGATCATTGGAATCAAGTAAGGTCGCTTGGGCCTCTAGTCTTTCTAACGACCGAGTCAATGTCATGCGAATATCTGAATCAAGCCGAGTAGAGAGAGTGAGCAACTGCTGCTGTTTGTCACGGACCGTGCGAAGAATGGCCGTGCTATTGCGCGTAAACATCTCTGTCGTCAATCGGAAATTGGAGAGCAGTGATGCGAAGTTGTTGATCAGACGAGCGTGCAGCAAAGATAACTCACTCGCAGCATCCACATAGCCACGACTGACCAGCTGACCCGCGTGCGTCGGTGTGGAGGCTCGCACATCAGCGACGAGGTCCGCGATCGTAATATCATTTTCATGCCCGACCGCTGAGACGACAGGGATCCGAGAACTAAAAATAGCTTGAGCTACTTCGTAGGAATTGAAAGCTTGGAGACTCTCGATACTGCCGCCACCACGTGTGAGGACAATCAAATCAACTGACGCGGGAAGACGATTGAACTCATGTAGTGCACTCACGATACTATCGATGGCACTCACTCCTTCTACTCGTGCATCCAAAAACGATACTCGAATCCAATATGGAGCTAAATGCGTGAGGAAATCTTTGCGCGCATCACCCATCCGCGAGGTGATCAATCCAATATGTGAGGGATATGCTGGAAGTTCGCGTTTGCGAGCTTCATCAAAATATCCTCGAGCTTCCAAATCTTTTTTGAGTTTTTCAAAAGCAGCTTTGAGAGCACCTTCACCCAGTGGTGAGATATGCGAGATGATCAGCGAGAGTTTGCCATACGGCTTGTAGATCTGTACTTTGCCGACGACTTTGACTTCTTGTCCTTCCGTCGGATCAAAACCCAGTCGACGCGCATTGTACGTCCATAGGATCGTCTCCAGCGTCGAACCATCGGCTTTGTCTTTGAGCTTGATGTACACTGCTTTGCCGCGGACATTCACCTCCGCGATCTCACCGATGACCGTAAACTCACGAGCACCAAATGTCCCATTGAGGAGATCTAAAAACTCTGAGACTGAGAACTCAGGCTCCAAATCAAATGCCAACTGGTCACTCTCACTTCGCTTCATTTGGCTATTCTAGCTGAAACTAGAGGGCATGGCCATCGAAGAATACACTCCATTCACTCGAGGCGTGATATAATCTGCTGTCATTTAGTTATTGGCTTTCTATGGCAAACGAACGGTTACACTTCGATCCTTCTAAATCTTTTCCCGAGCAAAATCTCGGTGGCAAATCTGAGAACCGAGTGCTCACACTCACTGACCAGACAACGAAAGAAGAAGCTGCCATACAATTTGCATCAAATCAGAAAGCAAAAGCAGATGCTGAGATCCAATCGGCGACAAATGTGAATGCGCTATTCATGGAAGCAGTGCGAAAACGAAACATCCTCAACGTCAACAATCTCGCTACAGCATTTTGCAAATCCTATTTATCGTTTCAAAAAGTTACAGCCAGGCGCCACACTCTCAATCTTGATGATAAGCCAGCCATTGAGCAAGACTATCAGACCTTTGAATGGGAAATGCAATCGTTCGCATCTTCAGTGTCATTTGCCGAAAGCGGAATTGCACTCCTGTCTCAATTGCATCAACAATTTGAGAATGCACTAGATGACGCCATCATCTATCAAATGCCAAAGTGGACGAAGATCCCTGTTCGTGAACTTTCGCATGAACTTGGCCAACCGAAGAAACTCTCTGAAATATTTGGGGTATACGACATACTATCGAGTGAAGCACGAAAAAAAATTGGCGATGACACTGAGTCCGTCGATCAATACAAACGAGTTGCCGAACTCCTCACACACCTCCTGCAAACAAATGCTTCACCAACACTCACAAACTTCTTGAAAACCTTTTTACTCGCGCCAAAAAATGAAGCACTCAGTGTATTGAAACGACATTCCGCAGAGTCAAAAGAGAAATCTCTGGCCACACAACTCTATTTGCTCTTTGAAAACATCATCATGCAAACCTATGGCTCATTGATGGACGACGATGATCCTCGCCATGAAGATGCAGTCAAACTTCTGAATTCCCTTGTCCATACAACGTCACTTACTCTCAATGAAGATGAATGGTATGAATTTATCGCCAGAGGAGCCGCACTTCGAGGAGTTCACCTTGATTTGGATATTGCCTCGCTGTATCGATCAGTGACGATAATTGCAGCCGACAGTCCAAACCCTCTCTATTCAAACATTGCGGCTCACATCAGAGTGTTTTTTGAAAACCAGACCGATATGATCGTCATTACGAAAGACGCAATGCGGAAATACTTTGATCCTGAAGACAAGGAAGATCCCGTCGATTGGGATGAAGTGCGCACCAATGTCGAAAAACTCAAATTATCACATAAATCGACGCAGCTGCTCGACGTCGGCGTCTCCGGATTAAAAATACCCACGGAGCGTTTGACGACTCAGGCAAAGAAAATAGATGACGTAATCTATTTTCAAATATTCTTCGTACATGATAGCAACGCAGTAGAGAATTATTCGCCATCCGAGCCTCTCAAAGCCGCGGGTTTTACCGAAATGACGGTCGCACTTGACCTCTTCATGGACCCTCCAAAAATCTATCTTCGTGTCATTGACGACGAGCGAGAAGATGAATTCTTGGAAAATTGCTTCGCAGGGATCGTCGCCAACATCCTCAAACTCAACGCCAAAAAAATCACGTCGAATCGTCAAGAATCAAAAACGCAGTCCAAAGAATACACCAACCCAATTTCGGTCCATAAAATTAAGCCAAAAGGGCCAGAGCAGATGAAGTCACCAAAAACGGCAAGGTCGCAGCGCGACAAAAATGCACATGCACTTGAGAACGCTCCTCATTCTTTTGAGGAACAAATCCTGCAGTCGCGCTATCGACCGCAGTTTGAATTTCCATTGAATTTTGTGAGTAGTAAAGCGGAAGTGAGTCCGTCGCGACTCAAAGCGACACTCGACCGTGCAAATAGAGGTGGCTGTGTCGTCAAAGTCTACTCGCGCATCGCCGGACCCAACCCGGGTAACCCAGTGTGGGCAATTCGATATGACAAGAACTTTCGAATTTTGGCGCAAGAAAACGGCTTAGAAGGAAATGCTTCTGTGTTTGCAATCGTATCGCATCGTGAGCTTGAAGCCTTGTATATGAAGAAATGAAAAGGTCAATCAAAGTGATAGAATTGGTGCATTATGTCACATGAAAAGGATCCAAGTACAAAGGCGCTCGAAGCAGAAGCAGCTCTGGCCTTAAGTGTCCAACGTCTCCTGGAGGTGATTCTATTAGGTTCCGATCAGGCTATCATTCAAGATGCTAGAGCGGACTATCACTGGGCACTCAAGAATCTGAAAAAATCAGGATCCTCGCTCGGCCAAGCAATTGTCAATCACATGGAAGACAAGTGACATCGCTACGTGTGGTAAAATAACAGCTCACCTGTGTGCTTATTTTTTCCCTCAAGAAAGAGTTATGGCTGCAAACGACACAATCGTCCGTTTCACAAACGTGACCCATCGGTTTGAATTCAATAAAATCATCTTGGATGAGGTGAATTTTTCCATGCGCCAAAACATGAAAATCGCGCTCATGGGACAAAATGGAGCTGGGAAGTCCACAATCTTCAAGCTCATGACTCGTGAGATCCGCCCAGAATCCGGCGAGATCTCCATCGATAAAAGCATGAAAGTCGCGACCGCTAGGCAAGTGATGGCGCTCGATGATCTCGAACTTTCGGTCGAAGCGTATTTTCAAAAATACTCGGGCCTCCGTGACTCACCACTTCGTCGAGCGATCCTCGCGGTCCTCGAAGTCGTCAATCTCCACGCGCCTGTCGATAAGAAAATCAAAGACTTCTCGGGTGGTCAACAAGCCAGACTCTTGCTCGCTGCCGCACTCATCCAGAATCCAGATCTGCTATTACTCGATGAACCGACCAACAATCTCGATCCGGCAGGAATTATTCATCTGATGAATTTTTTGATCACTTATGAGAAATCGGTGCTCATCATCTCTCACGACGCTGACTTTTTGAATGCATTTACCGAAGGAGTGCTCTACGTCGATACGTTTTCTCACAAAGTAGAGCAATATGTCGGCAATTACTTTGACGTGATCGAGCAAATCGCAGCGCGAATCGAAAAGGAAAATCGCCAGAACGCGCGACTGACCAAAGAAGCCATCGAGAACAAAGAAAAAGCAAACTACTTCGCTCACAAAGGCGGACGATTGCGCAACGTAGCGAAAAAAATGCGCGAGAAAGCAGATGAGCTGGAAGAAAATATGGTCGATGTCAGACGAGAAGATAAAACCATCCGCCCATTTACGATCCCTTATCAAGAAGATCTCATCGGTCCTGTGCTCACAATCGACTCCTATACGATCATGAAAGATCATCGACAGATCACGAAGGAAACTCACGTCGTCCTCGGGAAAAAAGAGCATTTGCTCATCGCTGGTCCAAATGGGATCGGCAAGAGTACGTTGATCGAGTCCATCGCAATGGGGGCATCTCCGGGAGCCAAAATCGCCAGTGGAGTCTCAGTCGGCTACTACCGCCAAGATTTCTCAACCCTCAACTACGAGCATACGATCTATGAGTCACTGGTCGAAGCACTGGAGACTTCAGGGCAACCGGTGCATGAGCAGCAACTACGATCAGTCGGAGCAGGATTCTTGCTCACTGGAGAGCTGATGAAGACTCGGATCGGCTATGTCTCGGAAGGGCAAAAAGGATTGGTCTCGTTTGCACGACTCGTGCTGCAAAAACCAGGACTCCTGATCCTGGATGAACCAACCAACCACATCAATTTCCGTCACCTCCCAGTCATCGCGAAAGCTCTCCATGACTATCAAGGAGCGATGATCCTCATCTCGCACGTGCCTGACTTTGTCAGTCAGATCCGCATCGATCGCATCCTCGATCTGGAAAAGTAAACTACTTGATCCGTTTATCAATCGCTACTTGCAGTTCTTTTACTCTTCGCGCTTCAATTTTTCTCAAATCTTCTTGTGCATTGAGTTTTTCTGGCAGAATTCCACGAGAAAGCAGAGTCTGTCTAGTCGCTTTACTGCTCTTAACTACTTCTTGATTTAATTTGAATGACCCTGCGAGATTCTTTTGTCTAATATTGTGATCAGACATTGCCAAAGCAGAATCTTTTGCTCGTAACTCAACGTCGGTATCAAAATCGGCCAATGCGCGAGTTAGCGGAATACCTCGCTTCTCTTTGAGTTCTTTGGTCGAAATACCACCGTAAAGAGCTCGAATATGTTTATCTTTAAATGTTCAAATTCAATGGACAATCGAATCCCTCTCTCATAGACAGTTGACTCGATCTTTTGCTCGGTTTCCTTTAATTTTAGGCGAGAATCCAGTCTTTTGTTTTCTTCATCTCTTTGCTGCATTAATTCTTGTTTGCGAGTTTGTGTGGCAAAATAGGTCTGAGCCAAAGCAATCTGAGGCTTTCTAGGATCACCATTTTGGGCAACTAGATAACAAGCGAAGCGAGTGAGGAGAACATCTTCGATATTTCTTTTAGCACCCGATCCCGTTTTGACCATTTTACTGGCGCCAATAAAATGGTTTTTAATTGGTTGGTCGCTGTTTTGACAAGCAATTTTCGCTCTCTTAAGTACATCTTCAAAAGTTTGCCATTTTGAATATCCCAAAAATACCATCAGTTCTCGAGCAGACCAATACTCAAGTTCATCTTGAGTTTTTTTAATCATGTCTAGATTTTTTTGAATTTGAATTAGAGCGGTATCCATTTGGCCACAATCCTACTCCTTTCAAAATTAAACTGCAAAACGAAGATCATCACTGTGGTGTACAATCGGAAAATGATCGAACGAATTCGGCGTCCACTGATTGACTATCATCTGCTTAATGAAATTGCGATTTGGAATACGTATCTTGCTGTACTCACTGCCCGTGAAGCGAGAAGTGGGGGGCAGGATGCACACGAAACTGCATTCATCGCATCCGAACGAGCACGAGTTGCCATGATACTCAATGCATTACAAACTTCAAACGTATGAAAGAACATCCGTACATGCCGAAGACACGCCAGGCATTTGTTATCTCGATTTTTTTACGCCATGTCGACGTCGCTGGAAAGCCAATCTTCACGAGAGAACAACTGAGCACGTTGAGTCTTGCAACATTACAAGCGTTGTACCTAGATCTTAAACCCAGTCAAACTCAACAAGAACGCTACGAGAAGCGTGGGGCAATCCGGGAACACATCAAGAAAAAAACACCGCAAAGAGATTGATCCACGCAAACGCAGACGTTGAAAATGGAGAATTATTTGGTAGATCGAGCTTCCGCTTCAGCTAACGCTCGAACCAAAGTACATGATCGGATGTATTCTGCCGCCACTTTCATATCCGCATCCGTATTTTCGGCTCCAACAACTTGAAAGTTCAGCTCTGCATCTCCATCATGCCACTGACACAAAAACATTTTTTTATTTTTCATGTCTTGATCAGTGTATCGTTGTTTCATATATGCATCAATTAAATCGTGAGATAACACGATGCCTTGCACATCGACCATCAGGCCGACGATCACACCATGTGCTCGCATAATCGTATATGGGGTAACTGGCACTTCCGCACTTGGTTCGGACACTCTCTCTTGAATTCGTTCTGTCATACGTAAACTCCGTAGATAAGATACTACCCGCAGACTACCATCACTGCGTGAAATTGCAGTGATCCATAGCACAATCCTCAAGTGTGGAAATCGGAAGCAACTTTCGGTATACTAGTGTGCTCATGACAGCGATTCCCCAACCACTTGACGACCACGAAGAGATGGAACTGCCTCCAGATGCTACACACAACCAACGCAATCGCTGGTGGCTCATCGGAAGCCTCCTTCTGGTGTGCGCAGTGATCTATGTGCGCCGCTACGCAATGGCGCATGGCACATCAGTTCCTTTTTTTGTGCAACCTGCATCGAATAGCCGGAATGCAACTCCGACGCCATCAGCGACTCCTGAGCCTGGACTCACTGTCTTGATGATGGGCCGAGGCGGTGCTGGGCATGACGGTGGAGCTCTCTCGGATACGATCGTGGTCGCGCGAATACTCGAAACACAAAAACGAATTATTTTGCTTTCATTACCTCGTGATCTCTGGGTCAATATCCCCTACAAAGGGACCGATGGAGTGATGGGGAAAATAAATAGCGCGTATGCCATCGGTATCGACGCTCACAACTACGCAGGAAAAGCAGACAAGTATACCGGAGCAAATGGTGGCGGCACGCTGGCCAAAGATGTGGTCGGGAGTATCACTGGTCTTTCGATCGATAAATATGTCACCGTCGACTTTTCTGGATTTGAGCAAGCGGTGAGTAGTATCGGTGGCGTCGATCTGACCGTCGACAAAGCGTTTACTGATTTTGAATATCCGATCGCAGGGCGGGAAGATCTCGACTGTGCGACGTACACTGCCAACGCCAGCCCAAGTGGGACAATTTCTGAAGCTGATCTGGCAGCCAATGGAAAGCTCGATGTGAACACATTGCCTGAGCTCCCGAAAGCATATCCGTGCCGCTATGAACTTCTGCATTTTGACGCTGGAAAACAACATTTGGATGGTCCGACAGCGCTCAAATATGTGCGCTCACGCCATTCCAATGAAGATGGAAATGATTTCTCTCGCTCGCGCCGTCAAAAAATACTCTTGCAGGCAGTGGCAGATCGATTGTTTTCGATCGGGGCCATCACCAAGATTCCGACTTTTTTCTCGACGCTTCGCTCGCATCTGGATACGGATCTCTCGACCGCTGAGATCATCTCGATGCTTCCCAAAGCGCAGGAGTATCGCGGCTTTCAGATCACGAGTCTGACACTCTCCACTGATAATTATCTTGGACAAGGATATACGGCTGATGGGCAATTTCAACTGTTCCCGCTTACCGGTGTCCAAAGTTACGATCCGATCAAAGCATGGGTGGCACGGACTATTGACTCGACAAAGACCATCGAGCATCCGCTTATCGAGGTCGATGGCAATTGGCGAAACTCCTCGGCATCTGCCGGGATGAGAGATACGCTCAATGCTGCTGGATTCCCAAGTAAAGCCGGGCAGCTCGTCATGAAGAACGCGACGACATCCGCGACCATGATCATTCTCGCTGACCATATTGACCCAAGGGCCATCGCCAAGATCAAAGAGACGGCACATGTCTCGGATGCCTTTGTCATCACGAAGCTTGCGACCGGATCTGCACTTCCATCCACAGACATCAAGCTATTAGTCCCATAGTATTGCTTTGCAGGCCTACAGTCGGTATAATACCGCTATCTGACAATCCAAAAAGCACCGACCATGTCCCGATCTTCTCGGATGGCATATGCACTCATACTCTTCTTTGGGTATCTAGGAGTGCTCATTTTTGCCCTCTGGTGGTTTGCCCCGTCTCACGTCCCGCATCTCTACAATGATTGGAGACACTTGATCGAAGTATCCATGTACGTGCTCTTGAGTTTTATCATCTGGCATCAAATCGTGAACGAGATCTTCATTTGGTATCTGGCAGCTGGGATGAAGGAAGTCATCCCGCTCAAAGCGCAGGCTGGTCTTCGCGTCGCGATGATCACCGCATTTGTACCTGGAAAAGAACCATATGAAGTCTTGGAGAAAGCATTGAGTGCTATGGTATCTTGTGAGTATCCCCATGATACATGGCTACTGGATGAGGGGAATGATCCATTAGCGAAAGAGATCTGTGCTCGGTATGGCGTCTATCACTTCAGCAGAAAAGAACGTGCGGAGTACAATCAAGTTGAAGGAAAGTTTAAAGCGAAAACCAAGGGCGGGAATTTCAACTCTTGGTACCATGCACACTCACATCAGTACGATATCGTAGCCCAACATGATGTTGATTTTATCCCCGTCAAGCATTTCTTGACGAGCACACTCGGATACTTTCGAGATCCAAAAGTAGCGTTTGTGGGGACACCCCAAATCTATGGAAATCATAGCGAATCTTGGATTGCGAGAGGAGCAGCCGAACAAGCATTTAATTTTTACGGACATATCCAACGTGGATTGTTTGGGCATGACATGTTACTCCTTATTGGAGCCAATCACATCATGCGTACCCAAGCACACGCTCACATCGGTGGCTACGCTGGCCATATCGTCGAAGACCATCTCACCGGTATGCACTTGTATACCAAAGCATGGAAGAGCGTCTACGTCCCTCAGATTTTAGCAATCGGTGAGGGACCATCTACATGGGGTGGGTACTTTAGTCAGCAGATGCGATGGGCATATGGCTTGATGCATATTTACTTTACGCAAAGTCCAAAAATACTCCCCAAAATGCGTCTCAAACACGCGCTGCACTTTTTCTTTTTGCAGCAATACTATTTTGATGGGATCGCTCAAGGAATCGCAATCGTCTTACTTACTTTGTATTTTGTGTTTGGCATCGAAGCCATGAGTGCCCAAGTCCTCCCGATGGTCATCTTGTATGGCAGCGTCCTCCTGTATCAACTCGGCATCTCGCTTTGGCTCGAGCAATACTTTATCGATCCCGTGAACGAGGCAAGTTATCTCGTGCGAGGACGACTACTCAATCTCGCTGTCTGGCCAATCTATATGCTCGCGTTTTTCAAAGTCATAACCGGCAAGTCACTTCAGTACAAAGTGACGCCAAAAGGAAAAGCGCAACGTCAAAGCACTCCACTCCACTTGTTTTACCCTCATGCTATCCTCGGGAGTATTACTCTAGCAGGAATCATCATCTCGAATTGGACAGGTCATCAAGCACCACATCTGCTCATCCTCGCGGCGCTCAACACGACTCTCATGTACGGATTCTTTGGAATGATTTTGATGGAGAATACCATCGATCGTTTGCACGCAAGTTCGACAATGCGTCAGTCGTTCGGAAAAATCCGACTGAGTCAATTTGCGAGCTCGTAAACATCCGACCACAGAAAGTAAAATTCTGGTACCATAACAGCTATGTCAGAAGAATACCGCGAGCATTGGGTCATCATCGACAAGCCTCTCAGTGCATTAAGCCTTATCCTCCAACTGCAAGCCACCGCTCAGAATACTCGAGCAGTCATCGAACGATTTGACTCGATTGAAGATGCTTTGCAAGAACAGGCGAAGACGTGGTCTAATGACAAAATGATTATCTTGACGAGTACTGGGATACAGGCAGCTCAAGACGTCGAGAAAATTGCTTCTCAAGGCATTCCCACAGATCGAGTCATCGTCTATGCTGATCAGCTCGATGACGCTTCTGATCTCGACAACTCACAATTTGTCAGTAAAACTGATCATGCGTTTGATCGCATCGCCGTCATCCGCAACATTTATCGACAACGACGTAGCTAACGGTATGGATACACGTAATTTTGTACCTGATGAATCGGAAACTAAAAGTCCTGAGAAGACATCTATTTTTACGGAGAGTGATCCGCAAGTGATCGAGTCGCTTCTGCTCGATCTCGAACAACAGATTCAGTTGCTGAATGAACAGCTGGATGATCCTACGTTTGTCGTCGACCCTCAAAATAGTCCCGAGATGCAAGCTGACCGAATGGTTCTCGGACTGCTTGAGAAACTTTTACGCCCAGAGCATAGAGTGAGAGCACTGTATCCACCGATCATGCTCCAAGAGATTCAACTGCCTCATTCCGTCGACTGGTTGCCAGCAAAGACGCAGACGCGTATCAGCGAGCTGTGCGAAGTACTTGTCGAGTACTACAACTCGCCAATCATCACTGATGAGCATGACATCAATCATAAGAGTCGCCGAGAAGATAGAGATGCGGTCTACGAAGTCCTGGGGACGATCGTCAGAGCTTTCTTGGATAAGTCAAAGATCCGAGGCAATACAAACTATGCCATGTATGGCCTGTTTCATGGAATCAGCACGATGATCGATAAGACTCCTCACAGTGATCCGCGTGCGCTCAAAATCAAATCGTTGATCGACGATCTTCACGCGCAATTTCGGTATCATGGACGTGATTTGTATACGTATACAAGCTGGCCAATTGAAGAAAAACGAGGGTTAACTTCGACAATCAACCCTGCCATTGAGCATTTCTTGACCGAACTGCAGTCAATCTACGCTTCCACCAATTCGATCAGTGGCTCCATGTAGAAGTTCCTCCATCCAGCTTCGACATCTTCGTACTCCGACTCTGGGATATTCGTCTGCGTGAGCTCCACCACTGTTTCTTTTCCTTCAGTAGATAGCCTAAAGGTCACAGTGGACGCACCAAGCGACTGATCCCAGGCGTACCATTCTTGTACAAGTTCTTTTTCCTTGACGACTTTGAGATTTTTCCCATGAATCTCGCCATCCCACAGTGTAAACGCTACGAGTCGGTCAGACATATTCGCCGGAACGCCACCCCAAGCTTCGATCGTATCGGGATTGACGAGAGCATCCCAGACGTTTTCTACTGATGCATCGATGTGGTAGGTTTGAGTGAGTGAGGTCATACGGGTATTGTAACGCATGGTGCCAATCGTAAAGCCAAAGCCTCTTAGCTAAGTACATTTGGTACAATGCACTGATGTCGAGGAAAGATGAATACCAATGGTCACCGCGCAGAGGCGAACGACACCTTCCCGAGGATGCACTCGCGAAAGTCGCTCGTCCAATTTCGTTTCCAGACTTCGAACAAGCCGTGGCTGCAATCGTGAGAGATCAAAATATCTCTCATGGAAATCAAGATATCAGATCTGTCGTGACAAGAATATCTGCTATTGTCAAAAATAAATACCGAGATGCACAGGACATTCCTCAGACTGCAGTCCAAAATATCTTGTACAGTGTAGAACAACAAGATGAGACCTTTCCTCGTGTCGGACCGTTCTATTACGCAGTTATCCGACAGGCAGTACTTAGCCTAACGAGTGACAATTCGAAGGAATAATTTCTCCCTACTTCTTTTTTTCTCCCCACTGCCAGCGAGCCGGCTCACCGGTGAATCTGCAAATTGCGATCAAGACGAGGACAGCGAGAAATGTCTCGATGACAAATGGGCGAATCGTGTCGCTATTGGAATGACTGGTACTATCAAGTCTCAAGAAATTCCACACTTGGAAAATCACAAACGCGACTAAAACTGTCCATCCTTCCCAACTGGCGGGATACCACCCATAACCATACTTCTTTCGTCGAAACCATAGTTTATTCATAGTCGTTTTGGCTTTACTTGTCCAAGAGTACTACCAGTAAATTTTTTTGTGCATTCTTCTACTATCGCAATTGCTTGTCCTACTGTGAGCTCCGAGGGCATACATGGATATTTCTTTCCGGTCATTTTGCACCTGCCATCTTTTCTCATACTACAGTCATTTCTACCACCACGATACGGAGCTTCAAGATTCATATTAAATAATCACGCTGTCATCCTCTTCGATGACTTTACTAAAGATATAGTTGTCTTTGCCCATCTTGGGATCGACGCCAATATACTCAGCTTCACCACGAAGTAATTTCTCCATGGGCTCGCAGTAGCGGCAACCGCCAGTCTCACATTCTAGTTTGTTGAGTTTTCGTGCCAGAGCGATGCGTTTGGCAATTTTCAAGATCTCTTCAGTGCTTTTTTCAAGATCTGGGAGTTCTTTTTCCTGCAGTTCATCGGAGAAATTGAGATACCAGTAACTTGCTTTTGTCGTCTTGCGCTTCTGGGTATTGGCGACGAGAAGCGTATAGATCGGGAGCTGAAGCGAATTTGGATCTTCTTCTGACTTACTCGTCTTAAAGTCGATGATATGGACTGAGTCGGTCTCAGGGAGATACTCCAGCCAGTCGATTTTGCCACACAAGATAATGTTGTCGTCTTCAGAAAGGAAATAATAGGGAAGCTCTTGCTTTAACTTCACGGCTTTGTTTTTTAAAACCCCCGGATGCGTCTGTACCCGACGGAGCATATCTTCACCGCGCTCGCGATATCGACTCTCAGTCTCTGGATCCAAAAAGCCACCTTTTTTGCCTTCGTAGGCAGTCCACACTTTCGCAAATTGTTCTAAGAGGTCATCTTTAAATCGTCGTTCTGTCGGAATCGTGGAGAGCGATTCGAGCACATCATGTACTGCCATACCGAGCGAGAGTGACGGGGAGACGAGCTGCACTTTGCGCTTGGTCTTCGGATCTTTGTACATGTTGCGCAAATAATACAGACGAGGACATTTCTTGAAGTCAGCGATCGAAGAATGCGATAACCACACAGCGGAGTATTTATCAGCAGCCATAGTCACAGTATACTACTACACATGAACGAACTTTTCACCAATGCCCAAGTCGCCAAACTTCTCAGCAATGTCGCGGCGGTGAAACAGCTCAATGGCGAGAACATATTTAGTATCCGAGCCTTTCAAAATGCTGCGGGGAGTATAGAGAATTATCCGACGCAAATCATCGATGTCTATAAAGAAGGGAAGCTCGATGACATCCCAGGGCTGGGAAAGGCCTTGCGTGCTGATATCGAGGAGCTCCTCACCACCGGAAAAGTCATTCACTATGAAGAAATCATGAGTACAGTGCCGGCTGGCATGTTTGCGCTCATGGACATCCCCGGGATCGGCCCAAAGAATGCGCTCAAACTGGCGACATATTTCAAACTCGATAAAGCGAGTGAAGCAATCAAAAAACTCGCAGCTGCTGCCCAAGCAGGTGAGATCTCCGAGATCGAAGGCTTTACTGCGGTCGGGGAAAAGCGCATCCTTGATGCCATCGCAGCTATGCGAGACAAACCTGCAGAGAGACTGCCTCTGCCAGATGCGCTCGCTATCGCCGCTGAAGTCATCTCCTATCTTGAAAAAGGCGGAGACGTCATCAAAGCGGAAACACTCGGAAGTCTGCGAAGACGCTCACCAACCACTGGAGATATCGATATCGCTGTCTCCACAACAAACACGCAAGCAGTGTTTGCGAGGCTCAAAGAATTTCCTCACCAAAAGCGCATCGTCGGGAGTGGCGAAAAATCGATGTCAGTGATCCATAGTGCCGGTTGGCAAGTCGACGTCAAGACGGTCGATCCGAGCCAATGGGGATCGATCCTCCAGCATTTCACTGGAAGTAAACTTCACAACATCCATCTGCGGACGGAAGCACTCAAAAAAGGCCTATCACTCAACGAGTTTGGGATCGAGCACGAAGGAATACGAGAGTCATTTGAAACTGAAGAAAAATTCTACGCAAAACTGGGACTGCAATGGGTGCCACCGGAACTGCGCGAAGATATGGGCGAGATCGAGCTTGCCAAAAAGAATGCACTCCCAACGTTAGTGGAACTCTCAGATATCAAAGGGGACTTTCACATCCACACCAATTATCAGTTTCCAACCAGTCATGATCTCGGGCAAAGCAGCGTCGATAATATCCTGCTACATGCGAAGGAACTTGGCTACACTGCCATCGGACTCTCCGACCACAATCCAAAACGACTTGGACTCACTCTGAAAGAAAAAATCAAAATCGTCAAAGACCGCAATGTGTATATCCGTGAACGTGCGTCACAATTTTTCAAAGGAAAGACGCCGAGCATCCATGTCTACTGCGGCATGGAAGTCGACATCCTGCCTGATGGCACACTCGCGCTCGAAGATGAAGCACTGGCTGAACTTGATTATGTCATCGCGTCCGTCCACTCGTCATTTACGCAAGACAAGAAGACCGCCACTGCTCGGGTCCTCAAAGCGATCACGCATCCCCTGGTGACTTTTATGGGGCATCCATCTGGGCAAGTATTGCAGTCACGCGCAGGAATCGATGCCGATTGGGATGAAGTGTTCGCGGCCGCCAAAGAGCATGGAAAGTACATGGAGATCAACAGCGCCCCAAGTCGCACCGATCTCTCCTCGCATCTCATTAAACGAGCGATCGATGCCGGCGTCTCACTGATCATCAACACCGACGCACACCACGAATCACAACTTCCGCTCATGCAGTATGGCGTATGGAATGCACGACGAGGATGGGCGACCAAAGCAAACATCATGAATACGAACACCCTCCATTTCAGCAGAACTTCAGGCAAAGGGATATAATAATCCTCATGAAAGTACTGATCATCGAAGACGAACAAAAGATCGCTGACTCCATCAAACGAGGTCTCGAACAAGAACGCTTTACTGCTGACGTCGCGTACGACGGGACTACTGGGTATGACATGGCAGCCAGCAACGGCTATGACACGATTATCTTGGATTTGATGCTGCCAGGCATGAGTGGACTGACCATCTGCAAAGATCTTCGCCAAGAAGGGATCGAGACTCCGATCCTCATGCTTACTGCAAAAGGAGAGCTTGATGACAAGATCGAAGGCTTCCGCGTCGGCAGTGATGACTATCTCGTCAAGCCTTTTGCCTTTGCAGAGCTGATCGCTCGCGTACGCGCACTCACCAAACGTCGTAAAGAAGGGATCGCCGATGTCATCGATTTTGATGACCTCCATGTCGATACCACCAACTTCACGATCACTCGAGGCGGGAAAAACATCACACTCTCACGCAAAGAATTTGACCTTCTCGTCTACCTTTTGCGCCACAGTGGCAAGACGATGACCAAAGATCAAATCATCCAAAGTGTATGGGAATATGATAGTGATGTCCTCCCAAATACGATCGAAGTGTACATCGGCTATTTGCGCACGAAGATCGATAAGCCATTCCCGGATAAACCAAATCTGATTCAAACCGTCAGAGGTTTTGGATATAAGATAGGATGATATGACTGTCAGGATGAACATCTTGGATTCGGCGCGTATCAAGCTCACTGCTTCCTACGTCCTCATCTTGCTTCTCATCATATTGTTGTTTAGTTTTGTCTTGTACCGCGGCGCCGTCGGCGAGCTGCAGCGAAGTTTGCGTACGCAGGCACTGCGTTTTGTCCCTCGCTATGATCGTCTCGTCCCTATGTCGATCGTCAATGAACCAGATGAAGAAGTCTTCGAAGCGGCTCGCACCAGACTCCTCATCCAATTAATTGGAATTGATACTGCGATCTTTGCATTTTCCACTGCCGCTTCTTATATCCTCGCTGGGCGCACGCTCAAACCGATCCAAGACGCCATGGAGAAGCAAAAACAATTTGTCTCTGACGCAAGCCATGAGCTGCGCACGCCGCTGACAGCCATGCGCACGGAGATCGAAGTGATGCTCCGGGAAAAAAAAATCGAAACCGCTGACGCTCGCAAAATCCTAGAAAGCAATTTGGAAGAAATCGACAAGATGCGCGCACTGTCTGATTATTTGCTCAAACTCACGTCACTGGATACCGCCGATCACGCCCTCAAACTCGAACACGTGAATTTGACTACGATCTTGGAAACGGCAGTGAAACACACTGATCATTTAGCCAGAGAAAAACAGATCACTGTCGATAGCAGCGAGCTCCTGGCGACGCAAAGTGTCATCGGGAACAAAGTCTCACTGATTGAACTGTTCACCATCCTGCTTGATAACGCCATCAAATATAGTCATGAGCACGGATCCATAGAGGTCGCGCTACATCCCAGCAAAAAACATATCCTGGTCGAAGTCATCGATCACGGCATCGGCATTCGCGCGAGTGAGCTCCCGTATATTTTCAATCGATTCTATCGTGCAGATTCCTCACGCAACAAAAAGAAAGTGGACGGGTTTGGCTTGGGTCTGGCGATCGCGAAGACCATCGTGGTCCAGAATGCGGGCAGGATCAGCGTCGCGAGTGAAGTCAACACTGGAACCATCTTCAAAGTTACACTGAATACCTAATGCTCAGAGTGCTCTCAGAATCCAGAGAGACAATACATGTATGAAATCTTTCCTTGCATCGATTCGCACTCATTGGATCCGCACTCTCATTGTCCTCATCATTGTTGCGGGTTTGGGGTATTATTTTTATTCCAAGAATGCAAGTTCATCCTCTTCGCCAACCTACCAAACAGCTACGGCTACAAAAGGGACGCTGATCGTCTCGGTCACTGGATCAGGGACAGTTTCCACTGCCAATAGTGTCCAAGTGACGACGCAATCATCAGGTGTGATCAAAAAAATCTATGTCAAAAATGGCGACAGTGTCAAAGTCGGACAAAAGATCGCCGATATTGAAATCGATCAAACTGGCCAACAGCGCTACAGTAGTGCACTCTCATCCTATCAAAGTGCGCAAAATGCAGTCGCGGCTGCGAAGAGTGGACTCTACAGCGCACAAAGTAAAATGTTTGCTGCAAATCAAAAGTTTATCAATGATGCGGCCCAGCACGATCTTGCCGAATCCGATCCTACGTATATCCAACAGAATGCCGATTGGAAAGCGAGTGAGGCGGATTACATCCGTCAGCAAGCCGTGATCAAGCAATCACAAAATGCACTGTCTGCCGCGTGGATCACCTATCAGCAATCATCGCCAGCGATTTACGCTCCACTCTCAGGTACGTTGACCGGATTCTCACTGCAAGAAGGCTCAGTGATCACCGCACAAACGACGACGACCGGTTCGACCTCGTCGCAAAAAATTGCGAGCGTGACGACCAATGCAATCCCAACTATTTCCGTCAATCTCACGCAAATCGATGTGCCAAAAATCAAAGTCGGACAAAAAGCGACGATCACCTTGGACGCATATGCAGAGAAGACATTCACTGGAAAAATCGTCAGCATCGATACCGTCGGATCTGTCAGCAGTGGAGTGACCAGCTATCCCGCAGTCATCGCGTTGGATGAGCGCAACAGTGATGTGCTTCCGAACATGTCCTCCCAAGCGACGATACTCATCGATAGCAAAACCGATGCACTTATGGTCCCGACCACTGCTATCCAAACGAGCAATGGAGAAAAATCAGTCCGTATCATGAAAAACGGGACACCGACATCGGTCACTGTGACAACAGGTCTCTCGTCTGATAGTGAGACGGAGATCGTCTCAGGAGTGTCCGAAGGGGACACTGTCGTCACCGCCGTAGTCACCAAATCGACGGCAAGTACTACTTCCACATCGCCCTTTAGTGCCTTTGGTGGAGGACGCACTGGTGGCAATGCCGTGCGTGTACAGACAACGACGAGATAACATGAAACCAATTATTTCCGCTTCTCATATCCGCAAAGTCTATACGGTCGGCGACGTCGAAACTGTCGCACTCGCTGATGTCTCGTTTGAAGTTTCCCGTGGAGAATTTGTGGCGATTATGGGGCCCTCCGGCAGTGGAAAATCCACACTCATGCATATCCTCGGAGCGCTGGACACTCCAACGTCAGGTGAGTATATTCTTGATGGCCAGAATGTCTCCAAACTTTCGGACGATGAACTGGCGACGGTGCGAAATCAGAAAATTGGCTTTATTTTCCAAGCATTTAATTTGTTGCCACGTACCAGCTCCATTAAAAATGTCAGTCTCCCGATGCGCTATGCAAGGATCCCGCAAGCTGAGCGTGAAGCAAAAGCAAAGAAATTTTTGGAGATGGTCGGACTGGGACATCGGATGTACCACACCTCAAATCAACTGTCTGGTGGTCAGCAACAACGGGTCGCTATCGCGCGAGGGCTCGTCATGAATCCAGCGATCTTGCTGGCAGATGAACCGACGGGAAACATCGCTTCGAATCAAGCATCGGAAGTGATGGGGATATTTCAGAAACTCAATGACGATGGACACACGGTCGTGATGATCACGCACGAACCAGATATTGCCGCGCATGCCAAACGCATCATCGTCATCAAAGACGGCAACTTGGTCGAAGACAAACTCAATACAAAACAAACGAAAGCGAAATTTATATCAAATCAGGACAAATGACGTGAAAGACTTTGTGGAATTAATTAGAGAATCATTTAGATCGCTGACGCTCAACAAGCTGCGTACGGGCTTGGCGGTCCTTGGGATCGTCATTGGCATCGGCAGTGTGATCGCGCTAGTGTCGCTTGGTCAGTCAAGTCAAAAATCGATTGAGAACTCGATCCAATCACTTGGAAGTAATCTGTTGACCGTCATCCCAGGAGGTCAAAGTAGTGGCGGGATCCGTGGAGCAGCCGGAGGGGGAACGACACTCACCATCGACGATGCTGTCGCGATGAGTAAGGATACGACGCTCACCGAAGTCTCGAAAGTATCCCCTGAATATTTGGGCCGATCGCAAGTGACGGCAGGAGCGAACAACACCAATACGTCGATCAGCGGAGTCACTGCAGTGTACGCCGACATCCACAAGGTCACGATGGCAAGTGGCGTCTTTATCGCTGATGCAGACAATACAACGCTTCGCAAAGTCGCGGTGCTTGGACCCACCGCTGCCAGCAATCTCTTTGGAGCGAACGATCCTCTCGGTCAGCAAATTCGCATGAGCGGACAACTGCTCACGGTCGTCGGAGTAACAAGTGCAAAAGGGGGGACTGGATTTCAGAATCCAGATGATGCGATCTACGTGCCGCTGCAAACTGCCATGAAAATATTGTTTGGAGCGACACATCTGTCCACCATAGCGGTCGAAGCCAAAAGCGCAGACACGATGACCGATGCTCAAAATCAAGTCGGCTATTTTTTACTCGCTCGTCACAAGATCGCAGATCCTGCCAGTGCTGACTTTTCGATCTTTTCGCAAAACGATATCCTCAACACTGCATCGTCAGTCACCGGAATCTTCACGACACTCCTTTCCGGTATCGCCGCGATCTCACTGCTCGTCGGTGGCATTGGGATTATGAACATCATGCTCGTCACAGTGACTGAGCGCACTCGAGAAATCGGACTTCGCAAGGCACTTGGAGCAAAGAAGAATACGATCGTCACGCAATTTTTGACAGAAGCGGTCATCCTCACGTTTGTCGGCGGCATCTTCGGGATACTCCTGGGAGTCGCCATTTCATTTACGCTCTCCAAGATCATGTCTCTGCCCTTTACACTTTCTCCGGCTTCCATTGCACTGTCCATCGGCGTCTCTGGTGGCATAGGGATATTGTTTGGCTGGTATCCCGCCAGAACGGCAGCAGGCCTTCAACCGATTGAGGCTTTGCGTTACGAATAAGCTCATTCTCAGCCGCCAAGAGTGTAATACACCTATACAAAGGAGTTTTTATGGAAAAGACAGCGCAGAATGAATACCTGAAAATCGTCGTGATTGCAGTGATCGTCGGAGTATTGGCATTTGGCGCGGGGATGAAATGGCAACAACAAAAAACATCCACATTCCTGACAGCGAATAATTTTGGTGGGAATAGTTTCGCCGGTCGTACTGGAGCAGGAGGGATGATGGGCAATGGCCAATACCGCACTGGCATGATGGGCGGAGCTCGTGGTGGCTTCCGACCTGTTTCCGGTGAGATCATCTCAGCAGATGACACATCGATCACAGTCAAACTCGCTGACGGCAGTAGCAAAATCATCTTATTGTCCAAAAGTACGACGATCAACAAAGCTGACAAGGGATCGGTCTCCGATCTCGTGAGCGGGAAACAAGTTGCGGTATTCGGTAGTGAAAACTCAGATGGGAGTGTGACTGCGACATCAATCCAGCTCGATCCCGTACAGATGGGAATGATGATCCGCGGTGGAGCGACTCCATCGGCAACGACGAAACCAAACGCATATTAATCATTCAGCTGTTTCTTAGTTCAATTTAGTATAGTAATCATATTGCACCCAGTTTTCTCCACTGGGTGCTATTTTTTGGTAACATACACGCATGAACATGTTTAAACCGACTGCAGCCAAAACAGTCAATGAATATATCGAGCTTATCCCAGAGCCACGGCGCATTGAATTTCGAACGCTTCATGAGTTGATCCTCCGAACGCTTCCCGATGAACGGCCTTTTATCCAAACCGGCATGATCGGATACGGCAAGTATCATTATAAATACCCGAGTGGACGAGAAGGTGATTGGGCACTTATCGCCCTTGCTAGTCAAAAAAACTATATCTCACCGTATATCTGCTCCATCGATGAACATGGATATCTTGCAGAACAATTCAAAGATCAACTTCCCAAAACGAATATCGGCAAAAGTTGTATCCGTATTAGACACCTTGAAGATGTCGATCTTGCAGTCATCAAAGAGATCTTACTCAAAGCAAAAAAGATTGGTGGCATGGGGCAAGTGCTTGCATAAAATCTCTGTGCATTGTAGGCTCTGGCTAGTACTGGAGAAATATTTATGAAAATGTATACCACCGAACTCATTGGCACCTTTTTCTTGACGCTCGTGGTCGCATTGTCTGCAGGCAATGCACTCGCACCACTCGCGATCGGAGCGATACTCATGATTATGGTCTATGCTGGCGGATATATCTCGGGAGGGCATTACAATCCCGCAGTGAGTACCGCAGTCGCACTCACTCGCAATTTTGGCAAAGGCAAAATTCGAGCCTATTTCATCTCCCAACTGGTAGGGAGTATGTCTGCACTGCTGATCGCCAAAGGCATGACCGGGACATCGTTCGCTCCAGCTCCAACCACTTCGATCTTCTTCGCTCCACTGATCGCTGAAATACTGTTTACGTTTGTACTCTCGTACGTCGTCTTGCACACCGCAATCTCAAAAGAGACCAAAGGAAATAGTTACTACGGTCTCGCTATTGGCGCGGCGCTCCTCATCGCAGCGACTGTCGCTGGACCGATCTCGGGAGCAGTGCTCAATCCTGCGATTGGCCTTGGTGCCTACATCGTCGGCTATTTGACTGGCGCCCCGATGAAACTCGGCGCACTCGTCCTTTACATCGTCGGACCATTGGTCGGTGCTTTCCTCGCCGCCACTGTCTACGGAATTCAAAAGAAGTAGTTTCTAGTGAAAGAAGGTAAATGTCTTGGAGCTTTTGGCCTGCAGGGAAGCCTGCCACTTCTTCCAGTCAAACTTCCACGGGTCGGTTTTTCTGCCTGGAGCGATGTCAGCATGACCTAAAATATTCTTGATCGGTAGTCTGCTGGAGACATCAAGCACGAGCGAGGTAAGCGAGTTGTATTGCGCCGTAGTGATCCCGCTTGTCTCCGTGGCAATGAGTTCAATCCCTAGACTAAAGACATTGACGCCAGTGCGTCCATCGGCTCCCGGCATTTTGCTTTCGCCTGCATGCCACGCTTGGTACTTTTCTGCTACCAATTGATAGACTTTGCCATCACGAGCGATCACGTAATGTGAAGACACGGCCGCGTCATCCAAGACTTCCTTTGCAGTTGTGATCGACAAATCCCCATGTGCATTTGGATTGTAGAGCGTATGGACGATGATGGTATCGATAGATTGCAGGTCACGCTCATTGTCACTTTTATTCGTCGAAGGGAGCTGAATGATCGTCAATGGAATCGCACTTGCTTGGACTTTTGGTGTCGGTGACGACTTCGTCCCCGGTTTGCCAGTCGGACTCGCGGATGGCGTCGCCGATCCGGACGTCGGTTCCGGTGAGATGACAGGGGATTGCATTTGATCTGGCTGCACAAACAGTGGCTCAGTATTCTTTTCCTTGCAACCTGCAAATAAAAGTGTGCTCAGTATCACAATCGCGAGTGTTTTTTTCATCTCACCCAAGTATACTAGATAACATACGTTAGGAGGAGCTATGTACACCACACTATCACTCATCAAAGAAGAGATCAAAAATGCCCATGACATGCTGGAATCAGTTGTCGTCGATATCAAGCCAGCGGATCTCAATAAAGATCCGGGTGGAAAAGCATTTCCACCGGGAAGTCTCTATGCGCATCTCGTCTTCTCTGAAGATGCGATCGTGAACGGCATGATCCAAAAGAAAGCTCCTCTTTTCACTGGCGAATGGGCAAATAAAACTGGCGCCAGTAGTCCCATGCCTGCCATGGATGCGAACTGGTCAGCAAACAATGAATCATGGTCAAAATCTGTCACTATTGATCTCGCTGCGCTGCAGGCATATGCCAAAGCCGTCTATGCCGCCACTGATGCATATGTCGCGACACTCAGTGAAACTGATATGGATACCGAGATCGATATGGGCGATTGGGGCAAAAAGAAGCTTGGGAGTTTGCTCGCTGGATTTGTCATCGGGCATACCTACAGTCTCGCAGGCGAGATCAGTGCCATCAAAGGCGTCCACGGCTCCAAAGGCTATCCATTTTAATAGAATGAGATTATTTTGAAAATTGTTTGTCGTAGAACTCGATACTGGTGTTCACGACATCGTTCCATGCAGGACGCAAGTTGTGGTCGCTGCCGGGAAAGACGTGATACTCGACCGTAATGTCGTTTTTCTTCAGTGATTTCACGAGATCATCTGACCACCAAAAGGGGACTTCAATATCAGCAGTGCCTTGGTAAATCGAGAGTGGTGCCTTGATGTTTTGATAATTTGCCGCAGGGTCAAATTGCGTGGTGTCATAGAGCGACTCAAATCTCGCGAGATCTTTTCGCTCCGCTCGTCCTCCATCATCATCTTCATCGGTATATGCGAGCACTGAATAGGGAAATGACTTTGAGACTGGTGCCCACAGGACCGTCGGATAGGTGACCCCACTACTGGCCAGCGTCGCCAGTGCGATGTGACCACCATTACTATGGCCCCAAATACTAATCTTCGAAGGATCAATACGAATCGTCCCTGAGTAACTCGCATCGAAACTAGAGTTGAGAGACGAGAGACTAGAGATGAGAGACAGGGCTGTCGTGTAGGTTTGAAACCGTGCTTCGTACGGATCATCACTACGAGCATCTGATCCTCCATAGCCCAAGAAATCTGGTGCGATGGTGATGTATCCATGATTCACAAATACCGATGCAGATGGCTGCGTGCCTGCTCCAGGTTTATAACTCGCAAGTGGGATATATCCGCGCATCATGACGATCAACGGATACGTGCCTGGGGCCTTTGGGACGTTGATGACACCAGTCACTTTTTTCTGTGACTGATCACCTGGTCTTGGTGCAAATGAGTATGAAAACGATTGCATGATGGATGTCTTCGTCTCACTGATCACGTCTCCCAATACGATCGGAGAAGCAGTGAATTTCGTTTGCGAAAGATGGTCAAAAGAGTAGACCGCGAGCGGAGTCGGAATCGGAGTAGGCTGCAGCATCATCGGCAGAGAAGTTGCAGGCACTTGCAGACGAGTCGCTACAAAAAATCCAATTGCAAAAAAAAGAATGGCACTTCCAACACTGACAAGAGCGGTCTTCATGAGATCCATTGTATCAAAGTGCAGTCAAACCTAGGCAAGTCTGGCTTAATCTCTAACTGTCAGCACATAGCGACGGCTACTCTCGCCACGAACCAGCTCTATGTCACAAGAACTTGAACTCAGCGCTACTCTAGTTCGACTGATCACTGATTGTAGCTTCAGTTGCTCTGTTCTATCTAACGACTTCTTTGAATCGTACAAATGCTCATAGAGTTCAAAAGCTGTTAAGCCATTTGGGTTCAGCCACAATAGTTTTAAAATCTCGAACTGAGCAAAAGACACACCGAACTTTCGAATGCCCAATCCAATTCCCAAATCATTTACAACGTACACGTCCGCTGAATCCAATTGGCCAGAGTCTTTTAAATAACTGAATATTTCCCTTGTTTTTCCAATTTCATCCTCTCGACCATACAACAAATTGCTTAAATATGAGTAAGTTACGATTTTTCCAGAATGTTTAATAAGTTCGTTTAACAATACATGGTCTTTTCTGCTTAAGTCCATCTGGCTAGACTCATACTTCTCAGACACATTCACACGTTCAAGTAACTTCACTGTTAGAGAAGCTAACCAATCCTGAAAATCACCAGGTATCGAGTACTTTTCAGTGCCATCGGTTAGATCTACTTCTCGTGCCACAGAATAGAAAAGTTCAGCGGCAGTGCTCTCGATAAGCTCCCTCAAATAATTTTGGATGATAACTGAATTGCGTTCATCGCCAAATAAACCGTTTGCAATTTCGGATGCAGAAAATGTTTTACCTTTGTGTTGAAGTAGATATAGTACGATTTTGTCTTTGAGTTGTGCCATATTTAGATTTTGCTCACTTCATCTTTGAACTCATCCGACCAGACACGGATTTTTTGAGAAGGGAGGAGGAGCACGCGCTCGGGAGCGAGTTCTGTCACAAATTCCTCGGTATGACTGACGAGCACCATCGCCCCTTCATACGCTTTGAGCGCCTCCAAGATCACGCGCTGGCTCATGACATCCAAATACGTCGTTGGCTCATCCAAGACCAATACATTGTAAGGATGCGTCATCAGCAGCGCGATCGACAATCGCGTCTTTTCACCTCCAGACAGTGTGCCGATGTGTTGACCGAGTCGCTCTTTGGAAAATAAAAATCGCATGAGAAACCCGTACACTTTTTCTCGCGGTACCCGTCCTGTCGCTTCGACCGCTTCGTACACCGTCTGACGATCATCAAGCATCACACTTTCTTGGGAGTAATATCCAAGATGCAGTGACTCACTGGCGATCACTTTTCCCACATCAGGAGCGAGTGTCCCCGTGAGCATCTTAATCAGCGTCGTCTTCCCAACACCATTTGGACCAATGAGTGCTAGGGTCTCACCCCGAAAGATCTCAATCGTCAAATCATCGATGATCGTATTGGCCCCAAATGACTTGGTCAAATGCTCGGCTCGCAACGGAACTGCGCCGACAGAAACTGGTTCAATAAATTTCGCAGTAAAGCTTTTTAAGATGGCAGGCATCGCTGGCAGCTTGTCTTTCATGCGGTCGATACGCCGCTCCAAGATCACTCGTTGTCTGACGCCTTTTTTGGACGTATTCTTGCGAAGCCTCGCCAATCCCAACTCCATTTGTTTGATGTGCTGAGACTCCGCGTGGATCTGTTTGGTCAGCACATCTTCCTTGATTTGTTTTAACTTCACAAACTTGCTGTAGTTCCCTGGATAGGTATCAATGCCGTGTGTCTGACTATTCAAATACAGGACTTTTTTTATATGGCGATCCAGTAGCGCAAGATCATGCGAGACGATCACCAAAGTCTTTGGATATTTTCCTAAAAATTCCATCACCCATTTTTTGCCTGCATCATCCAAAAAGTTTGTTGGCTCATCCAACAATAAAATATCTGGCTGCTGCAAAAATGCACGGGTCAATGCAAGTTTGGTTTTTTGCCCACCACTTAGGGCCAACAGATCTTGCCCGAGCGTTTGCCATGGGAGTTCGAGCCCTGCAAAGATGGTATGTATCTCACTCTCAGTGTGCGTATGGGTCGGATCCACGTACTCATAGATCGACTTGGCTACTCGTAGCGCTGGATCATATTTCACTTCTTGCGGGACGAGCGATAGCGCGCCATCAAGCTCGATCCTGCCATCACTCGGAAACTCTTTCTTTGAAAGCATCTTAAACAACGTCGATTTCCCAGCGCCATTTGGACCAACGACTCCGACTTTGTCGCCGCGAACTACTGAAAAACTACAGTCGACAAAGACTGGATCATACCCGTAAGAAAATGAAATGTGTTTGGCTCGGATCATGGTGCAGTGGCAAGTACTTTCGCTTGGACGCGATCAAAATCTTTTTGTCGCAAGAGCATCCTGTTATCAAATTTTAATATGTCTTCGCAAAGTTCCAGATACTGCTTTGCTTTTTGAATATCTATGGTCGCATGCGATGTGTCGATCCAGTATTCCGCGAGCGCGAGATACGCGCCGGATACCCAGACTGGAATATTGTAGTGTGAGTCTGGGCCCGTGTCCTTGATAAGGAGATCTACCAATCGAAGCACATCTGCTTCTGCGTCTTCATTATTTTTTAGTCTCAGGATCGCACGCTCCAATTGCAGATACAGCAATCTTGATTCAAACCGATGAGCTTCTGGCAAACTATCGAGCGAATAGGTTGGTGCATCAGAGAGTGACTGGATCGCTCCTTCAATATCGCCTTTCAGAGCTCGCAACTTCGCTTGCGCCAACAACGCAAGTGGCAGAGCAGTCAGATCTCTCATGAATTCGGCGTGACGGGCATGAAGAAGCGATGATTTCACTTCAGCAGTCGCTCGCTCAATCATGCGATGGCGCTCTTCGGTCGTGGTCGCCTCGGTGGCAAGTCTGCGACTTAAGATCGATTTTGCGGCACAGATCTCAGACGCCACAGCGATGTCATGCTGTGAGAGGGCGAGTGACAACGCCAATTCATAGAGCTCGAAAGCAGTGTCGGTGTTGCCACGCTCTCTTGCCTGTTCCGCATTTTGGAGAATATCTCTGGGAGCTTCCATTTCACTATTTTACTCTATCTTCAAACCAGGGTACTACGCACGTGAACTGTACGAGCGTCGTTTCCACATGCGCCAAGCGACGACTGATGTCAGAATTCCAATCGCCAGAAATGCGAGGACTTCTGGTGCACCGTTCAAATAATCGACGAGCGTCGACCAACTCGCTCCAAACAAGTGTCCAAGATACGAGTAAATGAGCGCCCACAAAAATTCACCAAGTGAGATGAAGAGAATAAATTTTTTGAGAGGATATTTGCGTAAGCCCGCTCCGAGATTCACCGGGAATCCGAGCGGAGTGATCAACCAGCGAGTGAAGAAAATACACCACACACCCCATCGCAGTAAAAATCGATCAATAGATGTCAGTTGCGCTTCGGAAATCCCATAGCGCCGCGTCAATCGCGCGACATTGTTCCCAAATCGATGAGCGATAAAATATCCGATGAGATCTCCAATGATCGCCATCACGGTCACCACTGCGACGAGTACCCAAAAATTTAAGGGTCCATCAACTGTAAATGATCCCGCAGCTAAGATAATTGTCGAAGCGGGCAGCGGCGCACCAAATCCACTCACTAAAATCACAAAGGCGACGGTGGGATAGCCGTACGTGACAAGCAATGTGAGGAACAGACTGAGGAGCTGGGTCATGGTCTCTTGAACGTAGTGATTACAGTCTGGATTTCCGTGAGAAAGACTTGTGGATCTTTATTGAGACGTTTCGCGATCGTCGCAATGCTTTTGTTGTGAGTCGATGCATCAAGGCCAAATGCTCGATCAAATTCCGGAAGCGGCACTCCATAGACTTTGGAGACGTAGGGAAGTGTCATCCATGTTTGCATCGTGCTGACATCAGTTTGTCGCGGATGCGGTCGTGGTTTGTCTTCGACACGATTGAAGACGCGGTAGCCGATCACAATCGCTAAAGTAAATGAAATGATGCTCAATACAACGAGAAGATAAAAATGTTTTGATTTGTTCATAGTGAGCTAGCGTCATTGTAGCAAATCTGGTATCCTAATGCCCACTATGGAAACGAATACCTTTGCGCCACTTCCGAGCCAATCAAATGAAGATCAACCACTCAAAAAATTGTCAACCAAAATGATCGCGGCAATTGCGGTCGGGACTGTCCTCTTTACTGGAATGCTCTTGTTTGGAATCAATAAGCTGCTCGCTGCGGGAGCTGGACCAGCACCGTCTGCATCGCCTGAACCCCTAACCACACCAGAACCAACTTCAAATCTGCCGATCACTGATATCCCGACTCCAGAGCCGACGGCAACAGTGACACCAAAACCAACTGCATCACCAACTCCGAAGCCAGTCGCGACCGCCACACCGACACCGACTGCTTCTCCGACTCCAAGTCCGACGTCATCACCGACTCCAAGCCCAACACCAACTGCGACTCCTACTCCGACGCCAACGGTCACACCGACGGCGACGCCGACTCCAAGTCCGACACCGAGTCCCACGCCAACACCCACACCGTAACACTACGGATTGACGCCCGGAGCAAATAAAAATCGTTCATTCGTAAGTAGAAGTTTCACTCCTTTGAAACAGCCAAGATTTGCATTGTCACACCAACACGTGGTCAATTTGCCACAACCGTACTGTGATGCGACTGCATCGAGCCCAAACGATCCGTTCGTCACTGGAATTGAGGTACGAATACCAAGATAGCATCGAGTCACATTTGCTTGCTCATCACACCATTGAAACTCCGCTCCACTTCGATGGAGTACAAAAAGTATAACTGCCAAAATCAACGTGATCCCAATGAGTGCTTTTACCAACTTCCACCTCCTCCTCCGCCGCCACCACCACCAGAGCCACCACCTCCACCAGATGAGGAGCTCGGACTGACGGTCATATTCGATCCGACATCCGATGCAAATCCATTGTAGAAGCCACCGGAATAGAGGACTTGGCTATTTACTCCATGCATATAGGAAGGAGGCGCTACATCTAAGCCTTTCATATTTTTTGCGAGTTGATCGACAACTCCGAGCGCGATCGCGAAGGGAAGCATCTCTTCAAAGAACAAATGCTTTTCCATGATTTTTTCTCGCCACGCTCCACGTTTGATCGTCTCTTGCAATCCTTTGGCACGAAGCATGCTATTTCTCCCTTTGGCGGTCTTTTGCACCATGTTCATGAAGCAGAGAAAGCAAATGATTCCGGCAAGGATGCCTGACGGAATCAATATGAGCATCGTCGAATCATTGGTAATTGGCAACAGATCAACTATTTTTAAGAAGAGGAACAACACTGCAGTCACAGCGAGCACTGCCACTGCACCCCATGCTCTTGCAGCGTCAGGTTTGCGCGTAAAGTACTGCTGCTGTGTCAACTCATCAAACAGTACTGTCTTCACTTTTGCAAAACTGGTATAAAACGATTTCTTCAGACTCGAGAGAGCCACTGTGTCACTGGTGGCAAAAAGTTCACGAAGTAACAATGATTGATGTTTGGGAAGAGTGGTATCAGATTTTGCTAATCGTTTGAACTCATACTCTGCATTTTGGATCCAGGTCTTTTCTTTGGTCTGCGTGATGCTCAGGTATTTTTGACGCGCAAGGTCGATCAAATCCGCTGTCAAATCTACTCCACTATATGATTCATGCAGCATCGCTCCAGCCATCCCTGGTGAGATCTTCAACGGCTCATAGACCATCGGAATTGGATCGCGAGCGAAGAGCGGCTTTTTTTGGAATGGCCGATCCGAGTCGTCAAACAAATTGTAGCGCACATACTCGTAGTCTCTTCCAAATCGGTTCCACAAGTAGAGCGCCACGATCGGTGGGACGAGAAAAAGTGACACCCACAAGTTGTCTTGGATGAGTGTGATCTTTTGCTGCGTTGCCGTAGGGAGCGCCAGCGTATGTGCAGATGCGAGCATCGTCTCCAACGTCACATTGCTTCCAGATTCGATCATTTGGTTGTAATCCAACGTCACCGTATTCGCATCTTTTTTGATGACGGTACATTTGCCATCATCGCCACCAATCGCGCCAGATTTGCAGGCGACAGACGTCAGCGCAGCATATGGACTATGGAAAGTCGCATGGGTCGTATGCACCGGAATTTGCCAACCTTCGCCGACGATGTCCCACACAAGCCGTGGCGACTCACCATCGAGGAGGAGCGCGTGCGAGACAGTGTACTCAATCTGGTACGTCTTTGCTCCCGAAAACGTGATATCTTTGTCGCCAATTTTGAGAATCATCGAATTGCTTTGGTAGGAAGTCGAGTAGGGGATCGAGTGATGTTCAGTATCCGTGATCGTCACATGAGAGATCTTCGTGGTGATATTCTTGCCACCGATCTCGTAGCGATAGGGAATATACCGATAGATGCCATGCTTCGTCATGGTCGTCTCGTAGGCGATCGTCTCATGGATCGTCAGCGTGGTGTCTTGATTGAGCGTCAAGTCGCTTGCGAAGGAAACGACATCATCTGTGTATGGCATAGTCTTAGTGTATCACCACGATATACTCGAGTGTTATACTACTCATATGAAATCGTTGCCAGCATTCTCGGAATTTTTCGGTGATCTCGTACGCTCATGTGAGCTGATGATCTCGGAAAACAAAGTGCTTCTGATAAGTATAATCGTGCTCTATGTAGTCAAATTAGCATTTCCTATTGCGGCAATTCCTGAATCTGAGGGCATGCTACTTTTTAGTGTACTTGTCTCCATTGCTAGCTTTGTATTGACTTTCTTCTCACAACTATTTCTCGCCCGCTGGCTACTGATCAATGTTGGAGCCGCTCCGGAAGGACACTTGAGAACTTTGAGGAGTGCAGTTGTGCCATTTGTGCTGACAACTCTGCTCGCTGCAACATTGGTTGGCGCTGCATCAATTTTATTGGTCATTCCTGGTATCATTTTCTACTTTGCATTTTTAGTAAAAGATTTTGTTTTGCTCACTAGCAAACGCAACTACTTGGACGCGCTTATTGAGAGTCGAATTCTTATGGACGGCGCGAAATGGCAAGTCTTTACCTACGCACTAGTAATCTTTGTGCCATTTGTTGTCATGCAACTACTTGTGGACTGGGCAACGAAACATGTCGAGCCAGGAACTACGAAAATTGGTTTGCTTTTGCTCAAATCTGTGATCACGGAAATTTACTTGTTTTTGAACGTCAGTTTCCAAGGAAATGTGTTCGTACACGTTCGGCGCAAACAACTCTAGAAAGCTGGGTTTCGATGGGCGTGGATGTACTTTTCGATCATGATGATGATCGTGCACCAGAGGACCCCCGTCGCGTATCCTGCGATGACATCACTGGGATAATGAGCTCCTAAATAAATCCGGCTAAATCCAATCAATCCCACAATGATCACCGACAAGATTGACATCGCTACCGTCAATTTGACATCTTTGGTATTGCGATACACAAAATACGACATCATCATAAAAAACACCATGGAGTTCATCGAATGACCTGATGGGAAACTAAATGATTTCTCGATGACCAGCGGCATCAGCGTCGGTCGCGGTCTGGCAAATACCACTTTTAATAAAAAATTAAGCCCAGCCGCAGATATGAAAATAAACGTAAACAAAATCGCTTCTTTCCGCTTTTTTGCATACAAATACAAAAACACCAAGATAGACAAAATGAAGAAAGAGGTCGCACTCCCAAGGGAAGTGATCGCAAGCATCACGGACGTCAACTTTGGCGTGCGCAACGCATAGATCATATTCACGAGATTCACATCAAACGTAATGACTTGCTTCTCTAAAATATCTTCAGCGATGTACCACACGCACGCAAAAGAAAAGGCAGCGACACTCGCACCAGCGAGCATTTGAATGAAGAATGGGTGCGCAGCGATAAAACCGCCGACTTTATTTTTGGGACTGTCTGCCATAGGTATTAGTATAGAATAGGGTAAACATGAGCTCCAGCACCTTAGCACCCAGAGCCTTTTGGCTTGGTAAGGAAATTCCAAAACGCAAAGAAAACGATGTTGTGATGCATCGCAATCGCTCGATGACCGCAGACACTCGTGCCTTTGGTCTGGCCAAGCTCTACCAATTTGTCGTAATCAGGTACGCCCGAACGAGTAGAATTTTTCAGATAAAACGTCAGCAAATCTGCTCGATTGCGAATCGCATTGAAATACAGTGGGCGGACTTCGATCGCCGCATCCAAATCCGGCAATGCCATCTCATAATTTTGCATGCGCATATAGGTATATGCTCGATTATTCAGAGCTTGTGCGAATCGCGGGAACATCCCAATGGCGATCCCATAGTCAGCGACAGCTTTGGCGCAATTTCCAGTGTCGTAGTCATAATTTCCTTGCTCAAACCAATCAAAGGCAGCTTTGAGTTGTTCTGGTGGTTTGCTCGTCGTCGCATGAGTGCGATAGCAGTAGGTATCTTGATTCATCCGCCAGTAGGCGAGATATCCTCCGGCGATGATTACAAAGCCAAGGACGGCAACGATGAGCACACGCCGCGTACGGAAAAACGGAGATGCGAGTTGTGGCTTTTTTGATTTCATCAGTTTCATAGTACATCCAAGAGGTGAGCGATGTCATCTGACTGATCGCGCCAAACTCCCCAAACTGATTGTGCCCACTCGTAGACCATCCCAGCGCGTTTTTCTGGTTCTACTTCGATCACGTCTTTGATGGAGAGCGTCGCTTTGGTATCTGGCACAGGAAATACTGGCCATGTCTTTGAAGCATTGGCAAGCTTTGTGTGCATGGACTGGATTTGCTTGCCGTCGTAGCCGCGCTCGCAGGCCAAATACAAACCGATGAGTGCAAATGCCAGTGTGATGGGCTTCATGCCAGGTTTCCAATGACTCGCTCCATACGTGCAGACGAGTAACTGATGAATAAATTCAGGATCATGGAGCTCTAGTGTCCACGCGTTCACTTCATCCATGAGTGCAATACATGTAGTCGATTCCAGTGCGACACCGCACCCGGGACAAATGGTGATCATAGTCTAGTGAAATTTTTCGCCACGAGAGAGCATCTCGATAATTTGATTGATACGTCTCACTTTCGTCTCTTCTTTTTTTGCAGTCTGGATCTTCCATCCAATTGCATAGGTATTTGCTTTATTTAATGTCTTGAAAAATGCAAGCGCTTTGGAATTCTTCGCAAGCTCTTTCATGAATGTTTCTGGGATCACCATCTCACTTGGTGCATCATATGCGGCATCCCAGCGTCCATCTGCTTTGGCAGATTCGACTTGCGCCAGCCCGCTCGGTCGCATCCTGCCAGCAGCAATCAATCGTTCGATGTGCTCTCGATTGCGCTTGGACCACAGTCCCTTTGGTCGACGAGGTGAAAATTTGAGCAAATGAGAATGGTCGTGATATTTCTGCACCGCACTATCGATCCAGCCAAAACACAACGCGATATCGAGTGCTTCTGCATGGGAGATCGTCTTTTGCGTTGACGCTTTATTGTACAGTCGCATCCAAATGCCAGGTGACGTATCAAAGTGCGACTCCATCCACTTCTCATAACTTTTGGAATCCGTAAATGCGAGTATCTCAAGCTCGGGTGTCGCCATAGTCGATCCATTTTATCACCTGATATACTAGGCACACTATGTCAGAGGATGCGCAATTTTACGTGAGCCAAAAGGCAGTGATCATCAAAGACGGGAAAATTCTCGTGATGCATGATCCTGAGTTTGGAAGTGATCTGCCGGGTGGCAAGATCAAAGCAGGTGAGCTTGATTTCACCGAGGAACTCAAGCGAGAAGTGCGCGAAGAAACGGGATTGGAGATAGCCGTCGGGAATCCGTTTGCGACTGGATATTTTGAGTTGCCGATCACTTCAAAAAACAAAAACGCTGGACGCAAGATATTCAATGTGTACTATGCCTGCACCTACATCTCAGGGGAGGTGAAGCTCAGTGACGAACATGATAGCTATACTTGGGTGAGCAAAGATACGCTCAAAGATATCGTCAACCAAGAGCAAGAATGCAACGTGATCGCCAAATATTTCGTCCTCTTCACCAATCAATACGTGGACAAGCAGCGCGAAAAGCGCCATCGACTCCTAAGTGAATGAACTAGATGTGATCTTCTTTGTCTTTGTTGGCGTCTTCTTTGGTCTTATGTACCGTCCCATCTTTGTGATGTGCAGGGCAATAGACCGTGTAGATTTTCATTTTTTCATCTGCAGAAGTATTGATGATATTATGTTTGGCTCCGGCTGGAACGAGGACGGCGAATCCATCAGAGATCGCATGCTCCACACCATCAATGATTGCTTTCCCAGTACCCACTTCAATGCGAATAAACTGATCCACGATCTCGTGCACTTCCATCCCGATGTCTTCTTTGGGAAGCAAACTCATCACCACGACTTGCGAATGCTGCTCGGTATGTAAGACTTCGCGGAAGTTTTCATTGGCTCGCGTCTTTTTCTCGATGTTGGCGACAAATGGTTTCATACGGTGACCTCCTGTGCTCCTACTATACACTCATTTTGGTCTGACAGTATCAAACGTGCTGACAAATAAAAAAGCGAACCGCATTTTTCCCATACTCTTCTAGTAGTACAGTGAAACACGGTTCGCTCACAAGCTACTTTGATCACACTTTAGTACACATTCGCGGTCGCCGCATAGATATTCGCAGCGTCACCAGTCTTAAAGTGGCAGGTCAACGAGTAATTCTTTGCTGCAGTGATCGCAGGCATCGTGACTGGCTGTGCTGGCAAGACGGCAGTCCATGATGGGACACACGTCGTCTCATTCCAGAGATACCACGTCAATTTTGGTGCGGTGCCACTCTTGATGTATCCTTTTTGCTGGACTCCAGCGCCAACCACTCCGCTCCCAGCAGGCTGCAGAGCATCATCAAAGCCATTGACGAACAATTTACCTTCTCGCTGGATTTGAATCCCATTGACGAGCGGATACTCTAGTGTCGCTACGTCATACCACGTCACACCTGTCGCAGTCTTGCATTGGAGTACATAGGATGTATTTACGGTCGGTACTGGCGTCACTACAAACGAGCCGTTCAACGCTTTGGTACCACTCCACCCTCGAAGTCCGACGCAACTCGTCGCTCCGCTCGTCGTCCATGTCAGCGTTACTCCACCTTTCCCGATGACATTTGATGCATAGCGATCGACATTGTTGATTTTGATATCGACCACTGGTCGCAGTGAAATTGTTGTATTTGGAGTCGGACTTGGCGTCGGTGTCGGAGTTGGAGTAGGGGTCACGGTCGGTGTCGGCGTTGGTGACGTCACGATCTTAAAGGTCGCAAACTGCGGCGCAATCCATTGTCCCGCTTTGTTTGCATTGGAGACTCCATTCTCAGTATCAAAGAAGAGGTCCCACCAGTTTGGTATTGGTTTTCCCGAGTACGTCAATCCATTTGCTGCACCAGGAATATTCTGGAACCACCACTTGATATAGCCGCCCTCAGAGCATCCCCAAAGCGTACAGTTAAATGTCACTTTCGTCCCCGTCCCATCTGGCTTCCAGTTTGGACAGGCAGTAGTTACGTTGGTCGTGTTTCCATAGTCATATCCCATTCCTGCACCCATATTTCCATTTGGAGGGAAGTGGATATTTCCACAGATTTTCGATGGTGAGATCCAGTCAGTCCCTCCAGCCCACTTGGTCCAGAAGAGATCTGTTCCCTGCAAGTCATACATGCGATTTTCGAATGCATGTCCCATGCTGTGGAGGGCTTGGGCTTCGGTACGTGTCGTATCAAGGCCGTAGAAAATGAACGTGGTCTTGCCACCGCAGGAGAGGAATGACGGATTCTGGCCCGGCCACAGCGCATTTGACCACACGTTGAAGTATTCTTGCGTGAAGCCTCCGTTGTCGTTGCCGACATCTTTCCAGAACCAGACTGCGTCAATTTTGTTGTTGATGATGTAATCACATAAGCTGATTCCACCAGGGACGCCACTCGTCGAATTGAGCATCGCATTCATCGAAAGCAAGACTGTGCCTTGCGAACCAGTCACGGTCGGCGAGTTCCCATTGCGCTGGATACGTGCAGTATTTGATAACAGCAGATATGGAGTGCCTGCTGTCTTGTATCCCTTTGGAATAGAGGCCGTACTCAGTGCCGCCAACGTATTGTTGATGAGAGACCCTACTGCTGTCTTTTGATCGGCGAGAGAGGTCGCGTCAGTGTAGCGAGGATAATATTCGAGAGAGACGACTTTGACTTGCTTTTGTCCAGCAGCAGCTTTTGGAGCCAACATCGATCTGATCAATGTGGTACTCGGCACCATGTTTGTGCTCATCATAAAGACGACGAACACCATGAGGAGGATACCCACAAATGCAAACACGCGACCCCAGAGAACCTGTTTCTTTTTTGCCATAGTGGATTAAGCGTACACCACTTTGAAACGAAGAATCAATAAGAAGTCGTTGACTCCAAGCTTATTTTGCGAGGACTGCAGTGCAGAATTTGCAGCGCTTGGCTTTGATTGGGATCAAGCTCAAGCATTCTGGACACACTTTGTCACTTGGATCGACTTTTTCTCCACGCTTCATGCGAGCCATCAATTGATTCATCGGAATGACGACGAAGAAATAAATCACGGCCGCGACGATCACAAATGAGACGATCGCATTCATGAAATCACCGACCATGAACTTACTTTTGTTCACTGTAAAGAAAATGCCTGAGAAATCTGGCTGACCACCGATCGCACCTATGATCGGAGTGACGACATCTTTCACCAGAGCCGTCACGACTCCACTGAATGCACCACCGATGACGACAGCGACGGCGAGGTCAACGACATTGCCCCGAAATAGAAAATCACGAAAACCTTTCATCATAACGTTCTCCTTCACTCAAGATACCTACCGCAAATGATACCATATCAATAGTTGAGCTTCCATGCAAATAGCTAGCGATTTGGATCGCGTTTGTGAAGATAGACAGCAAGAAAAAACAAGAATGTCGGGGTGACATACACGAGGATGCGCTTGGCATCGGCAAACACAAAGACATCTTCGACTCTCGCAAGCGTATAGCGAACCAGTGTCAGCGGGTGCGTCAGGATATCTTTCTTACTGACCGTGTACACGCCACTCACCGATGACAAATCCAGCACTGCGGAATCGGGAGAGTCGATCGCTTCCAGCGAGAACTCTACATCGTATGTTTTCCCCGTCGCGTCACGGATCACAGGGAACCCGTACGGATCACCATCGGTCGCTCCGATCTCTTCAAGCGCGTAGGAATTGGTAGCATACCAATCAGATTGCCCGTCTTCTTTGATGGAGAAATTGAGTCGCTGTTTTTTCAACGCTTCGCCATGCTTCGACACGTGCACGAGTTTGAGCGTCAATACTCCAAAGTCATCGTGAGGTGAAACAAATGAGAACTTCACCGTCGGATTTGCAGACATATCAGCTTTGCCTTCTTTGAGGACAGTCGGAGACTCCATAGTCAAATGTGTGACTGGGACCGTCATCGAAAAGAAATTGAAATTTGATTGATACGCGATCAAAATGCCCGCATAAAGGAGCAGTCCGCAAATGAGCGCGACGGTCGTGGGACGCCGAAACCATGGGAACAGCGTCGGAGCGGTTTGCGTTGGGGAGAGTACTGACCGATTGAAATATGGCTTTTCCAAAAACGTATACAAAAACGTCGAGCCGACGATCGTGAGGATGAGTGTGAGCAATACATACACCAGATCCTGCGAGGCGTTGGTGATCGGCATATTTCGCTCGAGTAAATGCAGCGTCAGTGAGTGACTTAAATACATGGAGTAGCTGATCGTGCCCAAATAGACACATCCGCGCCAACGGAAGACTTTGGAAACCAACATCTTGGGATCCAATGTCAGTGCAATCGCTAGCGTCATCGGGATCGCCCACAAGATATGGAGCCATGGATCAAACGTGCGAGGGACATATTGAAATGATTGATCTTTGACCATGACACACGCAAAGAAAAATGCGAGTGGCAAGAGGCCAAGAATACTTGGAAAGAATCGATGAATAGTTTCGAAGCTGGATTTCTTCGTCCGATACAAATATCCGAGGACAATTCCCGTCACAAAGTAATATCCAAACTCCGGTCGCAAGAGACTCAAACCCAAGAGGCGAGTGGCGAGGATATGGAGTCCCCCAAAAAAAGGAATCAAAATCAACAACAAAAAGAGTTTGTAGGCTCGTTTGATCGGGATGAGACTTTTGATCAGCGGGACACAAATAATCGCGTAGAGAATATAAAAAAGTACTTCCGCAGCAAGACTCCAATACACTCCATCAATCATGGGGATATAGTTGCCAAGCGGCAGTGTCAGCGTCCCATTCACGAGCCCCGTCATCGATTCACGTGCGAGCAAGGACCACTCTTGGCCAAAGACATTGGATGGTTGGCGCATGACATAGAAATAATAAAATCCGCCGACGAGAAACTGAAATGCGACAAATCCATAAAACACCCAGCGTTTCACTTGCGCACTCGCATAGCGCTGAGCGATGTGCACCCATACGACATAAAATGAAAGGGCTAAAGCAACATAGAGAGCGATCTCGGTATACCAGTGAGGATCGATGATCCTCACAATGACCGTGAGCAAGCACATCATCAAAAACACCGGGAAGATGCGAGTGTAGCGCTTGTGGATAAAAGCGGCTCGATCTTTCGGATCTGGATACATGAGCGCCATGAAAAATCCTGACAAGATAAAGAGCAGAGAGACACCGGTGACACCACTGGAGAAAAAGACACGAGCAAGAAATGGAGGCAGAATGGCTTGGATAAAGCTTGAGGTCACGTGTGTGAGCACGACGATGACAATGGCGATCCCACGGATCCCATCCAGCGCGTAGATGCGTCGGTCGGCTGTCTTTTCCATTGGCCAAGTATACGAAGGATCACTCGATCATTCAAACGCAAAACCAGTGAGTTATACTAGATGGATGAACTACATTGCGTTTTTACGAGGGATCAATGTCGGGACCAAGACGCAAGTCAACATGGCTGAGCTCAAAAAAACCTTTGAGGCTCACGGTTGCAGAGATGTGCTCACGGTCATCAATAGTGGCAATGTGATCTTTTCGTCACAAGAAAGCGAGACTGCGTTAGCGAAAAAACTGGAAGCGGCCATCTCCAAACGATTTTCGTACGAAGGCACTCTCGTGCTTTGTCCTCACGCGAGACTCAAAAAAATCGTCGCTGACTGTCCATATCAAGATGATCCAAAAAAAGAGTATCGGGTGTACGTCGCATTTGTGAGGCCACCGGCCACTCCCAAACAAGTGGGGGAGGAGACGCAACTGACCAAAGATATCGATTTCTTGAAGATGGGTGAGCATGTGCTCTACATGTCTACCAAAAATGCGGGCTTGATGAAGAGTGGGTTTAAGAAACTTATTTCCAAACCGATTTACAAGCAACTGACAATGCGAAATATCACCACGGTCAAGAAAATCTTGGCACTCATGGAAAACTAACGATGTTGCCCCGCTTGGATTCGAACCAAAATATTCAGATCCAAAATCTGAAGTCCTACCATTAGACGACAGGGCAATGTGCACAGATCCCCTCAATCCAACCAGCGATTTTTCTGTTTAAATCAACACTTTTCTTTACAGTCACTCGAAGCTGACCATGATAATTTGAGTTACTATTTTTCCGCTTCGTGGAGAGTATATTTTTCTTCAGATACACTCTGTCAATCCTATTATACCCTATTCCTACGATTTGAGTCCAAAATGAAAGGTGTTCATGTGTTTGAATCGAATGGGACTCGTGCAGATAAAGTTCAAACTCAATATCCTCAAGTGGAACATGTAAACAAATGCTAACCCACTCGAGGTAAACTCGAATCATCGCTGGATCGGAATTCGTAAAAGATATGAGTCGTCCCGTTTTCCATTTTTTTTCTTTTGAGCCCTCGGCCCAATAGAGCATAGCCCCCATGAGCCAAAGCTCACGAGTAGAAATTGGCCCTATTTCTGCTCGGGCTGTTTCCATAATGATGGATTGTCTTGAAATTCGTTCATTTTTGCGAGCTGCTCCGCCTCGAAGAGCCGAGAGCCGCTTTTTCTCAGACAAACGCTGTTGTTGGTGCTTTGCCAGCGCTACTGAATGTAGCCACGCCGACAGCGTCGACTTTGCCACAGGAACTTGCGCTAGGATTTCGCTGTAGGACAATCCATCTTGTCGAAGGGAAATAGCTTGTATTTTTAAAGCTGTTTTCATAATCGAACAACATTGATCACTCTCAGATCAATCATACTGGTTCGATTTAAAAGTCACAATAAGATTATCCATACGTATGAATAATCAGAAAACAGCTCAGAAGCGCTAGGACGGTCACACATTGCCAAAATACCTGATACAGGAACCAAATTGCGTCACTCTTGACTAGACTATACCCAAACAAATTCTTTGGGTCATTGCGATGATCGGCAGCAAACTGCTCATGGATCCAATATTGCGTCTCCCCAAACCCTCTCACTACCCAAAAAAGCGATGCTCCAAGCTCAAAAATGCGCCAGGAATGAAAGAACACAGCGATCAACGTGAGGAGGATCCAAAACGGGATAATGATGAGGGCGTCGCCGACCACAAATATCCCCATCCATCCCAGGTATCGTGTTTCTTGAAAGGCATTGATCATACAAGTAGGGTACTGTAGGATCCATCATACGCTACGCCTCAAGTCTGCATGCAGTCTTTGTTTTCGTGAAGTAATTCCTTGCACAATTCATCACTCTAGGAGTATGCTTGATCCCTTATTGAGGAGGTATCTCGTATGAACGATCCATTCACATCTTCGCAAGCCCAACTCAAAGAAGTCGCCTCTCTCATCAATCTTCCCGCCGACGATCTCAATCGATTACTCGAGCCAGAACGAATCCTCACTGTCCAGATACCCGTGCGCATGGATGATGGCCACACACAGATGTTTACCGGCTACCGCTCGCAGCACAACAATGCCCGCGGTCCCTACAAAGGCGGGATTCGATTTCATCCAAATGTCAGTCTCTCTGAAGTCAAAGCTCTGTCCATGTGGATGACCTGGAAATGTGCGATCGCTGACATCCCATTTGGGGGAGGCAAGGCCGGCGTCATCGTCGATCCAAAAAAACTCTCAAATACAGAACTTGAAAATCTCACTCGTGGATTTGGGGATAAAATTGCTGCCATCATCGGTGAAGATATCGACGTACCAGCTCCAGACGTCAATACGGATGGCCGCATCATGAACTGGATGCGTGAGTCATACGAAAAATCCATTGGACGCAAAGCGCCTGCATCCTTTACTGGGAAAGCGATCGAAGAGGGCGGCAGTGAAGGTCGCACTGAAGCTACTGGGTATGGCGGAGTATATGTCCTCAATCGATTGTTTGAAGCGCAAGGCAAAGAGCATGCGAGGACGACGATCGCGATCCAAGGCATCGGAAATGTCGGTTCGTATTTCGCGATGAAAGCAAAGGAAGATGGATATACGATTGTCGCGTTGTCAGACTCGAAAGTCGCATTGTATGAGCCAAAAGGACTTGATCCACAAGCAGTCTTCGCATACAAAAAAGAGCACGGAAGTCTGAGCGGCTATGGATGCAGTGAGATCTCGCCAGATGACTTACTCATGCTAGATGTCGACGTCCTCGTCCCGGCAGCGCTCGAAGCCGTGATCACGGAAGCGAATGCTGAGAAAATCCAAGCGAAAGTGATCATCGAGATGGCGAATGGCCCAGTCACTCCGGAAGCAGATGTCATACTCAAAAATCGTGGGATCACTAGCGTCCCAGATGTCTTGGCAAACTCAGGTGGCGTCACCGTCTCGTACTTTGAGTGGTATCAAAATAAACATGTTGAACATTGGAACAAAGAGGATGTGCTCAAAAAATTGCAGGAGACGATCACTGCCGCTTTTGATCAATGTCACGCACAGACGACGAAGCTCAATGTCACCATGCGTATGGGAGCGTATGCTGTCGCTGTCGACAAAGTCGTCAAAGCATTGCACACGGAGTAGCACAGAGCAGTGGTCATGAATTCATTGACGTACGTTTGGCATATTTTTCTCGCAAAATTTTGCTCAGGCTTGGGATTCCTGCGGCAAATATAATGCAAACACCACCTAGAGCGCTCGTGAATGTCATTGATTCATGAAACACTATGATTCCTATGACTGCACTAAAGACAATTTCCATTAAACCTATCAGCGACCCTATACTTGGCTCTACATATTTATAACCTTCCACCACCGCCACCATGCCAATGATTGCGGCAAACACAAACATAAGTAGCGTGGGAAGTGAAGTAGTCACAAGCGCTAAATCCTGCCTTTCGCCGAGATACAATGACAGTAAAAAGTGTGATGCGGCAATGATGAAGAAAACCAGCATGGTTATCTGCACGCTAGAGTATTTTTCTGAAATTTTCTTCGAAAAAACAACTTCTCCACTTGAGGCGAGTCCGTTTAGCACTGCCATGAGCGCTGGAAAAAGTAGCTGATATGTGATGTTCAGTGAAAATACGAGAAACATTCCTATGATTGCAAAAAATAGTGATGCAATCTTTACGATGCTCATTTTTTCTTTGAAAAACAGAAATCCAAATACATAAGAAAAGATCGTGAGTGAAGCATAAAAAATAAACGATGAAGTGCCTAATGTCAAAAATCTGAATGAGTACATTATCGGCGCGATACTAAATGACGTAAAAGCGAAGATGACGCAAAACCAGTACCAGTCGGCTCGTTGAATCCTTTTCAGCTTATGGGTATAAAGTCCGTACACAGCGAGAATACCCCCAACGAAGAGGCATCTTACGTACGTCTGGAACAAAATATCATAGTGCTCGAGATATTTGGCAAACAATCCATATAAGCCATACATCAACGCGGAAATTAAGATCAGCGAAGTGCCCTTAATAGTATTCGATGAGTCTTTCATATTTTTATTGTTTGAGCATGAGCCTGGCAGTAAATTTCGTCTCAAATCCAAGTGCTGTGTAAAAGCGATTGGGGTTTGTGCCGTCTTCGGTCAACAAAAATGTCGTCTTATTATTCTGAAGTAGCGATTGCTTCACGGCATACATGGTGGCCAGCTTGCCGTACCCTTGGCCACGGACGCTCATCAGCGAGCCAACATTTGAAATATATCCAATTCCTTGATAGTTTGTCAGAGCACTAACTGCAACAGCTGAAGATCCGTTGTACACCAAAAAATATTCCACTCTACTTGATGCATGATGCTTTATCCACGTTTGACGTGCTGCCTCAAGATATTCACCTAGCTCACCATATGGATTCGTCGGATCATTTTTCTGATAGCACAAATTAAATGTCTGCAAATAGACCTCCAGATCGCCAGTATTTTCCACTTTCTTGACCATCCCAAACTTTGACTCGTCGATCGGAGCGCTCGTGTAGAACATCCAGGAGACCTCACCAGCTTGTTTGTACCCACGCTGTTTGAGTGCGATCGCAAGATCTGATAACTTGTCAGTGTTCTCAAAGTAAAAAGCCGGTGGTCGTTGGCTTTGGTTCATCCGTTGCTCGACGCCGCTCATTTGCAACGGTGAGAGGACTTCATTCACCAGGGCATAGTTCCAGTAGTGAGATTTATCTTCAGTCGAGTGCGTCAAGATCGCGTAGTCAAGATCGGTGACGATATCAAACATGATATCGGTCTGTAGCTCAACATATTTTTGTATAAGGGAGAAATTTGTCATTAGTCCGTATAGTATAGCAAGCGCTTTGCTATACTGATCTTTCAGATGAAAATACTTGGCTTTATCTTCTCCATTTTCTTGCTTGCGATCATCGTACTGTTTTTCTACACCTGGTATCGACTCCACGCAAAATTGGCACTTCATGCGCGAGAAGATGACGTCCAAACTGAGTCATCGCGAGGAGCAGTCACAGCCTACGTGACGACAAGAGATGGCTTCAAGATCGCCTATCAATATTTTCCGGTGCCAGATCCGAAAGCAGTCGTCATCCTCGTCCATGGCTATAGTGACCCAGGAGGGAAGTCACAGATGCTGTGGCATGTCGAATATCTGAAGGCAGCAGGGTACTCGACAGCGATTTTGGATTTGCGCTCTTTTGGCGAGAGCGATGGGAATCACATCGGACTTGGGACGAAAGAATGGCAAGACGTCGAAGCGGTCTATGAGCAAATGAAATCATTGCCAGAAAACGCTGGGAAAAAGATCGGATATCTAGGGATTTCGATGGGAGCAGCGACGTCTATCGTGACGGCAGGGAAGACTGGCACTGGTGATTTTGTGATCGCGAGTGTGCCATACGCGGATCTGGATTCGCTCTATCACTTTCAGATCCAAGCAGCAGGTTTTCCGGTCGCTATCATCCATCCGATGATGAAGCTCGCTGGATATCTAGAACTCGGGAGTGCCTATCGTGAAGCGATCCCAAGTGCCGTCATCGGAAAAATGCATGTGCCGATCCTCCTGATCAGCGCGACACAAGATGCGGAAGTCCACCGTAAGGATGCGAAGCTACTCTATGAGAAAGCAAACGAGCCAAAGGAGCTCTGGGTGGTGGACAGTCCTCACGATGTCTACTCCGCTCACAAGAAAGAGTTTGAGGAAAAAGTATTGGGTTTCCTGTCTACCAGTTTAAATGTAAGTAATTGAACTTCTCGTAAAAACGATCTCCGTCTTTGAACGAATTGAGCACTTCCTCTACAGAATTTTCATCAAACTGACTCTTGTGAGCGCGAAGTGCTGCACGCTTCGCATCTTGAAGGTCAGTGACATCCATATCAAAATTACTCGCTTTTTCATCGGTCAGCAAAATATCATAGACCGAGTGTGGCTCAAGCCCTTCGGCATAGTGCTCGGTGAAGAATGATCGATCACGGGAGAATGGATACACCGCATCGATCACTGCTTCGCCAACTTTGCGGTGATCTCGATGCTGGACAAAGTATCCAGTCTTGTCGTAACTTTGCTGATACAAATTACTTGGCTCATGCGTACAAACGATATCCACCTTGAGCATGCGAATGTATTTCGCGATCTCACCGATAAATGGCAGATCACTTTCCACCTCGCCATCGGCATGTCCCAAACAAAACATGTGGTCTTTTGATACACCGACAGCGGCGAGCGCTGCGGTCTCTTCTTCAAGACGTTGCTTGGCTAATTTCTCTTCGGAGATCTCATTGTCGCGACTGCCGCGGGCACCATTGGTCACCAGGAGGACGTACACATCCTTTTTCTCGCTGGTAAGTCTTGCCATCAGTGAGCCAAAAAACACGATCGAGTCATCAGGATGCGCAGAGACTATGAGTATTTTTTGTTTGTTTGCAAATACTTGGTCGTAGGTAAACATGGTGAAAGTATAGCATCACGATGGTGGCCCAAATCCAATACCTAGGAGAAAAAGCAGAATTGCTCCCCAAAAGATATATGGGGATAATACGAGGCAATTCAAAATAGCGAGGATAAGTGACTGTCTGCGCTGAGCAGCAACAGTGAGACCGAAAGGAAGCATGAGCAAGCTAAGCAAAGCGAGAAGTATTCCAACAACTTCAGTGGCTACAACCTTGGTGTACAGAAAAGAATTGGTAACTGGAATGTAAGTAAACAATGTCAGCAAGCTAAGTACACCTGCAGTAATTGATAGAAATTGGAAGAAATATAGTCTTCGTGCCGAGTAGCGCTGGTCCCAAATGAATGAAATGAGGGCAAGGATGCCAGAAGAAAATCCAACGAGGAACGCACCAAGACGAAGATAAAGAAAAGGCAAAAGCGATCCAGACGAAATCGAGTTCATCGACATCGGACCAAAAAATGTGTACAGCCAAGTAGCAATGCACAGTAGTGTAAGTACCGTCAAAAATACGATTCGCTTTCGTGCTTCGATTCGAATTCCCATGCATGACAATAGTCGGAAGAAGTTCCAAAAATCATTCAATTGGTGGAAAAACTCTCATTTTCCCGCCACGACAGCATCTCTCCCCGTAGAACGTCTTCTCGAGAAAACACGCTCTACGGGCAAAAATCACCCCGTAGAGCGTGTATTGACATAAACACGCTCTACGGGTAGAATTCATGTATGAAGATACATTTGTCAAATCAAGGCAATTTAAGAAATTTCAGAGGTTTTGCTGAATCACTTGAATTATCTGAGCCTGAAAAGCTCCAGATATCAACACATGATAAGTGGGTCACAGTTCATCCCGCAAATCTTGTTTTGGCTGCTGCTTTAGCAATTCAGGTGGGGAAGATAAACTCTGAAATTATTGGAGAAGTTCCTGATACTGGCCTCTACTTAGATAGGATGGGGTTGTATGACCTCACCAGTACTTCTTCTCCATTTTCATATCATAAAAAGGAGGAAGCGGGTAGATTTGTTCCGATTAAAGTTATAAAAACTGCCGAAGATCAGTCTACGTTTATTACTGACATGATTCCACTTCTCCATTTATCTGAAGAAAATGCTGTAGTAGTGAAATATATCATTGGCGAATTGGTGAGAAACGTATTAGAACATTCATTTGCAAAGAATGGAGCCATTGTTGCTGCTCAGTATTACAAAAAAACGAATCGTGTCAGCATAGGAATTTGTGATACAGGTATAGGAATCTGGAAGAGTATGAATACGTACTGGCATCCTAAAAATGATATCGAAGCAATTAAACTAGCTTTAACTCCAGGGATTACTGGGACAACTCGCAAAGAAGGAGGAACTGCAGAAAATGCAGGAGCAGGTTTATTCTTTATTAAATCTATTGCCAAGACTACACGCAACTATTTTGTCATCTATAGCGGTACCGGAGAATATACATTGTTAAAACATGATAAACGAGTCAAAGTTGCACCCAGATTGTATGCAGATCCAACTCGCGATCTACATAGTAAGACAAACACTGCTCCAAGTTTTCAAGGAACATTAGTAGCAGTAGATATTTCACTCGATGAGACACCAGAACTTAATCAACTGCTATCAAGCATTGGTGAAGTATATGATAAAGCCATTCGAGAACGAAAAAAAGGAACCTATAAAGAGCCAAGATTTATATGAAGAAAAGTATCAAAATGAAAAAAATAGTTGGAGAATTCGCAGAAAACAAAGACATCGCAAAGAAGTTGAGAATTGAAGAAATTATGCCAGCCTTATCAAGTGGTGACGAAGTTATTCTAGATTTTAAGGGTATAAGTGGAGCCACACAGTCTTTTATCCATGCGTTAATTAGTGATCCAATTCGAGAACTCAGGGATGTCGCTTTTGATAAGCTTGCATACAAAAATGCGAATGACGATATCCGTGAAGTTATTTCAATTGTCTATCGTTACATGCAGGAAAGCCTATCGGGAAATGAAGATACTCAAGAGTAGTATTCTCACCAAACTTCGGTTGTGCTCACTCAATCTCCGGGGTAAATCGTTGGTCGATCCGATGTAATGGCGACCAGAAGAAGTATTTTTTAGTACATACGTCGTGTACATTTGGAGCGGCTAGCGGGAATCGAACCCGCATTTCGTCCTTGGCAAGGACGTGTTCTACCACTGAACCATAGCCGCAAATCACTCAGGACCACTATTATACAATGAAGCTGCGCTTGATTCCAGCGAAACCTCATCCTCTAGAAATGTGGAGCGACAGGCGTCAACACACTTGGATCTACCGCTGTCACTTCGCCGGTCTTGGCATCAAACAAAAATTTGGAACCGTCTGTGGCGTCAAACAAAAAAGTGAATGGCCGTGTCTTACTCGTGGCGGGAGCACTCGAAACATCAATCGGTGACACTCCAATGCTCGAGACCTGCAATGCAAAGGGATTGCTGCTCGTAAACAAAAACCAATCTTTGCCAGCATAGCTCACTACTGAAATGCTGTAACTTTGATCTGGTGAGATAAAGGAAGCGCGCATGACCGCATCAACCGGCAGTTCCAACAAGGGAGGTTGGCCAGCTTCTGTTTGGACGAACCGAGCGATAAGTTTCTCGGGCGTCGGAACACGCTCAGGCGTCATTTGTGTCGCTTCGGCCGTCGGAATGACTTGAGATGGAGAGCAGTCAGCGAGTACCGCGATAAGAATTCCGGCGCTCGCCAATCGAATAACAAAATCTTTGAGATGTGGTCGCTCTTTCATAGAATCGTGATTCTAACACTTTAAATCAAGGTATTGAAGACAAAATGGATCAAGATCGCGAGAATGAGTCCGATGAGGACACTATAGCCTCGCTTTCGCGCAAAGAGATAGATCACGATGGTCGTCAGCACATGCATGCTCCCAGTGAATAAGAATCGGATGAATACCAAATACGATTGTCCGATAGACAAATAGTTGATCAAGTAAAACATCGTCTCAGAGATACTAAAGAGGAATCCGGCAAGGACCACGGCAGGCAACTTCCATCGCTCCTCAATCGAAGAGCGGACAATAAATAGTATCAAAATGGCCATAACCATCTCTTCGATCAAGAATGGCACAGGAGCAATCGCTTCAAGAAAGAGGAGCGGTAAGGGAAGTGCAAACGCAAACATGAGAGCGAGAATCGTCTCCGTCATAGGCCGGCCCTGTCCAGATAATCCGTCTTCACCCATCCATCGATCCCGACGGTCGATTGACCTTCCTGATACGAGACCTCGACATTGGTCCACTCTTTTTCTTCACCGATCTTGGTCACTCTCATCCCTTTGCTTAAGATCATCTTAAAACGAAAATCAGGAATTGGTTGGATGCGAAGCTTTACGTTGTCTTCATTGATCGTGTAGCTCGGAAGATTCGATTCCGTCGCGATGCCAAGTACCTGTTTTTGGTCTTTGAGCATGACGTCACCTGACCCTGAGGTGGACGACATTTGAGCCACGTCTTCGACAAATGCTGAGGAAACCCATGCCTTTTTCGTAGCAGCTTGCGAAAGCTCAAGCCAGACCGTCTTTGTTTTGTCGGTCAAGGTATCGAGGACTGGATAGGACTGGCCTTTTTTCATCGTGCCGACCAGAGCAAATTCCTTGCCAGGACCTTCTCGCAAATTCACGGAGTCTCCATACTTCTCAAGTGCTTTGACGAGACGTTCGGTACTCTTTGGACTCGGTGAAGGAGAGCGATGCGACTCACTGATCTCATGTACTTTCGGTGTCGGAGTCGGCTGTACAATGCGACTTGACTGCAAGAAATTTGACTTGAGAGCAATTGCGATCACGAGACCAGCGACCACAATCGCGATCAATAGCATCCCAATAAATCGCGTTTCCGGTGGAATATTTGGAAATACGAATGCCAATTTATTTGAAGGAGCAGATTGTGCCGCGGATGCTGCTTCTGTTTTTTTCACTGGCTGCGCATGATGCGCTTGGATTTGTTGCGTCAACAATCGCATGTAGAGTGCTAAGAAGACGAATCCGGTCGTCAAGATGATGATGAGACCCCAAGTCCCGACGGTTTGAATCCCGCCAACCGAACCGAGCAGGGAGCCTGCGGAACCTGCTTGCGTCACCAACGTCTTCATACTTGCCATATCTTCTTTCGCTCGTTTCACTTGGGACGTCGCATCTCTATACGCTTTGATACGCGCTTCTGGCGTCTTGGCGTCTGCTTGCACTTGCTTGGCGGTGTCGAGGGCAGCAGTGATATCAGACTTGAGAGTAGACCCTTGCGCAAAGTACGAAGTCTTTTCAAGAGGTTTAAACAACTCGTCTGCTTGCGTACGTAAAGACAACAATTCGGCATCGGTCACTTTCCAGATATCAGTCACTTCAATCGAAACGATCTTTGTCTGATGTGACGCCAAGGTGAAGTTGCCGCCGACGTAGACTGCGTCTTGATCCGGATCATAATGCGCCGTCAGCTCAGTGTCGATTTTCATGATGTCTTTTTCGCCAGCTTCTTTCGGCAAGTAAAACTTCACAGGGACTGATTGACTACTGCTCGAAGGATTCGTGATCAAAGTTTTGAAGATGATACTTCCTTCTTCCATCCACAGCTGTACAACCGGCTTGGTCGCGCCATCTTGCAGCAGTGTCTTATTGAGTTGCGTCAGCGCTCGAAGCTCTAAGACTTTGTTTTTGAGGACGAGCATGTCATCCGCATTTGCCTTGGAAAGCGTTAGAATCGACGAGACATCAGACACCGTATTCACCGCATCAATTTTTTCTGACAGATCTTTCACTTTTGAGTAGATCTCAGTGGCTGAGGTATCCCCCCATTTGGCCAGCAGATCAGAAAGACCCGCTCCAGAAGTATCAAGATTGGCGATCGTCTCACGGACATCTTTGATCCTCCCAAATAAGGTCGTCGCACTCGAGGCATCGCTACTACCACCGATCAACGTCTGCATGGTGGTAATATTTGACTTGAGATTTTGAAGATCGGCATATGCAGTCGTCGACTTGCCATTGTAATCAAGCTCCGTACGCAAAGCCGCAGCATCGGCCGCTGCAGCAGTGGCAGCCGCGAGAATGGCGGCATCATTTCCTCCACCACCTCCACCTCCATTGTTTTCGACGCAGGTCAAATAACCAAAGACAGTCAAATCGACACAAGTGTTCGATGAGGTCCCGAGGCTCGTCTCAAGCGAAGTCAATTTTGTGATGACATCACTCATCGTGTACGTCGACCAATGCGAGAGCAGCGAGGTCACATTGGTGGCGACGCCACTCACACTCGTCGCCAGGTTGTCGACTTTGGTCGTCAACACATCGATCTTCGCTGAGACCGTACTGACTTGCGTACTAATTCCGAGAACGTCGGCCGTCACCGTATCCATCTTGGTGTCAATTCCGGTCACTTGCGTGTGAACAGTATTAACATTCGTCGAGACCGAACTTAAATTTGCCAACAGCGTTTGAAGATCTTCGTAGGCGGTCGTCGACTTGCCATTGTACGCAAGCTCATTTCGTAGCGCAGTGGCAGTCGAACCGACAGTAGTCGTGGCGGTCAACAAATCATCTGCCGTCGCAGTTCCCCATTTTTCTTTGGCACAGCGCGCATAGCCAAATAAACTCGTCGACAAACAACTGTCGCTATTGGTTCCAATACTTGTCTGGAGGCTCGACACAATCGTGAAGATGTCGCTTGCCGAGTATGCTCCCCACTTGTCAAGTAATGTCGTCACATTGGTCGTCAGTGTATCGACTTTTGTCCCCAAGGAATCCAGCTTTGCATTGATAGTCGCGAGTGCAGCGCTACCAGTACTCGTCGTCGTATTGATCGTATTTGTCGTCGAAATGAGAGTATCGACTTTCCCATTGATGGTGTTTGAAGTCGTTTGCACGCCTAAGACTTGGAGCGCGACGGCATCGACTTTGGTATCGACACCACTGATTGCGGTAGTCACTGATCCGACGCCAGTAGATACCGTACCCAAATTCGTAAGCAGTGTCTGCATGTCTTCATACGCTGTCGTGGATTTGCCGTTGTAGGCAAGTTCGGCTCGTAGGGCAGCTGCCGTCGTCGCGACATTGTTCGTCGCGGTCAAAAGTGTGGAAGAAGTCTCCACTCCCCATTTTGACTTCGCACAGTAGGCATTTCCAAATACCGTGTTGTTGCTACAGGTATCAAGGGTGGTCCCGATCGTCGTCGAGACTCCATTGACCGCGGTCAAAATATCGGCAGCCGAATAGGATCCCCACTTGGTGAGGATGGTAGAAATGTTTGTATTGAGTGTGCCGACACTCGTCGTCAATGTGTCTACTTTGCCATTGATTGTATCTGCGGTCGATTGGACTCCGGCCACTTGCGTACCGACTTGAGTCAAATCTTTGTTGGAAGCGCCCTTTATAGAGACGACGGCAGAGTCAGTCGCAAGCTGGACGTCTTCTTGCGTCGCAATATGCGTCCCATTGGAAAGTATTCCCGCTGTGAGTGTCCTGGTCGCGTTGCTCCAAATATCAGCTATTAATGTCCCGAAGTTCGTGAGAGAACGTCCCGAATAACTCCACATGTCAGCGATGAGCGAGCCGTACGTCGTCAAACTTCGTCCGGAATAATTCCAGATATCGCTGGCACTAGGAGCTGGCGATTGGAGGTTGGCGCCAAACGAACCCGCGACAGTATGAGAGGCGACCGACGTATCCCAGACTGTCGACGCCACTTCGGCGGCCGTCGGAGCACTGGTACTACTGATCTGAAATGTCTTGTCCAAGCACAGGTAGTCACTGCCACTTGTACAACACACTTGAGCGCGATAGATGCCTTCAGCTTTTCCAGTTGTGTCAAACGTGTACGAATACCATCCATCATTTTCTGCCGCAGACGTCATCGCGACACTGGAGTGATACAGAGTTCCATCAGTATTGCGACTGGTGAGCGTGCACGTCGCAGAAGTGATCGGGGTGTAGGAGTCATCGTAGAGATACTCACCCACCGTACAATTGGCCGCTGTTTTACAAACTTGGTAGCTGGTGCCAGCTGCCAATACTTGAAACGGGCGCGTAGAACAAACGATGGCCAGGATCGCAATCCAAGCGCAGATAGTTTTTTTCAACCTACTATAGGGCATCGTCGATTTTATTCTTTTTTCGCGACTTTGGTGTCTGATCCGCCTTCACCTTTGAATGCTTTCACGATCTCTCGAGCAGCATCAGCCAAACCTTTGGCAAATTCTGGGAGCTTCTTTGGTCCAAACAAGATCAATAGAACGACTGCGAGAATAATTATTTCTGGTGTACCAATATTTTCTAAAAATCCCATAGGGTTTCCTCTCTTTTAGTATAAGCTCATCTATTTAATAATAGCCCCAACTCGAATAAAAAGAAAAGGGGCAAAGTCTCAAGAACAAGGGATAAAAAATCAGTCGTCGGCAAGAGGATCGCAACGACCACGAGGATCGCGTACACGACTTTTCGCCGCTTGGCAAAATCATGATAAGAAAAGATGTGAAGTCTGATCAGTGCACTAATGACGATCGGAATCTCAAACACGATCCCAGTCAAAAAAGAGGTAAACAAAATTTGCGAGAGAAAGTGCTGCACATCCCAAAAACTGCTGATCGAGAAGCTGCTATTGATATGCACATACAGATTGATCACGAGCTGCATGATCCAGAGACCAAAGTAAAAACCAGCGGCAAAGAGTCCGATCGCGAGCGGAAAGAACGCGAGTATAAATCGTCGTTCATGCGTGCGCAGGGCAGGTCGGACAAAGTGATACAGGCGAAAGACTGCATAGGGAGTAGCGAAAATGACTCCCAAGATGAAACTAATCGTCAACGAAATATCGATAAACTGATATGGCGACGTCGTGACGATATGAATCCCGTCAAAATGAAACAGCGATAGCAAAAATCCCAAAATATTTTGACTGAAAAATAATCCAACGACACAGCCGATCACGAACAAGATCACGGTGATAATCAAGTGAATCCTGACTTCATAAAAATACGGTTGATACTTTTCGATAAAGGCGCCAATCTCATCATTTTCCATATGGTAGAGCTTAGTATATGATCAGTATATGGCCGTGACTATAGATAAAATCCTCGGGAAACCCCTCTCGCATACCCACGTTTCTAGTGACATTATTTTCCCTGGGGGCGGAACCCTCGTCACTACGAGCATCACGACGGTCAGCACAGACACTACGCTCAGCTCGATCGCAACTGTTTTGGTAAACGCAGCTTCAGCACCGATCACGATCACGCTTCCTGCAGCGGCAAGTTACCCCAATCAGATCTACCAAATAAAGAAAATAGATTCTTCAGTCAATACGGTCACTGTCGATGGAAATGGCAGTGAGACGATCGATGGCGATCTGACTGCCATCATCGCGTTTCAGTATTCAGCCATGGATATCATCTCCAATGGAACGAGTTGGTTTATTATTTGAGATTGAAAAGCTCAACAATTATGTTGTATTGTTGAGTTATGTCGTATTTTGATCAAACGCGTGTCAGTAATGCTGCAGGCACCGCAATCAATCCAGTCCAAGACGAAACCATCATTTTACTTCGTCGCATCGCAAAATTATTGGAGAGTAGCGCCGTCACAGACTCGAGTCAGCGCCAGCGTGTCATTGTCGAGCAAGGGACTGCAGCCAACTTATTGGTAACAGCGTCCGGTACAGTCGCGGCAAACTCGACAGCTGTGGCGTCGACTGTAAACATGGGGCAAGTCGTGGTCGGCTTTGGCGGACAGGCGACAGCCGCAGCAAACATCATCGATAGTCGCTTCTCGCTTATCGACATCGCCAGAAACACCTATTCAAACGGTATCCGTAGTAAGTTAAGTTGGAGTTAAATGGCACTCACAAATAATCTCAAAGTCCAAGTCGATCTCCCGGTCTGGGAATGGATGCGATTCACCCCAGCTGCAGTCACCGCTCTGACTGTACAGGCCGCAGGTCCATCAGATACATATTCACGTTATCCTGGACAGAATCGGTATATTTACACTCTTTTTGGCACTGTTCCAGCCATGTATCGCTATGATACGTATTCAGACTCATGGGAACAGCTGATGTCACCGACGACTGCACCACTTACGGTAGCAAATTTTGCTCGAAATCCAACACACGGATATTATGGGCGCGTGATCTCTTGTCCTGACTCCGGGAGTACCAAAGTCCAATTGCAGATTGCCGGACTCACAGGGCAAACTCTGAAAGGATATAAGATCAGAATCTTATCTGGCACAGGTGCGGGACAGGAGCGTACGATTTTGTCTGTCGCGGAACCTGTCGTCCAAGACTCTGGGTTTATCACCGCGATTACTGCAGGCACTGCGACTGTCGCACATACACTCACCGATGGGACGGTGCAGCAAGCTTCTGGATATGTCTTGCAGACATGGAAATACAATCAATGGACTGACTACCAGGTCCGCATCGTGTACGGTACTGGACAATCTCAGATCCGAAAAATTCTCACCAATACGGGAAACACGCTCACGATCTCCGATCCAAACGTCGGTGCCTACAACGAGAAATGGTATAACGCACCGTATCTCGCTGCGTATGTCCCGGCGGCAAACGCCAGTACATTCCAGATCGAAAGCTCAATCATCACCGTCGATTCGGCTTTCACCACCGCGCCAGATCACACGTCTCGATTCGTGATCGAAAGTGGAGGTCTCTGGCTCCTGTCTTCCGCCGCTGCAGCGCCGTTTTACACGCTTCAATACTACGATATTGTTGCGGATACATGGTACTACCGAGGGACTCAAAACTCCTTGATGATTGCTGCTTTGGGTACTGATCTTGCCTTCGAAGAAGTTGGTGAGCAAGAGACACCACTCATCACCGGAACTGCGACTGGTACGCAGAGTGCTCGTACTCTTGTCGATAGCAATCAAGCCCTGGCCATCAACCGGTATGCAAACTATATGATCCGGATCACTGGAGGGACAGGCGTCGGGCAAGTGCGCACAATCTTGGCGAATAATGCAACGACGTTCTTTCCGACGCGTGCTTGGGACACAACTCCAGTCGCCGCCAGTAGCACATATGAGGTCTTGGGCGATTCCGATAAGTTATATGCTATTGGATCGGCCGCATCTGCAATGTATATGTTTAGTAATGATTCTGACCAAATGACGATGTGTCGCCAATTTGACTATGGCGTGGCTCGAGGTCTCTGTGCGCAGATGGGTGGGCAGCAAGGCATTGGTCTATCGGGTATCGCGAGAGTCACCACCGGTGTGACGGCAGTCTCAGTCAATACAGCAGGTACAGGATACATCGTCGGCGCGATCTTAAACTTGACCACAACCGGGACACTGGGGACGGTTCGCGTCACTGGAGTGACGCCATCGACGGGCGCGATCACAAGTATCGCACTCGAGACTCCAGGGAGCGGCTACTCCACGGGCACTTCAGCGACGACCATCAATGCGGGTGGAGCTGGTACCGGTGCAGTCATCAACATCACTGCTGGGACAATTGGTACGGCGACGACAGGTGTCAACCATAATTTCCAGATTGGAGACGTCGTCGTCATCTCTGGAGATACTGCTGGGGCGACAAACTTCAATGGCAGCGTGACGATCATCGCTGTCCCCGCTGCGAACACATTTGCATTCGCGACGTCTGCATCTCAGGCAGCGACACTTGTCGCGCAATCGACTACACTCTTGGTCGATGTGTGTAAGAACTGGGCAGCAAAAGAATTGATCGGGAAGATCATCCAAATCGCAGCGCCAGGTATCAATACGACGACTACCTATATGCGACGTATCACCGACAACACAGCGACCACGATCACGGTCGGTCTGGCATTTGGGGGCGCACCCGTCTCCGGACAGACGAAGTACGTCATCATGGATCCAAGAGCTTTAGGTACAGAATCGACCAAACGAGCGCCAGAACGATGGTCCTGGGGAATCGCCACCGGTGGTACATCGACGACACTTGTCGACAGCAGCAAAAACTGGCCACCAAACTTCTGGACAGGACGCAAAATAAAAATTATGGCAGGTACAGGATACGACGTGACCGCTAATGAGATCGTGATCACTTCGAATGATGCAAACACGATCACCACGGCTGGGTACGGATTTACGCCAGATAACACGACAGTCTATCAAATCATGGAAAACTTTGGACTCGCCACCGGTACATTTGCGACGACGACACTGCAGGATACGACGCAAAACTGGCAAGGAAATACGACCTCAGGTATCTTGGTCGGTAAGCGTATCAAACTGCTCACCGCTGCCGGAGCCGGAGGAGAAGCTGCTATTTCTCAGAACACGAATAACTTACTGACGTACGGTGCTTTGACGATCTCCGATGCCAACACGATGTATGCCATCCTGGGAGGTAACACCAAAGGTCCGGGGACATGTCTCTTCCGCGCATATGGCACATCAGATACTTCAGGGAACAGAACGCGGTACATGTACAGTTTCCGTGGCAACGCGACTCCGACGATCGAGCGATATGACATTTGCAACGATATTTGGGAGTACATGTCTGTATCACCACAAATGGAGACATTCACCACGGGGTCGATGTTTGACTACAACGGTGGCGACCGCATTTACTTCACGAAGGACGCGACCGGTCGTCTGATGTATTTTGATATTGTCCTAAACAAGATTGTTGCGAGCTCGACCGTGCCATTTGGTATGGGTGCTGCGCTCGTCGGACAGCGACTAGTCACAGTGGGCACGACCGACGGCCTAGAGTATGTCTACGTCATGCGCCACTCAGCGACGATCAACGGTGAGTATTGGCGCACCCTCGTGTATTGGTAAAGATTGTAATTCAAATCTGTGTTTCATGTCATCTTGAGCGACCAAGCGAGGAACGAGCCTGGTAGTCGAAAGATAGTTTTCAGAGACCAAAACAAACGAAAACTGTCCTTCGATCTTCACGCGCTTCGCGCTTGAATACTCAGGATGACAATTCACAACGTTATTTCTTAGAATGTAGTGTCGAAAGAAGCGTAACTTAAGCCCGCGCGACCGGTCCAATTCGTCGAGAAACTGCTTCCACCGGAGGAATACTGGAACGTATTCTGAGGATTCTCCCGCATGATGTACCAACCCCCATCTTTATTCACGAATCCATAGTAAGCAGGGTAAGAGGCGCTATCTATATTTGCGATCGCATACCCATCTGTCGGTGACTTGATGGCTGGATCGATCTTCGTCCCGCCACTATCTTTGACCGAGATCACTCCTGGTCCCGGAACACTCCCGAAAAATGCTGCTGACGCTTTCTTTGGATTGAGCACCGATGCAGCAAAAATCCCGACTCCAGCGCCAGCAATGAGCTTGATAAATTTCCGTCGCTGTTCTTCTTTTACCGCTTCCGATTCACTCGGCCCGACAACTTCCGCAATGGTCGATACTTCACTCACTTCTTTTTTCAGTTTTGCTTTCAGAAGCGATCCGAGAGCAAACTTTTTCTTAGGGATCAGCAGGAGAAAATGCGCAAGTAACGGTACCAAGACGAGCACATACGCGACTTGTGTGAGCGACCTGACATTGACGAGATTGGCAACCACGGCAAGTAGCGTGAAGATCGCAGCGTACACTCCACAGATCAACATCGCCAGGGTGTACCGGCGACGAGCAAAGATGACGTTGAAAAATGGAATCGAAGTCACCACTCGCAGGAAAAAATACAGCCAGACAGGGAGTAGCGCAGAGAGGATCGCTTTTGGCACCTCAAACTCAAACCCTGCTACCAATAAGATACTCAGGAGGATCACACTGTACACGCTGGTCGCAAGCAGACTAATTTTTTTCACTGCGGTAACTCCGTCACATTTGGCACTTCGGTCAAATTATCTTGCTGGATCCATCCCATCATCCCGACTTTGGTCGGCGGATCGACTTGGTACCAGCCGCCTTCTTTTTTGTAATACAACATAAACGTCCCTGGTTTCACGGTCTCGACCGTACTAACTTGTGACGGACTGTCATAGATGATCTTTTCTGCAGCTGGATAACTATTCACTTGCAGCATCCCCAAGGCAAGAGGGATCTCTAATGGCGTCGGGGTCGGTGCTACCGTAGTCGCACCAAGGACGGTCTTCGAGACATCTGTATTTGTCTGTGCGATGACTGTCCCTTTTTGCAGCGCATCGACTTTCGTCTGCAACTCATCAAGCTTGGTCAAGTTTTCGTTTTGCTTCTGCACGAGCGTCGCCAGTCTGGAATTGTTTTGCGAGAGTGCTCGCATGAGGACGAGAGAAAGGAGTAGCAATCCGATAGCGACGATTGCGGTCGGTTTGCGCAAACGCACACTCATCTGGTGAGTCTCCCACTCTTCGGATATAAACTGAATCAATGGCAAAATAGCCTCTCGAAAGGTCATACTACTATAGTAGAGAATACGGTTGAGCTTATCAACGAGCTATTGGAAAAGAAACTTAACGATTTACAAAAAAGATTGCAGCAACTGATGCTTCATACAGCACAATGATTGGAAGCGCCATAAACGTCATGTTAAAAGGATCTGGAGTAGGGGTGATGATCGCGGCAAGAATAAAGCTAATGAGGATGACCCATCGCTGATAGCTCATGAGATGTGAAACTGAGAGCGGTTGAAAACTATTGATGACGAGCATGACAAGCGGCAACTGAAACAAGAAACCAAATCCAAGCAGGTAACGCAAAATGAATGAAAGATATTCATCGGTGGAAATTAATGATTTGATATTGTCTTCACCAAATCGATTCAAAAAGAGGAGAGCAGCAGGGAGGGAAATGAAGTATGCCAAACTTACTCCAACAATCAGCAAGAGAAAAGATGAGAGAAATGATCCAATGATCAATTGTCGCGTCAATGTAGGGAGCGCAGGAGCGATAAAAAGAAACAGCTGATACATCGTGATGGGTAAGGATAAAAGTAGCCCAAAACAAAAACATACTTTGATCACAAAATCTAATCCACCAGCGGGTGAAGTGTAAAACAGCGGTTGATTGAGAGGACGGATCAAAAACGCCAGCAACTGATCGCGAATGAGATAGCCAATCATCGTTCCTGCAGTCACCGACAAGGTGATCCACAGCAATCGAGTGCGCAACTCTTGCAGGTGTACATACATGGGAAGCTTGGGCTGATTATTCTTTGGATTTTTTGGTTTTCGAAGATTTTGATTCATCAACATCTGATGAGAATCCTTTCCGGATCTCTCGTATCGCCGTCCCTACATTCTTTGCGAGATCAGGAAGATTTTTCCCTCCAAACAGAACGAGGATAATGACGAGAATGATGACAAGTTCTGGGACACCGATACCAAACATATTGTTGCGCTATTAAATTGGGTATACAGTGGGATGTAATCATGAAACATATATCTTTGCAAGCACTCACTCTATTTCTTTTTGTCTTCGCCGCAGTGCTGACTCCGTACCGAGCGTTTGCCGCGACCTATGGCTCCGGTAATTACGGTGACGAACCATACGGTGTCGGCGCGGAGCAGATCCCTCCCACAGTGATCGACAATGGGCCAGGACTTCCCGTGCCGCAAGCAAAATCTTGTGATGCGAGCGCACCGACGACTGCTCCCAATCTGTTTCAGATCAATGCGCTCAAAAACGATCAGACTATTTATTTCTCGCCAGCTGGCAATGCTGATCGCTACTTTATCCGCTACGGGACAAAAAGCGGAGAATTTCCCTATGGCTTTGAGATTTCAAATACTGCTTCAGGTGTGATCGCGGTCTCCATCCATCAACTCAAAGCAAATACGATGTACTACTATACGGTGCTTGGTGGGAATGGATGTGCGACTGGAAGCTGGTCAAATGAACTCTCTGCAAAGACAGGGCAACGCACTCCCAGCTACAAAGGGAGCTCAATCATCCGCGTCATCGCCACAGCCATCCAACAGCGACTGAATCCAAAGCAAGTGACACAACTTAGTATCGATGCACCGGCGGCGACGATGGCTCCGATGAATTTGCCCAGCGTCACTTCAGCTCCGACCGCGAAGATTGTCATACCGCAAGCCACGCCTACACCAGCGATTGGATTCTGGGGATATATCAAACAGCTCTTCGGTCGCTGATCATTTCGTCAGTTGAAATGTTGATCAAAGCTCATCTATACTCATGAAAGTATTTTTAGGTGGGGAGATCGTATGAACAAACTTCTCATTGCCATGGTCTTGGCATTGGTCGTGGTCGCAGCAACCGCTGGCGTCCATACCGCTAAAGCCTTGACACTCCCAATTCGCTGCGGCAACAACTGCTAAGTGAAGGGAATGCACAAAAAAACCCGGGAACTGAGTGATCAGCGCACCGGGTTTTTTTATTTCAATGTATGTGTGCCGAGAATAGGAGTCGAACCTATGTCTCAGGTTTTTCAGACCTGCGCCTTGAACCGCGTTGACCATCTCGGCATGTATCTTTCTCAGTGGGCCCTGAGGGGTTCGAACCCCCGACCTACCGGATGTAAACCGGGCGCTCTACCAACTGAGCTAAGAGCCCTCCAGAATTTTTTACTTTTTGCAGACGCTGTCCGGAGAGCCCTCTTCGAGGATTGGGCAGGCGTTCAGGCTTCGCCTGATATCGCTTGCCGGAAGACTTGGCCTTACGCACAAATCTGCTCTATCGAACACCAACAAATAAAATGAGATGTATCTCATTTTATTTGTTGTGCCCAGGAGAGGACTTGAACCTCCAAGGATTGCTCCA
>CAZDWN010000001.1:0-326014 GCA_964509365.1 uncultured Pseudomonadales bacterium | reverse complement strand
AGAACGTGGTAGCATCAATAAATGATGCTCGATATCTCAAAAAATTCAAGGAGATTGGACTTAATGTTCCTACTGATTTTCAGGTATAAACAATGATGATTGGAGAGGTTGTGACTTATAATCTTCCTTGTAAGTCTTTTTAGTTATTTCAATCATTCTTTTAACAATCAGCTCTATTAACAAAGGAGGCACACTTTCTCCAATAGAATGAACAATAAGACTTTTTGTAACTGGTTCATCCTTAATCTTCCATTTATAATCATAGTTCGCAATTGTTTGCAGAATCATAGCTTCATAAATTGACAAAACTCTGTTTTGTGTGGGATGTATTTTGTTATCGGAAGCTTCAAAGGGGAAATTCATAGTAAGTGTTCTTGAGGGCTTATTTCTATCCATGCGTCTGTAGGCGGAATGAAATCCACTAATCAATCTTCTCTCACCCGTAGATTTATCAATCATCATTGGTCGAGGAAGTAATTGTCTACATTTAGCGCAATATATTGGAGTCTCTTTGCTTGAAACAGCTCTACCATTGTGGACTGTATCGACATGTCGAGGGTTTCCTTGAAATAGGCAGTTCGGATTCACGCATTGATTGTTATATGCAGTTTCTCCTTCAGGGGTATTCGATACCCACCAATACTTTTCTTTATTCATAATGCTGACACGATGTTGTGGATGAAAATCTAAAGCTTCATTTTCTCCAGCAATAGCATTTAAAGAGGGAAGGTTTCCAATGGCATCCCAAAGCGTTATCGTTTTAGCTTTGTCGGGTCCATTTAATATTGAATTATTATGAGTTTTTAAATATTTTTTTCCATCCTGGTCTCTTGTAAATACTGTTATTAATCTCTTTCTTAGTTGAGGTATACCGTAGTCTGAACAACTAACAATTGAGTATCCGCCTTCATAATCTGGACCTAACTTTGCAGATATGTAATCAATAATGTTCCACGATTTGCCATCTTCTAGAATGATTGTATCTTTCATGCCTGGAACGTTTTCAAATAATACCCACTCTGGCTTCAAGCTTGCAATTATTTTCATTGCAGGAATTACTAATTTGTTTCTATCATCGATACGTGGCCGTCTACCCGCTGCGATTTCTGACTTAAGTTTTCCAGCTCCATTTGTAGACATTCCCTGACATGGTGGAGTAGCATAAATAAGGAAAAGCTCATCTCCTTCTAAATTAGACTTACAGTAGTCAATAATCTCATCACCCAATTTCCATACATCACCCTCGAACATTTTTGTTTCTGGGAAATTCTCTGAATATAACTTACACCGATTTGTTATGAGCTCGTTGGCCGCAATGATTTGAATACCATTTGCTTCAATTCCGAGCTCACCAATTCCCGAAGATGAAAAAAGACTAAGACATTTTAGATTTCTATTCATAATTTAAATTAATTCTCTCGATATGGCTTTGGATATAGCTTTTCCTAGTAAGGGAGGGACAGCATTTCCTATTTGGCTTGCAATTTGTGTTAGTGACCCCTTAAAAATATAATCATCATCAAACGACTGAATTCTTGCTGCCTCCCGAGGGGTTATTGTTCTATCCTGTGTCGGATGAATACATTTGTTTGATGCTGGGCTTTGGAATTTAACTGTTATCGTGTTTGATGGCTCATAGCCTCTAATTCTTGAGTAACATGAACTAAATCCGCTTGTAACTAATCCTTTAGGGATACTGGAAATACTATCCCCTGCATGCCTAATAACCTCCATCATTTTGTCTGAGTGATTACTTGCAATATGCAAGCTGAGCTCTGTTGTGTTTTTCCTTCTAGCTCGTTGGTAATCTGTTCTTGGTGCTTTATCATATTTATTTGCTGATTCTCCACGCTGAAGATGAGGTAGGTCGTCAATTGCCTCATCAACTGTAATAGCGCTTGGCAAATTCTTATTAGGAATTTGCAGGCGTGTACGGTCAACATGTCCAATAACTCTTCCATTAGAATAATGTGTAGGTTCTGGGAATATAATTCTGCCATTGTCTCTTGAGCCCATTAGAACAAAACGCTCTCTCTTTTGAGGTACCCCAAAATGTGCCGCATTTAATATTTTCCAGTCGATTGCATATCCGAGGTTTGAGAATTTTTCAAGGATAATACTAAGTGTTTTTCCTTCTTCATGAGTTATTAAGCCAACTACGTTTTCTAAAATAAACATTTTAGGTCTAAAAACATGAACAAATTCAATAAAATTGAGAAATAAATTATTTCGTTCATCATTATTATTCATTGACCTATGAGGGCGTAAAGACGTAAATCCTTGGCAAGGTGGTCCGCCAATAACTAAATCTAATTGCTTCACATTTAACTCTTCCTTTATCTTTTTAGGGTCGACCTTGCGTATATCATCGAATTCAATTCGACTAGTAGTGTGATTTGCTTTAGTCGTTTCTACAGCATTTGGTTCATAGTCTATCGCATAAACAAGTTCGTATAAGTATTCTTCAGTATTAAATCCATGGGAAAACCCACCTGTCCCACAGAAGAGGTCGATGATTTTTATTGTTTTTTGCATAACATTAAGTGTAAATTTAAGGCAAATATAGGGAATAAAAACACAACTGCCTACAGTCTTGCTTTACATCTGTATTTTATCATTTATGCAACACTAAAGCTCCCTTGTAATCTTCTAATTTCTACCCACCTTTGCCTCAATTCACCAATATATCTTAAGTCTTGAAAAGTCTTTATAATTGAGCCGAAGTCTATAGTTATATTAATTCTAGGCTCGGGGAGCTCATAAAAAAAGCTGGGTGCAAACCCAGTTTTTTTTATGACTTCACAAGCTAAGATTTGATTCGCCAGACGAATCTTCTCACGAGTCCCGCTTAGCGGGACCCGTGCAATCCTCTTGAGGGCTAGTCGGGAGAGCTAGAAAAACAGCTCGAGTAAAATCCGATCTGTTTATATATCAAGTGACAGAAGTTATGGAGCGATGACATTTTTTGCAAGAGTTTTGAATCTCTCACCATTTGCCTGAACTACCGTAATAGTAATTGCACCTGATTTGCTCGCTTTGATATCACGTACCACACCTGACTTTCCGGCATGGACACCACCGATAACCTTACATTTACTTCCATCCTTTAGAGTGCTCAAAGATTTATTATTCATTGATCAAAGTATATCAAATAAGCTCTAATCTATTTTATTAACTGAGAATTCGATGAACTGGTGAGAATAGGGTATAATGGGGAAAGATATATTATTAGGAGCCAGATATGGTTACAGGATACTGCGTGAAATGCAAAGAAAAAGGTGTCGAATTGACTGATGCAGCGATTCATCAGACTGCAAAAGGTGGATTCATGGCCAAAGGAAAGCACGCCAAGTGCGGAACAGTCGTCTGTGCAATGATGTCAAAAGACAATGCTGAAAAAGCAGTTGCCGGCGGTGCAAAAAAGGCTTACTAGTCATCAATCCATACAATCAACTTCATATGGCATCAATACAACCATGGATAAATTTCAATGGAAATGCTGAGGAGGCTTTTTCATTCTATAAATCTGTATTTGGCGGAGAGTTTGCTAAAGTCGTACGCTTCAAGGACATTGCCAGTGAGCAATTCCCTATCCCTGAAAAAGAAGCAGAAAAGATCATGTATATTGCCCTGCCGATAGGGAATGATACGGTGCTCGTCGCGAATGATGTCCCTGAAGTCATGGGACGCGTCAATGAACATGAGAATCGAAGCAAGATCTTGGTACGAGTGGAGAGCAAAGAAGAAGTGGACAGAATATTCAACGGCCTCTCAGTAGGTGGAGAAGTCGAAGGCGCAGCAGGGGACAGTCCATGGGGCTCGTATGCTGCGATGTTTCGAGATAAATACGGCATCGAATGGATACTCGAATTTTCTCCTCAAGCTTGATACCAATCATATGAATACTTCAAAAGTGACTTGCTCGATGGCAATATCCGTCGACGGTTTCACCGCCGGTATCAATCAAAGCTTTGAGAATCCATTTGGAGATAATTTTGATCCAAATTTACTGCGTCGTTGGATGTTTGCTGAGCCAGAAAAACAAAAACACAAACGAGAAATTGATGCGATCCTCGATGCCGGTGCGTTTATCATGGGAAGTAACATGTTTGGGCCGAAAGATCGGCGAGAGACATCGGAGTGGAAAGGCTGGTGGGGTGACAATCCTCCATACCACGCTCCGGTCTTCGTACTCACTCACACCAAGCGAGAACCAATAGAGATGGAAGGCGGGACCACGTTCTTTTTCGTAACTGATGGGATCGAGTCAGCTTTGACGCAAGCAAAACAAGCGGCGGGGGAGAAAGATGTGAAAATCAATGGAGGAGCACATACCGTCAATCAATTTTTGAAGGCAGGACTCATCGACGAGCTTTGGTTTCATGTTGTCCCGGTCACAATCGGGGAAGGCACGAGACTGTTTGAGGGAGTCCCCCCACTCACACTTGAGCCTGTGGAAGTAAGCGGAAATAGTCTCGTGACTCATATCCGCTACAAGATCATCCAGTAAAGCAACCGAAGGTTTTTTGCTATACTGTGCGTATGACCAAAAATCCAATACTCAATGCAGTCTGTGCCTCCGGCTATATTGTATTCATTGCCACTGTCATGCGATACGTGACGCAAACAATGGGGAACAAGCCTGATACTTTTTTTGCTCCGGTTGCTTTCTTATCAATACTTACACTCTCAGTGGTAGTGATGGCGTATTTGTTTTTCTATCAGCCACTGCAACTTTTTATTGATGGGAAGAAAAAACAAGCTATAAATCTCTTTATGCAAACAGCTGGAATCTTTGCGTTGATTACAGTGATCATATCGACACTCGTTTTTAGCGGTATCATTTAATGCCTTTCCTCGAAGCATGATTTTTGTCTCTCAAATCAAGTTACTCGGAGTCAATCCGTACGTCATACCTCCCGCTGACGTGTTGGAATTCATTTTCAAGCAAGCAAGGAAGCACAAAAGTCCAATACCGGTAAAAGGAAAGCTGAATGGAGTTTGGTTCCGGCAGTCCCTTGTGAGGTATCGAGGAAAGTGGCGATTGTATATCAATGGTCAGATGGCCAAGAAATCGAAATTACCATTTACAGGAAGTGTCACTCAGATCGTGGGACAAACGGTCGAGATTGCAGTAATGGTTGATCGATCACCGATTGTCTATGCGATGATCCCCAAACTGGAGGTTGAACTCAACCAGAATATTGGAGCACGAGAGAATTTTGATCAATTGACTGCTGGGAGACGAAAAGAAATCTTTCGCTATCTAGGATCTCTGAAGACCGAAGACTCTCTTGATCGAAATATTCACAGAGTCATCGCTCACTTAGTCGGGAAAGAAACCGATAGACTCTACGCGCTCATGCATCGAAAAAAGACATGTCCGTCAATTGAGAATAGCTAAGTTTCCGACTATTGTGATTTTTATCACGCTAATTCATACTAGTGAAAATTTGTACTCGGGAGACTTTATGGAAAAATATGTCGATGGATTTGTACTCTTGATCCCAAAGGACAAGACTGAGGACTACAAAAAAATGGCAAAAATGGGAAGAGACTCATGGATGAAGCATGGAGCACTCCAGTACTTCGAATGCCAAGCAGATGATCTCTCTCAACAGGAAGGCGATGGCGATAAATCTCGCAGCTTTACGGAAATGACTGGCGCATCCCAGTCGGAGCAGATTTGGTTTTCATTTATTATCTTCAAATCAAAAGAACATCGGAATGGAGTGAATGCAAAAGTCATGGCAGAGATGGGCACGCAGATGGCAGAATACAACGCTATTCCAATGCCATTTTCGATGAGCAAAATGGCATATGCTGGGTTTCAGGTGGAAGTCGAGGGATAGTCGAGCTCCCTGTGGCCGGCACTCCATATCTATTTAAGTTTACGCCCCGTACAATGGGCAAATGATCACAGAAAAAACACCCACTTCCGATAGAAAAAGAGCTCTACTGGCAGGTATTTTATACCTACTTACCTTTGTCTCCATTCCGACCCTCGCAATCTATGGGCCAGTAAAAAGTCCTGGTTACATCCTCGGTACTAGTTCGGATACATCGGCGATCATAGGTGCACTCTTGGAAATTGTTGTCGCTCTAGCGGGTATAAGCACAGCAGTCGTACTTTTCCCTGTGCTCAAAAAAGATAATGAGAGTGCTGCTGTCGGACTCATCGCTGCTCGGATATGGGAATCGAGTGCGATCCTCATCGGTGTCGCTTGCATCCTCTCTATCGTAACCTTGCGACAAACAGGAGCTGGAGCTGACATGCTCGGAGTGAGTCGACTGCTCGTCATTCTGTATGATCGAATCTTTTTACTGAGTCAAAGCTTTATGCCAGCAATTTGTGATCTTTTACTTGGATTTCTGTTGTTTCGTTCGCGACTTGTGCCGCGAGTCCTTTCACTCATTGGAATTGTCGGTGGACCTTTACTCATCTCTGGGTACCTCGCAGTAATGTTTGGTTTCACTGGGCAACATGATGCACTAGCTGGACTATCAGCGATTCCAGTCGCGTTGTTTGAGTTCTCGCTTGGTATCTGGCTCATCATCAAAGGCTTCAAGAAATCATTTGTTTGATATACTTGTGGGGCAAAACACAAGGAGACGTTCTATGCCCACAGCGACAAAAAAATTTGAGGGATTTAAAGAAGATGAGCGAGCCGCAATGCGCGCTCGCGCGAAAGAACTGGCAGCAGAAGCGAAAGCGAGCAAGAGCCGGGAAGAAGGCGAGAAAGTCCTGCTCGAAGCGATCGCTGGCATGACTGGTAGTGACAAAGTCATCGCCAAAAAACTCCATGAAATCATCAGAAAAAACATTCCGTCTCTCTCTCCAAAAACATGGTATGGATTTCCGGCATATACAAAAGACGACAAAGTCGTTTGCTTCTTTCAGTACGCAGGCAAATTTAAATCAAGATATGCCACACTTGGGTTTAGTGATGTCGCCAAACTTGATCAAGGGCCGATGTGGCCAGTCGCGTATGCCCTCACCGAGATGAATGCTGCTGAAGAGAAAGAAATTATCGCATTGGTGAAGACAGCAATCGGGGAGTGATTTCGATCACATACGCGAGTATACTACTTCCAAAAAGGAGCACTATGAACTCACGTCTCAATCCCTACATCAGCTTCAAAAACAAGGCTCGGGAAGCAATGACTTTTTATCAAACGGTCTTTGGTGGCAAGCTTACCATGACCACCTTTAAAGAAGGTGGTGCTCCAGTTGGGTCTGTAGAGGAAAACAATATCATGCATGCGATGCTCGAAGCTGAAAATGGCATCGTCTTCATGGGCTCGGACACACCAGCTCACATGGAGTACAAACAAGGCTCTTCAATCAATATGTCGTTAAGTGGCGACAATGAGGCGGAACTCACTGAATATTGGAATAAACTTTCTACTAGAGCGACGATTGCGCAACCTTTGGCAAAGGCGCCTTGGGGTGATACGTTTGGTATGCTTACCGATCAATTTGGCATTTTCTGGATGGTGAATATCACTGCAGTAAAAGCATAAAATATCACTTTATTCCATATTTTCTGTATGGACGAAAGAAAAAATAAAGGAGGAATATGGAAAGAATAACAGTAGAAACTGAAGTAAATATTCCCGTAGAAAAAGCGTGGGAATATTGGACTACTCCGGCTCATGTCATGCAGTGGAACGCTGCAAGCGTTGATTGGTACACCCCTCAGGCGACGAATGACCTCAAAGTCGGTGGAAAATTCAATTCTCGTATGGAAGCACTTGACGGAAGTATGGGGTTTGATTTTGCAGGTGTGTACACCGCAGTAGAAGTACCTAAACACTTAGCATATGACCTGGGAGATGCCAGAAAAATCGACGTCTGGTTTGAAACGACAGCTTCTGGCACAAAAGTGACGGAGGTTTTTGACCCTGAGACTCAAAACTCAGCCGAACTGCAGCGATCTGGCTGGCAATCAATCTTGGATAACTTCAAAAAATACGTAGAGGCTCAAAAATAGTCATGAATCAACGACAAGGTACAGGGAAAGTATGAAAAATAACAAAACGATCGATCAATACATTCAAGACTACCCAGAAGAAGTGAAACAACTGTTGGAGAAAATGAGACAAACGATTCAGAAAGCAGCTCCAGAAGCCACTGAGGCGATTGCTTATGGCATACCAACGTTTCGACAAAATGGAAATCTTGTCCATTTTGGGGGATTTAAAAAACATATTGGGTTTTATCCCGCACCTTCAGGTATCGAAGAATTTAAAGACGAAGTGAAAGAGTACGAAGCAGGGAAAGGATCTCTCCAATTTCCGATTGATAAACCGATCCCGTATGATTTGATCACGAGAATCGTCAAATTTAGAGCTCTTGAGAACGCAAAAAAAACAAATCAATGACGCGGCTTTTTCCACTATTGACGTTAAATATTGTTAATGAAGAGAACTTTGCTACCATCTGGTAGCAGTAAGTTTATCTGGGACGTGGAGACTGATAGATCAAAGCCAACGTCGTTTCCGTCATGAAAGCTTGCCGTATCGACAAAGATTTCTGAATTTGTCGAATCGCCGAGGCATGATAAGACTAGGTTTGCACCTAACTGATTTTTGCATGGATTCTGGTCTGGAAATTTAACATACGCATCTGCAATAACATGATTTGTAGTAGGATTATATTGCCAATGTGTTGTTGAACTATGTACGGGGATGTATACACAGTACACGAGCGCAGACACTTGCGGATTAATCCACGGATGATCGGCACCACCGTATTCCCATGCTATGTTGGGGATAATTGGCAACTGATCGGGACCGCAGATAGATCGTAATACTTGTGCTTGCGGATCTGCTGCAATTTGGGCAGGTGTCCTCGAGGCTCCGCTGCAACACCCAAGAATGTCCCAATCTTTTCCACCATTTCCAGAGTGTGTCGCTTTATATGTATCAATCAATATTTTTAATTGATCGTATGTCAAACTATTTGGCGATCCTGACGGACTCGGCATAACTGTCGGACGAGTTGACGCTGTCGGATTGGGAGAAGGACTTGCTGTGACAATTGGAGATGGTGGTGATGTTTGTATTGGTATTCCAAAGAGAATGTATCTTCCACCAGAAGCGGTTGTGTCGTTAGCGGCTATGACATTGCCAGACAGGATTCCAAGCTCAGACTCTAGACTAACAAAGTTGGCTGCCCGACTCTGAAACAAAACAGCTGTGAACACAGACCATAAAATAATTGGAAGAATAGCAACCAAAAACAGTAAAAAGAGAAAATTCATTTTCTTGATTTCAATCGTTTGTTTCATAGAATCGAAGTGATTATAACGATAACCAATTATGGGTATCTCTCTCGAAATCTGTCAACTCTTCACAAAAGCACGCCAATTTTTAATCCTGTCAGAGTGGATTGTGCTCCACTAGAGTGAGAGCCTTTCCCGCCCTTTGTATTAAAGTCTGTGGATGCATCTTTTCCACAGTCGTTGGTAATGCGTGAGACTCCACCAGGATGATAAGGAATATACGTTGACACATTGTAGATACTTCCATTGACGATGATCCAACAGTCGCTTTGCGTATTGTGTATGGCAACTTGAGCAGCAGTATACCCGTTGCCTTGTGGAGTCGCTGTTGGTGTCGGAGCTACCGTCGGCGTGGCTGTTGGGCGAGGAGTTGCGGTTGCAGTCGGTCGTGGCGTAGCAGTCACTGTCGGACGTGGTGTCGCAGTCGGGGTAGGGACAGGTGTCGGTACTGGACTGGGAGTAGGCGTCTGAGGCGCAGTGCCAAAGTACATGTAATTTCCACCTGAGGCCGAAGCGTCTGCAATCGTGACGATTTGACCAGAGAAAATTCCAGATTCTGCTTCGAGTGTCGTATAGTTTGCGGCGCGGCTCTGGAGTAGGGTGCGAATCGAAAGCGCAAAAAGCATGACAGGAAGTATCGTAGTCAGAGCAATGAGGAGAATAAATTTTCTCTTTTCAATGTGAACGGTTTGTTCCATATTTTGTGCTCTCTCTCACAGCTTTGGTTCCTACCTTTCACTATACTTAATTTCCAGTATCTATCAAGGAGTCAGTTATGAATACTCGAGAAGTACTGGAAAATTTCTTACGAAAAAACGCCGTCAGAGTCACTCCAATCAATAGCATTGACGAACCGCTCGCGGACGCTGAGATTTTTACTTCGATCGAATCCTATCGAAAATTTCTTTGGAGTATTCTTAAATTTCAGGAACATCATCGTACGGTCGACCGGTCGGCGAGCCCATTACTTCGATGTACGAACGTCGTAACCGAAATTGGCTATGTCCTCTCGCTCCTCGATATTCAATCAACGTTTATCTCTGAAAATCTTTCAGAGATAAATCCTCATGGGTATATTCTCGCGATCAAACACTTCGGTACTAGCTATCCGAGAATGAGGGAAGATGAGTTGGCCCTAGCAAGTTTACCTAGGAAAAATCAACCGCGATCTTAGTTTGAATTTTGTCAGTGTCGACATCATCGATCACGAATAAAATGACTTCAGTGTATGATCTAGGAATGATGAACTCATTCAAAGAAATTCGAAAGTCATTCAAGAACCACGTGCGTCTATACAAATCACTCCTCAATAACCCCAATACACCGTGGTTCTCGAAAGTTCTCTTTTGGATTGCTTTGGGTTACTTTTTTCTTCCTTTTGATTTAATTCCTGATTTTATTCCAATACTTGGCCAACTTGATGATATCGTCATAATTCCGGCACTCATTTATTGTGCAATTCGGTTGACACCGAAAGCACTCTATGCTGAAGAGAAAAAGAAAATCTTTGGCTCCGAGAAATTGTGATCCGTGCAGTAGAAATCAAAAATCTAGATGCGGTATACTTATCATTCACTATGAAGAAATTGAGCTATTTGTTGTCGTTCGTTCTCATCATTGGGATGGCATTTTTGGCAAAATCGTACTTTTGTTCTCCAGTTCGCGCCTTTTGCGACCAGCCTACAAGCGCAACGTCCCACGGTGAAATCAATCAACTCGCACCTAGGTATCTCGAGTATTCCAAAGAAGCTCTCGCGTATGCGCACCGCCAGGGGAAAGTCATCCTCTACTTTTGGGCTCCATGGTGCGCTACCTGTAGTAATCTAGATACAGATATCCAAAAAAATCCCTCGCTCATCCCTGAGGGCTACACATTCCTTCGCATCAATTACGATCACTCTCCTGAACTGAAATCGACGTATCACGTCGTCACTCAACATACGTTTGTCCTCATCGACGACAATGGGAACGCTCTTTCCTCTTGGGTGGGTGGTGATGAAACGGTTTGGAAGCAGCACTTGGTTTGGTAAATCCACAGAGACTATGACATATCGACCAATCGGCAAGATACGTGAGCTTGCCTCTACTTTTCTCTTTCCACTTGCCATCATCTCATCATTGCTTGGCTCACTGTTGATCCAGTATTGGCTCCACCTGCCATCAGTCGCTAGAGGTCTTCAAATCGTGGTTGTCCTGGGTGCGAGCATTCCACTTTTTGTTTCCAGTTTTCGATCACTGCTGTCACACTCCTTCGCGCTAGATTATATTGCACTCCTTGCGATCATCGTTGCAGCGGGAAGCGGACAGTTTCTGGTAGCGATGATTATCATTTTGATGCTTTCTGGAGGAGAAACGTTGGAGCGGTATGGTACCTCGCAGGCTAAACAATCATTGACCGCGCTTACCGATCGCATCCCAAATTCTGTACTCCTTTGGGAAAACGGAGAAGCAACTCATAAAGTACCCATCGATAGTGTCAGAGTCAATACTTCAATATTTGTGCGTAAAGGGGAAGTAATTCCACTTGATGGGATCTTGGTATCTCACGATGGCTTTGCGGATGAATCTTCTCTCACCGGTGAGCCGTATGCGGTTGAGAAAGTGAAAGGAGACCGAGTCCGAAGCGGTACCGTGAACGTCGGTGAATCTCTCGTCATCCAAGTCACCAAAGAAAGTAAAGATTCTACTTATCATTCAATAATTGAGATGGTTCGTGCTGCACAGAAAGAAAAAGCGCCTCTGATCCGACTTGCAGATAGGTATAGCGTCATTTTTACAGTGATTACGCTCTTGCTTGCTGGGTTCGCATACGCGATCTCTCACGATTTTGGACGCGTCCTTGCCGTCTTGGTCATAGCTACTCCATGTCCGCTTATTCTCGCGACTCCAATTGCACTTATGGGTGGTATGAATGCGGCCGCTCGTCATCGAATAATCATGAAGAAACTCTCGAGCATCGAAGTGCTCTCTCGAGTCAAAGCCATTGTCTTTGACAAGACAGGTACCATCACTTTGGGAAAGCCAACAGTCCAGTCAGCCCGGATTCTCGATCCTCACTATTCCGAAAACGAGGTGTATGGTATTGCCGACGCAATCGAGCGAAATTCACTTCATCCGCTTGCGAAGGCGATCACGATCGCAGCCAAGTCACGTGCATCAAAAAAAGTATTTGCTTACGAAATTGAGGAGAAGGTGGGAGTCGGGATCACTGGAGTGGTTAATGGAAAGCACTTCCAACTCTCTAGTGCACGCACCGCTGGAACAATTGCAATTGAGATGAAGTGCGGCGAAAAAGTAATCGCAGTGTTTGAGCTTGAGGACAAATTGAAATCTCACTCAAGCGAAATTATCGGAAGTCTCCACAAACTCGGATTGGATCTGTACTTGTTCACTGGCGATACAGCAGAAGCCGCGGCGAAAGTCAGCGATCAACTTGGCACAAGTCTGCACGTCAAGGCAAACTGCAGTCCAGAAGATAAAAAGAATGGAATTGAAGATCTCCAAAAGCAAGGGAAGATCACTGCAATGATTGGTGATGGGATCAATGATGCGCCAGCGCTCGCTATGGCAGATGTCGGACTTGTGTTCAGCAATGAAGAACAAACTGCATCCTCAGAGGCAGCGGATATTATCTTCTTAGGAGGAGATTTTAGTTCTGTGACTCAGGTCATTCGTATTGCGAAGGAAACGATTAGGATAGCGCTCCAAAGTATCCTATTTGGTATTGGGCTCAGCGTCCTTGGGATGATTGCTTCTTCATTCGGATGGATATCACCCATTACTGGCGCGTTCGTGCAAGAGATTATTGACGTCCTCGTGATCCTCAACGCGCTACGTTCCACTCGCTTGAAGTAATCGTTTGTGAGCCTTCATGATGCACGCATCCATGATGACTTCTAAGCTATGATTTCTCGCGAGCATTGCGGCATCGTCATCACTGACACCTTCTTGCATCCAAATAACCGGTGCTCGAGCTGAGTTGATGACCTCTGTGACTATGGCCATCACCTCGCTTGATTTGCGAAAAATATCAACGATATCAATCGTTGTCTCGCGTGGGATCGATTTGATCGATGGAAAAGATGGAATCCCGGACCACTGGGTCAGTTTTGGGTTTACGGGAATGATGGTGAAGCCGTGCTCCCGTAAATAGGTCGCAACTTGAAAGCTTGGACGATCTGGATTATCAGATAATCCGACGATCGCGACTGACTTTGGTACTCTCAAGACTGATGCAACGTCCATAGATCTACTGGATCTTTTTATGATACTCAAAGTTATCAACGTCTGACGGTACGTATTTCTCTTCAATTAATGTTTGTAGCAATTTGTAACTGAATAACGCTGCTCCTCTACTATTTAGGTGGTCGCCATTTGCATAGTTCGTCAGCTCTAAAGACAGCTCTTCATCGTTCGAATAATCAAAATACGGGACAGCATATGTGTCGGTTCTCTTCAGATTATCATACAAATACACATCCATGAAATTAGGTAAGAGTTTGCTTCTTGCTGCTTCAGAGATGGGTATGGTAATCAAGATGGGCTTCCATTGGTGATCAAGGCAATATCTGATAATAGCCTCAAGGTCATGCTGGTTCTGGGGAAAATATTTGGGATTGAACTCATCAGTTTGATACCACTTGTGATACAAGAAATCGACGTTATCACTGTATACGCCAGCGGGAAATAAACTAAAATCGGGCCGAGCTAACAAGATTTCTTTGGAAGGTTTCATTGGTCCTCTGTTGAGTGTCCCAGAGTCACTGGCGATATTTCGAGACACATCTTGTAGTGAAGTGCGATCTCGATTTTCTTCAGCGAGACGTTGCTTGATACGCTCATCATGCTGTTTGCGAAGTTGATAGCCTGATCGTGAAAACGGAAGGAGCATCGACTCTATGTAGTTTCCGACTTGCAAATGAGGGATGAGAAAGGGACTCACCGATGCGTAGTAGTTTGTCTGTAAACTATCGCTTTGATCTGCGATGCGATGTGCAAACGAGATCGGAGTCACTGGGATAATAATGATTGCCCCTGGAGCTATTTGCCGCGAATGTTGGCGCAGGACCGCAAGATCAAGCGAAAAGCGCTGGGCAACGCTCGACAAATTGAGACTCTTGAGTTTGTAATTTGCGAAGCTCAAGCCACTTTGCGCATGAGAGTTCCCAAGTGCTACTAGCTGGTACTTTTCATGGAGGGGAGGGTCCAGAAAAATGTGAGAAGGGGCAATATAATCAAAATTATTCTGTGATCGATACCATGCATCTACTCCTAGACAAGCTGCGGTCGACACGGCGGCAATGAGAGTGAGTCTAGAAATCAATCGAAATACATCAGAATTGAACATAGATAAACTTCTGAATAGTTGCTTGGCGCAAAAGTACGATCATAGTGATAGCGATGATATAGAGACTAAAACGAACACTACGTGGCAATTTCTTGATGAGGGTTCCAGCGTCCCATTGATACGAGATCACTTCAAGACATATCCCAACGCAAAATAACAGTCCGACGATGATCATCTCCTCTCGATTGGTGTCAAATAACTGCGAAAGCGTGGCTTGGATATATTGAGGCCGAATGAAATTCTTTAATCCCACAAAGGCATTTGTATAGATGTACGTTGCGTCTTGAAGTGTAGACGATCGAAACAGCACCCAAGTAAGCACTACCACACTATATGTATAGATCATGGAGACGACATGGGGCACATGGAATTTTGGTAGGTAGTGTTTGACCAATCGCTCACTAGCAATCAGCATGCCATGGGCTAGACCCCAAACCACAAAGGTGAGAGCGGCTCCATGCCAGAGTCCACAGAGCGTAAAGACAATGATGACATTCAGTACGGTTCGAAGTGATCCTTTGCGACTGCCTCCCAAAGGGATGTATAAATAATCACGAAACCAACTTGATAGTGAAATATGCCACCGCCTCCAAAAATTCTGCACAGAAGTAGCAAAGTACGGATTCTTAAAATTGATCTCAATTTCAAATCCGAGTATTCGCGCGATGCCGCGTGCCATGTCGGAGTACCCAGAAAAATCAAAATACAGTTGCCATGAAAATAGAACCAGTGCGATCACAAGCGACAGCCCTCTATAGACAGTGAGTGAGGCGAACACCTTATCAACTGGGATGGCAAGATTGTCAGCAATCACCATCTTCTTGAAGAGGCCCAACGTGAATAGTTGCATTCCACTTGAGACTTTGGCGTATTCAAACGCATGAGTCTTTTCAAATTGCGGAATCAGTTTGTCTCCACGCTCGATTGGTCCGGCAGTGACGCTCGGGAAAAAGGAGACAAAGAGCGCAAAATGAGTGAAGTCAGCGAGTTTTGATTTGCCTGCATACAGATCAAGTAAATATCCGGCTGTCTGAAATGTGTAAAAAGATAACCCAAGAGGAATGAGCAGATGAAGACCCCGAAGTCCAAATAGTCCTAGATATTTCGAGATGAACAGTTGGCCAAATAGGAATCCGAGCCCCACTGTGATCCACAGTCTTTTTTTTTCACTTCGTTCGAGCATTTTTGCGCAGACGTAGGTCAGTACTGTGGTAATCCCAAGTAAAACTGCAAACCACCGATTTGAAGCACTCATGAATGCATAACTGGCAAAAAGAAGAAAATACATCTGGAATTTTTTGGGAAGCCACCAGTAAATGAGGAGAACAGGTATGAAGAACAATAAAAAATCTATTGAAGTGAAGCTCATCTGTATTTAACATATCACAAATTCATGTCATGAGGAGAATTTGGAAATGGTACACTTGCTTAATTAAATAAAGGAGGCACCATGCTTAATCTCAACTCGATTATGATAGGGACTGAAAACGTGAAAGAGTTAGCGGCGTTCTACGAAAAAGTCTTCGAGCGCAAAGCTGATATGGCAGAAGACAAGTTCTTTGGATGGACAGTAGGAAGTGCCTTCTTGTCGGTGGGAGAACATTCCGAAGTCAAAGGCAAGTCCAAAGAACCATCACGAATTCTCTTCAATTTTGAGACCCAACAAGTGAAAGAGGAGTTTGCACGTATTCAGTCGCTCGGAGCTACTGTGGTGAAAGAACCATATCAAATGGGTTCGGCTTGGATTGCTACCTTTCAGGATCCAGATGGGAACTATTTCCAGCTCGTGACTCCATGGAACGAATCATGAGGAAAACTGACCCCATGAAAAAAACCGTTTTGATCACTGGAGCTGGAAGTGGCATAGGAAAAGCAAGTGCAATAAAGCTCAAGGAGCGTGGGCACAGAGTTATCGCAACTGCTCATCATGCAAATCAAGTTGAAACGCTCAGATCATTGGGATTCGAGTCATTTGTCCTTGATATTACAAAAGAGAGCGATCGGAAAAAAGTACATGAATATTCACTCGATGTCCTGATCAACAATGCAGGAATGGGAGAGACAGGGTCGCTTGCCGAGATCGATATTGAGAAAGTGAGAGCTAATTTTGAAGTAAATGTATTTTCTACATTTGCACTTACGCAAGAGGTGCTCAAAAGAATGATTCCTCGTAAGCGGGGAACGATTGTTTTCGTAAGCTCACTCCTTGGTCGGACGACATCTCCATTTTTTGCACCGTATAGTATGTCCAAACATGCCCTCTCTAGTGGTGCTCGAATGTTGGCAGATGAGCTCTCGCTCCTTTCAAAAAATATTCACTTACGAGTCATAGAGCCGGGTGCGTATCACACTGGGTTTAATCAAAAAATGATGGCAAAAAAATACGAGTGGATGGAGCGGCACTCATATTTTCATGAACAATTAGCTTCGCTTCGAAAGCGAGAAGATTCTCAATTTCGCTTGATTGAGGTTGCGAAGGTAGACTCAATAGTCACGCAAATTGTCAAAGCGGTCGAATCTGACTCACTTCAATTTCGTTACACCGCGCCTTGGTGGCAAGCATGGTACATTCAGTTTCTTCGGGTAAGAGGATCTTAAATTTTGAGCAGTGAGAGTACGAGGTTCTTCATTTTTTGCCAACGATGTTTCCGATCAAATTCTTTCTTCCGCTTGAGGCCTTCAGCAATCTGTTCATATTGATCATCAATGAGTTTTGGAAGTTTGAGCACTGATACAAATTTGTATGCGGACACTTCATCAGAACGGGTAAATTCCCCTGACTCGTACACGCCAAAATAGCAAATATCTAGTCGTCCTTTGTGATCTGTTTTCGTCATGACAATGCGGATCACGCGGACACGAAATCCTGTTTCCTCAAGAATTTCTCGAGCCAAACCTGTCTTGGGATGTTCTTTTGCCTGCAAATACCCTCCAGGCAGACTCCACGCAACTCTTCGATACGTGTGCTTGAGAAGAAGTACATCATTCTTTTCATTGAAGATGACTCCAGTTACACCAATCAAAAACTGATCATTCACTCTTCGTAGGAGAAATGTATGAAGTTGATGTATGTGTGGAAGTTTCTTCCAAGTTGAGAGCAGTATCCCCATGGCGCTGATTATATGCTATAGACTCGAAGTGGATCAGTACACGTTTTCATAGTGAGTAAGACGTAGGAGGTCATTGTCTTGCGAAAGCACAATCGCGACGACATCAATCCGACATTGGCAGGATTGCCCAGACAAGTACATCACGCCCATGTTGCGGACACGTTGGAGTTTGCCACGATTGATCATCTCTTCCGGCAATCCAAAATCAATTCCTGTTTTCGCCTTCACTTCAACGAAGACGATTGTCTGATGATCTTTGGCGATGATATCAATCTCACCAAATTTATTTGCATAGTTTTGCTCAAGTATCTGGTACCCTTTTCGTTTGAGGGCTCGCGCTGCAATCCCTTCCGCAAAATGTCCCCGCTCTTTATTTTGTGTTTTCATCCCTTTGTCATACTTGCGAAGGCAAGTATCCAGTCAATCAATAAAATTCATCATATAAATCATTCCAATCCGGATTTGATTCTTCGATTAGTCTTAGCTTCCAAAGTCTCTTCCATGCTTTTAACTGTTTTTCTTTTTTTATAGCTTCAACAATATCATTTGTTTCTGCAAACCAGACCAATATGTGCACGTTATATCGCTGAGTAAAACCTCTTAACTGATTACTTTTATGCTCTCCAATCCTCCGAATCAAATCACTCGTGACACCAACGTATAGAATTCCATTCCTCTTACTTGCCAAAATATAGACAAAATATCGATGGTTTTTCATTGTCTGGATTCCTGCCTTCGCAGGAATGACATGGCTTACTCGTCCTGCGACAACTGCTTGTATTGCAAACTCTCAGCCATATGAACTGGCTCGATGGTGCGCGAACCTTCCAAGTCTGCGATCGTCCTGGCGACTTTAATCAACCGGAAATAACTTCGTGCCGAAAAATCGTATTTCTGGGCTGCGACTTTCAAAATGTTCTCAGCTTCACTGGTCAGGAATCCAAACTTTTTCACCTCTTTGTTTTTCATCTGAGAATTTGTGTAGAGTGGCAATCCTTCAAATCGTACGGCTTGGATCGACCGAACTTTCCGTACCAGAGCATTCGCTTGCATGGATGTCATCTTGTTTGGATCATGCTCGTGCGTCACCGAGAGTTTGTCTATCGCAATGGTGGAAACACTCACACATAAATCAATTCGATCCAAAATTGGACCGGATATGCGATGGCGATATTTTGCAATTTGTTTCGAGGTGCATTTGCAAGGCTTGGTTGGATGGCCCAAATACCCGCAAGGACAAGGATTGATAGCCGCGACGAGCGTAAAGCTCGCTGGATAGCGGACGTGGCCGGCCGCTCTCACGATCTCGACTTCGCCGTCTTCTATTGGTTGGCGAAGCGATTCGAGTACACTCCGTGGGAACTCAGGCATCTCATCAAGGAAGAGAACTCCCAAATGTGCCAAACTAACTTCCCCTGGAAGTGGATTACTTCCGCCGCCGATCATTCCTGCTGCTGAGACTCCGTGATGAGGAGCTCGAAATGGACGAGTTCTGATAAAGGCTTGACCCGATGACAGCAGACCACAGATAGAGTAGATTCGTGTAACTTCGAGCGCTTCACGTGAAGACAGTGGCGGCAATATGCCAGGCAGTGTCCTCGCAAGCATCGTCTTCCCAGTGCCTGGCGGACCCCACATCAAGACATTGTGTCCACCGGCAGCGGCGATCAATAAGGCACGTTTTGCTTGTTCTTGACCAGAGATCTCAGACAAATCAAATCCACTGGGGATAAACTCTGGATTTTCACTCACTGCGACATAGGGAATTGGATCAATTCTTGTAGCTCCAGATAAATGTCCAAACGCTTCAGATACGGATCTAAGCGGGATAATTTGAATCCCTGATACGACACTCGCTTCATTGGCACTGATCGAAGGCACAAAAATAGTAGATGTAGACAGCTTCTGTGCATGTAATGCCAGTAAGAGGATGCCCCGTGTCGGACGAAGTGAACCGTCAAGGGATAACTCGCCATAAAAAAAGAGATTGGAAAGTGAAAAGTCTGTTGAAAGCGTGAGTTGACCACTCGCGATCAGCACGCCGATCGCAATCGGAAGATCGTATGCAGCACCATCTTTTGGCAAATCCGCTGGCGCTAAGTTAACAGTAATTTTGCGTGGGGGAAATTCAAATCCCGAATTGATGATTGCGGTCTTCACTCGCTCTCTTGCCTCTTCGACCGCTTTACTCGCGAGTCCGACGATCGTGAATCCTGGGAATCCCACTGAGGCGACGTCAACTTCCACATCAACCGGAACAGTTTCCAGTCCGATCGTCGCAATTGATTGGATTTTGATGAGCATAGAGGTCACGTAAGCGAATATTTTCCGCCCCTTTCCGTCACTACTCCAGTAATAGCAAAAAGCGATAATTGCGCACCAACTTGAGCAATCGGCAGTCCTAACTTCCTTGCGATCTCATCACTACTCCATGACTCGTCAGCGAGCATTCTAAGAATTGGATCTGTTTCTTTCTTTTTCTTTGAATTTATTGATTGCGCTTCGTTTGGTCGCCACATTTTCGCTTTCCCTGTCGCGATGAGCATGTTTGTTCCTTCTGAAACGGGACTAGTAATGGGTCCGGGGACCGCCCAGAGAGGACGATGAAGTTTCTCCGCAATGTTCGCTGTGATTAGCGAGCCGCTCTTGAGTGCCGCTTCGATGACGATGATCTCCTTTGACAGAGCTACGACTATTCGATTGCGCACCGGAAATGTCCAGAGAGAGGCTTGTTGTGATTGCCACTCCGAAAGGAGTAGTCCTCCATGATTTTCGATGGAGATTCCAAGTTTCTGATCCTCATCAGCTAGAGGAATTTCAATACCCCAGCCAAGTACCGCGATTGTATGTCCGCCATTTTCGATACAGACAGAATGTGCATATTGATCCACCCCGTACATAAATCCAGAAATGATGGTTTTCTTTTGAAGGACGAGTTCAGGAACGATTTGGTCAATGACCTGTCGACCATATGAAGTGATCCGTCGACTACCAACAATAGCTACAGTATTACTGAAGAGCGAGTGATCCCACGTCCCGCGAGCAAACAACTGTTTTGGTGGGTCACGCAAGTCAGAGAGACTATCTAGTTCAGGGAGTCTCTCCCAATGATCTATCGTTTGATAGCTCATCTATTCACAATAGCACAACTGATGAGCTACCGAGAAGTTTTCTCTCGCTTTTGTTATACTTCCCGTATGAAAGTTATTATGGAAATGATTTATGTCGAAAGAAAATAATGATCTGTCGCTCTCTGCCGAGCTCCTACTCATTATTCTTAATGCAATGGACAAGGCGCAGAAGCTAACTTTCCCTTTGCTACAAGCATTGATGAAAGAAGCCGGTGTAGAAGCAACTGATTCTCCAAGGAGAGTTGTAGAACTACTCATACCACTTATTCTGCAGAGCAAAGAAATACAAATGGATGTAGATGAATCAATGTGGTATGTGCTTTTCGATGTGGGTATACCGGCATACTTGCCAGATAGCTGGGAAAAACTAGAGGAAATGCGTAGCTTTAATCGAGAAAGCAAGGGCAAAGGAGTGCATTTTTTCCGTTCACCTTTAGGCTCTCCGCCAGAGATTGCAAAACAATGGGTGGGTTGTCAGATTCCTTTTTCAGCGGAGATAGCATATCCAATGGTTTTTGTATCATCAGAAATGGAAGCAGCGGGTGTAACAAGTAAAGATTCTAAATGCTATGTGCTGGATGCACCTCAAGCAATGGAATGCTTAAGGTTACAGAATCCAGGAGGTTATAAAATAGTGTCAGAATTGCGACCGCAGTGGTTAGAAAATGGTCAACATCTTATTTTTAATGGAGATGCGTGCAGTTTGATTCGATTCGAGCCTAACAAGGCTGCTTAATTTATTTTCAGAATTGTGTAGGTGATGATGCCGGCGGGGACAGTGATAGTGACGACGTCACCAACTCTTTTCCCTAGGAGCGCAAGTCCGATAGGACTCTCAACCGATAGTTTGCCGGTATATGGGTCAGACTCGTATTGACTCACGATGGAGTAGATACGTTCTTTTTTCCCATCTGAGACAGTCACAACACTCCCAAATTCCACCTGCCCAGAGCCTGATGACGTCGTAACGACTCCATACTTTAATAGGAACTGAACTTGTTGAAGTTGTCGACTGTACGACGCAAGCTCTTGTTTGCCATAGTGATAGGCGCCGTTTTCCGAGAGATCACCCATCTCTCGAGCGACTTTGACTCGCTCTGACGCTGCATCTCGTTCTGCGGTGAGTCTGACCACTTCCTTTTCAAGTTGTGAGTATTTTTCGGGAGAGAGCGGAATGGGATCCTGCTTCGGAGGAATATAGACAGTTTTTTTCATTACTCTTTCGCAGGAGGTTGGATGTCGACCTCATCTCGCGCAATATCAAACCACTCGATTGGAGTCATATCGTCGGGTTCACCGTTGTAATTGATGGTAATCTCTTCACCAGCTTTGATGTCCTTGATCGCGCGATACACCATTCGAATCGATCGAAAATCTTGCTTCCAATCTGCATTGGGGGTGAATGAGTGATTGTAAATCGAACCATATCCAAAGACGACAGCGGCACCGCGCGTACTTCGCCATGGATAGATGTAATGATTCATGATCGTTTTGCCAGCATACTTTCGCTCTGTCGGAGTCATCGGGAGCACCGGCGCACGTTCTATCACGTCGCCAGACTTTATATCTTCAGTCGCAACGACTCCTAAGCCTTTACCGGGGATGCGTTTGAGTTCGAATGGAAGTTTCATGTTTGAAAGTGTATCACATTGTGAGTGAGAACGTTTTGCAGTACTCTTAACAAACATCATGAAAATTACATTCTTAGGAGCAGCCGGAACCGTGACGGGATCTTGCTATGTACTCACTAGTCAGTCAAATCAATCAATCATGATTGATTGCGGTTTATTTCAAGGGAGCAGTGAACTCGAAGCGCTCAATCATCAACCGATCGCATTTGATACTTCAACGCTGTTGGGCTTTGTACTTACGCATGCTCATTTGGACCATTGTGGTCGATTGCCAATGATTCTTCGAGGTGGATATAAAAAGCCAATTTGGATGACGAGACCAACGAAGGATATTACGGAGATCTCGTTATTTGATACTGCAAAGATCGCCTTCTATGATCAGGAGAAAGATCCTTTATATACCAAGGCGGATGTCGAAGCGACGATCGCATTGTTTCAAACTGCGGATTACGGACAAGAAATTCGAATTGGCGACTTCACTATCATCATGCGTGATGCGGGTCATATTTTAGGATCTGCAAGTCTAGAGATCCAAGATCGAAGTAGTACTGGTTCGTTCAAGAAAATTGTCTTTAGCGGTGATCTTGGAAATTCCCCTCAGGATTTGATCAAACCAACGGAGGTTATCAGCACAGCTGACGTCGTCGTCATGGAATCGACGTATGGAGATCGACTGCATCCTCAAGGTGATCCATCAGATGTCTTGGCAAGTGAGATTCAGGCAATCGAACGCGACGGCGGCACGCTCCTCGTCCCAGCGTTTTCAATCGAGCGATCTCAGGAGCTACTTCATCGAATTGCACATCTGAAACTGCAGGGAAAAGTCAAAAATGAGACAGCCGTTTTCTTCGATAGCCCGATGGGAGAAAAAGTTACGCAAGTGTTTGAGCATTACCAACAGCTCTTTAATGATGAACTCCAAAGCGATTTTAAGAAAATGGATCCGTTTTCGTTTCCTGGACTCCAAATTCTCGAAAAACGAGAAGACAGCGAACGAGCTGATGGTGTCAGTGCGCCGAAAGTCATAATTGCGGGAAGTGGCATGATGACTGGCGGACGCATCGTCAATCATGCGATCAAATATCTCCCGTTGTCCTCGACTCGACTCCTGATTGTCGGGTATCAAGGTGAAGAGACGCTCGGCAGGGAACTGCTGAAAGGAAACACGACCGTCACTATCGAAGGACAACAGATTTCAGTGCAGGCACACATCACCGAGATCCAAACGATGAGCTCCCATGCAGATCAATCTCAACTTATTCACTGGCTTTCTCAAATTGATCAACTTCGATTGCTCTTTCTCACTCATGGTGAAAACATTCCACGACAAACATTAGCTACGAAAATCGCTGATGAACTCGGTCTCAAAGAAACAAAGCTGCCAATGCTCAATGAAGCTATTTCCTTCTAGATTGCATGGTTAATGCTATAGTGAAGAGATGGAATCTCCACAAGTCATCTGTCCCCAATGTCACGCGACCATGCGAGCTGAGTATTACTTCTGTTATAACTGCGGGAAAAATTTGCATCCCGCTCCGCTCTCGACTTCCGTACTCACGCAGACGGGGATCTATGTTGGGAGTGTGATCCTCGCACCGATGGGGTTAATCTGGGGGTTACGTTACCTACGTCAGTCATCTGGGAAAGCGAAAATGATTGGGCTTGTTTCAGTCATTTTGACAGTCGTTACACTGATCATCATGAGTAAGCTCATCACTGTCTATATCGCTAGAGTGAACGAGCAAGTCACCAAGCAAATGAACGGACTGCAAGGATTTTAAATGAGAACCATTGTCGTACACGACAGTCACCAAGATGGATATACCTATACGTGTACCGAGCCAACTGGGAAACACTTTGATCCTGAGTTTAGACCGGAACTTTCACCGAAAGAAATGCTCGAACTTGGTATTTTTGATGGGAAGTATATGAATGATAGTCAGGAAGAGTTTCCGAAAGAGTGGTTTCTACATGCCAAAATTACGTTTGGAGAAAAAGATCCGGCTCTCAATTTTTTTCGTGTGCATGCCAGTCAACCATTGCGCATTTGGAAGTTAAAAGGCTGGATTCATCCTGATGATCCACGAGGCTGGTTTCAATGGTACTGTCGATATTATCTCGGACGGCGTCATCCCGATGATGCTCGCCAAATCAAGCGATGGAAAGCAATGACACGTCATATTGCACAAATCAAAAAGAACTGTCGTCCGGGAGATCTTTCATGTCGGCCCGTCCAGCGCCAAGCGCTTCTCCACTGGGCATACGACAGCCGAAAAATTTAGGCGGTGAGATTTTCTCGTCCCCATTTGAGAGTCTTTGCCATCCAAATTAATTCCTTGTACGTCTTTTTTACCCGCTCGTCATATTTCTCATCAATAATTTTGCCTGACTCATCAAAGAGTGTCTGCACTCTCGGGAATTGCAGATCGGTGAAAGTCGAGATAAGTCCCATCTCACGTACTGCGGTCACAAGCGCTTCTACACCTCTGACTCCTCCCCATGGACCACTGGATACACCTGCAAACGCAACTGGCTTGTGCACATAGTTTTTCAGTTCGCTATCGAGTAATCGTTTCAAGCTCCCTGGAAAGCTATGATTATATTCTGGAACCACAATCAAAAATGCATCTGCTCTTGCTGTAATTTCAGTATATTTGGGATCACGACACTCGTCGTCATTGCCATCATAGGGCAAAGCAAATTGTCCGGGCTCGATAAGGAGTGACTCGATATCTTCAAGTGTGCTTGCAATCGAGTGAATATATCTCGCTGCTTTTATTGATTCACTGTTCGGTCGACTCGTACCTTCGATGATGGGGATGAATAGTTTGGACATAGTTGTAGCTTACCTCATTTTGGAAAAGAACCACGATGTAGTATAAGATGGGTGTACATGTACCAATACTCGATCGACCATTTACGCAAGAAAGCTCAAGAAATTCGAATTGATATCATCAAAATGCTTGTTGCTGCCAAGAGCGGTCACAGCGCTGGTCCGCTTGGAATGGCAGATATTTTTACTGCTCTGTACTTTGGCATCATGAAATATGACGCGACGCAGCCTGACTGGGAAGAGCGAGATCGACTCATTTTGAGCAATGGTCATATTGTCCCAGTGCGCTATGCCGCGATGGCAGAGGCGGGGTACTTTCCCGTATCGGAACTTGAGACTTTAAGGCAATTCGGCTCACGATTGCAGGGACACCCTGAACGCACAAAACTCCCAGGACTGGAGACGACATCTGGACCACTTGGGTCAGGTATTGGACAAGCCGCTGGTATGGCACTGGCATCCAAAATGGATCGTAAACCAAATCGCATTTTTTGTGTCACCAGCGACGGGGAACATGACGAAGGCAACACTTGGGAAGCGGTGCTCTTCGCTGCAAAATATCATTTGAATAATTTGACCGTCATCGTCGATCGCAATAATATCCAAATTGACGGCACGACTGAAGACGTGATGCCACTTGGCAACCTTGCGGAAAAATATCATGCGTTCGAGTGGAATACATTGGAGATCGATGGCCATGATTTCTCGCAAATATTTGCAGCAGTTGAGAACGCACAGCTTGAGATTTCTCGACCCACAGCAATCATCGCTAGAACCATTCCTGGAAAAGGGGTGAGTTTTATGGAAAACAAATTTGAGTGGCACGGGAAAGTCCCGAGCGCTAGCGAAGCTGCTACAGCAATCCAGGAACTACAAAACGTATGATACAAAGTGAAATGCACCTATCACCTGATCTGTACAGTGACTCGATACAGAAAATTGCGATACGCGATGGATTTGGGCAAGGGCTCGTACAAGCTGGTGACGAAAACAGCAACGTCGTCGTCCTTACAGCAGATTTGAAAGAATCAACGCGCGCGAATTTTTTTGCAGAGAAATTCCCAGACCGATTTTTTGACTGCGGAGTCGCGGAGCAAGGAATGGTCACGATCGCGAGCGGGCTAGCTAATAGTGGAAAAATTCCGTTTGTATGCTCTTTTGCCGCGTTTAGCCCAGGGCGAAACTTGGAGCAAATTCGGACGACAGTGTGCATCAATGATATGCCGGTAAAAATTGCAGGTCTTTTTGGCGGTGTTAGTGTGGGGCCAGATGGCGCCACACATCAAATGCTAGAAGATATTGCATTGATGCGAGTGCTCCCGAATATGATCGTCATCGCACCAAGTGACTCCATCGAAGCAAAAAAAGCGGTCGTCGCAGCATCAAAAATAAATACGCCTGTCTACTTGAGGATTCCGCGTGCAGAAAGCCCAGTCTATTCGACCGAGGCGACTCCTTTTGAAATAGGAAAAGCGAACGTGCTGATCGAAGGAAGTGATATCACGATTGTCGCGAGTGGAGCCCAAGTCCATACGTCATTACTCGCAGCTTCAAAATTAGAGCAACAGGGCATCCATGCTGAAGTCATCAATCTGCATACGATCAAACCACTGGACAGTGAAACGCTGATAGCGTCGGCACGCAAAACCAATCGAGTCATCACGTTTGAAGATCATCAAATCGCAGGGGGAATGGGAAGTGCGGTTAGTGAGCTGCTCTCGACGGAGTGTCCGGTGAAAGTAGTGCGCTTGGGGATCGAGGATCGCTTCGGGCAATCTGGCTCGGCAGATGAACTCTATACACACTATGGACTGACCGTAGATCATCTCCTCGAAGTTGTACATAGCCTACGATAAATGGAGGCGGTTTTTATTTGTATTCGTCTTTGACTTTATCTCCAAATTTTGTAAGTAATTTCTTTACTTTCGGATCGATAATTACCTGGCAGTAGGGATTGGAATCGCGATTGCGATCATAGTAATCTTTGTGATAACTTTCCGCTGGATAGAAAGTAGTAAATGGAACGATTTGGGTGACAAATCCAGGCTGCATCTTGCTTTGCGCGATTTCTTTTTGTTTCTCATCATGATAAAAGATCGCTGAGCGATACTGTGTGCCGATATCATTCCCTTGCGCATTCAACGTCGTGGGGTCATGAGTCGCAAAGAACACATCCAAAATGTCCTCGTATGAAAGAATCGTCGGATCAAAGACGACTTGGACTGCTTCTGCGTGACCCGTTGTGCCCATAGAAACTTGGTCATAATCAGGATTTTCTGTCTTGCCACCAGTATATCCCGAAGTGACTGAGTCAATTCCCTTTAGGCGTTTAAACACGGCTTCCGTACACCAAAAACATCCATTCGCGAGCGTTGCTTGTTCTTTCATAGTCCACACTGTACCTGATTCTCTTTACTTCGTCCAACTGAGATGTGCTTACCAGGTTCTTACGGTACTCAGCGTAGTTTTATGTTTTCTAGGCACACACTCTAGTGTAGGTAATGCAAGAAAGGAGAATCTATGCTAGACGCTGTCGAACATATGTTGAAAATCTTTGTTTCTGGATTTTATTATTTGTTCTCACATCAGAATCAAATTACTCACTTACGATAAGAAAGGTCTCTTATGGCAACAATCATCAATACACCTGCAGTACCTGCAGAATCTGGTAGTAATGGAATGGGATTCTTGTTCGGCATCCTGATACTCATTCTTTTCGCCGTCTTTTTGTTTATCTTTGGTGCACCATATTTGCGTCGCATGACGAGCAATAGCGCACCCCAGATTAACGTGCCGGATAAAGTAGATGTCAATGTCAACACTCCTCAACAATAGCTGAGGAGTCATCGTTTTGCGATGAACCGCATAGATAGAGAGTTTACGCAGTGACGAGTATCTGTCTTGGTCAAGCCCTCGCCAGTAAACACATGGCCTAGATGTGCTCCACATGTGGAGCACTGAATTTCTATCCGCATTCCGTCTGCATCGGGGATACGTTTCACTTTCCCAGGAATTTCTTGATCGAACGCTGGCCATCCGCAATGCGCATCAAACTTTGAGTCCGATGTGTATAGCGGAGCATTGCAGCGTCTACAGATATACACGCCGTCACCCCAAAACTCATCGTATTCCCCAGTAAATGGCCGTTCGGTGCCTTTCTCTTCAATGACATGCTTTTCTTCGGGAGTGAGAGGGTTTAATTTCATAGGTCTCTTCATCGTACACAAAACGGCGCCAGTCAAATAGATGAAATGGCGCCGTTTACGATGTCTGTATCTCGGTTAGGCCCTTCGAGTTTGGATCATACGTCCGATCCAAATCAAGATGACCGCTCCCAAGGTAGCAACGAGGACACTATACAAGTTCAGTCCGGTTACCCCACTTGATCCAAGTGCATTCATCACATACCCACCGACTACGGCTCCCACGATTCCTAAGACGATATCCATCACCGGGCCCTGTGACGCGTCTGTCTTCATGATGACTGAAGCCAACCAGCCGGCGATGAGCCCTAACACGATCCATAAAAGAATTCCCATATTTTTCTCCTTTTACTAACTATTTGTTCTATTATCAAGATTTTCCTGCGAATCAATTTGTGAACAACGTAAGAATTTCGTAAGGCCTAGCCTGTGTAGGCTATGATATGAAGATGGATTGGGGTGACCACTTCGCAAAACTATCGCTCAAACATGCTGCTGTCGGAATCATTCTCCTCGACGAACAGGGAATTGTGAGATTCGTAAATACTCAAGCGGAATCTTTTTTTGGGATGCCATCAGTCAAGATGGAGGGGATGCATATCCACAATTTGGCTCATGGAGCTCCTCCTGCCCAGCGAACGCATCGCAGACTAGGCTGTCAATTATTGGATTTAATCGGAAAAAATAAGTCGGCTCTACGACAGTCTGATGTCTTTTGGCGCAACCATCTTCCTTTTTGGGTGGAGTATTCGATTTATCCGCTCGTTGATGAGGTCGGAACGAAGTCTTTTCTGTTATCGTTTTTGGATGCGGAGGTTGCCTTTCGAGGTAAGAAAAAATATCTCCAAAGTCGTGCCAAGTACCGTATCGTTTTTGAGATGAGTCATGATGCGAAAGTCATCCTCTCGTCATCTGGAACTATTGAAGAAGCAAACCAAGCGGCATTGAAGTTCTTTGCGAAAGATGGGCTCATTCATGAAAACTTTTTTGAACTTTTCCCCAAAGAAGGTAGAGGAAAACTAAAGGATCTTTGGAAGGAACGGCACAAAAAGAAAATTCGATTACATCTCTTGGAGTTTATTCGCGACACAAATGAAGAGCTGTTTATTGAGATAACCATCATTCCTGATGTCCTCCCTGAAGAAACACTCGTCATCTTTCGCGATACGACAGCCATTATCATGGAGCATAGACAGCGCGATCGGTTCTTGGCACTCGTCGGACATGAACTCAAGACACCTCTTGCTGTCATCAAAGCGTTCACGCAGCTCCTCCAGTCCACGACGAAAAAAATGAATGATCCCAAAATTGATCGCTACCTGCATCATATCAATGAAAAAACGGACCTACTCACTAATCTCATCAATGGAATGATGGATGCAATTCATCTAGGCTCTGGAAGGCTTCAATTTCAGGATGAAGTAGTGAATTTTGATGAGTTGACAGACGCAATCGTCTTTGAGTCAAAAAAAATGTACCCTGATCGAGCAATCCACATGAAGGGCACGACAAAATGTCTGGTGCTCGTCGATAAGCAAAGACTGACGCAAGTCATATCCAACTTAATTACCAATGCTATAAAATATTCACCGGAGAAATCTTCAGTCGAGATTGTCACAACTCATACTCCAGGTACTGTTTCTTTTTCAATAACCGATAAAGGAAGAGGCATCCCAAAATCAGAACAAATCAAGCTTTTCCTGCCATTCTTTCGGGGCAGGCAGGCACGATTGAGCGGTACGCAAGGTCTCGGGCTTGGATTATATCTGGCGCGGCAAGTAATCCATCATTACAAGGGTGAGATGCGAGTGGAAAGTGCCTACGGAAAGGGCTCCACATTCTCCATCAATTTACCAAGTCAATCTTACGAGACTCTTGCGGATTTATGATGCATGATACCAGGCGAAATGAGAGAATACTTCTGCTATGAACAAGACAGTTTATATTGTTGATGATGATCCACTTCTGCTCGAAGGGCTGGAAATTGCCTTGGGCGAGCATGCTTTTACATCTACAGGATTTGAGTCAGGCAAGAGTTTCTGGAAACAGATCCAGCAGACAAAACCAGACGCAGTCATCCTCGATATTGGTCTTGATGGGGAGAGTGGTGACCGAATAGCGACTCGGATGAAAAATTCAAGCCAGTTCCGAGATGTGCCGGTCATTTTAATTTCCGCGGAAAATGGATTGGCGCAAAAAGCAAAAAATTCTCGAGCCAACGCATTTTTGGCGAAACCGTTCCCAATAGAGCGACTGATTCAAGTGGTAGATGAATCTGTCTCTTCTCGCAACGAATAGCCGAATCCTCGGAGTGAATGAATCAATTTCTTCGTGTGCCCCTTGTCAATCTTTTGTCGCAAATAGCCAATATAGACATCGACTACTCGACTTTCCACATCGGGGGTGAGTGACCAAACACTCGATAAGATCATGTCTCGGGTCACCACACGATTTTTGTTTACGAAGAGGTAGTGAAGCAACATGTACTCAGTATGTGTCAGTGAGATATCTCCGCCTGCTCGTTTGGCTTGAAATGTCTCGGTATTGAGTTCTAAATCGGCAAGTCGTAAGACAGGATCAGTCTGTGGATCGCGCAATCGGGCATGAATCCTGGCCAATAGTTCTTGTGTATTGAATGGCTTGGTGATGTAATCATCAGCTCCCAATCCCAAGCCTGCCACGATATCGCGAGTATCATCTTTTGCAGTCAAAATAATAATTGGAATGCGAGGGAACAATTTTCGAATCTCCAAACAGACACTCTCGCCGCTAATATCAGGAAGTGTCAGATCCAGTAACACGAGGTCAGGATTGACTTGTTCGATCAGCGACAGAGCCGCAGTACCTTTGTTTGCCGGATGCACGGTAAATCGCTCGTTTACCAGAATATCTTGGAGATACTCTAGCAAAGCTGGTTCATCTTCAACAACGATGATGGTTGGGGTCACACTCATATGTAGTATTGTAACGTACAAAAAGAAGGACTTATCTCTTTCTTACATTCCTCTCACCTCGCTGGGACATGTCGAGGATTACTGTATATGTGGGAGGAAACATACAATGAGCGATTCTACAAGCACTTCGATGAGCGCCCAAGCGATACTCGCGGCAAAGAGTACCACGAAGACGGGGATGAAAGCGGCAGATGCCACGGAGCAACTTCAAAACTTGGCAGCGGCTGACGCGCTCCCACTTCTGAGTTTCAAGACTGTCTTTCCATTTGATCTGTTCCCAGATGAAATTACAATTGATCGAAATAAAATTACCGTGAACCGACATTATTTCTTTTTCGATAGCATGATTCAAAGCGTCCTCATCAAAGACGTGATGACGGTCGTAGTTGAGCAGTCGCTCTTCTTCGCATCTATGCAAATCGTTGATCGTATGCCGGTCAGACGGACCATTTCACTCGCAAAACTTCCGAAAGATCAAGCAAAGATGGCTCGCTGGATTATCGAAGGGCTTATCGTGAGCAGTCAGCAAAAAGGATTGGATCTTACAAATATTCCGAATGACGTCCTACTCCCCAAATTAATCGAACTCGGCAAGGCAAAAAATCCGTAAGGCGCTATACTAGGTGTCATGAATATTTTGATCCTTGCCGCTGGTTTTGGTACTCGACTTCTCGAATATGGTGAAGTTACTCCAAAAGGACTCATTCCTTCTGCTCATGGAACGCTCATGAATCATATTCTTGACGAGAGTTTCAAACTCAAGTCGCCTGTCGCTCTCGTCACCAACGAGAAGTTTTATACGACCTACTCGAACTGGCTTTCCAAAGAATATCCGGCGAACTCAGTACAGATTTTAAATGATGGAGTTTCCAAACCAGAAGAGCGACGAGGTGCGATCGGGGACATTCTCTTTGCTTTGGAACAGCTCAAGTGGGAAGAAGATGATTTGCTCGTCACACCGTCTGATACGTTCTTTGAATTTTCGCTGACTGAGTTCGCGACGTTTGCACAAGATGCCGGCATTTTTTCCACGGTTGTTCGTGATTTGGGAGATCGATCGCTAATCGCAAATCGACTTGGATGCCCAACCGTGAGCGATGAGCGAATTGTTGCCTTTGAGGAGAAACCGTCTTCACCGGCAACTACATTGGCAGCGATCCCGTTTTATTTTTACCCAAAGCATATTCTTGGACTTCTCGCGGATTACAAACTCGCAGGCGGGAATACGGATGCTCCTGGATCTGTGATCCCTTGGCTTTTGGCAAAGCAAATACCTGTAGGTGCTTTTCAAACAAGCAGTCGAACGCTTGATGTCGGGACTCTTGAAGATGTCAGCGCGGTACACAGCCTATAGTGGATTTTCCTTCTTGTTTCCTGTATACTCACCAACTCGGAACGTAGTAAAACCGAAAGGGTGGTATGACATTGAAATCCCTCAAGAAGAAGCTCTCTGCAGGCTGGAAGAAATTCCTCGCTTTTCTGGATGCGAGACCAATGGTAGCATTTTTTGGATTTTTGGGACTTTTGCTCCTCCTCGTTGTCGTGGGAAGCATCCTTCGCAAACCGGCCACCACAGTAGAGACAAAAGCACCCGAGGCCAAGCAAGTTGAGATATATAGTTTCGGCGATACCCCTCGAATGAATTTCACGGCAAAAGTGGAAAAGTCTGGAGTCATCTCTGTCTATGCGCAGACAGCAGGCATCGTCCAAAAAGTGAATTTGGCAGAAGGGAAGCGAGTCAGCCGAGGTCAATCAATCGTATCGCTGTCTTCAAACTACCAGGGAACGAATATCGCAAGTTTGACCAGACAAATAGCTCAGAAGAACGTTGAGAGCTCAAAATCAAATTTTGACCTTCAAATAGATATCATTAATCGCCAACGTGACGTCGCAAATAAAGCAGACATTCAGACGAGCGATCTGCGTACCATCTCTCGATTGTCGATTGATGACACGAAAGCACTCATCGACACCAACCAGAACTTATTAAACGCCCTGCAAGCTCAATTGGCGACGAATCCCAATGATATTCCGACGCAACAACAAATTGCAGGTGTGCAATCCGCACTACTGAATTTACGATCGGGATTGCGTGCAACTGAGTATCAAACGCAAGACTCGACTGTATCAGCGCAACTCGGAGATATCAGTCGCGACATCACGCTGCGACAACTGGATCTTCAGGAACGAGGATTGACACTAGCGAAAGATATTGCAGATCTCAACCTCAAATTGGCGCAGGCGAGTGAATCATTTATGTATCCGGCGTCGCCAGCAAATGGTCTCATAGAGCGAGTAAGCGTGAAAGTTGGGCAGTCGGTATCACCTGGCACATTGATCGCCACCATAAAAGCTGACAAGGGCGAAAACACAGCGATCGTGCTCGTGCCACAAGATATTGCCAGACAAATCTCTGTGACTGAGAAAAGTGAGTTCGTCATCAGTGGGAAAAAAGTATTGATCAATCCAAGATTTGTGTCAACGGAGAGTACTGATGGCAACCTCTATGCGGTGCTGTATGCCATCCCAAGTGTCTACGGTGATCAACTCATCAACACAGGATCATTGCCAGTTTCAATCTCAATGGGAAGCAAGAAAATTGTCGTCGATAATCTCTATATTCCTCTCGACAGCGTCTATCAGACCACTGACAAGTCATTTGTGTACGTGAAAAAAGATGACAAAGCAGCGGTCAAAGAAGTCCAGCTGGGATCGGTGTCGGGGAGTTTCGTCAGCGTACAATCGGGCTTGAATTCACAAGATGTGGTGATCCTGTCAAGAAATGTACAAGAGGGTGATCTCATTACAACAGAATAAGAAATTCCAAAATCCAAATGCCAAATTCCAAAAACGAACCACCAGTGGAGAAAAAATCCTATTTGGATCGATTAACATTTGATCCAAACATGATGACGGGCGTTGTTGCGAAATACATAACCAATATTCGTGTGGTCCTCCTATTTGTGCTCACGATTGGCCTGCTCGGCTTCATCGCGTATACGCAACTTCCAAAACGACTCAATCCAGAAGTGAAAATTCCGATTGTCACGGTCGTGACTGTGCTCCCTGGTGCAGGCCCAGCAGATGTGGAAAGCTTAATCACCGTGCCAATCGAAGATGAACTTCGATCGCTCAAAGACGTCGATACAATTTCATCGACATCGACAGACAACGTCAGTGCAATTACGATTCAGTTTCTTTCAAAAGTAGATAGAGATAAAGCCAAAGACAATGTCCAAGCTGCCGTGGATGGAGTCAATGATCTCCCAAGCGACGCACAAACGCCGAAAGTAAATGCTCTTGATTTTGAAGATCAACCAATTTGGACGTTTGCGATGGTCAGTGACAAGAGTTTTCCTGATCTCATGCGAACTGCCAAGGAGCTGAAAGATAAGATCGATGATCTCTCAAAAGTGGATCGAGTGGTGACGACGGGATTTGACTCACAAGAAATTGTGATTGAAGCTGATGCGTCGAAGCTCTCAGACTATGGCTTGAACCCCTTCACGCTCTCACAAGCCATCAAGAAAGCTCGAGCCTCGTATCCTGCAGGCATCGTGCAAACTGGAAGAAATACATTTTCTCTCACGATTGACCCAAGTATTGAAACACTCGAAGATATCCGATCATTGAAAGTGTCAGTCGGCGGGAAAGTCGTTGCACTGTCAGATGTTGCCTCTGTCAGGCAACGCTCCAAATCTGGTCAACAAATCTCGTATGTCGCGACGCCAAACTCGCCGGCCCAACCTGGGGTGACGTTTTATGTTTATAAGACTTCAGGAACGAATATCGACGAAGCAGGCAAACAAGTACAGGAAACCGTCGATATCTACATGAAGGACCACGGGCAAGGATATAGATTGATCACGTTGTTGAACACAAATGAAGAAATCACAAAACAATTTGCAGACTTACTCAAAGAATTTCGTACCACAATTATCTTGGTAATGATTGTGTTGTTGCTCTTTCTTGGTCTACGACAATCGCTGATTTCGTCACTCACCGTACCGTTGACGTTCCTGTCGGCGTTCTTCTTTATGCGCATTGTGGGAATGTCAATCAATTTTTTGTCGTTGTTCTCATTCCTCTTGGCGTTGGGACTCCTTGTCGACGATACCATCGTGACGGTTTCAGCCATGACGACCTATTACAAGCATGGAAAATTTTCGCCAGTTGAGACAGGACTTTTAGTTTGGCGAGACACGATCGTGCCTATCTGGTCAACGACAATCACGACGATCTGGTCATTCGTTCCGCTTCTTCTTACCTCAGGAATTATCGGCGAGTTCATCAAACCGATTCCAGTCGTCGTTACCGTCACCATGGTCTCAAGTACTGCAATCGCCGTGCTGATTACGCTTCCATTGATGATTGTGTTGCTCAAGCCAGTTCTACCAGGTAGAGTCGTACTCCTTCTGAAGAGTATTGCTTGGCTTGTCGCTTTGGGAGTCGTGATTGCATTGACATCGCAAAGTGTCATCTTCCCACTGGTATTGATAGTATATGTGCTGAGCTCCTTGATCTTTTTGCGCTTCCTTCCAATTGCTCGAACTCGCTTTGCAAAGTGGAAGGATTCTCAGCTCAAGCGTAGTCTCCGTGCGCAGAAAGCATCGTTACTTTTCAATACATTGTCATCGCATGGACTGATTAATGTCGAGCCATTTGCTGCTTCGTACAAACGATTTATCACCAGAATCTTGAATTCAAAATCAGGACGTCGAAATGTGATGATCGCAGTCGTGACCTACACGCTATTTAACTTTGCACTGTTGCCGATGGGTTTTGTGAAAAATGAGTTCTTCCCAAAGACCAATCAGGATGAAGTTTTTGTCCAGCTTGAGTTGCCAGCAGGGACGACTCTCGATGAAACGTCGCAAAAGTCTCTGCCAATCCTTGATACCCTCCGTCACACGCCAGAACTCGAATTTGTGACCGCAGAAATAGGAAGAGGCGGAGCAGCTGGCTTTGGTGGCGGATCATCGAACTCAAATAACTTGGCTTACTTCTCGCTGCGGTTGACTGCAAAAGAAAAACGCAAGACACCATCGACAGAAATATCTGAACAGTTACGTCAAGATTTTGCAAATTATTCAGGTGGGAAGATCTCAGTGATTGAGGAATCAGGAGGACCGCCAGCCGGTGCTGATTTGCAAATCAAACTGTTGGGTGACGATCTCGGGGAACTGAATACGCAGTCGGATGCAATCGCATCGTTCCTCTCCAAAGAATCAGCGGTCACAAATGTCAATAAATCGATCAAAGAGGGAACGAGCAAAATCGTATTTGTCCCGGATCAAGAAAAGCTAGCTGAGAATGCTGTTAGCCCAGATAGTATCGGGTTCGTCTTACGCACGTTTGCCAGTGGTTTCACTGTGGATTCGATTGCGTTTGAATCGGGTTCGACCACGAAGACTGATATTGTCCTCCGTATGGATTCGGGGACCGCGGATATCTCGAAACTCTCTACCCTATCTGTGACGACAGCGTCTGGCAAATCGATTCCACTGTCAGCACTTGGGACGTTTATTTCCAAAAACAGTCCAACGAGTATTACTCGCGAAAATTTCCGTCGGACGATCTCCGTCGCTGCTGCTATGCGACCGGGATTCTCATCGACAGAAGAAAATAAAAAGCTTGAAGACTTTGCGAAGACTCTCAATTTGAAAAACGGCTACGAATGGAAGACTGGTGGAGTGAATGAAGAAAATGCCAAGTCGATCCAATCAATCTTACAAGCTATGGTGCTGTCTGCGGTCTTGATCCTCATTACGATGGTGATTCAATTTCAGTCATTTCGACAAGCAATCATCGTCCTGCTCGTCATTCCACTCGCAGTTTCGTCAGTGTTCCTTGCCTATGCATTAACGGGTACGCCGCTTTCCTTTCCATCAATGATTGGTATCTTGTCTCTCTTTGGAATCGTCGTCACGAACTCAATGTTTATCGTCGATAAGATCAACCTCAATCGCAAAGAGGGGATGGAGTTTACAGAGAGTATCGCGGATGCGGGTGCTTCTCGTATGGAACCGATCATTTTGACAAAACTGTGCACCGTCTTTGGACTGTTACCGATCACTCTTTCTGATCCGCTCTGGCGTGGTTTGGGTGGAGCGATCATCTCTGGACTGTTGATCGCATCTACGATCATGTTGTTGTTTATCCCCGTCCTGTATTACGACTGGATGAAACCAGAGAAAAAGTAATTTTTTGAAAACACTCGTATGACAGAGCAGTCACCGAAAAATGAAAAGCTGGAAGCTGGAATTAGACTTCGCAATGATCCTCGATTAATTGCGCAACTTTTTTTCTTTGATCAGATCGCTGTCACTACAGTGGAAAAAACGAAGGGCGTTCATCTTACTACAATTCAACGTTGCATAGACAAACTTGGATCTGAATATATCTCAATCAGAAATGGCATAATTACTGTCAATGTGAAAGATCCAGTACAGTTCGAAAACAGGATAGCTTCACTAGACTTGAGAAATTCGACGAAGAATCAAAGCCAGTGTCATAATCCTGAAATATTAAGTGATAGAGATCTTATTGAACGACTGAAACGCGATCGCAAGTAATCTATTCTAGTGGTATCCTACGACTACCATTGTACTCAAAGTGGAGTTTTTTCTATGGCGACAATATCTTCTCTCAAAGCTCGAGAAATTTTTGATTCTCGCGGCACACCAACTGTGGAAGTAGACGTCTGGCTCGATGATGGATCGTTTGGCCGTGCGGCTGTCCCGTCCGGAGCTTCGACTGGGATCTACGAGGCGGTCGAACTTCGAGATGAAGGGGAAAAACGACTTGGTGGAAAAGGTGTGACGAAGGCAGTCGCAAATGTCACTTCAATACTTCTGCCGGCTCTCAAAGGTATGAATGCAGAGCAACGAAGTGTCGACCAGAAAATGATTGAAGTGGACGGAACTGCCAACAAAGGAAAAGTTGGTGCGAATGCAATCCTGGGAGTTTCGATGGCTCTCTCCAAAGCAATTGCGGCGAGCACCAAACAACCACTCTACCAGTACTTCCGCTCACTCTCCACGACCGTGCCAGCTGACTACTGGATGCCTGTTCCCATGATCAACGTGCTTAATGGTGGGAAGCATGCTGAAAAGTCATCTGATTTTCAAGAGTTCATGATCATCCCAGCTGGAGCGACGTCATTTCGACAGGCAATGGATATGGCCGCAGAAGTATTTCAGGCATTGAAGAAAAATCTGCACAAAGCTGGCTTTGCAACGACAGTGGGTGATGAGGGTGGATTCGCCCCAAGCCTTGGGAACAATCGAGCTCCACTCGAACAATTGGTCGAAGCGGTCAAAGCAAGTGGATATGTGTTGGGCACTGACATACTCATTGCTCTTGATGTCGCTTCAAGTGAATTGTTCGCTGATGGGAAATACAATTTGGCGAGCGAAGGAAAGATGTTAACTGGCGATGATCTGATCTCGATGTATGAGGAGTGGGTTAGCGCATATCCGATCGTGTCGATCGAAGACGCATTGGATCAAGATGCTTGGGAAGATTACGCCAAATTAACGGCGCGTTTGGGATCAAAAGTGCAGCTCGTCGGCGATGATTTATTCGTCACGAATGTAGAGCGATTGCAACGCGGGATCAATGAGAAAGTTGATAACTCCATTCTCATTAAACTCAATCAAATCGGTACCGTGACGGAGACGGTCGATGCAATTGATCTTGCCCGCAAAAATGGGTATACGGCTATCGTCTCTCATCGATCTGGTGAGACCGAAGACGCGACCATCGCCGATTTTGTGGTCGGACTCTCGACTGGACAAATCAAAACGGGATCGATGTCTCGTACTGATCGTATGGCAAAATACAATCAACTCTTACGCATCGAAGAAGAGCTTGGTGACAAAGCCAAATATCCTGGAGCTTCCATTTTTACTCGATAGTGAACAAAATCGTATGCAAAAAAAGACACACAAACCTCTGGTGCTCGTTATCTTGGATGGCTGGGGAATCGCAGAAGCAGGAGATCACAACGGCATCGCAATTGCTGATACTCCAAATTTTGATCGATTGGTGACAACGTATCCTTTCACTCAGCTTGATGCCTCAGGTGAATCAGTTGGTTTACCAGCAGGACAAATGGGAAATAGTGAAGTAGGGCATACGACAATTGGTGCAGGCTGCGTCTTGTACCAAGATTTGGTGAGAATATCTAAAGATGCAACGGAAGGAAAATTTGCAGACAATCCCGCGTTTGCCCAAGCATTTGCCCATGTGATCGAGCATCGAAGTACGTTGCACGTCATGGGACTGCTTTCACCTGGTGGAGTCCATAGTCATGAAGACCACTTTCTTGAAGTCATCAATGCAGCGACAAAAAGTGGAATCAGCGAAGTAATCCTCCACATTTTCACTGATGGCCGAGACTCTTCACGAACCGGAGCATACGATTCACTTGATCGACTGGAAAAGCATATTGCTGGTATGAATGGAGTCCATATCGCGTCGGTCACGGGAAGGTACTATTCCATGGATCGTGATACAAACTGGGATCGAACTGATAAGGCCTACCATGCCATTTTTGACGGTCAGGGAGCATTTGTCTATAACGCTGACGAGAAGCCGTCCACAGTCATTCGTACTTGGTACGACAAAGATATATTTGATGAACACTTGGAACCGCAAATCTTCCTTCGCGAAGACGGAAAGCCATACGCAGTGCGTGACAACGACAGTATTATCTTCACTAATTTCCGACCCGATCGAGCGAGACAACTTTCCAAAAAAATTGTAGAAGTCGTCAAGCAAAAAAATCTTTGTTTTGTCACGATGACAAACTATGATCCAACAATCGAGTCGATCGTCGCCTATGAGCCCGAGAAAATTGAACACACAATGGCGAGCGTCATATCTGCTGCTGGCATGAGCCAAGTCCATATCGCGGAAACTGAAAAGTTCCCGCATGTGACCTATTTTGTAAATGGCGGCAGGCAGGACCCGCACCCAGGCGAGGAGCATGTGCTCATCCCCAGTCGCAAAGATATCAAAACCCATGACGAAGCGCCGGAAATGAAAGCAAAAGAGATCGCAGACGCTGCGATTGCGAGAGCCTCCTCTGCAGATTTCATTTTTTTGAATTTTGCCAATCCTGATATGGTCGGCCACACTGCTAAACCGCAAGCAATCAAAATCGCGGTGGAGACAGTCGATCGAGAATTGGGAAAGTTGGTTGAAGCAGTACTCTCAAAAGATGGCGCACTCATCGTCATCGCCGATCACGGCAATGCGGAACGAATGTACGATCCAGTGACAATGGAACCACACACTTCGCATACCACCAATCCTGTACCATGCATCGTGATTTCCAATGATGTGAATGGAAAGCTTCGATCAGGGAAAGGCCTTCGTGATATTGCGCCAACGGTTCTCAATCTTTTGGGCTTAGCGCAACCTCCATGCATGACGGGAGAGTCAGTGATTAGCTGAGAGTCATTAGTGATGAGTAATTCACATTCGAGCTACGCAGGATTGACACTATGAAGCACATTCAAAAACATTTTGCATCCGTTGATCCGGTCCTAGCGAAGGCACTCGAACTCATTGGTGAGATCCCACCGATCACAAAGAAGGGAAGTACCAGTGATCACTTTACCGGCCTGTGCGCTTCAATAATATCTCAACAACTCTCAGTGAAAGTCGCTGATGTCATTTGGATGAGATTTGTACATTTGTTCTCAAATGGCAAAGACTGGAACAAAACTGATCCGGAGCCGTCACTGGATCCTTCTGAATTGTTGACGATACCAGACCAATTGCTTCGTGACCAAGGGCTTTCATGGGCGAAAATCAAATATGTGAAAGATTTGGCTCAAAAAGTACTTGATCGTGAGATCGATCTAGAGTCGCTCGATACGTTGGAGAATGATGAGGTGATCATCCAGCTGACGAAAGTAAAGGGAATCGGGAAGTGGACTGCAGAAATGTTTTTGATGTTTGCACTCGCGCGTCCCGATGTCTACTCCATGGGGGACTTGGGTCTCAAACGAGCGATCCAGAAGCTCTATACGCTCGAAAAAGAACCGACTGAAGCGCAGCTGCAAGAACTCACTTCCAAATGGTCTCCGTACCGGTCGTATGCTTCCCGCATCTTGTGGAGAACTCTCGATAACGAGCCAAAGCCACTATAACTCATACCGCTTGTAAAACCATTTCTTCGCAAAATCGACAGCAAAGAAATAGCACACCATAATCTCTGCAAGATTGATGAAATACGCGAACGGTAATGAGGTAAATGAGAAGATCGCGCCTAGTTGCGTTTGGACCAGTAGACTCGCCACTGCGATCACGACAAGAGCGCTGAGCAGGAGTGTCGTACTCGGACGGCTTTGAAAAAATGGAGTGACTTTTGTCCGAATCGCAAATATGATCAATGACTGCGAGACGAGTGACTCGAGAAACCACCCTGACTGAAACATTGACGCTCCGGCCTGATAGTAGTGAAGGAGAAGAAAAAACGTCGCAAAGTCAAAGAATGAACTTATCGGTCCAAAAACAATCATAAAATGCTTAATGAATTGAATATCCCATTTTTTTGGTTTGCGGATTGTCTGACTATCGACGCGATCTGTCGGAATGCTCATCTGAGAAAAATCGTAGAGCAAATTGTTGAGAAGCACTTGAATCGGTAACATCGGCAGGAATGAAAGCAGCAGCGATGCGCCAGCGAGGCTAAACATATTTCCAAAATTTGAAGACGCCCCCATCATCACATATTTCATCACGTTCGCATGCGTCTTTCTTCCTTCAATCACTCCGTCTTTGAGCACATGAAGGTCATTATGTAACAAAATGATGTCAGCAGATTCTTTCGCGACATCAACAGCGTTATTGACGGAGATCCCGATGTCTGCCGCTCGTAAGGATGGAGCGTCATTGATCCCATCACCAAGGTATCCAACCGAGTAGCCAGCGCCTCGCAAGGCGACGACGACTCGTTTTTTTTGATCTGGATTCAGACGCGCAAATATCGTCGTATTCTTTACAATTTGAATTAAGGCGTCATCGTTTTTGGTATCGAGTTCGTCGCCCACAATCGTCCCAAGGACCTCTATGTCCAATTCTTCACAAATTTTGGAAGTCACGAGCTCATTGTCTCCTGTCAAAATTTTCAACGAAATTCCTTCTTTTTCCATTTGTGCGATGGCTTCCTTCGCACTTTTTTTCGGAGGATCCAAAAAAGACATAAGTCCGACAAATGTGAGATTGGTCTCATCATCGGCGCTATATTTTTCTTTTTTTGCAATGGTGCGGGTAGCGATCGCCAACACTCTGTAGCCCTGTCGACTTAACTCATCAAATCTAGCTTTTATCTTGGCCTGTACTTGGACTGTCATGGGCTTGGATTCGCCATCTTTCATGTAGACTTTGGTGCGATCAAACAGTGACTCCGGTGCCCCTTTCACTATCAACAGTATCTCGTCAGCATGGTTCACGATCACCGATAATCGTCGTCGCTCAAAATCATAGGGAATTTCGTCTAGCTTGTCGTACCCGTGACTGTTTACTTCTGTGTGTGCCAGAATTGCAGTGTCTATCGGACTTTGAAAACCCGTCTGAAACTGACTGTTCATATAGCCATAGCGCAAAACTTGTTGGTCTTCATTGCCATTGATGTCCTCATATCGTTCTAGAACGATTTTCCCTTCAGTCAACGTGCCAGTTTTATCGGTGGAGAGGATGTCCATACTTCCGAAATTTTCAATCGCAGGAAGGAATTTGACGATGACACCTTTCTTGGACATTCGTAGTGCTCCTTTGGACAAATTGATAGTGATGATCATCGGAAGGAGTTCGGGAGTAAGTCCTACGGCGAGCGCTATCGCAAACAGAAATGATTCAAGGACATCATGCTGAAACAGCATGTTGACGAAAAAAACGAAGATGACGAGCACAAGGGTAAAACGCATGAGCAAGAAACCGAATTGCTCGATGCCTACTTGGAAAGAGGTCTTCGGCCGCTTTACCTCTAGCTGCTTGGCGACTTTACCGAACTCAGTACTGTTTCCAGTCGTCGTCACCAGAATCTTTCCTTCTCCACTCACGACGTGAGTGCCGGTATAAACCATGTTGGTGCGCTCAGAAAGTTGTGAGGTCGCTGGCACTTGATTCACCTGTTTTGCCTGGGGGTATGATTCTCCAGTGAGTGCGGATTGTTCGATCAATAAGTCTTTACTTTCGATTAGCCTGCCATCTGCAGGAATAATATCTCCGACGCCAACACGTATCACATCGCCCACCACGAGGTGAGTCGCAGGAATCTCTAGTTCTTGACCTTCACGCCAGACTTTTGATCGCAAGCTGACCTGAGATCGCAACCGTGATGCAGCTTCTTCTGCTTGGCGTTCTTGGTAATAGTCAATCGAGATACTAATCAAAATAATCGTGAGAATGATCGAAAAATTGAGAAACTCTCCAAAGAAGACCGAGATGAAACTTGCCGCCAACAAGATAAGAATCAACGGATTTAATATCTTCGATAGGAACACGACGATCTGCCATTCCTGGCGTTTCTCGCCAAATTTATTTTTCCCGTTGAGAAGAAGTCTTTTTTCCGCCTCAGCGGTCGTGAGTCCTGTACTTGAGGATTTGAGCTCTGAAAGTCCTTGTTCTACAGATTGAGACCAATAGGTGTTTGAAGTCGATGCCATGCTATGTTCAAGTATAGCGCACCATGGCTTACTGCTGCTGGCCCCATTCATCAAGAAGTGCAATGATTTTTTTCAATGAAGCACCCTTTTTCGTAAGGGCGTATTCAACGTGAGGTGGGACTTCGGCGAACACTTTCTTGGAAACAATCCCGTCGCTCTCAAGCTGTTGCAGTCGCAAAGACAGCGTCCGTGGACTGATCGTCGACAGCTCTTTTTGGATCTCTCCAAATCGTTTCTCATGTTCGCACAGCGCATGCAAAATATTGAGCGTCCACTTTGCCCCAATGAGCTTCATTGCTGTGCCGACTCCGCATTCATTTTTCATACTTCATAAAATGTAACTACTATACATAGTATAGCATGAGAGGTAGTCTATCTCTCATATGACAAACTGGACAACTATCCCAAACCAAACAGTAATCGAAAAAACAATTGAAGCACTCAAGGCAAATAATATTGACGCCATCGTCGTCGATACAGGCGAGCAAGCAAAGCAAAAGGCTTTGGAACTCATCCCACAAGGTGCAGAAGTGATGACGATGACATCAGTGACTGTCGATACGATAGGGCTCTCCAAAGAACTCAATGAGTCTGGCAAGTATGCTGCAGTAAAGCCGAAGTTATATGCCCTAGATCCAGCAACACAAAAGCGTGAGCAAAAGAAGCTTGGGACAGCACCAGAGTATGTCGTCGGGAGCGTGCATGCGGTCACGCAAGATGGAAAAGTGCTGGTGGCAACCAACTCAGGGAGTCAAATCCCTGCGTATGTCTATGGTTCCGACCACGTGATCTGGATAGTCGGAGCTCACAAGATCACCGCGAACCTCGATGAAGCAATGAAGCGAATTGAAGAATATGTCTTGCCTCTTGAAAGTGAACGCGCGCATCAAGCCTATGGCGTCCCAGGTAGCCAAATAAGTCGTCTCCTCATCACAAATAAAGAGCCGATGCCAGGTCGCACGACAATCATTTTTGTCAAAGAAGCGTTGGGATATTAAATGCGCTACACTGAATAGGTGAGTACTTCGTCACTAACCGATCCGACACTGTGTATCGTCTGTACGTATGCGCCAGCTGGCCTGGGGCATTTGCGAGTCACAGATGCGCTCCGGCATGGTCTCCCGCAAGCAGCACAGCCGATCCTCCTCCCGGAATCAAGTGAATCCATCAGATGGATTCATCGGTTGACGAGCAATAACCCACTTGGGAAGCGACTGATGGAGTGGGGGCAATATGGTGCTGCGGAGATACTCATCACCCGTATCTATCGATGGGCACTTCGAAGAGATGCTTCCTATCTTGAAGATGAGTTCGTCAAGTTGTTGAAGCAGCGAGTCGTGAAGCCGACAAAAGTGCTCGTGGTTGCGTCGCATTTTGGGCTTGCGCATCAACTCAGTGCCATTCGAAAAAATCTCGAACGACGCGCTGGCATCAAACTGATTCTGGTGATGCAAGTAACTGACGATAGTCCCCAAAAAATTTGGTATGTGCCCGGTATTGACTTGATTACAGTACCAAGTGAACAAACCAGACAAGCACTCCTCTCCTACGGTCGATCATCAGGACTTGAGCGATCGCCAATCGAAGTATTGCCATACCCAATCAGCCCTCACCTGGGTGAAAATCTTTTGCCTGCCGCGATGAAACATCGACAAAATCAATTGTCTGTCCGCATGCGCATTCCAATCAATGTCTCTATTCCCGTCTCTGGAGCAGGTGTCGGGACGATGTACGCAAGTACATTGATGAGTGCACTGCATCGAGAAAATAGTCGTTTTCTTTTTCACCTCGTCGCCAAGCGAGCCATGTACACAGATATGTTTTTGCGTTCGCTCGCACAAAAAGAGTATATCGAAATCTCATCATCACATTCGGATCGAGAGATCGTCGAATTGTATGAGCAACTCTACGATCGGGTCGTAGTCTCACTCGAGATCACGAAACCAAGCGAACAAGCATTTAAAGCGCTGTTGCTGCCAAAGCAGACTGGGGGAGTCATCTTGCTCTTTTCGCAACCAGTCGGCAGACAGGAATATGACAACCTCAACTTCCTTCGTGGACATGGATTGATCCCAACTGCAGAAGAACAAACGGAACTTTTTGATTTCGCATCGGCAAGAAGACACTTACAATCGGATGACTTGGAATGGATTTTGGCTCGCGCAAAACAATGGCGAGGAGTGTGTCTCCCACATGAAGCACGATCAGCAGCTCATTTTATCAATTGGTGTCACAGCAATGGTCTTTTCCTTGCCATGCTTGAGATCCGCTCATTTCCAAAACCTGTTGGAGATCATCCCAAAGAACTTGGTGGCGATGGCGTCAAACTCTTTTGGAACGAAGTAGAAAAACTTCTTTAACTTCGTTTTTTGCTAGCAGAGTGGTGCTCTTTATAGCGAAGGAGCATGGGAGCAAAGAATTTTTCAATGTCCTTATCATACGAAATAAAATTGCCTTCAATTAATCTATCAAGCAAATGAATATTTGAAGGGAAAAAAAGCGTGTCATTCCCATACCCTTTCATTAATTCTGGCGGAGGAGAAAAAGTAACAAAAACTTCCTTGTTTCCAAATATTTGCACTTGAACAGTATGCTTCACTCTAATTTTATTCAAAATGGCATCTATGAGATTATCTGAGTTGTATTTATATTCTTCAGCCTGACCTTTAGCCCAACTGAGTCGAATAAGATTCTTATCTGGTGCCTCTTCCAGTGATTTTGATACAACGGGAGTTTCCTTGGTAGGAGAGTCGAGAGAATCTTGTTTTTCTCCAGAACCATTCTTAAAAAATCGGTCAAAAAATGTTGGCATATTTTTATTATAATCTTAGTTCCTCAGTCCAAGAGTGACTCCCAAACCGATTATAGTAGATTCCAACTCAGGGCTGTCTGGTTTTAATTTAAATTCTATTCCCAGTGCTTCTGCCTCTTTTTGAATTTCAGGAGCAGAGCTAAAGATGATCATATTTTCTTTGGAAATTCCTAAGGACAAGGCACGCTCGACCATCGCTTTCCATTCCCCCTCAAGCCCGTCAATGATTAAACGAACAGCTCCTTTATCGGATAGTGGCTCAAGCTGAGTCACTGCACTCTTTGTACCGTCTGCTTTGAGAATTTTAGCTTCTGGAAAGTTTTGTCGCAAAACCGTCCGAATCATGATGCTATAGTCAGGAGCATCGTCAATGATCAATACCGTTTGTTCAGGATTTGCCATATGAGATCTCCATTAGTTTGATAGAATATGTGTAGTTTATCACTTTCATATGTCTCCAATTTTTGAAATCCTCAAGTTTACGAAGAAATTCTGGAAGTTGTACGCTTTCATGGCTTTCTTTGTCATATCGACCTCACTCCTGTCATTGGCATCACCGCTATTGTTTAAGCAGATTGTGGACGTCATCGTCGCTCATTTTGCAGGCGTCCCTCAGGACATTCAAATCATTTTTTGGCTCTTGGGAGCTATCATCCTCAGTGATGTGCTCAGTACGACGCTCACGGCGTACGGGCAGTGGATTGGTGACCAGTTGGGTGAAAAACTGCAAACACATTTAAGCTCGAGTTTTTACAAACACGTCTTGTCACTTCACATCGGCTATTTTGACAATGAGATCACTGGAAAAATTACCAACAAGATGACTCGCGGCATTCAAAGCATCACTGACTTTATCCAAAACATGCTCAACAACTTCTTGCCATTTTTCTTGACGGCATTTGTGACGATCGTATTGCTCGCTTTCTACTCTCCGATCATCGCACTCCTGCTCGCTTCGTTATTTCCTCTCTATATTCTCATCTCCCATCGCTCGACGATTGTCTGGGGGGAATACTCAGCGAAGGAAAATGCAATCAAGGATACCGCTCAGGGGCGTGTCTTTGAAGCGCTTGTTGGGATCCGTGTCGTCAAAGCGTTTACTGGTGGCGCGCAAGAGCTCAGCTCGTTTCTCATGGCGAGAAACGACGTCCAGAAACTGGCAAAGGACAAAACTCGCATTTGGCACGGATATGATTTTGCCAGACGTCTGATGCTCAATATCGTTTTATTCGGAATCATCGCATATATCGTGTATTGGACGTTTAATGGACGCTACACGATCGGGGAGATGACTCTGCTCATCCAACTCGTCAACCAAGCTCGCTTCCCATTGTTTGCAATGTCATTTATCTTGGGTCAAATCCAACAGGCAAGTAGTGGATCGAAAGATTTCTTTGAGGTGTTGGCCACCAAAACGCTCATCACCGATACACCAGGAGCGCAAGCACTTGATATGAAGAAAACTGACGCGGCCAAGATTATCGAATTTGACGATGTCTCGTTTGGATATGAAGAGAAAAATGTCCTTCACAATATCTCCTTTCATATTCGCGAAGGAAATAAACTCGCACTTGTTGGCGAGTCTGGGCAAGGGAAATCGACTATCGTCAATCTCCTGTTGCGCTTCTATGAACCAAAATCTGGTCACATTCGAATCAACGATCAAGATATTAATGGTCTCACTGAGGACTCACTTCACAAAAATATCGCAGTTGTCTTTCAGGAATCGTTACTTTTCTCAGGGACCATTATCGATAACATTCGCTATGGTCGACCGGATGCGAGTAGAGCAGATGTAGTCGCTGCCGCAAAAGGGGCAAATGCTCACGAGTTTATCCTGGCCCTCCCAGATGGATACGATAGTGTGACTGGAGAACGTGGAGTGAAGCTCTCAGGTGGCCAAAAGCAGCGGATTGCGATCGCCAGAGCCATGCTGACGAATGCACCAATCATCATCCTCGATGAAGCCACATCAGCCCTCGATAGCAAATCAGAACTAGAAGTACAAAAAGGATTGGAACGACTGCTCCATGGACGTACGTCGATCATAATCGCACACCGCCTCAGTACGATCTCCAATGCTGACCATATCCTCGTGCTCTCTGGGGGCAAAGTCGCCGAGCAGGGGACCAGCGCTGAGCTTCTCAAGAAGACAGATGGCTTGTATCGCGGCTTGGTAGAGCTCCAATCCCAGCTGCTCAAAGCTCCTGGAGATAAAGAGAAGAAATCCGAGAAACTCAAAAAATTTGATTTGGTGGGATAAGTTCCTCCCCTTTCATTCATTTTCCTCACAAGGTAGGATGCCAGTATGGCTAAAAGCTCCTCAGTCTTTATCTGTCAAAACTGCGCGTATGAATCACCCAAGTGGCTCGGGCAGTGTCCTGAATGTGGCACGTGGAACTCGTTTGAAGAGACGGCAAAGCAAAATACCAAAATTCAATCCGCCAGCGGGCGGACCAAAAATAATACCTCACAATCAGCGTCAATTCTTCGGTTCAGCGATGTCAAAGAGTACGATGCAAATTTGAACCGTATAAGCACGGGAATGGAAGAATTCGATCGCGTCTTGGGTGGCGGTATCGTGTTTGGTTCGGTAGTACTTATTGGCGGGGAACCAGGCATCGGTAAGTCTACCCTCCTTACTCATTTGACATTAAATGTGTTGAATAGAGAAGATAAACAGTCTGTGCTCTATATCGCTGGCGAGGAGAGTCCGGAACAGATCTCTCTCAGAGTCCAACGAATGCAGGACCCCCTAACATCTCCCCTTGGTAAGGGGGGAAATGCAGAGGGGTGGAAAGAAAATCTGTTGTTTTTGACGAGCACGGACGTCGATGAGATCACTGCGACGATCGAGCGAGAGAAACCGACGCTCGTCATCGTCGATAGTATCCAAACACTCTCGACCAACGATCTTTCCGGTGCGACTGGGTCGATCGGACAACTGAAGGAAAGTACTGATCGGCTGACTCGATGTGCCAAACAAACGAATATCCCGATCTTTCTCGTGGGTCATGTCACGAAAGAGGGGACGATCGCCGGACCGAAAGTCCTCGAACATATGGTGGATAGTGTCTTGGAGTTGTCAGGCGAACGAACTGGTCAATATCGTATCTTGCGAGCGATAAAAAACCGATTTGGGGCAACTGACGAGGTCGGTATATTCGTCCATACTGATAATGGTTTGGAAGAAGTGACGAATCCGTCGGCTAGTTTCTTGGAGGAACGAGTCGAAGGTGCAGCTGGAAGTGCACTCGTCTCCATCGTCGAAGGCACACGACCCATCCTCATTGAAGTCCAAGCTCTCGTCGTCCGCAGTGAGTTACCAGTCCCCAGGAGAGTCGCCAGAGGAATCCCTGTACCCAAGCTGCAAGTGATCGGTGCCGTACTGGAGAAGTTTTGTCGCCTACCGTTGGGTGAGTGTGATATCTTTGTCAACGTCGCAGGTGGGATGACGATCAATGAGCCAGCCGCGGATCTCGGTATCGCAGTCGCTATCGCGTCCTCCTACCACAACAAAGCAGTAGGGAAGGGCATCGTCTATGTCGGTGAGGTCGGACTCTTGGGGGAGATACGAAAAGTGAAGCTCTTAGAGAAGCGAATCAAAGAAAGCAAGCGCCTTGGCTTTACTTCTATAATCTCCGCGAGTACTGCTCGGATGGTCAAAGACGTGATTTCCACATCATCTTCAAAGTAGGTTCGTTGCACACATTCCTTTTCCACAGCTGAACACAGTTTATCCCGATTCCTTTGGAGCTCAACAGTGCCTGTGGATAACCTCTTGATTTCCGCCAATAAAGGTTGTAAAAGTATTACTACGGGACGGCAATACCAGAGGAGATAAATAAATATAGGCTTGACAGGAGACTCAAAAAAGTTATACTATCTGGAGATCAAAAAAAAGCATTACTACCGCTGACCTTGGAAAGACACGTGTAGCAATGCTTTATATGTAAGAATCCTAACCTTAAAGTAAAACCTAAGGCCGGGCTTCTCGTGTATCAAACTATCAACTTTGACAACCTTTGTCAAGGGAAGTACTGTACAAACAACGGATGACTTGAGTAAATTACACGTTTACTTCAGTCCTCTTACACTACTGCCACATCTTGGTCAGATAGATGGATGAAGGAGATACTATGAGTGGAATGTCAAAAGAAAAGACAGCATTGTATGTCGGTCTGGCAGCAACAGCACTCGGAACTGCTGCTTGTTTTCAAGCGGCGGGTGAGCAGAAGTCAGATGCTCAAATCTTCAGATCCGTCAAAGACAGCGTCACGCTCACTTTGCCTCCGACTCAGACCCCTGAAATGAAGCTCAAATCTCCTTCTGAATCCAACGCGGACATTGCCACGAAATGGGCTGCGATAGAAGCAACACAAACTGCACTTGAAGATCAGTTCTCGACACTAACTCCACTCGCACCTGCGGCTTCAGACGCTCAAAAATCAACCAATACTGAAATTCCTGCAACATCCACTGCAACTGCTACGTCAACTGAGACACCTCGACCTACTCCAACCGGAGAGGTGAATCTCGAGACTCCTACTCCCAGTGAATTATTGTCAAAGAATGAAATCAAATCTTACATGTACTTGAAGTTCGGAATTGATGTACAAAAAGATGAGACCGATTCTTTACATGGCCTCGGAGGATTTTTCGTCACCAGTGACATGTACAAGAACTTGGAGAAAATTCAAGGCATCGCCAACGAAACGGCCGCGCATGTCGCACCTGAAAATACAAGTGAGATTGTCAAGACAATACTTGATGGTTCTCCACTCCTCGAAATGGTCATGCTCTCAAATGAAGATCAAAAAGATCCAGTCAACCTGGGTCTGAATAATTCGGAATTCAATCCATTTACTCCAGAAACTGCACGACTTGGCTTTAATCAGATCATTGACACGAGAAAAGAAGCACTTGCTCGTGAGGGAATTGAACCATTTTCTAGTTTCGCATCGAAACAACTGAACGGAGATGTTGTCTTTAAAGATGCTGAGTTATTTTCAAATAAGGCTGGAACTGTTCCAGCAATTTTCGAAGAATCCAAAGATGGTTTACTTCGCTCTGAATTTGTCGAACTCAATGGGTATCAAGAACTAGCAGCTTCAAAACTGTTGGTCTATGTTTCCGCTCTGAAAGTCGCTGATTCAGCTCACAGTATGTCTGAAGAAGAACTGTGGAACATGGCCAAGGAACTGGCGATGATGGATCTTGGTCGACAGTTTGAATTCTCAAAATCCTCAGATTTTGGAATCTCTGCAGAAACAGTCGAGGATGGCAATACAACAATGAAAGAAATCGTTCGAATGCCGCTTCCCGTCGAGACTTGCGAGATTCAAAAACCTCCAGCAAAGCAACTCGATGAGCCGGAATTCCAGAAGCCTTTAATGGCACTGCGAGTGCCTGTCAAATTTCCAAAAAATGCAGACGGATCAGCTCGAGTAAGTGAAGAGCTGTACGGTACTCATGACGGAAATCATGAATACAGTGCGTTCACAGTATTAGACTTTGAGGCAATCAAAGACGGACTACTCACTGCTGAAGATGTCGCAGTACAAGTCCAAGGTCTCAGCATTGCACTTCGAGACCGAGGTCAGGACGGTATCCCAAAATTTTTTGAAAATTCTCCAAAACCAACAGAGCCAATGGAAGTAGTAAAAATTCCATGGAACTGTGGGGTAGGTGCTGAAGCTGTTTATACTCCAACACCACAACCGCAACCAGAAATTGTGGCTCCGGGACAAGTGATTGTGGATACTCCTTCACCAGGCGAGACTCCAGTCACAGAACAGCCAACAGTCGAGCCAAGTTCGACTGATGTAGAAAATAATAATCAAAATCATCCTACGCCAACGCCAAACATTGATGCGACAGCTGTACCTCAACCAACAGTTGCTCCGACTTTGGCAACTAACGGCAGTGAGTCCACTCTTTCAGCACCTCCAGTAGAACCGTCAGCCGCACCAACGGCAGATGTATATAATCCAAACATAATATGAACCTTTTCTCCAAAACCTCACAAAAAATCCTCGCTTTAGCGCTTGCATTCTTTGCAATCTTTATTCTTGGATTCTCTCAAGTTGTCAGTAAGGCTGTATCTCAACCAGATCTTTGGTTTGGTTTGGGCATGGACAAGACTGAAGTGAAGCCAGGTGAAGAATTCATGTATACAATCCAGATCCAAAATAGAACTGGCGCGAGTTTGACCAATGTTCTTGCACGCCCAGCACTTTCCACGGACGTTGAATATGTGGCTGGGAGTGGAGAGAAAGAAAAGAATGGTACGACGACTCCAGTGATCGATGCTTGGGTAACTACATCGACTAATATGGGAACGCTGACGCCAAATCAGTTGGTGTATGTGCGATTCAAAGTGAAAGCAAAATCAACAGTTCCCGTTGGAACTATTATCAAATCCGGCGCTGAGGTTGGTGCAGATAATGTCCCTTGGTCAGCTGTCGATTCACAAGTGAAAGTTATTTCTCCAAACACTGATACAACATTGTGGGGTGGAGAATTCGTCAAAGTTGCGAACGTAACTACTGCAACTGGTTGGCAGAGTGAAGAAGTGAATGGTCGGCCAGGGAACATCATTGAATATCAAGTTTCAATCACCAACAATGGTTCAAACCCTGCACGAAATGTCAAAGTACTCGCTCAACTTCCTGGACTTGATCAAAAAGCATTGGATCTTCATCCATCAGTTACGCTGTCTTCTGATAATAGTCCATCTGTCACTGACGACGTGACAGTACATTCTTCAACTTCAAATTACCTTTACGCATTACCGGGATATTCAAAGAAGTTTGGCGATACTGGACTGTATGACTGCACACCAAACCCAGCTGATCCTCAAGGTGGATGTCCAATCCCTGATCAACTGTATTCTTCACCAATGAACATTGGAACAGTGCAGCCAGGAGAGTCAAAAACGATTAAGATTCTTTTTAAATCATATTTGTATTTGACGTCGACGCCAACACCTACACCAAGTCCAACGCCGACAGTTACTCCAACTCCGACCCCAACACCAACTCCTACGCCAGGCGTATGTAATAGTGCTTGCAGTGTCGACACAGACTGCAGTGCAGGACTGCGATGCTATGTAGGCTACTGCCGATTGGACCAAAATCCAGCCAGTCTCACTTGTCAGGCACCGACACCAACGCCAACGGTGACTCCGAGTCCAACTCCGACTGTCACGCCGACGGCTACACCGACTCCAAGTCCAACCCCGACGGCGACTCCGGCACCAACAACGCAACTGAAAATCTGTAAATACGAAGATGACAACGGAAATGGTGTCGTCGATAACGGTGAAAACCAAATCTCATGGGACTTCCGCTACCAAGTTGGTACGGATCCAGAGCAGGTAGTCACCGCTCACTGGTGGAATATCTTCACGCAAGGATGCGCAATCGTCGATGTCCCAACTGACAAGACAATCTCTGTCGGTGAAGATATGAAGTCTGGCTGGCGACAAACTGGCCTCTATGTCGATGGGGTCAAGTTTGATGATGTGATCTACATGTACACTTCAAATGTCGATGCAGTGAAAGTGCTCTGGTTCCTCAACACATTCACTCCAAACCCAACCCCGACACCGACTGTTAGTCCGAGTCCAACTCCAACTGTCACCCCAAGCCCAACGCCAACGGTGACACCGACAGCAACTCAGACCCCAAGTCCGACACCGACGGTCACGCCGACGCCAACCGTGACTCCAAGTCCATCACCAAGTCCAACTCCAACCGCGACTCCAACTCCAGAAGGATCACTGCGCATCTGTAAGTATGAAGATACCAATGCAAATAAGACGCAAGATGACGGAGAAGCTGGATTGGTCTGGTCATTTGTCTACAAACTCAACAATGGCTCTGACACCTCCTACCAGACAAAGGTGAAGTCTTGGTATGAATTTTGGAAAACAGACAGCGGCTGTGGAGACGTCGTCAACTTGCCAGATGGGACCCAAGTCAGTGCATCTGAAGTGATGCAAGACGGCTGGGAAGCCACGACCGATGCAACGCAATCAGCGACAATCCGCAGCGGAGTGCAAACGGTGCTCAAGTTTGGAAATCATAAGAAAGTGACTCCGACTCCAACACCATCCACTTCGCCAACTCCGACCCCGACTCCTGCAGTCTGTAATGCAACGTGCAGTGTCGATAGTGATTGTCAGAGTGGATATGTCTGTCACGCAGATGGCTCAGTCAAATACTGCCGCGCTCCACAAAATGTGGATAGCACCAGTTGTGACACCCGAAAAATGGGAGGCTTCTTTATCCGCAAGTACTTTGATGAGAACGGGAACGGACATCAAGATACGAGCGAAAAAGGACTTTCTTGGAAATTCCAATGGGACAGTAATGGTGACAACAACTGGCACGACTACGAGACCTTTGAAAACCATTTGGGTGAAGGGGGAGTCGTGACGTTGCCAGAAGGCACGCAAGTCCGTATTCGAGAAAAGTCAGCGGATGGATGGAGTGCGACAACACCAACTGAAGTCACTATCCATATCACCACCGATAACAACCAATTAATGGTCTTTGGAAACTGGAGAGGGAAACCTCAAGTCCTCGGAGCGACAACTCCAAGAACATTGCCAGCGACCGGATTCACGACCGCATTTGGAGGCATTGGCTCAATCGCCATGTACTCCATCGGGATGTGGCTCAAGAAAAAAGGACTGTAAACAGAATCATCGTTAGACATACTGCCCTATGTCCACCTTAATCGGAAAAAAACCTATCTCTGTCGTGATCTTTGACCGTACGCAAGCGGGCCTCTCTGATGTGCCCGTTTTTGCGGCAAAGCTCAAGGAGAAAGTAAACACTCCAGTCCCTGAAGATATTTCCCGCACGTACCTCTCTCCGAAGGCCAGTGCTATTTTGGCATCGATTCATGGTGAAAAACCACTTCCAACCGTCAGCATACCAGTATCAGTTTTGCGCGCAGACTCGTCTGGAGGGCAGACCGGCGAGTTTGCGCAGAGCACTGAGCTGGTAAGCTCACCGCCCGTACCTATTAGCGTACAACCAGAAACGGTGCGCAGTGAAGTGGCAGATGATCCAGCACTTGTCCGCATCGAGATTCCACTCATCGAGTTGGATACGATTCTGCGTGAACTCGCGTCCGTCAAACCAGTGGTGCCAAGAATTTCTGTGCCGAAACCGACGAAGACACTCCTTCATACGCATCACCGAGACGGGTATTTCGAGCGAGGAGAGATCCCTACGTTTGCACCGTATTCAGTGCAGTCACTACTGGAAGTAGCGAAATTTGAATCCATTCAAATCTTCAAGAAGATTCGACAACTTCGAAAGGGAATGCCTGAAATTTCGCTGCCTACAGTGAATTGGCCATCAAAAGTATTCATTCCGAAATTTAATTTCGTTTCATTTACCTCAAAAGCATTGCTTGCTGGCTCACTGGTACTCATGCTTCTGACCGTGGGTCCAATGGTCGCACTTGAGATCCAAAGCATCGCTCAAAAAATCTCCTACTCACTCTCAACCGTCTCGTCTCATGCGCAAGAAAGTAACGTCGCTGTCGACACCAAACCGACTCCTGTCCCAAGCGCGAATCCTGATCCTGACAAACAATTTCAAATCATCATCCCAAAGATTGGAGTGAACTCAAAAGTGATCGCAAATGTCGACGCCGCGAATGAAAAGGAATATACAGCTGCGCTGAAGAAGGGAGTGGCTCATGCAGCGGGTACCGGCCTTCCAGGTGAAGAAAATAGTCAAAACAAAACGATCTTTATCTTTGGTCATTCTACGAACGGAGAATGGAATATCGAACGATACAATGCGCTCTTTTATGCGCTGCGAGATATGATCGTCGGGGATACATTTTCTGTCTGGTTTTGGGGGAAAGAGTTTCACTACCAAGTAAAGGAAACGAAGATCGTCGCCGCAAATGATGTCAGCTTCTTGCTGCCTCAAACTGACAAGGATCAGATCATCTTACAGACCTGCTGGCCACCGGGAACGAGCTGGAAGCGGTTTCTGGTCATCGCGGAGCCAGTCAAGTAGGTGGCAGGCTTTCTTGACAAAATCGTAGTTTCGGGGCATAATGAACCCAATCTTCAAGGATTATTCCTTGGTTTGACGTTTCCCGACAATTTGGACATCGATAGCTTTTCTCAAGTACCATTGTCTTTTTCATGAATTACCTAGTTTTTTCCCAAGCAATCTATAATTATACGTTCCTGTAGGCATTTTTGAGCCACAGGGCACCATGTAAGGAGGTCGCCATGAGCGACGATATACAAACTTCACCAGTCCCAGCCCCAGCGGCAAAACCAGTAGTCAATATTGACGACATTATCGGTGCACCGACTCGAGTCGCACCAACTCCAGAGCCGATTCAAGCGGTCAGTGAACCTCGCAGCAATGCTCGATCTACTTCCTATCGCGCTCGCCCAACATCGAGTCGAAGTCGAAGCTCTGAAGGCAATTACAGCCGAGGAAACTCTCGTGGCGGTGGACGATATTCACGGCCTCGCCCAGGCAATGAGTACGAGGAAAATACTGAAGGGCAAATGCCTGGTGAGTACAATCCAAATCGATTTATTGATCCTGCAAAATCAGTTGAGTTTGCTGGAGAAGTCGATGGGCGAGTACTGCCTGATGCTGGCGTCGATGCAGAGATCATCACTGGTGTCTTGGATACGAGTACGGACGGACACGGAGTGTTGCGAAGTAATTTCTCGCCATCTGACCGTGATGCCTATATCTCCACTTCACAAATCCGACGATTTGGATTGCGACCTGGCGATATCGTGGAAGGGCCAGCTCGAGCTCCAAAGGAAAATGAGCGATATTGGGGGCTTTTGAAAGTCGATAAAGTCAACGGAATCGAAGCTGCGCTCGTCGGCCCTCGCGTCAAATTTCAAAGTCTGACTCCGGTGTTTCCAAAAGAACATCTGAAACTCGAGAGTGGCAATGAACCATTGTCGACCCGCCTGATCGATCTTGTTGCTCCAATCGGACGAGGGCAACGCGGAATGATCGTCTCTCCACCAAAAGCAGGTAAGACGACCATCATGAAAGAGATCTCGACCGGAATCGCGGCGAACTATCCTGAAATTCATTTGATGGCTGTGCTCATCGGTGAACGCCCGGAAGAAGTCACGGATATCAGACGCCATATTGCCAAAATCACCAATGGCAAAGGTGAAGTCGCTGCCAGTAACTTTGACGAACCACCAGAAGATCAAGTGCGTGTCAGTGAAATTGCGATCGAACGAGCAAAACGTTTGGTGGAAATGGGCCAGCACGTGTTTATCATTCTTGACTCGATCACTCGATTGGCTCGAGCATATAACTTAGCAATCCCAACTTCAGGACGTACATTGTCTGGAGGATTTGATCCGGCTGCATTGCACCCACCAAAGAAGTTCTTTGGAGCTGCTCGAAACTTCGAGGAATTTGATACTCCTCAAGGAAAGAAGAATGGCAGTTTGACAATCATCGCGACTGCATTAGTGGATACCGGTTCACGTATGGATGACCTCGTCTATGAAGAGTTCAAGGGAACAGGTAACATGGAATTGATCTTGGATCGCAATCTCACTGAGCGACGAGTCTATCCAGCTATCGATATCCCACACTCAGGGACACGAAACGAAGATCTCTTGTTCACTCAATCTGATTACCAAAGTGTGATCACCATGCGACGCATGATTGACCTCTTGGGCAAAGATGAACGAACCATTATCATCTTGGACAAGCTCAAGAAAACAAAGAGCAATAAAGAATTCTTGGCAAGCCTGAAGGAGGGCTAGAGATGTCACCGTCGGAGCCTACGTTCATATCGGATTTCCGCGCATTTAATGATTTCGCGCGTCGATATGTCAAAGAGCGAGCCTATTCACTGTTTTCAAAGTTTGAGACGGTCAAAGACCTCATCGTCGATTTGTTGTATCAAAAGCGTGGGAAGTACGCTCGACCATTTCTGCATGTCGTCTTGTTTGTAACCTTGTTTTTTGGGATCACCATCGGTCCTCGCATTGTCCAAAGTCAGGCAGCTGAAGGCACGGTGGTCGATACGCTACCATCTGGAGTGTTGTTGAGTGCATCTGGTCAGGAAGTGGACGCGGGTGGATTTTTGACTGTCCAAGGTGAAGACGTGTCGCGCTATCGAGGTGGAGAGATCTACGAGCACACGGTCGAATCAGGGGAGACATTAAAAAGCATCGCTCAAAAATACGGTTTAAGCAAAACCACCAGTATCACCTGGCTCAATAACATCAATGAAAAAGATCCAATTAAACCAGGGCAGAAACTGAAAATTTTGCCAGTCGACGGCGTGTATCACAAAGTGAAAAAGGGTGACACGATCTGTAGTATCGCGAGATTGTACGGCTTGATTGAAAAAGGCGATGACTGTGGTTCGGGGGCACAGCCGATCGTCGACTATCCTTTCAATACATTTACCAATGATGAGTTCGGTTTACAGGTAGGGCAATACTTGGTCGTGCCAGGGGGAGAAATGCCAGCTCCTGACGATGCGCCAGTCACACGTGTGTCTGCTCGTTTGACCCCAAATGCAGGCGCTGTCAGTGCTTCAGGACAGTTTATTTGGCCAGCTGCGGGTCGAATTACGCAAGGTTTTAGTTTCTTCCACAAAGCATTCGATATCGCGAACCGAAGTGGTGGTCCGATCCTCGCCGCAGACAGTGGGCGAGTCATTGTGGCCGGATGGGTCGATAACTCAGGATATGGTAATCGTGTCATGATCGATCATGGAAACGGCTTCGTCACACTGTATGGACATATGTCAGTCATCTCGGTCCAAGTCGGGCAGACGGTGAAACGTGGCGATGTCCTCGGGCAAATGGGGAGTACTGGCCGCTCGACCGGAACACATTGTCACTTTGAAGTGCGACTTGGCGGAGTGCCACAAGACCCTGGAAACTATTTGAAATAGCTGAACAGTAGGATCAGGAGATCAGTCGATCAGAAAAGTGTTATGTGGTCGGGAGCTCGACCCAGAAAGTAGTCCCTTTGTCGACAACAGAGTCGAGTCCGACGTTTCCACCCATCATCTCAATAAATTGCTTCGTGATGTACAGGCCTAGGCCCGTGCCTTCGACAGCGGCCAACCCTTTGTAACTTGCATTGACGCGAGAGAATTTTTGAAACAATTTCTGTTGATCTTCAAGAGTGATTCCCGAGCCGGTGTCACTCACGTTTATTCGCAAGAATCCATCCTTCTTTTCGGTACTCACTGTGACACTTCCAGCTAGCGTGTATTTGACCGCATTCGAGACAAAATTGTTGAGTATCTCTCGAATTTTTGTGTCGTCAGCTTTGATAGTGACCGGGTCCGTCACTTTATTAATCAGTTCCAGATTCTTATTCTTTGCTTGGGTCTCGAATATCTCGAGTGTCTCTTTGATTGCTTTGGTCAAATCAATATCAATCATCTCGAGCTTGATGCGACCACTCTCGATACGGGATACGTCTAGCAAATCATTCACGAGTGAAGTGAGGCGCTGAATTTGCTCATACGCAACGGTCAAATATTCTTTGAGTCGCTCGGGATTCTCTAAACCCTTGTTTAAAGACATCCACAGGTAATTCTTGACGGCATTCATAGGACTCTTGAGCTCATGGCTAGCCATGGAAAGGAATTCATCCTTGAGCTTATCCAAGGCTTTGAGATCCTCATTCGCTTTCTCGACACTTTGATGTAACTGGGCACGTTCGATCGCAATCGCGATCAAATTGATCACTTCTTCGAGCGTCTGTTTTTCCGCTTTGGAAAGGTCATCCGCTTTTTTCCCGAGTCCGACCACGAGACTTCCGATCATCTTGGTCCCTAAAGAGACTGGATAGATAATCAACGTTTTGATCCCAGTCAAGTTTTCGATTTGATCGGCCACTTCCTGACTCGCAACGGGGAAGAGGATATCGAGCATGCTTCCAGTAATCTTGCGATCATTGTCTCGCATGCTGGTCGCGACTAAGTTCTCATTTGAACCGAGAGGAAGACAAATTTCTTCGAGTGGCTTGCCAAGAAGTGCCAATGCTTGCTCGACCTGCGGTGTCCTCGTAATTGCGAGCGGGCAAAATTCATTTTTTTCCGCACTTGTGATATTGAGAATGGCAGCATTAAAACTGAGTTCGGAGACAAGGGTGTCGACAATCTTCTGACAGACTTCTTTCACATCGAGTGAGCTCATCGTAATCTCATAGAGCTTGGAAATGATGGAAAGTGTCTTGTTATTGACCGCTAACTGAAAATTTTGCTCGTAGAGCTGTTTGGCGATATCAGAAGGTTGATCGGACATTCTTTTACTCTAGCGGATGTCACTGCAGAATGGAAGGGAGATCGTTTGCAGAGAAACTTATTTTTAGCTCGCGGACGGCATCTTTACAGACTTCTATGGACGTAGTCCCGAATAGCTCCTCATATTTTTTTACCAGTCCAGTCAGTGGTGTGGACGGGTCAGCTTCTTTATTTTCGACTTCTACCGTATTTGAAGAAACAACAATACCCGGGACCTTCTTTGCTTGTTCGTATGCCAAGGGCCCGATAATTGCACTTTGATGGTTTACGATAGCTTGAGCGATGTCACTGGCTACCGAAATACTTAACATAGGCGTTACTCGCTTTTTCTGATCCTCAGGATCACGTGACGAAGCTCGAGTAATGCGATCGTCATCGCAGTATATGCTACTAAATACATGTAATCGTTAATTCGACCAACTTCCCAGGTTTGCTGACTATTTTGATACAAAAATGTAAAGTCAGCAAGATATTGGAGCAAGAACGCTCCCAAAATCAATAACACTCTTGAGCGCATGACTCCTCCAAGCATTTTCCGACACATGATGTACGTCACTATGGCAATAGAGATATAGATTGCTTGTCCTAATGGATAGCCAAAATCCAAGAAAATTACTAATGGGTTGGTCCAGTCAAACTCATAGCCTCGCAAAAATAGGGTGTACGAAATAAGCAGCAAAGCAATCGGGAAAAAGATAATTTTGAGTTTGTCCCAGCCTGATTGCACTGCGAATTTGATGCCTGAAGTCTGGGCGAGCAGATACGCCCCATAGGCATACAGGGGAATACTTCCAAAATATCCCAAGTCACCCAGCGATGGGTAAGGAATCTCGATTTGAAGGAAGTTCTTATAATAGGAGTAGGCAAGTTGACCAAATTCCTGCAACAAGAGTCCGAGTGAGAACATGAGGATTGCTTTGCCAAATAAGCTCTTTGTCCCACCCCAGTCTTTTGAAGTCTTCATGCCCCAGACAGCTCCCCAAAGAGCCATAATCCCATACAAATCAGAGAAGTGCTGGCGATCCGTTTCTCCGAACGTCCCAGGTTGGACGTGTACCCACCAGGCGGACAGCGCTAAAAAGAAGATTCCCGTCACCACATGGTATTTGTGCTCGGCCACAAAAGAGCTCATGTATCAAGCGTAGTGAGTTTGATCAATCCTGTCAAGCGACTTGTGGTATATAATCAACAAGGTCTTTTTCGCGAAGCAAAGACTACATGATGATCCCTGAGTTTCCACAGTTTAAAAAACTGGAATTATCTGACCAAAAAGATATTGAAGACCTGACACGGCCTTTTCCTCCCTATTCCGATTTTGATTTTGTGAGCCTATGGAGTTACGATACCGATCATCTTGTTGAAGTCTCAACTTTGTCAGGAAATCTGGTCCTCAAATTTCAAGACTATTTGGACCTTGAAATGTTTTACACATTCTTAGGAACAAATAATGTGGATACGGTCATTCACACGCTCCTGGCTGAGGCAAAGAAGAATGGACTCAAACCATTTCTGAAACTCATTCCGAAAACGTGCATCGAATCGCTCTCTGGTGAATCGGACTTACTTATCCAAGAAAGTCGAGATGATTTTGATTACGTCATCGATTGCCACGCTTTTTCTATGCTTGTAGGCGGTGAATACCGAAGTAAACGACAAGAAGTCTATCGGTTCCTAGATATGTATAGTGAAACTGCTCAAGTCGAAGAATTGGATCTACGAAACAAAACAGTGCAGCAAGAAATTCTGGATCTGTTCCAGTTTTGGATTGATAATTTTGACAAGAACCCACTTGAGAATGCGCATGAATATAAAGCGACGCAAAAACTGTTTTCTGGAATTGACTCCTATGAAATGAATGCGTTTGGCTTGCGAGTAGAAGGGAAACTCATTGGCTATATTCTTTCTCGAGTTGTGAATCACAAGTATGCAATGCTCGAATTTGGAAAATGGAATATGAAGTACCGAGGATGTGGCGAGTTCTTGCAACGCGAAGCATTCGTTCGTCTCGAGGCCATGGGGTGTACACTCATCAACTATGAACAAGATCTTGGAATCGAGGGATTGCGACATGCAAAGGAACTGTGTAAACCAATTTTCTTTTTGAAAAAGTACCGAGTATCGCTCAAAGAGACAGAACAACCATGAGCTGGATCTTGTATGCACTTCTAGCATATGCGGTCGTCGCAGTTGCAAATATCACTGATAAATTGTTGGTGGATAAATATTTGAAAGACTCTGCAGTGGTAGTCGTATTCACTGGGAGTATCGCTGCAGTTGTTGGGTTCCTCATGCTTCCGTTTGTGGGCTTGCCTCAATATAGCGCTGGTGAGTGGCTTCGAGTCATCCTTGCTGGTATGTGTTTGCAGTACTATTTGATCCCGTATTTCCAGTCATTGGAGCTCGAAGATGCGTCCACCGTCGTACCTCTCGCACAGGCGGTCCCTATCTTTTCACTGTTACTTGCAAGTCTCTATCTTGGTGAAAAATTGGCGGGAATGCAGGTCATTGGATTTGTGTGTATTCTCGCTGGAGCAGTGTGGATGAGTGTCTCGAAAAAAGGAAGCTTTCGGCTTCGAAAAGTGTTTTGGCTCATGATGAGCGCATCATTTCTGTTTGCACTGTCGACCGTGTTATTCAAGGGTATCGTCAATGACACAAATGTCATGCAAACAATATCCATAGAAAGTATCGGAATTGGAGTGGGAACGGCAACGTTGTTCTTGCAGCCAGGCTATTCAAAAAAGATTCAAAAGTATTTTAAGAAAATGCCGACAGCAGGATACGGAGCCTTGGCGACTTCCGAAGTGTTTTACGTCGCGTTTCGATTTTTGCTCCTCTATGCATACTCACTCGGCAGTGTTTCGATCGTAAGCGTCTTATCCGGAATACAACCGGTGTTTGTCTTACTCTACTCGATTGTCCTGAGTGTATTCGTGCCAAAGTATTTTACGGAAGACACGAGCAGGGAGACACTCCTAAAGAAAGCTGGAGCTTTCGTACTCATGCTCCTTGGACTTTGGGCAATCTACAAATAGACCTATCTTCTTAACTTGTTAATCAAGTCTTGAAGAGTCTGTATTAAATTCTTTTTTTCCGGGTTCGTCTGTTCAGAAGAATTTATACTCGGCTCTGGGATTTTCCCAACAGGTGTCAAGACATCTTTTGCAAAGTTACCTACTTTAGCTTGCTCCAACTTTCTAGAAATATCCGACATAAAATCTCCTCTATCTTTCTAATGGTGTGTACTTCATTTCTTTCGCTTTGAAAAACTCTTTCGCAAATGCTGCTGCCGAATCAGCATCAAAATCTTTACAGGAGAAAATATCGATAAACACACGGTTATCAAACTCATCGCAATGAATCGTAATCGATGAAGTTTCGATGAATTGCATCGCGGAATACCCTGGGCCAGGGTGTTTGCCTACTTCGCCAAACCTCTCAATATACGTCGGTCCATGGGCTTTCATATCGATGTGTTTTATCACTTTTTTGATGAAGTCCAACACAGTCTCTTTGTTGTCGATCATTTCATGTGGGCAATCAAGTAAGTCGATTGCAACTGATTTTCCCCAAGCTTTATACATACGTTTTTGCCTTGCTATAAGTGTCGGAATATGGTGAACGAAGTGCATAGAATAAAATATAGCGTACTAGCTTTAGGCTTGGGAAGTAGGAGAGGTAGGGATAAGCTCTTTGATCTTTCGTAAAAATTGATCTGGCGTGATATCGGTCTTCACGATATAGCCAGCCGCTCCAAGTTCTTTTGCATTCTCCACTACAGAATCTTGGCCCAGTGCCGAGAGCATATAAATCGGACCATGCTTTTCACGAATATCTGGACGGGCTTTGAGATCGGTAAGGGTCTCCATCCCGTCTTTGGTCGGCATGACGATATCCAGGAGCACAATATCGTAGTGGGGAGAGGTATTCATCTTTTCGTAGCCGACGAGACCGTTTTCTGCTGTATCGACCACATAGCCATTATCTTGGAGTAACTCTTGATAGAAATCACGATTATACCGATCATCGTCAATAATGAGGATTGTTTTTGGAGGATTTTTGGACGCATTCGATGCGCTATCGGACATATTCTGATCCTAAAGACGGTGAAGAAGTTTGTCAAGGAGAAGGGAAGCAATCTCTGGTACAATACGCATATGGTTGATCTCGTCAAAATACACATTAGCGCAGGGAAAGGGGGAGATGGTCGCATCTCATTTTTCCGAAACCGTCGGACACTCAAAGGGGGTCCAGATGGTGGTGATGGCGGAAATGGTGGCAGTGTCATCGTCGTTGGTACTGGCCATGAAAACACCCTGCGTAATTTTGCGGGTATATCAAACATAGAAGCAGATAATGGACAAATGGGTGGGGTCACCAATATGCACGGGAAAGACCAGGAAAATGTGGTCGTGAAGCTCCCAATTGGGACTCGAGTCTGGCGCATCATCAGTACCTACGTCCGTAACAAGCCGAAGATGATGTACAAAAACGACCAAGAGCTTGGCCGCGTCGAACGACCGATCGAACGTCGGGCTAGTAGCATCATTCGCGAACGAGAAGGTGTGTTTACTCTGGCAGGTGATCCGTATGCCGTGAGCGTCAATGACGAAGACACGCAGGCCCCACAAGTCACGGCCATCAAAGGTGACAAAGCGACACTCAATTACGGCGGCCAAACCTATGACGTCGTGCTGGTCGAAGATCTTACAGAGGAAGGTGTGGAAGTCACCATTGCCCGAGGTGGTCGAGGCGGCAAAGGGAATGAGAGCTTCAAGAGCAGTCGCAACACCACTCCAATGGAAGCCCAAACGGGCGAAGGGGGAGAGGAAGGCGATTTCCTATTTGAATTGCAACTCATCGCCGATGTCGGACTTGTCGGCTTCCCGAACGCTGGAAAGAGCACGCTGCTTTCTGTACTCACGAAAGCGACTCCAAAAATCGCTAACTATCCATTCACGACCCTCGAACCAAACTTGGGAGTCATGATGGTCGAGAGTGGCGATGTGGCTGATCGAAAAACTGTCGTGATCGCAGATATCCCAGGCTTAATCGAAGGTGCCAGTGAAGGCAAAGGCCTCGGCATAAAATTCCTGCGTCACGTCAGCCGCTGCAAAATGCTCATATTTTTGCTCTCAATGGATGATGCGATACTGCTTGATGATATGAGTGAAGTGAATACTATTTGTGATCAGTATCAATTCTCGCTCAAAACCCTTGAAAATGAGCTTGAAACGTACGAGAAGGAAGCAACAAACTCTTCGATCCCATTCTCTCAAAAGGAACGAATCATTGTCCTCTCAAAAGCAGATCTTTTGACGCCAGAGCGAAAATCTGAAATCCTGACGCAAATGAGCAAGGCCGTAAAAGGCGTATTTTGGATCAGTAGCAGCACGGGTGAGGGATTGGATACTCTTCGAAATCAAATCATCGAATCTCAAGATTGATCACTGTGGACCCGAGGGGAATCGAACCCCTTTCTATTCCATGCCATGGAAGTATACTACCGGTGTACTACGGGCCCGGCTAGGAGACTATTGTATCATGGGAAAATATGAGGCAGGAAGATAAGAGCGCCAATCAAAGCAGACATGATTGCAACCACGAAAACTGCGCCAGCAGCGATGTCTTTGGCTTTGCCTAATTTTACATTCGCATACGGGACGTGACAGTCATCTCGAATGAGATTGATGACATATTCAATAGATGTATTAAAACCCTCAGCACATAGTACAAGAGCGATCGCGAAGAACAGAATAATCCATTCAACTCTTGCCAAGCGAAAGTATATGCCCGCTATAATCACTGCCCAACTGGCGACAAAGTGCACCCGCATGTTTCGTTCTGAAGACGACAATGCGATCCCTCTGGCAGCATAATAAAATCCCTTGAAGAATTTCTTCATAGATTTAATGATACAATACTTTGGGTAGAAAAAGGGCTGTTCGTACAGCGGTAGTACATATCGTCCGCAACGATAGAACGGGGGTTCGATTCCCCCACAGTCCACACGCTCACTACTGTCCCAATACTTGCTTGATCGCGTCGATCACAAACTGCACCACAAACTTGATAAGTTGCGAACTCCAAATAATGATGTTGCGCAATGCCGATTCGCCGGCTTGCATTCCAATTCTCCTGAGCTCATTTCGATCTGCATTTGGTTGGTAGGGAGAGTTGTAGGCCATGGTTTCTATTATACACGTGGCCAAAAGGAGAGGTACAAACACTCGTCATCCATCCCAATCCTCCTAAATTTTGACTCTCAGAGACTTGCCAAAATGAAGATGGCTGACTACGGAAATGATGTCTATTTATATAGTGTTAGGTATTTTGATACCGTGGCAGAATTACCTCGAGTGATTGGTTTGAAATAAGAAAAAGCGATGCTTTTTTATATAGTATTAGATAGTTGGATATGTTTACCAAAACCGCCTCCAAATGACACGTAGGATTCATTCGGTCAGTGGAGATTCTTGGATAGAAGGAAGCTCGCTTTTGGCCAAAAATCGGCAGCAATTCATCAAGCTGAGCATGTATGTGTCTGCGTGCAAAGGCTTGGAAATGAACATGAAAAAGGGGCGTCCGAGTAGGTGCGCCCCTTTCTTTTTTTTCACTATTCAACGCTCTTACTGTGTCGCCGCTTTTGGAGATGCGGTCGGGACTGGTGGGACAGAAGCGGAGTTGCTCGCTATCCCAGCATCCGGTGGCAATTCAATCTTTGCCTTTGCACTACTTGTCGCTGTCGCGTCAGCCGGGACTGGTGTCGCCGTCGGCCTTGGCGTTGCAGTTGGCGTGCCAGTCTTTGAATCTTTCGCGGCTGCTTGGACTTCGGTATCAAGCTTGTCGACGATGTCTTTGACCTGTGCATACTGAGGGTCTTTTGGATCCAACAGTGAGAGGGTCTTCTTGAGCAGTGCCAACTGCTGATCTTTGTGATCCAATGACTGGGCGATACTTGCCATATTGAAGTAGGCATTGGCATAGTCAGGCTTCAATTGAGCTGCTTGCTCAAAGAGTCGACTTGCTTGGTCGTCACTCTTCAACTTACGATACACGCCTCCCAAATCAACGCGAGTGCGTGGGTTGGCTGGATCTCGAATGATCGCTTGCGTATACGCGGCTACTGTCCATTGATCGGCCTCTTTGGCAGCACCGATCAAATTGTCATAGACGATAGCGAGTGAAAGCCAGTTTGAAGACTCGGTTTGGTTGAGAGCCACTGAAGCTTTTGCTTCATTGATCGATTGTTGGATCAAGGTGATCGCAGTCTTTTTGTCCTCATCGCTCAAATCTTTATTTTGGGTGAGACCTTGGGCGATCGACAGGTTGATCTGAGAGAAGGTGCGGCGCAGATCTTCATGATATGGAGCAATCGTGATCGCGGTGCGCATCAAATCATACGCATCTTTTGCTTTGTTGGTACGGATCGCTTCAAGCGCTTTTCCATACACAATTTGAGATGCCAGTGAGCGAGTATTGAAGTACAAGCCGAAGAGCGAGCCTCCGATCAATAGGAGAGCGATCACGGCAATGATGCCCGTCGATACATGTTTCTCATCTTTGCCAGTCTTACTATGCGCGCTCAAGAGCACAAATGTCGAAGTGTCTTCACTGCCATCCACCAACGACTCTGCGTTTGCAGCATTCCACGCAACGAGCAGCACTGCAAGCAGTACCCAGAGGACTGGTCCTGCAGGGATGAGGAGGAAAATCAGGACGCTGATCGCGACACCACCAAGCAGAGGAAGATCTTGCTTTCGCGTGGATTTCACTTTTGCGAGAATACCCAAGAGAATCAGCGCCAATGCGACAACTCCGATGGCTCCGTGTGTGACAATGATATCAAGTGGGACGTTGTGAGCGGCTCCAAATCGCACAGCCCAGAATGGCGTGTTATTGAGCGCTATTGGCTTAAACAAACTGAACGCTTGGACGTAGCCTTGTGGACCGACTCCAACTAAAGCCGTGCGAGGAGTCTTCAACACATCCAAGGCGATACTCCAGCTTGCACTGAACGGAAGCAATACAGGAGCTTGGGCACTTCCAGGTAAGAGATTCACTCCATTGAGGATGAGACCGAGGACGACGACTCCGGAGAGCGCGATCGAGATTGCTCGAGTCACCACTTGCTTCTGAGTGATCGCGGACAATACTAATGTCACCAAAATGATCAGCAGTAGTGAGAAGTTGATCAAGCTGCCACCATTTGGAAACAATCCCATGACGGTGGTGCCGTTGAGTCCAAACAATGAGAAAAGATTTGCGCCGACTTTCTCAAGTATAGAAAAGAGAGTGATCAACACACCGCCAACACCCATCGCAATGACGAGGGAAGTAGTGAATCTTTTTTTAATGCTCGTCGCGAGAACGATATACAGAAGCCCAAGACACAAGAAGAAGACGCCTGATCCGGTCATGGCTTCATATTTATTTGGACTGGAAAGAATTATTGAAATGACAGTCGAGAGCGAGAGAAGCCCAAAACCGACGGTCACGAGGGAACGAGACACTTCGAGTGAACGACGAAGGACTGCGAAGACCGCAAATGCGATGACCATGAGCAAACTCACGATGATCACCATTGAGTATTTTGCAGTGTCAAATAAATTTGGAATGAACGGAAAAAACAAGACGGGGAGTAGTGCGACTACGCCGAGTGCAACTGCGATAGAGAGGAAAGAGAATGTGTTTTTCAGGGAAAAGGATGAGTTGCCTTGCATAGGTCTCTAAGTATTCCATTTTTTTTTACAAAAAGCTAGCGCTGATTTGTATCGACTACGGTTGTCCCGTAGATGGGCCAAAATTGACACCACCACCGCCATTAAAGATGGTCCGTACTTGCGAAAGTGTCAAAGCATAATTGAAGAGCTTCACATCATCGAGAATTCCGTTGAAATAATTTGCCACTGTATACGAGCGTGCCCCAAAACGAAGTCCAGCGGTCGTCGCCATGGCTGTTGAGGAAATCGCCGTAGCGCTACCAGATGGTTTGCCATCAATATACACTTGACCATTTCCTGCGCGCGAAACGCTACATCCCACATGGTGCCAAGTGGTCGTATCAGTGATCGTCTGTGTGCTATCAACATCGATTGAGTTCACACTACACCTCACGGTGTTGCTGCTGGTGAACTCAAGTCTCCACCCGTCGTTATCAGCATCTTCTTTACTCACGATGTCCATTTCCGCGCCCGTAGCTCCACGTTTTACCCAGGCAAAAACTGAAAAGTCTTGTGTCGCAGCATCAAATCGTATGTTTGAGGTATCGGAAACGTCGACAAAGTCATCGGTACCGTCCAGGCCAAGTCCAGAATTTACTTTTCCTGTCGAGCCATTGCCCCAGGCAGAAGATGAGGTGTTACAAGTTCCAACCACCGAAGTCCCCGATCCTCCGATCGTCAGTGTGCCATTGTAACCATTGCCACTCGCATCGCGAGCTGTCGAAGTCTGGCAATCATCGAGTTGCCAATACCCAAGTGGAGCCCCGCGATTATAGTCATAGGCGACTTGAGCCTGCGTCCGGCCATAATCGAAAATTTTCGTTTCATCGATGACTCCATCCATGAGGTTCGTCCCGGCAGTCGATTGACTGGCCCAAGATAATCGACCAGCGACGCCAAGACCGAGTGTGACGTTGGAGCCGGCAACTTGAGGGATACCATTGACATACAATGTCGCTACATTGGTAGTCCCATTGTAGACGCCGACGAGGTGATACCACGTATTGACTACAGCTAGTGGATTACTCGATGAACAGCCGCTGGCATGATACGTGGCTGCTTTATCAACTTCAAATAAGAACCGGCTTCCACATGTCCCACTGGCGCTACTGACAACCGCAAAATGGTAGCCATTTGAAGCGTCTTGTTGGAACGTCAAAATACGCGAGTTGACGGAAGAGCTAATCGTATCGAGCTTGACCCAACTTTCGATCGTAAAATCTCCGCTGCCGACCAAGTTGTATGCCGTCGAGATCACTTGCATGACGTCATTGGTCCCATCAAAATGAACTGCACTTCCGAGCTTTCCTTGAGTCCATCCAGAGTCACTATCGAACGTAAAATTCGCATTGAGCGTAGCGTCTCTTCCGTTGCCAGACATATCTTTTGCGGTTGACGCGTTTTTTTCATCCATAGGCCAGTAGCCGATGGGTCCAGTTTCGGCTGAACCAGTGATTTGTGTACTCTCACTTGTCGCTGTGACTCCGTAGTTGAGTGAAGCTCCCGCATTGTAATCAATGGCAACTTGCTCACTTGTCAGTGCAGACCGGTAGATCTTTACTTCGTCGAGATCTCCATTGAGCTCATCGCCATTGTCTGTCCCATCTTTATCTCCCAGATAAAACGTAGAAGTGTTTGCTAGTGTCCCAGTGGATGAGATGCTCACATCTGCAGTTTGTGGTCTCGTATCCACAAAGAGTTGAATTTTTGACGTGCCAGTCTTGATCGCAAGCACGTGATGCCACGTGGCATCATAAAAGTCTGCAGTGGAGCAAGAGGAATCCTCAGGGAAGGATGTATTGTCATCGTCAATGCCAAAACAAAGCTGGCCCGACGTATTGACATACAATCCATATCCACCATTGCTAGCCCCTGACGGAGCTTTATACATCAAGTATTCAGTGGCCGCGGGATTACTAGCTGAATCTGATTTGAACCAGAGTGAGAGCGTAAAATCTTCTGCCGCCGAGAAATCAAGATCGTCATCATCGGCGCGAGAGAGCCAGTTTGTCCCTACACCATTCCAGGCTGAATTGGTTTTCCCTGATCGTGTCCATGAAGCAGTTGATAACGTCAGGTTGTTTGCGTTGACGGATGTATCTCGAGCAGTCGTCCCATTGGTTTCATCCATATTCCAATAACTGACTTGCGAACCGACTGGAGATCCTCCGATCGGATGTCCTCCATTCATATCTTCTGTAATTTGTGACGCAGTTCTCCCATAACTGTACATGCGTACATCATCAATGCTGCCAGTAAAAACGTCTTCCACGCCTGATCCGTTATCTCCGGCCCCAATGATGACTTCGATTGCGGTACTACTCACGGAACAACTGTCTGCGGTAGTCTTGTCCAAAACTCCATTCAAATAGATCCTCAAGTTCGTTCCGTCATAAGATCCTTCCACATGAGTCCACGTATTGAGGGTGACTGCGGTTGTGCTGACAATTCCAAACCCTCCACATTCTCGTAACATTTGAATTTGCCGAGAAGAATTAAGAAACAATCTCCATTCACCAGCATTTCCTCGATCATATTTTGAGATGATTCCTGCGCCATTCACCCCTGGTGTCGCTGTCGGATAGATCCATGCCGACAGGCTCATCGGTTTGTTTCCTGAAAGATCAATGGTGTTTCCGATATTTACGTTGTCATCGGAGCCATCAAACGTCAGTGCGGAGCCAAATTTCCCAGCCGTCCATACTGGGCCATTTGTGACGGTGCCGGTGAGAGAATTGCCACTTAAGTCTGATGCCGATGTACCCGCATGCTCATCAAGTGGCCAGTACCCGAGTGGGCCAGGGGCGAATGCGTACAGACTTCTTATCGTTCCAGGTGACAAAAGCTTCTTGTACACTCGTACCTCATCGAGATTCCCACTCCAAAACAAGTCAGGTGTCGTCCCACTCTTATTCGTCGCTCCGATCTCAAAGAGGGCAGTACCTGTAAAAATAGGTGAAATCGCAATCGTGCCTTCTTTATCCAACACTCCATTGATATAAAATCTGACTGTGCCCGTCGAGGCAGCAAACGTCACGGCGACATGTTGCCACGTGCTCGCAGTCATTGACGACGTACTTGAAAGCGAAGTCACGCTCGCACCGTCACCTGAAAGAGTCAACGTCAATTTGCCACTCGTCGACATCTGAAAAATGTATTCTCGATTTGAAGTGGAATTATATTTACTCACGATTGTCATCGCGGCAGCAGGTGTGATTGTCGTCGGATTGACCCAAGCGGCAAGTGTCATCTCTGAAGTCGCACTTCCAAATTCAAAGTCTGTATCATCGCCGCCATCTAGGTAATCATTCGTCCCATCGAAGTTCCCGCTGTTGCCAAATTTCCCCGCGGCACCTCCAGTCGGTCCAGTTGTATTTGGACAACTCTTGACCGCATTGATGTTGCCAGAGAGATCGGTCACTGACTGGCTTGAGCAGTTATTGTTCCAGGATGCCTCATCCATGTTCCAGTATCCGACAAGGCCACTACTCAAGGCAACGTTGTCGACTCCACCTTGAACGCTCCCAGTTAAACGAGAGCCACCCTTGGAGTTGTAGTCTGCACGCACTTGCGCGGCCGATCGAACTGATTTATAGATCTTTGTTTCATCGATCTCACCCTTGAAGAAATTGCCAGCAGCATTTCTTGAGCCGATCTCAACACTTGATGAATTGGCGATTGAACCCGAGAGTGTATTTGTGGTGGTGGTCATGGCAGGGGCGACTCCGTCAAAATACAGATTAACTCCTGCGGGTGTATTGGAACCATCATACGTGACTTCGACGTGATGCCATTTGTTATCTGAATACGCCATGTCATTTGTCGTAACGACCTCGAGCGTATTTGAGCTGTAGGTGTTGGCGAGTTGAAAAATAATTTTTCCTGATCCGCCAGTCTGCAAATTCCAGCCAGCAAACGGGGCAATATTAGCTTGTTTGGAAATGATATTTGCTGCTGCTGGATTGTTTGTACGAATCCACGTCGAGATGGAGAACGCATCTGTCTTTTCAAAATTGAGAGCGGCGATATTTCCAATGGTTACAGTATCATTGGTCCCGTCAAAAAAAAGACATTTTCCGGAGATACAGAGGTTGCTATCTCTCCAGATAGGGCCGTTTGTAATTGTGCCATCATATCGACCAGAGGCAGAATCATGAGCGATCGTCGACGTGCCTTCGTCAAACGCCCAGTACGCATAGGGTCCAGTCGTCTTCTCTTCACTTCCAAGTGTCCCGATCGTCACACCCGTGCCAGCGCTAAAGTCACTCGCTGAGAAGCCATCCGCTGCATTGGGATTTCCATAGTACATATAATAGTCAGTGGCATTGATGGCAAAATCTGGCACCAGTACATGGATAACGGTGCTTGCACTGCTACAGCCTGAGGCAATGTAATACTGCAAAATCCTCCCTTTCAGGTCAGTAAAGCGAATATCTCCGCAGTCGGACTGAAACCTTGTAGTGTCAGATGTGTCAAATGTGGCCGAGAAATATTTATTTGTCTCGGCTCCTGTGTGAGCAGTCACTGGGACTTTAATTCGATATTGCCAGGAATCATCCATCCAGACTGCTTGGGTTCGATTGGCAAAGCGTAATCCAAAGTAAATCGCAGGGATCAAGATGAGAAGCAAGGGAAGTGTCGCGGCCAAAACGTAGAGATGCCGGTTACTCTTGCGCTGATATTTCTTGTGATGCCACAACATATTACGGTGATCCTATCGCGGGGCCAAAATTTATCGATGAGCCATTGATAATAAGTTTCTTTACTTGGCTGCTACTTAACGCGTAGTTGTATAAGCGAACATCATCAAGAAGTCCAGAATATTTTTGCGCCGTTCCATTTCGCGAACCAATGTAGACTGATATTGAATTTGTTGTAGCAGCACTCAAGCTATTAAAATCGGTCGTCAGCACTTGATCATTTCCATCATAATAGATGTGGACACCGGAAGGGGAACTAGAACCGTCATACGTCGTAGTAACGTTGTGCCAGTTGCCATCCGTATAGGCAACTGCGCTAGTTGTCCGTCGTTCTAAAATATTTGAACTGTACGTGTTTACGAATTGAAAATAGAGTTTTCCCGTATTATCTGTCTGGATATTCCATCCGCTAAAAGGGGCGCTACTGTCTTGTTTTGAAAATAATGTCGATGACTGCAATGTCGATGTCTTAAACCAAATTGATGTCGTAAATGGATCAGTACGGTCAAATGAATAGAGACTCACATTCCCGACGTTGATCGTATCTGTGGTTGAGTCAATCGCGATGCCACCATTGAATCGACCTGATACACCTCCATACCAGGCATCGGAACTTGTCCCAGAGTTACACGTGCCCACTTGCGTGTATGTCCCACCTCCATACGTCAAGGTGGCTGTACTTCCATTTCCACTTGCATCAAACGCACTCGAACCTTGACACTCGTCAAATTGCCACCAGCCAATCGGAGCTCCACGATTGTAGTCATAGTTCACTTGCGCTTTGGTACGAGCATAGTTATACATCTTGATTTCATCCAGTTGACCGTCGTAATACGTAGCGTTTACGTGTCCAAATTTGACTGCAGATCCCGAAATGCTCGTACCAGTCGTGACAGTGATGTATTGCCAGACATTGGCGACTATGGTCGAGCTCAGTGATCCATTCACGTAGATGGTTGGACTCGTAAAGCCCGTCGCTGAAAGTGTTCCGGCAGTAGCAGTGATTGCCACAGCACCGCTCGCCTGTAGTTGGAGAAGGCTCGTAGTTGTCGATGTCGGCTTTGCCCAAAATGAGACGGTCTTGATACCAAGAACTGTATTCGCAACAGATATATCTTGGCTGCTTGCACTCGCAAACGAGAGACAGTGACCGACTTTGCAGTTGGAGCTTTGCATCCACGTCGGTGAGTTGTTGAGAGTACCATCATAGGATGTGCCAAATTTATTACTTGCCAGCGTTCCGCTGTTTTCCTCAAACGGCCAATATCCAATTCCGACTGTCTCTGCCGTGCCAGTGATCTGCGTCGGTTCATCACTTCCAGTCGAGTACGCCGTCGATGCACCATAATTTGCTTCGATTTTCACTTGATCGGCTGAAAGTGGCACGGTATAGAATTTGAATTCGTCGATATACGCTGTGACTGAGTTTGGAGTCGTGTCATCACCTTGACCAAGTTTGAGTAGACTGGTTGTGGCGGGCAGGCTAGTCGGTATGGTGCCAGTCACTACACAGGGGATAGGGAAACCATTTTTATACACTTTGATTCGGTTATTGTCACCAGTTGGCTGAGATCCATCGTAACTCACACTGAGATGTTGCCAAGCTGTCGTAGATAAACCAAACCCGTTCGTAATGCAATAATTACTCGTATCGCTTGCAATCGATGAAATCATGACTTTGATTTCGGAGTTAGTGTTCGCTGAGTCTTCAAGGATCTGAAATGCCCGCTGCGTCGTGGTGTTTGCTTTTGAAACAATCATTGTGCCGCCGGCAAGCGAAGTTGGTTTGATCCACAAAGAAGTCGCAAATGCGGATGCTCCATTCAGTATGGTTCCAAGTGACGTGTTCGTATAATCTGCTGCAGTGTCAAAGTAAAGACATCCGTTTACTTTGCAGCTTGGAACGGTGATCGTGGACCATTGGGGACCATTCGCCGATCCATTATAAGTCGATCCTCCTGATCCTGTGTTATTTATCACCGCTGTCGCTTGTTCATCCATATTCCAGTAGATGAGTTGGGAGCCTACTGGCGAGCCTCCGATTGGATGACTTCCATTCATATCTTCAATGATCTGCGAAGGCGTACGAGCGTAGTTGTAGATCTTTACATCGTCGAGAGCTCCCTCAAAATCGGCAAAGTTGCATGAGGCAGCACTAAAGGCACCAATGGCTAGACCATTGACATCTGAGCTGGTCGATCCGACTCCATTTTGTTGTGTTTGATACGTCGTCTCAACGCCATTGACGTACATCTTGACCGCTGTCGAGGCGGTTTGACTTCCATTCCAGGTTACGGTCACATACTGCCAAGTATTTGCAGTCCACACATTATTTGCAGACTGTACTTTGAGCTCAGTAGTGGCGTATCCTTTGGTAAATGTCAATCCATTTGTCGTGTTGACCGGTGCGGTGTCGCCAACTAAAAAAGAATATCCAGGGTCTTTCCCGACGATGCGGCCAACTCCACTATCAGATCCTTCACTCGTCGGTTTTATCCACGCAGAAATGGTGAGGGAAGGGAGATTCGTAATACTGGCTCCTGTGCCGGCACTAATACAGGTGCCGCCTGCAGTGGGGTAGGTGACGCCGCCTCCAAGTTTCCCTTGGGTCCATGAAAGTGCTCCTCCCAACGATCCAGTGTTTGTGTTGCCGCTCGAGTCAATCGCGCTGCTTCCGGTATTGTCATCGAGCTTCCAATACGCCACCGGCCCAGGAGCTGATGCATACAGTTGGCTTACTTCCGCCGGCGAAAGAGCTCGATTATAGATACGCACTTCGTCGATCGACCCTGCAAGAATGTCGGCTCCGTTCCCATCGCCACCGATGTACACCGAACTTGAACCAGCGATGATAGTCTGATTGGTGTACGTACCTGCTATGGGTTGGCCGTCAACATAGACAGTTGCTGAAGTTGATCCGTTCTTGGAGGCAACGATGTGATGCCAGTTTGTGGTGTCGGTATAGGTACTGGTGCTAACAAATACATCTGAGGTGGATTGTCTGGACAATTTGATGTTGTCATTTACAAAAGCTAACTGAAAATCATCTGCACCGGTCCCAAGAATCGCATCGAACGTCCCAGTGCCGCTGCGCTTCACCCAGGCAGAGAGCGTAAACGTATCACCCGGATGCAAACTTGTCGCTGTCGGTATCTCAAGATAATCGTTTGTGCCGTCAAAACTACCGCTTTTTCCAAACTTGCCGACTCCTTGTGTCGCGGCGGAGGCGTTTGGACATGGGCGAGCGTTGTTGCCATTGCCCGAAGAGTCGAGTACTGACGCAGTCGAGCAGTCAGTTGCCCAACTCGCTTCGTCCATTTTCCAATATCCGACCAGTCCATTTGAGAGTGAACGTGCGTTACCAGTACCTTGGACAGTTGAAGAGGCAGTCATACCGCCTCGAGAATTATAATCAACTCTCATTTGCGCTGCACTTCTTTCGGCATTGTAAATCTTCATTTCATCAATGCTTCCGGCGAAGTTATTGGTCGTCGTCCCTCCGATCACAAAGTTGTTGGTGTCCGTTGCCAAAGAGCCAACTCCATTCGTCGAGCTGCCGACGGAGACACCATTGACCCAAATCGTAATCTCATCGTCGCCATCATCTGTGTATGACAAAGCAACATGGGTCCATTGGTTGTTTGTCACTTTGGCAGATGCAGTCAACGTCGCATCAGTGGTGGCCAGATCAACACTGGCAGAGAGATCAAGCAGACCACTCGTAAGATTGGTCACTTTCAACCAAGTATTCGTACCTTTGAAGAAGATTTGTCCACCGGTTCCTTCGCCAGCTCCGTTTGGCCGGATCCAAGCTTCAACAGTAAATCCGGATGCCAGGCCTCCAGTAGCGTCTAAGTCTATAGCAGTCGAGTTGGTGACCGTGACGATGTCATCAGTTCCATCAAGAGAGATGCATTTGCCAGAGATGCAGTCTCCCTCGGCTTTCCAAGTAGGACCGTTACTCAAGGTTCCGTCATTATTATTATTTGTGCCATCTTGAGCAGTCGTCCCATTGCCGTCACCAAATGACCAATACGCAACCGGCCCAACTCCTTTTTCTTCACCTCCCAAAGTTCCGACCGTGACAAGAGAGCCAGCAGTGAAGTCGCTTGCTGAGAATCCATCTGGCGCGCTTGGGTTCCCATAATACATGTAGTAATCAGTGGCTCCAGCAGTGAAGTCTGGCACAAGTACATGGATGACGGTACTCGCACTGCTGCACCCTGATGCAATGTAATATGAGAGTATTTTTCCGCCGACATCGGTAAACCGTATGTCACCACAATCCGCTTGGAATCGAGTAGTGTCAGATGTATCGACGGTCTTCGTAAAGTATTTATTTGTCTCGGCTCCTGTATGCGCAGTCACTGGGACTTTCACTCGATATTGCCAAGAGTCATCCATCCAGACTGCTCGTGTACGATTGGCAAACCTCAGGCCGAAATAGATTGCTGGAATCAATATGAAGAGTAGAGGAAGGGTAGCCGCCAAGACATAGAGTCGACGATTTGGATTTTTGCGCTGGGAATATTTTTTTTGCCAAATCATATTATGGGGACCCAGTTGCTGGGCCAAAAAACACACTGGAACCGTTGGTATACAGTTTTTGCACTTGAGGCAATGTCAACGCATAATTAAAAAATCGATAGTCGTCAATTTTCCCTGAATAATAAGACGACAACCCAGTCGCACACGATGAAGAAGCAAGATTGCCAATCAAGATGTTACAACTTCCTAGTGTCATGGCAGTCCCATATGTCGCAGTCACAGAGTCGAGCTTTCCGTTTATGTACGCTTTTATGGAGCTTCCAGAACGAGTAAAGACGACGTGGTTCCATGCACCAGGAGTAATTGTCTGGTTTGTGTCCAGAACGACTCCGCTTGCATTGAGTGACAGTTCCATTTTATTTGTGCTGTTAATAGTTAGTATTTCAAAGACGTAGCTGCCGCTACCATTCGGTAAATATACAACAGGGAAACTCGCTGTCGCTGTCGGGTTTATCCACACTGAGAAGGTAAAATCTCCAGTGGGGAAACCTGTGTTGGCCATATCGATATAGTCATCAACTCCGTCAAGAGAACAACCTTTATTGAACTTCGCCTCTGCGGTGCAGTCCATGCCAGTCGTGTTTGCACCATAATGAGTAGTGGCATTCAGAGTATTGCCTGACGCATCCTTGAGCGTTTGAGTATTTCCCGAAACGTTATCATCGAATTTGTACCATCGGGTAGGACCACCTCGATTGTAATCATAGGCAATTTGAGTCGCTGTCCGTACATAGTTGTATGCGCGGACATCATCGATCATTCCATCAAACGTACGTGTCCCTGTCTGGCCATTGCCAATCATGAAGTTTTTTGTCACATCAGAGACTCTGGTTGAGTCTCCACTCGTGTTGGTACTATGGGTTTGCTCAACACCGTTTATGTAAATGTGCACATTTGATGCGTTTGCTGAGCCATCCCAGGTGAGGGCGATATGTTGCCAGGTATTGAGTGTGAGTGTCCCCGTCGTCTTCACATCAAGGTCAGTATTGGTCCCACCCGTAAAATCTGCTTGAAACTCCATCTTTGAGGTACTCTCAATCAGCCATTGCCAGCCATTAGCAGGTCCGGTGTCGTCTTTGGATACGATACGACCTCCAGCAGATTCACCGGTCGAGCGAGGATATACCCAAGCGGATAAGGTCATTCCGCTGCTTGGCAAATCTCCTAAAGTCGATGAATTGGAAATGGTCACGCGACTATCGACGCCATCAAAATTGAGACTCGAGCCAACTTTGCCTGGTACCCAGATATTACTGACAAAACTTGTTAAGGTCCCATCATTACTGTTGCCGCTGCGGTCATAGGCAGTGGTCCCGGTGTTGTCATCAAACGGCCAGTAGCCGACTGGTGGAGTCTCGGCAGTTCCTGTGATCTGCGTGACTTCGTCATTGCCTGTAGAGTAGGCGGCAGCAGATCCGTAGTTTGCTTCAAGTTTTGCCTGGTCTGCAGATATGGCTGCATTGTATACTTTGACCTCATCAATCAAAGCCAATAAGGCGGTGTATGTCGCTGAAACATCGTCACCAACTCGCAAATCTGAGGTGCTTCCCGAAGTCATTGCAGTAGGGAATGTGCCCGTCATGGAGCAATTTATTTGACTCCCATTCTTATAGACTTTCACTCGATTTGCTGCAGTCGATTGTGAGCCATCATAGGAAATCGTGAAGTGCTGCCAAACACTCGTCGTCAATGCTCCGGAATCTGTCGTGCAGTAGGTCGTATTTGCTGCTTCAGCAGTGCTTGCAGCGATATGGACACGTAGCTTGGTGTTATCTGACGAATCGGTGACGATAGCGAAACTTCTCTGCGCTGAATCGTTTTTTGAAAGAATCGATTTATCAGTGCCCATCGTCTGCGGATTTATCCAAAAGGACACGCCAAAGCCAGCCAGACTATCAAGTGAGGCTAAGTTTGCATCGGCCACGCTGACGTAATCTGTCCCGCTTACAAACTTCAGACAGCCATTTACTTTACATACTGATCTGGAGATACCTGACCATTGCGGTCCGTTGGCGGTCCCATTGTACGTCGTGCCTCCAAACCCTTTGTTGCTCGTACCTGCACCGGATTGTTCATCGAAATTCCAATAAATAAGCTGTGATGCAACCGGGGAGCCTCCAATCGGATGTCCGCCGTTGATGTCTTCAATGATTTGCGATTGCGTCCGAGGATAATTGTAAAATTTGATATCGTCGACAGAACCTGTCAGTTCATGAAGTCCTCCGCAGTTTGAGCCTGATGACTCAATCCCGACGCAGAGTACATCGGTCGTCGCAAGACTTCCCAGACTGGCAAATGTACCAGTTCGAGTAACCGGCTGGACGACTCCATCAAGGTAGATATTCGTGTTCGTCTCACTAGTTCGATCAAAGACGAAAGCGATATGATGCCAGTTTGAATCAGGTACGGTAGTCGTCGTGTGCATCGAATAGGTGATCGCCGCTCCTGCATCCCACAAGGTGACACAAATCTGGCCAAAAGATCCGCAAGAGTCATTTCCAATTGCCAAAGTAAATCCCGCATCTGCGCCAATATTTTCCTTGTCCATGAGGATTGTGTCATTATTGAACGAAGAAACGCCAGTTACTTTCACCCAAAGCCCAAAAGACATACTCGAGTTTGCATCTGCGTCGAGCGCATCGTCATCTCCAATGTTTACCGAGGTGTCGGCACTCGTCGTAAATCGTAGTGCCGAGCCATACTTCCCAGTATCCCAGGCTGGATCTGTCGTATCGACACCAGTTGTCGTGCCAAGGTCTCCAGACCAATCATTGCCACTCAGATCATTGGCAATTTGGCCTGTATTTTCGTCAAACGGCCAGTAGCCAACCGGCCCTGGAGCCCAGGAATATAATTGACGCAATTCATTGATGGGTAAGGCTCGGTTGTATATACGAACCTCGTCAAGTTTGCCATTGTAGTCCCCGTATGTACCCGCGACGTGATGACCAAGCCGGAGAGAATTTGAGCCGTTGTTTACCGTTTTTGGTGGGCTTGTGGTGATTGAACCAACCAACTGTCCATTGAGATACACTGCGGTAGTTGTCCCATCAAAAGTACAGGCGACATGTTGCCAGGTACCGGTCGAGACAGCCACGGTGCTCACTGCAGAAGGGAGGTAGCCCGAGCCATTGTAAATCTCACAACTTAAAAATCCAGAGCTATTGATCCCAAATGTGTAACTTACATCCTTGGCGACGAGGAGTCGATCTGTCCCGCTCGTAGGGTTAATCCAAGCAGCAATAGTAATATAGCTTGGATCAAGGATCGTATTATCAAGCACGTTGACATAGGCAGTGGGTGTCCCGCTAAAGGAGATCGCTTTCCCAAATTTTCCGGTTGCGACGGCAGGGGCACCATTCCAAGTGCCAGTCATACCGTTATTTGTACTATCAGCTGAGCTGGTCGAGGACTCTTCGAGTTTCCAATACGCAGCAAGACCATCGCTCAAAAATGCTTGGGATGCCTGGCCAGTTTGCACGGAAGTCCCGTTGATACTTCCTCGACTAGTGTACTCTGAGAGAATCTGTGAAGCGGTCACTGTCGACGAGTAGATACGTACTTCATCCATGTAGCCTTTGTAAAACTGAGTCGCGGTGGCGACAGTCATACTGCTTGTACTGGTGATCGCTGCAGTACTAATCACCGCAATGTGTTGCCAACGGTTCGCGACAAGAGTACAGGTAGTACATGCTGCGCCATTGAGATACATGGTGGCGCCGGTAAACCCAGTGGTGGTCAAGTTGCTTGAAGCGTCACTTTTTATCGTGACTGTGCCACCTCCAAAATCAAAGAACGCTGATGAAGCAGTGGTAATCGGGCGAATCCAAAACGAGATACTACTCACCAAAATGGGATTAGCGACCGTCAGTTTTGAGGAGACGCCTCCGAAATACAGACATTTTCCAGAGATACATTGGTCTTCCGTTGCCCAAGTCGGCAAGGCAGCTCCTGCAAGAGTCGCTGTCGTCGCATTTGACATAGAGTCGGCCGTAGTCGTCCCATATCCTTCATCAAATTTCCAGTTTACGGCTTCGACATTTGCTGAGCTTGTGACAGATTCCTCACTCGTCGGAGCTGCTGCGACCGGCAGCTGGACGCCAGAAGCGGCGGGGGAGGTCGTCCCTGAATTTGAGTTGTATTGCTGGAAGATGCGACCTTGACCACCACTACCACCATTTCCTGAACTTGCCGCAGTTGTTCCCGCTGTCCCAGCATTGAGACAGCTCGTAGTACCTCCGGCACCACCAGTATTTCCACCTCCACCGCCACCACCACCATCATTCGCACCACTGCCACAAGTTCCACCAGCTCCCGCGCCGCCACCGACGCCAGCAGTGCCTCCGTTGGCAACAACTTTTGAGGTCCCAAGCGTGACGCTATTTGCGGACAGCCAAATTGAGCCTCCTGAGCCACCACCGCCTCCACCACCACCGCCTCCACCACCACCGCCGCCAGCTGAGTTACCTGATCCGGCGACACCGGCATTTCCTCCATTACTGGCAGCTGCGTTTTGTCCATTCGAGCCAATATTGCCATTATTGATAATCGCGTTTGCAAAAATTCCAACGATGCCGCCACCATTGCCACCTTCGCCACCGCGGCCACCATTGGCTCCGGTTCCACCGGTGGCAGCCAAGAATAAATCAGCACCACCACCTCCTCCTCCTCCAGAGCCACTTCCTCCGCCAGAACCTAAATACAGATTCGCATTTGAAGTCGTGAAGTTCGTGTTCCCATAGGTAGAGCCTGCGGCTCCTGCCTGGCCAGCATTTCCTTTCGCGCCAGCATACGAAGCAGTGGAGGTTCCGTTTCCTGCATTTCCTCCGGCACTTCCGGCGGTGCCTCCAGTCGCGGCTGTGCCGTAGGCACCGCCTCCACCACCACCACCTCCTCCGCCTCCACCACCACCTGGGATGTTTCCTAGAGATGCTGTGTTCGATCCGTTCGCTCCACCATTTCCTCCAGTGCCAGGTGCAGTAGCCAAGACACCTCCGCCATTGCCACTTCCAGTGACGCCACTACTTCCGCTTGTTCCAGCTGTGCCGCCGCTACCGCCGGCCGCTCCTCCAGATCCAGCATTTCCAAACGTCCCACCATTGCTTCCCAAGAAATTTGAATGAATAGCAGTGCTCGCGGCGACGACGACATTTCCACTGGCTCGAAACATCATCACACCACCAGATGTACCGTTCCATGCGGAGGGAGTAAAGTTTGCAGTGCCACTGGTTGTGACGTTTGCATAATTGGGTACGCGCTGGACCACAACTTTTTCTGCGGCGCCATTGTATGAATTAACGAGCGCATGACTGAGAGAAATCATATTGCCACTCGGAGTGGAGGTGACGCGATTGAATTCGAATTTCCCTGAATTGGCACCAGAGAGAACGATGATAATGACTTCGTCGCCGGAGTTTAAGCAACTCGAACTCACAGCAGTCGCGACATTCACTGACGTGTTGCCAGCGACAGCATTCACTCCTGTCGTGTAAATGACAGCGTCACCGCCAGTAGTATCGCTGCATGCGCGGGCAGTACCAGTGTTGATGGAATCAGCCGTATTGATATTTGTATCCGCTGCAATCGCGATATTTCCATCTGCGCCACTGCCGATGTCAATGCCAGTCGGTGCAGAAGTAAATGCACTGACTGCAGAGGCGCTCCCATTGCCATAGTACATGTAGACATTGGTCGTCGCAGAACCAGTGATCGACGGTACGGTCACCCAAACTACGGAGTTTCCACTGCTTGCGGTATTGACGCAGTACTCAAGATAATAGCCCATTGTCGAGCCAGCACTATCCGCAAACCGCAGGTCACTGCAATCTGATTTCATTTTTCCTGCGTTGATCAACGTATAGGTGTCAACTGGTACCATGACTTGATACGACGTCTGAGTCGAGCCATTATTCACGATCGCGACAGTCTTGCGATACCGCCAATTGCTATCCATCCATGCAGCTTTGGCTGGAAAAGCTCTTTTGAGGCCGAAGTACAAAGCAGGGAGGAGCACGAGAACAATTGGAACGGTAAGTGCCAACATGAAGACTCGTCGGTTGGATTTTTTCCTGTGGCCTGTACGCCGCTGATACGTAAAAAAGTGCATAAAAAATTGAGAGTATTTCTCCAAGTTAGTATGCCTCTTTTCCACCGTCTTTTGTACCCAAAGAATAGACGTATATGCGAGCTGGCAGTACAATGAAAAAATGGAAGTAACAATTCTCATTCCGACTTACAACGAAAAGGTGAATTTGGAAAAGCTGGTACCACTGCTGTACTCGAAAATTTATTTGATGCGTCCAAACATTTCTTTTTCCACACTCATTGTCGATGATAATTCTCAGGATGGCACTCGAGCAGTGTTGGATTCTTTTGTTCGGACATATCCACATTTTTTTGTATCATATGGGGATAAGTCCGGAATCGGAGCAGCAATGAAGCGAGGCTATGCGTATGCGATGGAAAATATGCACGCTGAAGGAATTGTTACCTATGAATCAGATTTCGTGTTTCCACCCGAAACTATACTCTCAATGATTGATCTCCTTTCGGAAAATGACGTCGTCATAGCTTCCAGAGTAAATGAGGCAGAATTTTATAGTTCGAGCCTGTCGCGACGAGTGGGTCACTTCGTGGCGAATACGATCCTTGCGGAATGGATTGCAGGAATGACTGCCGTCCATGAACATACGAGCGCGGGACGCGCAATCAAAGTCAATGGACTTATCGATGAAATAAATTTTGGTGCTCTTCCCAATGGATACGCATTTTTTCCAGCAATGTTGTATGAACTTTCAAAACATACCGCTTCATTTCGAGAACTTCCGGTACGATTTCAGGATAGGCAAGTGGGCACATCGAAGATGGTTGCCTCTAAGGCTATCAAAGAACTCCTCGATTCTTTTCAATTCGCAATTCGACATCGGCTTGATTCAATGAAACGAATCTAAACCTGGATGTATCGTCACTTCCTTGATACTATCTGGGAATCATGTCGTCTCGATCACTGCATTCCTGTCGTGTGTGCGGCTCACCACATCTCAACTCCATTCTTGATCTCGGAGATTTGGCTGTGTCAGATTTTCCCATCACAAACACGTTGGCCGATACGTATCCGCTGCATCTCGTCCTGTGCGATCCTCGCCACGGTTGCGGGCTCTTGCAACTGAGTACCATGGGCGTCGATCAAGACATACTGTATCGGCAGTATTGGTACAAGTCAGGTGTGAACGCAAGCATGAAACGAGCACTAAAAGAAGTTGCGGTCGACTGCCAGAGGAGAATGACACTCAAAGCAGGTGATGTGATCGTCGATATTGGTGCAAATGACGGGACGTTGTTGTCTTTTTTTCCTCAATTTCTTACTCGAGTGGGTTTTGAGCCGGCGCTCAATATTCAGAAGGACTTGTCTCTGTATACTAGTGTCAACGTCCCAGAATATTTTACTAAAAAGGCCTATACTAAATATGTAGGTCAACCTCCAGCTACACTGATCACAAGCCTTGCAATGTTCTATGATCTCGATGATCCGGTCACATTTGTCAGTGATGTCGTAGACTGCCTCGCTCAAGATGGTATGTGGGTCAATCAAATGACGTATCTTGGGTCAATGCTTGAGAAAAACGACTATCCAAATATTTGTCACGAACATGTGACCTATTACTCGCTCGCGACATTTATGGAGGTGTTGAAACGAGGTGGGATGCGACTCATTGATGTGGACCAAAATGATGTCAACGGCGGAAGCATTCGTACGATTGCCGTCAAAAATGACTCGATATTACAGCCGAGTGAGGCAGCTAGCGCCAAAATTCGAGCTGTATTGGAGAGTGAACGACTACTCGGTCTTTCAAAATTGGGCACGTACAAGGCGTTTGCCAGCAAAGTGCGGCGGATGCGACGGGAATTGCGCACGCTCATTGATGCGTACGCTACTGCTGGCAAGAAGATAGGAGTGTATGGAGCGTCAACCAAAGGGAACACGATGCTTCAATATTGCGGCCTGTCATTTCCGGTCATCGCCGCTGCATACGATCGTAATCCCGAGAAAGTAGGTAGAGTCACGGTGGCGAGTCATATTCCAATTGTGTCCGATCGTGACCTTCGACTGAACAAACCTGATGTGCTCCTTGTCTTACCTTGGCATTTCCGGGAAGAGTTTCTGCATCGAGAACGCAAGTTTCTTCAAAGTGGCGGGGTAATGATCTTTCCATTACCGACTCTAGAAGTTGTGAGTGCTTGACCTGTAGAATGAAAGCTCGTCATGACAACTACATTTCGCTCGTTGTATTACTCAGCGCTTCTCTCGTACGGACTGTACAAAGATCGGTTTTTTCATGCAAGTCTGTATGTTCTTGTGCTGCTTGCTTCAGTCTACCCACAAGCAGATCGAGATCAAGGATGGCACTACCGATATGGAGAGTACTTTTTGACAACGGGGAAACTCTTACGCGAAGATATTTTCTCTTGGACGTTACCAGGCTACAAGTGGGCGAATCATTCTTGGGCTTATGATGCGCTGTTTTATGTGTGGACCAACGTGTTGGGTTATGCGGGTTTATCCATTCTGGCCGCAGTAGTATCGGCACTGACATTTTATTTTGTTGCGACCGCATTTCGTCTTTCCCTCTGGAAGAAAGGCATCCTCGCGGCATTCTTCTTACTCATGAATGAGATAGTCATCGGTTCCGGCATGCGCTCACAAATCATTTCACTTCTGTTCTTCTCACTCCTCATTTGGATCCTCATCAAGGCAAGGGAAAAACTGACACTCCTCTGGATATTGCCAGGACTTTTTCTCTTGTGGACAAACTTTCATGGTGATTTCACTATCGGCATGGGAATACTCGCTGTCTATCTAGGAAGTTACTTTTTAATCGATGCGTATAGAGAGCACGATTTCTCGACAGATTTGTTTTTCTTTTGTTCAAAAATACTCCTGGTATGCTTCATCGCAACGCTCATCAATCCGTTTGGCTATCAAGCTTACTTTGAGTCGTTTCGTCACGCGAGCAATCCATATTTACGAAATATTCTCGAGTGGGACCCCATTTCTGATGGATGTCAGGCATGTCATCCTCATGCATTTGTTGCATATGGAGTCCTTTTTTCTGCCTGTGCTGCAATCGCAGTGTGGAAGAAAAATGAATATGCGCTCCCAAGCGTCGTCTTATTTGTACTCTTTGCAATGCCAACGTGGGACACCAGGAGACTGCTTCCTGTGTTTGCGATCGTCACATTGCCGCTCATCGCAGAGTCGCTCACGTATCTCAAATTGGAATTTGATCGCTATCGAATTACTCCTGTCGCATACTTGCTTCTTCTCATAATTTTTATTCAATATCATTTTTTTGATCGCTTCACCGCTGGGCGACTGTATCACTATGATGAAGTCGCGTATTGTGATTTTGCGGCGAACTGTCCCGTCGATGGGGCCAATTTTCTCCTCACGCATCCTCCGCATGGGAAAGGATTTACATTTTATGATTGGGGAGGGTACTTGATAGGGAAAGGAGTTCCCGTCAAATTATTTATCGATGGCAGAATGCATGTCTGGAAGACAGAAGATGGATATCAACCATTTGGCGATTACATCGAGATGTATTATCACGGCAGAGATGATATTTTCTTAAAATATAATTTTGACTGGGTGTTCATTCCAGCTCACTCGGAGCTGGCGACCAAACTCCTCACTGGGACAACGCTAGGCAATTGGAAAGTCAGCTATCAAGACGAGCGCGTGGTGTTTGCGATCAAAGATGGCGACTCGACGGCGCTTCCGCAAAAACCACACATCAATGGACAACCGCAATGAAAAAAGAACACCTCATCGCCACGTTAGTTGCTGTACTTGTCATCCTCTTTGTGAACGCCCCGATACTCTATTTCTCATTTGTTGGGAAGTTAGATCTCACATTCCTGGGTCGTCGAGTGATCAACTCACAAGACATGTACACCTACCTCTCTTTTATTGAGCAATCAAGGCAGGGAAAACTTATTTTTGAAAACTTGTACACGACTGAACCTCAATCTCCAACCATTATTCGACCTGTATATCTAGCCATTGGCACATTCGCGCGTTTTACGCATACCTCATCACTGCAGTCGTATCAACTCGCTCGAGTCCTCGCTTCGCTTTACTTTTGTTTTATCCTGTACTTGTTTATCAGCGAACTATTTCAGCGAGAAAAACAACGGGTATGTGCATTCCTCCTAGTCTTGACTTCCTCTGGACTGGGATGGCTGCTCGGCAGATTTATCAATCAATCTTCTGATTTGTGGATCCCTGAATCAAATGTGTTCATGTCACTTGCTGAGAGTCCACACTTTATTTTTTCACAAGCGCTGATGCTCACTGTGTTGTACTGTTACGTACGCTTTCTGAAGACCAAACGATCTCACTTGCCGATTGTCATACTCATCTGCTGTGCACTCTTGGCATTTGATCATCCATTTGACCTCATGATTTTGGGACCGGTGCTGTTTTTTACTGGCTTGCTCTCAAGCGCTGCGTTGGCCCCTACGTTCTTGTTGAGTTTTTTCTCCGTCATAGGCATCGCCTATCCGCTCTACCAATTGCGAGTAAATCCAGTGTTTGCGAGTGAACAAGCGCAAGGTGTATCGCTCTCACCGTCACCAATGGCATTCCTATCTGGATTTGGAATGTTCATTCCACTCGCACTGAGTGGCGCAAACACTTGGCTGCTTTCAAGGCGCGCGAGTATCAAGCTCATTCTCTTGTGGAGTGGCATTGGAATCGTGATGATGTATGCGCCCGTTGGTTTTCAACGACGACTGAGTGAAGGAATTTCGATTCCAATCAGCCTACTTGCAGCTGCGGGTCTCTTTCAACTGTACAGTGTCATCAAATCTTATCGCGTACGCCTCGCAGTTCCATGCATTGCCGCGATCACCATCTTCTTACTACTGGGGTCCGTTCAACTGGTAATAACCGATTTTCAAACAATAGGGAAGGATAGCAAGGCCTCGTATTATTACTTTGTTTCAACGGAAGAATATGAAGGTTTGACTTGGTTGCGAGAGCACACGCAGCCAACCGATGTGATTCTCTCCAATTGGTTTTATGGCAATCTGATTCCTGGGACTTCGGGACGACGAGTGTATGTCGGGCACAAGGCACAAACCATTACATTTGAAGACAAAGTAGCTCGAATTAATTCTTTTCTACTTGAGAAAGACGATGAAAAATCACAATCATTTTTACGTGAGAACTCCATCACGTATATCTACGTGGGTAATAATGATTCGCTGTTGCAATACGGCTATCATCCAGAATCAAAATCATATCTTGAAAAAGTCTTCGATAAAGGCGGCGCGAGAATATTTAAAGTTCTTCAAAAGTAAAATCACTTTCTCTCCATTCCATTCGCATTGATACCTTTACCTTTTTGCTTGCGTTGCGCTCTGAGGATTTGACAAGGACTGTTGCGGTCATTAGTTGATGATCCACCAGTTGAGGGAGATATCGTTTGCCACTGGGGCATCAATCGCGACGGTGAAGCTACCGACGATACTTGGATTTTGTGGGTCATAGGAGAACTTACTCTGGATGAATGGCACTTTGTTGCCTGTACTACTCGTCGGAGTGATGTAGATCAAAGACTTGTCTGAGATCTGGTTGGTATAAATCGTCACTGATGTCTGACCATTCTTCAACGTGGCTTTTCCGACGGTTGCGTCAAGTTTTACCACTGCTGAGCTGGTAGCACTTGTCGTCAAGGCGAGTTTGGCGAAGGTTGCTGATCCTGAGGCGTCGATACTCGCGACCTCAGAGTGCTCACTATTGGCAATCGCGAGTTTGCCACTCTCTGTCGCAATTCCGAGTGTGCGAGCTTCAAGTGTCCCTTGGACTGTCACATCTTTGGCAAAAGTTGCGTTGGTGTTGACGAAGAGACCTCCTTCGGTCGACAACGTCATCGTTCCTGCGAGTAAGTTGAGTTTGCCAGATGTCGTCGCCTGGATGTACAGAGTATCTTCACTGTCCGAAATCAATGTCAGTGAGTTGTGATCTAGTGCAAGTGAGCCGCCGACAATCAAACTGTGGTTGATCGCAGCATCAGTAATACTGGCACTCCCTTGGACATTCAAATACTCATTTGCAAAGACAGCATCTGCAGTGATCACATTGGCGGAGGCTGACGCACTCCAGTTCGACCAAGAAGAGAGGAGGGCACTCATCGACGCGGTGTTGAGGTCCAGTGCTGATTTGATTGGATCCAATGCGGCGATGCGATCGGCATAGAGAGTGCCGGACACGGTTGCATCACCGGAGACAGATGCCGTTTGCGCAACTAACTGACCAGAGATAGTCGCGTTTCCATCATACGTGCCACTTACAGATGCATTTTGCACTGCTTCACTAATCAACTGTTGGACGCTCTTTCCATCAATCGAGAGGCGACTCGTATTCACTTCAGTCGAATTGATTCGACCAGCAGTCAAATTGGCGATGATTGCCTTGGTAAAGATCCCAATGCGGTCGGTGAACGAACTTGCATTCGCAAGCGAGAAAGTGGATGGCATCTGGCCATTGACGACTTCGGCAATCGCCATATTCCCAGTCGTCGTCAATGCCATCATTGGATCGATGTAGTGAGTCTCAACAAAGACGGTGACAGAATTTGTCCCATTGCCTGGTGTCCATGTCTCAAGTGCTCGACCGATGATGTAGCCACTCGTGGCTTTGATTGCTTTTCCAGAGACTGAAGATGCGGCGAGGAAGTCACCAGGCTGAATTGCTTGAGAATTTGGATCAAGAGTGACTGGGACTCGACCAGCAAGTGCGACTTTGTAGGAGTTTGGAGTCTGAGTTCCCAAAGTCATACCAGGTTGAGTAGAGATGATACCGATCACTTTCTGGCCATCTGCTTGAGCGCCTTTCTTGATTGTCACTGGTGTGGATGCATCGATACTGATCACATCTCCGGCCTGCAGTGACTCGCTACTTGGGTAGAACTCAGCCACGTCGACACCGCCACTAAATGTGGTATCTGCATTGTTGACTGCTGGTAACATCCAGGCGAGTAAGTTCCAGTTCGTTCCATCGTAAATAAACTCGAGTTGATCTCCGGTGGTCGGTGTGGTGAGGTCAGTGGTCCCACAGACGATGTTTGAACTGGTACAGTCAAAGTCTGTGTTGACGTCATTAATCTTCACGAAGATGACTTGACCTGGAGTCCCATTCGTAAAGTTTGTGATCAATGTTCCCGAGGTGTTTGCAGTGATGTACGTGTTGCCGGCAGTCACCGATGGCGTCGTGCTGTTTGCAGTCAGCGTGAGTTGTGATCCAAATGCAAACTTTCCACTTGGGATGATCGCTCCAGTTCCGAAGGTTTGCAGGGTCAAGTTGTTGTTCTCAAAACTCTCACCAGATTGGATCGTAAGTGGTCCGTTGCTCTTGATGTAGCTGGATGTTTGGTTAGTGAAGAGCAAGTCATACGCCATCGAGACATCACCAGCTGCAGTGAATGAAGTCGGGAGATTTGAAGTGACCGCTGCTTCTGAGATGGAGAAGAGACTGGTCGTGTCGTCAACGACGTTGAACAAGTTGCCCACGTTATTGTTTGGACCAATGTGCAGTCGCATCAGGTCGCCAGTGGCGGTGGCTGCGGATGATGTCCAGTCAAAGTAATTGAGGTTACCAGTGAATGCAGATGCTCCGGTCAGTGAAGAGCTAAACATGTTACCGGAAGTGATCGCGGTTGACGTAGACGTCAAACTGAGTTCAGTACCAGTGGTCAGTGCATTCATTGAGATTTTTTGTCCGATTCCGACTGTCGAGGCGTCTGCTGCTAGGTTGATAAATGTCGCAGCTCCAGTCGTACTCGTCGAGGAAAGATTGAGTAAGTTGCCAGTGAATCCGGTGGTGACGCCAGTTTGTGCGACGTTTATTAATTTGCCGCTTGTTTGACTGTTTCCTGACGAAGCAACTGACAGTACCGTCCCAGTGGTCAATCCGGTCGAGCTCAATGTCTCAAGTCCTGTCCCAGCGTAGACGCCGGTAGACGAGATGTTGAGGCCATTGCCGGCTGTGGATGTACTCATATCAAGATTAATGAGTTTTCCTCCCGCGGCCATGGTGGAACCACCAGCAATGTTGAGCCCAGTTCCCGTCGTCAATCCTGTGTTTGAAATGCTCTCAGAGATACCAGTAAAGGAAGCTGTGTTATTCGTAATCGTGGCGATCGTGCCAGCGGTTGATCCAGATGACTGGAGATCAAGCAGTGTACCGGTCGTCGTCGAGGTGTCGTTTGAACTTGATGTGGCACGAATCAAAGATCCACCAGCGGCGATGACTGACGTCGTGTGTGAGGCAAGGAACGCGGTCCCAGTAGTCAGCGCATTGTCACGCAAGCTCATGACGTTTCCTGCTGTCGTCACATCATCGATCGCAAACGCACTACCGGTGTGGTTGCCGGTCATGTTCATATAGAACGCTCCGTTCGTCAGTGCGCCGGTCGAGTTATCGGTGATATTCACTGCCTTCATGATATTAGCAGCGCCAGCTAAGTTGATATTAAGTGCATTTCCAGTGTTCCCAACGTTATTGATTGAAGAAGCATTGATGCTGGCAAGTGAACCAGTGAATCCAGTCATGACTCCTGACTCAGTGACATCAAACAGCGATCCCAAGTTTGAACCTGCGCTGGTCAATCCAGTAGCTGACGAACTCAAGGTGAGTAACTGACCGGTAGTCGTCAATGCGTTGTTACTAATTGCATTTTGAGTAGTGCTCGTCGCGCTTGGATTAAACGTGAAGTTCCCAGATGTAGATAAGTTCGAAGCAGACGTCCAGTATGCCATTTGATTTGTTGCTCCTGATCCAGTTACAGTTCCACCGCCATCAAGCGTCTCCCACGTATTGCTTGCTGTACACGCTTTGACGGTCGCATCAGTACTGTTGAAGTAAATATCACCTGGTAAACAAGTTGCCGGATCACCAGTTGTTGATTTGCCCAAGAAGTTCAGCTGGGCGTATCCTCCAGAGATATTGTCCAGGACGACTCGACCTGAGTTATACGTACGCAACGTCAAATCGTTACTTTCGAATGATTCTCCGGCTTCCAAGTAGAGTGGTGCTTTGCTCTTGATAAAGCTTGAGGTTTGATTCGTAAATTGCAAGTCATATGCCATCGAGACATCTCCAGCTGACGTGAATGAGGTTGGGAGATTTGAAGTAACTCCAGTCTCAGAGACAGTAAAGAGGTTGCTCCCAGCATCACTGACAGAGAACAAGCTTCCTGTAGTGGTGCCATTGGTGCCAATATTGATGTTGAACAAGTCACCAGATGCGAGTGTCGCTGACCCTGGACTCCAGTCAAAGGAGGCGAGTTTCCCTGAGGTTAACGTCGTCGCCGTCGATGAGAGACTCAAGGCATTCCCAGACGTCAGTGCGTTTGCGGCATATACAAAAGCATTTCCACTGGTTGCTGAACTGGTAAATGTCTGAGCTCCGGTGCCTGAGGTGAAGGAGAGGGAAGTACTCGAAGCATTGTTGCCGATAGTGATGGCATCGGCGGTGGTTCCACCAGTACCAATATTGATCGTATCTGCACCAGTCCCTGTACCGATATTGATGGCTCGTGTCAACGCTCCACCATTCCCAATACTGATGGTCGTGGCAGCAGTAGCGCCAATGTTTACTGAAGAAGCATTTGCGTTTCCAATGTTGACCGCTCCAGCAGCGCCCGTATCTAGACTGGCAGCATTCGTGGTATTTGAAGTGATTGAAAGTGCACCGGCTGAATTTGAAAGATTGCCGTAGACGACACCATTGTCTTTCAAAATCACATCGGCACCATCTGCATCAAGATTGATATCGTTTGAAGAATCCAACGTCAGATCGCCAGCGGTTGCGTACTGTGTATAGGTCGTACCCGTAATATCATTGGCGCCGACGTTGATGGCGTTGACTATCTCAGCATCAGATACATTGAGTGCATTCGTGATGACTCCAGAGCCATTCGTGGCTGCGATGACCAAGCCATTGGTCGTCGTCACTGCTCCCGAAGAATCAAGTTCCATCAAATCTCCAGTGGAGGAGGATGTGAGCAATGTTCCTTTTCCGGTACCTGCGTTCGTAATATCGAGTACGGCACCCGTGGCAGATGCAAAGTTTTGTGCCAATGACAAAATATTTGAGTTATCGGTACACACTCCGCCTGAGATCGTACACGTAGACGACAGTGAAGCAACGTCACCGGTGATCGCGATAGTCCCGACGCCTGTATTTTGAGTTTCGGTCCTTGCTAGTTTCAAGAAGTTGCCAGTTTCACTGATAGTCCCAGCTCCTTGATAGATACGAGTTGGTGACGCCTCAATCATCGAGCCTGATAGTCCTGCAGTGACAGTACCGCTGCCATTAAAGATAATTCCGTATGCATCACTAATGCCATATCCAACTGGGAATGCGATTCCTGATCCCCCAGCCGAGAGAGCTAGCGCCAGCGTGATTCCGGATCCTGAAGTCACTCCTGAAATATCGATGCCGGTGCCATTTCCAACTTGGCTAATTGCAAGTGCAGCTGAAGTGGAATCAGCGTCATTATTTGTAAGTTGCAGCAAGTTTGAATTTGATGAGCCTGCGCCACTTGCTTGCGAGATTGTCACCATATCGACGCCTGTTCTTGATGATGCAGTCGTCCCATTGATATTGAATGCTGAGGTATTTGATAAATTATTTTCAAACGTGGTATCAGCATCACCAGCGAACACTAAGTCGCCAGTACCAGCAGGCGTGATGGTCAAGGAATTATTTGACTGGGTGGTGATGTCTGGAGTCAGGCCACCGAGGAAAGTGACAAGGCCGGTTGTGCTGACATCAAAGTTCGGGAAATCAATCAACGAGCTCGTTCCACCGGTGAGATTTAGGGCTGCTGCGCTCTTAATGGAGACATTACCGGCATTTGTACTCCCAATTGTGATGACATCAGCTCCAGTCCCTCCATCACCAATATGAATCGTATCCACGCCAGTACCAGTACCGATATTGATCGTGCGAGTGAGTGCTCCTCCAGCTCCGAGCGCGAGCGTGGTCGCAGCAGTATTGCCGATGTTGACCGTGGTCGCTGTCGTGTTGCCTAGAGCCAAGACTCCAGATGCATTGGTATCAAGACCAACTCCACCGGCGACCGTGATCGCACCGGTTGCAGCGACGTTGAAGTTCGTGCCACTGATGTAGTTGGTTGTCGGAGTGGAGACAAAGTTGATACCAGTGTCGATGGTGGTTGATCTGAAGGCAATACCGTTGGTGACACCAGCTGCAATGGCTCCCGAGTTACTGATCTGCAATGCATCAGTGACGACTGTGGAACCCGTGCCACTCGTGTCCGCATTATCAAGTCGGAGGAGAGCAGCGACTGCGTTGTCTGTTGTGTTGGTGGTCACTTGGTTTTGAATTTGAGCGGCATACTCTGTATTTCCAGCGATGGTCGGACTATTTGTAAAGTTCACTCCGAGGCCGACGAAGCCATTGGTGTTGGCAGCGGTGCCTTGTGCGTAGGTGACTGCAAACAAGTTCTGCGTCGTGGCCGTGTTTGCGACTGGAGTACTCGTACCAGAGAAAGAGGTGAGCTTCCCAGTTGTCAATGCAGTGTCAGTCAGTGACAGTGCAGTTCCCGTGGTTGCATTTGGACTCAAGAGATAGGTTGCATCTGAAGTGATATTGTTTGTGCTTGTAAAGTACGCGATTTGGCCGCTCGCATTCGTGCCTGATTGCGTCACTCCCGTACCCAAGCCAGCACAGTTTCCGGTCGAGACACAGATCGTGGCAGAAGTGGCGGCAGCTAGATCAGGAAGATTGAAGGTCTGATCTCCGACAGTCAAGTCGGCTGTACTCAAGGTCCCCGTAAATGAGTTCGAGCCAGTCGCATTGCCTTTGAGTGCAAGTTTGTCGGCATTTGCAGTCGTCGTGTTGACCGTAAATTGGCCAGCTCGATCCAATGTCGCAACTGTCGTCCCAGAGGCAGAAGCACTCAAGATTTTTTGATCGCCAGTTTCATTAAAGATTGCGAGTGCTTTTCCAGTCGCGGCACCATTGACTTGCAGCAATCCATTTTGAGTGGACGCTGCTGGGTTACTTGAGATTAAGACGCCACCATTGTTTGAAACATCAGCGATGACTCGACCGAAATTGTAAGTGCGAAGCGTCAAATCATTGTTTTCGAATGTCTCACCGACGTCAAGATACAACGGAGCTTTACTCTTGATAAAGCTTGAAGTTTGATTGGTAAACTGCAGGTCATAGGCCATCGTCACGTCGCCAGCAGCAGTGAAGGCCGTAGGCAAGTTTGCAGTGATGCCAGACTCAGACACTGTGAAGAGATTACTGGCGGTATCACTGACAGAGAAGAGGTTTCCAGTGGTGGTACCGTTAGTGCCAATGTTGATGTTGAACAAATCTCCAGTCGCGAGTGTCGCAGATCCTGGGCTCCAGTCAAAGGAAGCCAATTTTCCTGAAGTCAACGTCGTGGATGTTGATGAAAGGTTGAGTTCATTTCCAGACGTCAACGCGTTTGCGGCATATACAAATGCATTTCCACTCGTCGCTGAACTGGTAAATGTCTGTACCCCAGTCCCTGAAGTGAATGCCAGGGATGTACTTGAAGCATTATTTCCGATGGTGATGGCATCTGCGGCTGTTCCACCAGTACCGATGTTGATTGTGTCCGCTCCAGTTCCAGTACCGATATTGATGGCTCGCGTTAAGGATCCACTTGCACCAAGATTTAAAGTCGTTGCAGCTGTCGAACCAATGCTTACCGTAGTCGCAGTCGTATTTCCAAGTGCCAAGATTCCTGCGGCATTCGAATCGAGTCCAACACCCGCGGCAACGGTGATATTCCCAGTCGCGCCATCGACATCAAAGTTGGTGTAGTCGATTGATCCAGTCGTCCCTTTGATCTTGTTTCCTGCGACATTGATCGCATTGGTGATACCGGTGGCATCAGTCAAATCAATTGCATCGGTGATGGTCCCTGCACTGTTACTGATCTTGATGGCAGCCGGCGTCGTGCCTGCATTGGTCGTCGTGATGGCGAACGCATTTCCCGTACCGGCCTGTGAGATCGTCAAGACATCTTGCGTCCCTGAAGCAAGTTGATCAAGGTTTAAGAGGAACGTACTATCGGTTCCTGATGATGCAGGATTTCGAAAGATCAGAGAGTCATCGGCGGCAGAGAATGTAATGAGCGTGTCTCCGGTATCAGTGTCATGGTCATAGGCATCTTGTAAGTTTACGGTCGTTGCCGCATTACATGTAATGACATTATTTGAACCGTCAAGACAAATGCCGCTTGATGCTGTGCCACTCGTCAGTCCAGTGATCGTCAAGTTCGCGCCTGAACCTGGAGCAGTATTGAACGTGATGTCTGATGTTCCACTTGGAGTAAATGAGATATTTCCATCAGCGACGATATTGCCGATGCCAGTCATATTCCCAGTGGTGCCAATTACCCAGTCACTGGTGGTGATCGCGCCAGTACCTGTCGAGTTGCCGAGGGTGAAATTTCCTGTATTTCCTGACCCTAATGCGAGAGCCCCAGATCCGTTTGGAGTAATACTAATACCAGCATTTCCAGATGGCGTACTAATTGTGCTGGCAGAACCGTTGCCAAGTGAGAGCGTCGTCCCATTCACAGTCAAATTGCTTGCAAGCGTGGCTGCACCTGCAGCGGTGACTGTGAAGTTTGTGCCACTGATGTAATTGGTCGTCGGGGTTGAGACAAAGTTGATCCCAGTGTCGATTGTCGTTGATCTGAACGCAATTCCGTTGGTGATGCCAGCGGCGATTGCTCCCGAGTTACTGATTTGCAATGCATCGGTGACGACTGTCGAGCCCGTGCCACTCGTGTCAGCGTTATCAAGTCGGAGGAGTGCAGCGACTGCATTGTCAGTCGTATTCGTCGTCACTTGATTTTGAATTTGAGCCGCATACTCAGTATTCCCAGCAATAGTTGGACTATTTGTAAAGTTCACGCCAAGTCCAACGAAGCCATTGGTGTTTGCCGCCGTACCCTGAGCATACGTGACTGCAAATAAGTTTTGAGTGGTCGCGGTGTTTGCAACTGGTGTACTCGTACCCGTAAAGGATGTGAGCTTTCCAGTGGTGAGTGACGTATCGGCAAGTGCGAGCGCATTTCCAGTGGTCGCGGTCGGATCAAATGTGAGATTTGCATTTCCGGTGAGTGCATTCGTCCCACTCCAGTAAGCGATTTGGTTGGCGACACCTGATCCAGTGACTCCAGACCCAGAGGCACACGTACCGATGACATTTCCAGCAGTGATACAGAGTTGTGATCCTGTCTGTGCAGAGAGGCCAGTGAGTTTAAATAATCCGGCAATGGTGGTCGTATCCAGGGCACTGGCGATGTTTATGGTATCAGCTATCGAATTGTCAGTGCCAATGTTTACGGTATCTCCGGCGGTACCAGTCGCAATATTAACCGTCTTTGCATTGTTTCCTGTGCCTAAGTTCACAATCCCTGTTGTCCCGCTATCAAGTGTTAGAGCAGAGGAAGTGTTTGTGACGATTGTGCCAGCTCCAGCAAACGTCAATCCAGTGGCTGAGGTCCCAATCGTATCGATACTCGCGACTCCAGTGAGTGCCCCGCCGGTAGAGACGTTTAATCCACCACTTGAAGCTAAGGCAAATGACCCCGTCGCATTTCCAATGCTGACTGCGCCGGTATTGGTCGTCGCAAGATTCAAGGTCCCTGTGCCATTTGGAGCGATGGTGATCCCAGCATTGCCAGATGGGGTCGAGATTGTACTGGCGGATCCATTCCCAAGTGACAAAGATGTTCCATTGACAGTCAAGTTACTCCCAAGCGTTTCTGCACCTGCAGCGGTGACTGTGAAGTTTGTGCCACTGATGTAATTGGTCGTCGGTGTGGAGACAAAGTTAATTCCGGTGTCGATGGTGGTTGATCTGAACGCGATACCGTTGGTGACGCCAGCCGCGATTGCTCCAGAGTTACTGATTTGGAGCGCATCGGTGACGACAATCGAATTTCCTGAGGTGGTATCCGCGTTATCAAGCTGAAGCAGTGCGGCTATCGCTGCATCTGAGGGGCTACTTCCACTTGCTTGGTTTTGAATGCGAGCAGCATATTCTGTATTTCCAGCGATGGTACTTGCATTGGTGAACTTGAGATCAAGGCCAGTAAATCCATTGGTGTTGGCTGCAGTGACTTGTGCGTATGTGACGGCGATGACATTTTGTGATGTCGCTGTATTCGCAACTGGTGTGCTGGTCCCTGAAACGTAGAGATTTGTACCCGTTGTAAGCGATGCGTCAGTCAAGACAACTGATGAGGACGTTGTAGTTCCACTGACATTTGATGGGTTAAACAAGAAGTTTGCATTTCCTGTGACTGCTGTTCCTGATGACCAATAGGTAATTTGATTTGCTAATCCTGATCCGGTGACCCCTGAACCAGATGAACAGGTACCGACGACATTCCCACCGGTAATACACAATTGTGAGCCAGTTTGTGCAGATAGGCCAGTGAGTTTAAATGATCCGGCAATGGTGGTCGTATCCAGGGCACTGGCGATGTTGATGGTGTCAGCGATGGAGTTATCTGTAGCGATATTCACCGTATCGCCAGCTGTCCCAGTGGCGATGTTGATCGTCTTGGCATTGTTTCCTGAGCCAAGATTGACTGCACCAGTAGTACCGCTGTCGAGCGTCAACGCTGATGAAGTGGTTGTAACGATGCTTCCAGAGCCGGCGAATGTCAGGCCAGTGGCGGTCGTTCCGATTGTATCAATACTCGTCACACCAGTGAGCACGCCTGCCGTTGAGACATTTAACCCTCCATTACTTGTCAGGGCAAACGTGCCAGTGCCATTCCCGATCACGACATTTCCAGTATTCGTCGTCGCGAGGTTTAGCGATCCCGTTGTCCCCGGAATAATACTCAAGTTTGTCCCGGCTCCAGACGAAAGTACCCCGACGCCAGCGAATCCAATTGCGGTGGCAGAAGTGGAAATCGTATCAAGCGATGCAACTCCAGTGAGAGCTCCGCCGGTACTCACATTGAGACCACCATTTGAAATCAACTGGAAAGCTCCAGTCGCGTTGCCGATGGTTACTGCGCCAGTGTTTGTCGTTGCTAAATTGAGCGAACCGGTGCCGTTTGGTGCGATGGTGATTCCAGCATTTCCAGATGGAGTGGAGATGGTACTTGCCGATCCATTCCCGAGTGAAAGTGCAGTGCCTTGTACAGTCAGATTGCCAGACATTGTCGTGGTTCCGGCCGTCAACGTCACCGCATTGTTTGCAAAGGCGAGGGAAGTATCAGTTGCTCCTGAAGTATTAAACGTCCACGTAACTGTCGACTGAGTGCCATCACTAAACGTCGTTGCACCGGAAGAAGATGTACCGCTAATCTCAGTCGCATCGAGATTTAATGTCACTGTTCGTCCTGTTTCCGTAGTATCGATCCCATTAGTCCCACCAGCTATTGTTGCAGTCTGTGCGTCAGCAACTGCGTCGCTGCCAGTGTCTCCGGCAAGATTAAAGCTTGCCATCGAGCCACCAGCTCCAGTACAGTTGCCACTGGTCAAACACACGGTGCCGGTTGCATCTGGAAAGGTAAATGTGCGATCTGCAGTCAGGTCAGCGACCGATACGGATCCTGTAAACGTATTTGCTCCAGTCGCATTTCCAACGAGCGCAATTTTGTCTGCGTTTGCCGTCGTTGTATTGACCATAAACTGACCATTGCGGTCCAAAGTAGCGACCGTTGTGCCTGAAGCTGATGCAGCGAGTATGTTTTGGTCTCCAGTTTCATTAAAGATAGTAAGTGCTTTCCCAGTCACGGCTCCGGTCACGTGAAGCATACCAGTCGGCGTATCTGTCCCAATACCAAGTCGATTGTTGGTAGCATCCCATGCAAATCCACTTGCTTCAGATGTGAGTGAACCCGAGCCATTGAAATATGCAATCTGGCCTGTGGTTCCTGAACCAGTCAATCCACCGCCAACTCCAGCACAGTTTCCGCTCGTCAAACAGACGTCTCCAGTCGCATCTGGGAACGTGTAGGTGCGAGCAGCAGTCAAATCAACGGTACTGACTGTGCCAGTAAACCCTGCGGAAGTCAGTGCTGATTGTGGCTTGATAGCTAGGGCATCAGCTCCACTCGTCGTTGATGCAAACAGTGCGGAGTTTGTGGTCGAAAGTGTGAGTGAGAATGCGCCTGAGCTCTGGGTGTATCCAGTGATCCCAGAGAGTACACCTGCGGTCGAGACATTCAGCCCACCATTACTTGTCAGAGCAAACGTGCCCGTGCCATTCCCAATGACGACGTTCCCAGTGCCAGTCCCAATATTTGTTGTCGCTGCTCCTGAGGAATTGATATTTGCTGTGCCAGTGATCGTCGTCGTCCCCGTAATACCGGTTGTGCCTGCCAAGGCTAGGGTATCAAGCGCAGATCCAATGTTGATGGTGTCCGCATTACTATTACTTGTACCGACATTAATTGTCTTTCCACTTGTGCCGGTGCCGATATTGATCGTACCCGTGGATCCGGAGTCCAGAGTCAGCGCATTTGCGCCTGCAGAGGTAATAGTGCCAGCGCCGGCAAATCCGAGCGCAGTCGCTGACGTTGAGATCGTATCAAGAGAGGCGACACCCGTGAGCGCTCCTCCACTCGTCACATTAAGACCACCATTTGAATTGAGGACAAACGTCCCAGTCGCGTTCCCAATGACGACATTTCCTGTGTTGGTTGTGGCCAGATTTAAGGCGCCTGATGTCCCAGGGACAATATTGAGGGCAGTGGCCGCTCCGGAACTCAGTGTCCCCGTCCCAGCAAATCCGAGCGCAGTGGCTGACGTCGAGATCGTATCAAGCGAGGCCACTCCCGTCAGTGCTCCTCCAGTAGAGACATTGAGTCCACCGCTCGAGGTTAATTGAAAGCTGCCCGTGCCATTTCCGATGACGACATTTCCTGTGTTTGTGGTCGCCAGATTCAAAGTTCCAGTACCATTTGGTGCGATAGTTAATCCCGCATTTCCGGACGGGGTAGAGATAGTGCTTGCAGAACCGTTTCCAAGGGAAAGCGTCGTGCCTTGTGCCGTCAAGTTGCCGGTGAATGTGGCAGTACCTGTCGTAAATGTCTGCGTGTTATTGCCAAATGCGATCGTCGTATCAGTGCCTGCTGAAGCATCAAAGGTCCAAGTGAATCCAGCTGCACCGGTGCCAAATGTCGCATTCGTAATCTCGGTCGTATCCAAGTTCAAGGTCACAGTTCGCCCTGATTCAACCGTGTCAATCCCATTGGTGCCACCTGCAATCGTGGCAGTTTGGCCATTGGACACCGTGTCACTTCCAGAATCTCCTGCCAAAGAGAAGCTCGACATAGAACCTCCAACAGCACATGTCACCACATTATTTGATGCATCCAGACACAATCCGGAAACAGCTGATGTCGCTTGGAGACCAGTCAAATTAATTTGTGAGTTTGCATCACCAGTGAAGGAAAGATTATTCGTGCCAGAAGGTGAGAAGGAAACATTTCCAGTAAAGGTGAAACCATAACTTTGATCGACTGCGACGTCATTTGCATTGGAAAGTATGCCATTCCCAGCTCCAACTGCCAAGGTCGGTGTCGACCCTTCGCTTGAGACGTCACCGGTCAGACCGTTGCCTGCAGTGATTGTGGCGACATAGTTTCCGGTCGTCTCACTGCCTAATGCTACGCAATCAGCGCACACAAGATCAGTCGCGATGATTGATCCAGATCCAGTTGTCGTCAACGTCGCGTTGTTTCCAATCGTTAAACTCAAGGCAGATCCGGCGGTGATGGTGGTATTTGCATCAAGCACGAGAGAATCGCTCAACTCTGTAAAATTGAGAATGTCATCTGCAACTGAGATATTGTCAGTTCCGCTTGGACTCTCAGCGACGAGGAAGTCCGTGGTGAAGTTGAGGGTGTCGACATTGGTGCCTACCGATGAGCCGTTGTTTTTGACATTAATAATTGCGCTCGTGGCTCCTGAGTCATTTGCACAACCCCACTCGTCAGTAGTCTCGTTCCATTTGAGAATTTGGCCATCGGTACACCCTTGGAGCATGGCGACTCCGCCAGCAAACGTCTCTAGCCCAGAACCACTTGAAATAGTGGAAGAGAGTGCATCAGTGGCAGTCTGCAGCTTGAGTGCGAGATTGCCTCCGCTCACTTGTAGGCCATTGCCTGTGAAGTCGGTGATACTGTCACCATTGACGGTGATCGTCCCGGCGGCGACTGCATCAGCGCCGACGTCAATACTTCCAAAACCACTGGTGATACTTCCAGTGTTTAACGCGCCTGTGCCTGTGATCGCAGTTACGACTGCATCATTCGTATCGACGAGCGCAGCATCTTTCCCCGAGAGTCTGAATAATTCTGCAGAAGTCACCGCGCCAGATCCCGTCAAAATGCTGTTGCTGCCCAGGCTAATGGCATTCACGATCTCAGGATCGGACACATCCAATCCATTTGTGATGACTCCAGTGTCTGAGTTTTGAACTGAGATGCCTGTCGTCGTCGTCCCGATACTGCTTGCGACCAGACTCAGAAGTGTGCCCGTTGAAGAGCTGTTGACGGCGATGCCTGTGCCTGTACCAGCTGTATCAACTCGAATGCCGTCGACGTTTCCTGTATTGAGTTGGTCGATGAAGAATGTGTACCCAGAATCTGTTCCAGATGAAGCAGGATTTCGAATAACCACGGAATCATCAGCCGAAGTTAGAGCAATCACTGTATCCGATCCGTCGCCATCGTTGTTGTAGGCAGACTGCAACGTCAGCGAGCCGACAGTCGAACACGTAATCAAGTTATTGCTGCCATCGAGACACAAGCCATTGGAAGCAGTACCAGACTGTACACCATTGAGAATAAAGGTTGAGTTCGCATCGAGATTAAAGGTGATGTCATTTGTGCCAGAAGGCGAGAGCGTCACTGCGCCATCGGCAGCAAAATCACTGGCAGCGGTTGTCAACGTCCCGGTGATCGTTACATTACTTGGGATGGTCATTGTCCCTCCGACCACTCCGATATTTATATTGGTTGCCGCTGCACCGATATTGAGCGTTGTTACCGTCGAGTTGAAGATATTTGCTGTCGTCGATGTGGTGGTGATACTTCCACCATTGACCGCTAAATTGCCAGCAGTTACGAGATCTCCGCTATTTGCGATTGTAAAGACATCTGTGCCAGTTGATTGTTCGAAAACACCGAGGAAAGAGGTTTGTGTGGCGTTCCCGTGAACCAAGAACTGGACTTCATCGCTATCGCCAGCAACTGCAAGTTTACCGTAGTCAGTGTTTGACCCGACTGTCACGTCGTCAGTCGGGGTAATCAGATTCGCGACACCAGCTGTGGTTTGGAATGGGGATGCGGTGCCGCCACCATCATCATCAGCACAGGAAATCACTCCAGATGCATTGGTCGTCAACGCTCCTCCATTTGCATACGACGTACAGTTGAGTTGCGATGCAGTCAGCACACCGGTACCACTCACAGAAAACAGGCTCGTTCCACTCGAATTTTGCACAGATAGAATGTCACTCGTCTGCGTCGTATTCCCACGAGCCAACAGCTGAATTTCGTCGCTGTCGCCGCTGACTCCGAGTTTGGCCAAATCGCTCGTGGTCCCGAGACTGAGATCATCGGTGGTGTCGGTGATGTAGATATTTGGTCCAGCATCGGTAAAGAAGTTCACTGCGGTATTTTGAGGTACCCAAGTAAACTTGCCATCACCAGCAGAACTCAGGATATATCCGTTGCTTGCATCGTTCGTGACATTGAGCTTTGGCTCGGTCACTGCCTCATCTGCTAGCTTGTCACTCGTAATAGCTGAATTGTCGATTTCAGTGCTTTGGATACTTGTGCCTAGCGTGGTAGAGAGGATCCCAGCTGAGACCTGGAGTCCTGTGCCGGTGAAATCAGTGATGGTATCACCATTGGTGATGATGGTTGGTAAATACGAAGCACCTTTGACTTCAAACTGGTCAGAAACGAACAAATCGCCTGAGGCGGAATCGATGCTTGCAGGAGTACTTGTCCCAATGAGCACACCGCCTCCACCTGGATCGATGACGAGATCAGCAGCCGAGGTCAGCCGATTTCCAATAAGAGTAAGAGTGCCTCGGACTGCTGTTGTTTGATTGTTGATTGTCGTCGTTCCGGTAGTCGCGCCGATACTAATTGCCGTGCCTGATGAGCCAATCGTCAACGTCGATACATTGTCATCAAAAATACTTCCTGAGGAAGCTGCTGACGCGATGCGACCACTATTGACACCCAGAGTCCCGCCGATGCTCGCATCTTTGACTACTCTCAAATTCTCATTGAGAACCGTATCGACATTGAGAGTGAACTGAATATATTCATCAGCTATGCCGAGCACTGAAGCAGAGGACGCTTTAGTGATGGCTTTGGCAGGAGTTTTCTTCGTCGCAATGAGTGGTCCACGTAGAGTCGGTAATTTGATTGACGCCAAAGAACTAGTGATAGGCTTGGCAATCATGCTCAGGGCAAAAAGGGCCAACACTAAGGAAGCAAATATAACCACTCGCTTCACTGGAAATGAGAAACGCGTTTGAGCGGGGCGATGGAGGAGTGGTGAAGCCACAGCCTGCTTGATAAGAGTTGGGCGAATTTCCACTGTAGGGACAAAGATCGCTTCACTGGCTTGAATTTCTCTATTTTTCTTCTTGTTTGATTTGAATGCGTGAAGTTGATCAAGCGTATAGCGACGATGGCCACCAGCAGTCCGGATAGGTACCAAAATATTTTTGTCCTCCCAGCGTCGCAATGTTTTTTCAGAAACTTTGAGGATGTGGGCAGCCTCTTGAATGGAAAGATGGGAACTATTTCGACTCTGCTGATCCATAACTTCACTTTGGGTAAGTTTTTTCTTCGTTGTGTTTTTTTATTTTTTCTCTGGTTCTGTCTAACTTTTTCTTGTTGCAATGTCCAACTTCTATAATGGGATTTTTTGCATGGCATGTCAACGGGGAATACCGCTCAAAAATATGGTCATTTAGCCTGAAAAATGTTGTAAAGTGTATTTCACACTATAAACAGATCTGCAATTGTAATATCTTCGCTTTAACTCTGGTAATTTGGAATAATTCTTGTTGAAAAAACTGCGGGATACAGGCGGAGATCACTAGCGAATGAAAGATTTTTATATGTGTAGAAAAAATGAGAAAAAAAGCACCATTTCCGCATGGAAATGATCGAGCCTCGCGTACGTATTATAGGGAAATGAATATTTGTCGCCTTCCAATTTCCATTTTCTGTTATCGCGATGTCAAACTTTTCAAAGTTTCTTTTGAAAACTTTGAGTACAAAAGTTTGAGAGTGATCGCACGTCTCATTTGCTCGTCGACGTTTCAGTAGGAAGTAGGAAGGGGGAAGCGAAAGGAAAGGGAAAGGGTGAAAGGTGGAGAGTGAAGAGTGGAGAGAAAAGGGAGAAGAGTGAATGGGAGATAGTATGGTGAGTTATAAAATTGGACATTTTCTCAAGAATACTTCAATAAATAGGACGTGGTTTGAGTTTTGGACTGGGAAAAGTATCTCAAGATCAGAATTCAAAGTACGAATGTTGAGTACATACGAACCATTAGGAGTGTGGGGTTCTTAGGTTTGCTTGAGAAAATGTCCAATATTTTCAGGTTCATGCGGCGATCATTCGGTCCAAAAAAAATTGGCTTGATTATATTTTTTGTAATCAACGTCGTATACTTAAAAATGTATGAAATTGCTAAGTCTCCTTATCGTCTTTTTTGGTCTCGCAACGACTCATGCGTTTGCGCAATCGGCGCAGATGGGAGTAGCACTGTCCGTCGTCGTCAATGGAACAGCGCCGAAAGATGGCGATGTCATCTGTACAGGGAAAGGCGGATACGTGCTGTGCAGTGATACGTACAGTACTGCCATGTTTGGAGTGGTCACTTCGGCTCCCGCAGCGGCATTTCAGGGAGCTCCGCAAGCCAATCAGTATCTTGCGCTCACGTATGGAAAAGCATTTGTGAGAGTGTCAGCAAAAGCAGGAACCATTAAGAAAGGAGATTTGCTCACCTCGTCAAAGGACCCTGGAGTTGCTACGAAAGCTTCAAAAAATGGATATGTGTTGGGACTTGCACTTGAGGATTACGCTCCCTCAAATACAGATCAAGTTGGCACCATCGCAGTGTCGCTCGATATTCATCCAACTACCATTTATATCGACGTGAGAAGTAATTTACTTGAGGCATTACGTGAGGGACTCTCAGCACCTATCTTGACTCCATTGGCAGCGCTCCGCTATATCTTGGCTGCCATCGTCACGATTGCTTCATTTATCTTAGGTTTTGTCCATTTCGGCAGGTTAGCACGAGCCGGTGTCGAGGCGATCGGACGCAATCCTCTAGCACGAGTCCAAATCCAAGGAAGTGTGCTCATCAACTTGATCTTAATGGCAATTATTTTTGGTGGAGGTCTGGGCCTCTCGTATCTTATATTGGTCTTATAAAACTGTATGCGTATTCCTATAGTCTCGAGTTTTTTTGATCCGAAAATAGTGAAGCGGCCGGATGGCATACGACCAGTTGTATTGATCTCCATGGACGGGTGGGGGATAGCCCCACCAAGTCACGGCAACGCGCTGACTGCGGCGAAGTTACCAAACTGGGAGTCAATCCTCAAGGAATATCCGAACACCTCACTCATAGCGTCCGGTGAATCAGTGGGATTGCCAGCGAATGAAGTGGGAAATTCTGAAGTCGGTCATTTGACTATGGGAGTCGGGAGAGTGATCTTTGAAAGCTTATTGCGTATCAATCGAAGTATCGCAGATGAATCATTTTTCCGTAATCCAGCGCTGACAACTGCAGTGGATCATGTACTGACCAAAAAAAGCACACTTCATCTCATGGGACTTGTCGGTTCAGGAAACGTCCACTCATCGGTAGAGCATCTGTACGCATTACTTAAGATGGCCAAGCGAATGAATGTCACAAACGTGGTCTTGCACGTCTTTACTGATGGCCGCGATGCTCCTCCCCATGACGGGGTGAATATTCTTTCAAATATCGAATTTGCCTTAAAGGACGTGGGAATCGGAAAAATTGGATCAGTTGCGGGTCGCTACTATGCACTTGATCGAGATAACCGGTGGGAGCGCACGCAGCAAGCGTATGAGGCGATCACATCGGGAATTGGTCCCCGAGCGGACTCTGCGGTCTCAGCAGTCAGCGATTCATATAAAGCCGGAAAAACTGATGAGTTCGTCGAACCGACGGTCATTGCCAAAGCAGGTGAAGAACCTTCAATCGTCAAGGACGGTGATGCAGTCATTTTCTTTAATTTTCGTGTCGACCGTCCACGACAGCTAACGAAAGCATTCGTCATTCCTAAACCTGAATTTGAATCGGGAGCATTTTTGAAAAAAGAAATTGGGGGGAGTTTGGGTCTGAAAGGGCAAGCGCCTCCGCCAACGTTTGAACGAAAAAATGTGATCAAAGAGTTGTGTTTTGTCACTATGACTGAGTATCAATCTGGAGTGCCAGTGAGCGCAGTTGGCTTTCCGACCGAGTCCATTGACCAACCAATTGGTCAAGTAATTTCTGAGAACAGCATGAAGCAGATGCATATGGCAGAAAGTGAGAAAGAACGAATGGTGACCTACTACATTGATGGACTGCGAGGCGTGCCATTTGAGGGAGAAGACGTGAAGATTATTTCATCCCCAAAAGTGGGAACGTATGATCACAAACCCGAGATGTCGTTGCCTGGTCTAGTAAGAGAGTTTCTCTGGGCACTTTCACTTAACAAGTATCATTTTTTTGTCCTCAACCTTGCGAACCCAGACATGGTGGCTCACAGCGGAAAATTGCAAGCGACAATCAAAGCGGTCGAGCACGTGGATTGGGCCCTTGGTGTCATGAAAACTGCTGTGCTCACCGTCGATGGTGCTATCTTTATCACTGCTGATCATGGGAATGCAGAGGAGCTTTTGACTTTTGATCCATCCGGATTTTATTACACGACCCATGATGGGTCCATGAATACGGAGCATAGTAATAATCCTGTGCCGTTTGTCATGATTGAAAATTCGATGCGAGGCAAACCAACGGCGCTAGAAACCGGCACGCTTGCTGATGTCGCGCCAACGATCCTCAATTTCATGAAGATTCCAGTTCCTGCTGTCATGACGGGGAAGAACCTCTTAAAAGGCGATCAGGCGATCAGTGGATCAGTAGGGATGGTCTGATCTACTGGTCATACTGATCACACTGGTCTACTATTATTTTTATGGAACTCAGTCCACTTCTCATGTATGAATCATTTATTCTCGCCACGGGCGTCGCAGCGATCATCGCGTTCGCGATCTTTTATTTTCGTTTGCTTCGAGGGTACAACAAACTTCGACTCGATCATGAGAAGTTAACCAAAGAACTGGATGAGTACGGAAATGTCTTGACTGCCACTTCCAAGGATCAACTGCAAAAGCTCATCGCTCACTCCGATGAACTCTCAGCCGAGCTCAAAAATAAGTTGTCATCGCTTCTCGAGTCCCAAGCACAAAAAGAGTCCGGTGCCTATGAGCAAGTAGTAAAGCAAGTCGGAGATTCACTCCAAAAAGAATCACTTACTCAAGTACAGGCCTTTGCCACCTCACTCTCAAAAGAAGTGGCAGCAAGTGAGACGCAAATTCGCGAGCAAATCGCTGGATTATACGATGAAACTCGACAGGAAACGAAAAAAATTCAAGATGATGTCTCATCTCAAATTCATGAAATGCAAAAGGAAGCCAAGAAGGAGCTCACTGAACATATTTATCAAATTGTTGAAGCAGTCGTGCAGGCATCCACAGGCAAGTTGCTTTCGAGACAAGATAGTGAAGGAATTGTACTTGCAGAACTTGAGAAGTCATTGAAGTCATCTGGTTTGGGAGGGCAGTAATGAACGAAATCGCTGACCAACTGATTACCATTTCAGATCGAGCCTATCTCCTCTCTGAGCTCGATAATATAGTGCAGTCCTTTTATCGCACTTCTGGAAGCAAGGATCTGAACGTGCTCGGAATCCGATCGACGTCGCTGCCATTTTGGCAAACGGTTCTTAAAGATATCTCAGATAGTCACCAAGTCGAAGCGATGCGTCAAGAAATACAGTCGTTTCGAGTGATTCGCGTGTCACTCCCATTTGATCCTGAGCGAATTTTTATCGAGAAAATGATTGCAACTTTTCGAGCGACGCTCGGACCGCGTTGTCTTCTCGACATTCAGGTCAACCAGTCACTTGCTGCCGGTTTGATCTACTCGGTCGAGGGAAAGATACTTGATCGATCCTTGCGAGTAAAACTCAGTGAAGTGGATCTGCGCGGAATTGTGAGCGGACTGCTACCTATCCTTTCTTCATGATCTCGTATTTGCTACGATGAATGGTATGCACTCCTTTGAAGAATCTATCGCAAAAAATGGTGAAGTGGGGTACGTCATTCGGCTGCAACCAGGGATCATTGGAGTTGAAGGGTTGCCAACTGTTCGTTTATTTGAGCTCGTGGTCTTAGAAAACAACTCACTCGGACAAGTCATTGGACTTTCTCGAGAAGGAGTGGATCTCATTTTGTTTGAGAATACGCAAGTCGCGATGGGGATGCGTGTCGCACGAACGAATGCACGAGTCAAAATCCCAGTGACTGAAAACTTGCTTGGGAAAATGATCTCACCGCTTGGTGATCAACTCAATTCCATTGAGCCAATTCAAGCAACCGAGTATCGGTCCGTGGACACCAGGCCTGGTGGCATCATGTCAAGATCTCCGATCACGATGCCTCTGGAGACGGGCGTGAGTCTTGTGGATCTGGTCATTCCACTTGCTCGAGGTCAAAGAGAGTTAATCATCGGAGATCGAAAGAGTGGGAAAACATCCTTTCTACTTCAGACTGTCACCAGTCAAGCAAAGAAAGGAGTGCTGTGTATTTACGCTTCGATCGGAAAACGTCAAAGTGATATCTATCATTTGCAAGAGCACTTTGCCAGGCAAGGAATTCAAGATAAAGTGATCACCGTCGCAGCTCCTTCGACGACAGCTTCGGGACTGCAATTCTTGGCCCCGTACAGTGCCATGACCATCGCAGAGTATTTCCGTGATCAGGGGAAAGATACGCTGGTAATCTTCGATGATTTGACGAGTCATGCAAATATTTATCGAGAAATTAATTTGCTTCTGCGTCGATTTCCTGGCCGAAGTGCATATCCTGGAGACATCTTCTATACGCACGCCAGATTACTCGAGCGAGGCGGTAATTTCTTGGTTGGGAACAAAGCGGTTTCTATTAGTTGTTTGCCGGTGGTCCAATCGGTGATCGGCGATCTGGCAGCGTATATCACCACCAATGTCATGTCGATGACCGATGGGCATATCTTTTTTGATACGCAACTTTTTGACCAAGGTAGACGGCCCGCAGTCAATCCGTTTCTTTCCGTGACTCGTGTGGGATTACAAGCTCAATCTGGATTGAGTCGCGATATCAGCAGGCAAGTATCAAGTTTTTTGGTCCACTATGAGCGAATTCGACAGTACAGCCATTTTGGCGCTGAAGTCAGTCAAGAAGTGCGTGACTCTTTACGAGTGGGAGATCAAATCATCACCTTTTTTCAACAATTGCCAGACCAAATCGTCCCCATGAATGTCAACTTATTTGTGATCGCTCTCTTGTGGTCAAGACTATGGAGTGATGGTGATATGAATGCGCTCAAGAGTACGGTTGCTACAATCTTGCGACGGTATACAGATGAAGCGCAGTTTAAAGTCAATGTTGATGCCTTGATTGGGGCTGCTCAAACGCTCAGTGACCTGATGACGAGTGCCAAAGCAAACGCCGATGTACTTGGGGTTCGATTCCTCGAGACAGGAAAAAACGGGGAGAAGCGCAATGGCAACTAAACTGCAAGTAGAACTTTTAATATCCGAACTTGAGACGCTCGAGTTAATCACTCAAGCTTTTGGCGAGATCGCGAGTACGCGAATGAAACTCACTCGTGACTCTGTGCTGACCGCACGTGAGTACTTGGCGTCGATCGATGATATTTTTGATGACATTCGCAGAGCGTATGCATTTCAAATCGACTCCATTGTCTCTGCTCGTAAAAAAGGGAATCAGCCGGTGACGATCTTGTCTCACAATGGCAGAAGCGTCGCTGTCCTCATGTCTGCGAACACTGGCCTCTATGGCGATATTCTCAAAAATACATTTGAAAAGTTTATGGAGGAAGCGTCGCAGGGAGAAAGTGAAATAACTATTATCGGGAAGCAGGGGCTGGCAATGTTTCAATCAACGGCTCCAGATCTTGCATACACATACTTTGATCTCCCAGATCACTCGTACAACTCCGATCAAATTTCGAAGATAATTCGTCACATCGTGCGCTATGATGAGATACACATGTATTTTGGCCGCTTCGTAAACGTGCTGGTGCAAAATGTCGAACGAAGTGTCTTAAATTCCAATGTGGATCTGGAGAAAAAGCCGAGTGGGGAAACTCCGAAGAAGTTTCTATTTGAGCCGGATCTCCCCAAACTGCTAGCGTTTTTTGAAATTGAAATGTTTGGAAATTTGTTTGAGCAAACAGTCAGAGAATCGCAGCTGGCAAAATTCGCTTCTCGTATCTTGGCTATGGATAAGGCAAATGAGAATATTAAAGTCGAGAGAAAACGACTCAATCTGGACCGACTGGCGACACTCCATCGAGAGAGCAACAAAAAACAGTTAAACTCTCTCTCTGGCATACTCGCGGTGATTGGATAATCTATATGACCAACGATTCGATAGGAACAATTATTAGCGCACGGGGCCAAGTAGTAGAGGTCGAGTTCTTGGGTATCAAGCCAAAACTCCATGACCTCTTAGAAGTTGAAATCGAATCGAAAGCATTACTCGAGGTATCCTCTTCAAGTAGTCCAACGTCGTTTTATTGTCTGTCGCTTTCGCAAACAGACAAGCTCTATCGTGGAGCGAAAGTGCATAACACGACGAGACAAATGACGTTTCCGGTCGGCGAAAAGTTGCTCGGTCGAGTGCTCGATGTCTTTGGTGAACCGCAAGATGGACTTGGAGCAATCGAGCCAAGCGCTTTTCGTCCAATTCGGGGTGAAAAACTTCCTGACAAAATCATCACCAAGCAAGAACCCATCGAGACAGGCATAAAAGTCGTCGATGTGTTTGCGCCGCTCCTCAAGGGTGGCAAAACTGGATTGTTTGGAGGTGCAGGTGTCGGCAAAACAATGCTCTTGACCGAGGTCCTCCACAATATCGTCGGAAGGCAAGAAAAATTTGTCTCAGTTTTTGCTGGAGTCGGAGAACGTTCCCGTGAAGGACTGGATCTGTATCAATCACTGTCACAGACCGGCGTCTTCGCATCGTCCACTCTGATCTTTGGACAGATGGGAGAGAACCCAGCCATACGTTTTCTCTCAGCGTATGCTGCGGCGACGTTGGCCGAGTACTATCGAGATGAGCAAAAGAGAGATGTGTTGTTCTTCATCGACAACGTCTTTCGTTTTGCTCAAGCGGGGAACGAGCTCTCCGTGCTCACAAATATCATTCCTTCAGAAGACGGCTATCAAGCTACGCTGGAATCTGAAATGGCAGCGTTTCAGGAGCGATTGGTATCGACGCAAAGTGGCGTCGTCAGCTCAGTCGAAGCTATTTATGTGCCGGCGGATGATTTACTCGATCATGGGGTGCAATCAATTTTCCCATACCTGGACTCGATCGTCGTGCTGTCCCGCCGTGTCTATCAAGAAGGGATTCTTCCAGCTGTCGATATTCTCCAATCGACGTCCGCTGCACTTGACCCAAACGTGGTCGGTGAATTTCATTATGACGTCGTTTTACGAGCGCGTGTACTCTTGAAAACTGCAGATTCATTGGAGCGAATTGTCTCATTGGTCGGCGAAAGCGAACTTTCAGCGGATGATCAAAAAACCTATCGTCGAGCACGGAAATTGAAAAATTTTATGACGCAACGATTCTTTACGGCAGAAGGTCAAAAAGGAGAGAAAGGCGTGTTTGTGCCGCTCAAGGATGCGTTGGATTCTATAGCGCAAATTGTGGATGGGAAGCATGACGCGGTGCCTGATGAAAACTTCTTGTTTGTCGGCGCAGCTGCGGATGCATTAAAGAAGTGATCTAGGGAAACACCCAATGTCCAATCAAAATACAACGTTACATGTATATATACGTGACCGTGATAAGGTCATTTTGAATAGTGACGTCTATACAGTCAGTGGAGTCAATGAAAAGGGTGTATTTGACATCCTACCGCTTCACAGTAACTTCATTTCGCTCATTGAACAGCACATCATCCTCACACGAACTGATGGAAGCAAAGAAACGATCAAGGTAAACAACGGCATCCTTCGCGTCGTTGAAAATCGAGTTGAAATTTATGTCGGAGTGCATAAATAGTCATTCGTGGGTAGCGCATAGTTGTTAGACCGTTACGCTCAATCGACTGCTCACTCCGATTCATTTCACGGTAGATCATAAGGTGTCCAACTACATCTCAATGCCTCATTTTGTGGTGTGCGAAAAAGTAGTCCTTGCAATGTGGATTGTTGTGTTGTGTAGTTATTCATAGTGATAAACACAACATTAGAATTTTATTCTCGAGTTACAAAAGCAATACATTCACAGTGAAGTGGAGAGGAATGATGGTGTATGAAAAAATCGAAATTACAACTGTTGCTGTTTTTTTTGCATCACGCTGACTTGAAATCTGCTAGCGATAATATGGTGACCTATTCGCAACTGTATAGTCATCTCACGCTGGCATCGAGCACTGTCAGAGGAATCGTCCAAGAGTTTTTGTCTGCAGGGATACTGAGGCGCATCTACGATGAAGACAGGGAAGGTTTTGTGTTGTCGTCACGTGGGGAATCACTTGCCAGAGACGAATTTCCGGGTCTTCATCAATCGGAGGATCAAGTAGAAGGGCGGCTGCTCTTCGTGGCAAAAAATTCGGAAATTGAGAGTAGTGGACGGTACATTCAGTTGGATACGCATACGTACTTCCTCTTTGACGGCAACCATCGCCAACGATCTCGTACCGGTCTTGGAATTCCAATCACTGCGAGTGAGAAAAGCATTGTCGAATGGTGGTGGTCAACCAATCAGGGAAAAACTGCGTTCGAAGTGAGAGCTACATTGGTGAGATTTTCTCAGAAACTTTCTTTGCAAGCACGAAGCACTTCTCCGAGCTCGAAGGTACGTCGAGAGGCGAAACAGCGTTTCGTTCTGGGGCTAATCTCCGCAGCTCAATCAATTACCGACGTACCAGAGGTATATTATCCGCGCCCAATGCGTCTACACACGCTGCTCGCTCACTTTTGGTAAGCGTGAAAAGAAAGCGTCTTGCTAGATTGGCGCACGCATTATCGCTCGAAAATGGATTACCGCATGTTATTAGTCCGCATTTCATGCGTTGTACGCCGCGTTCGAGGAGATGTGAAATCGTCAATTTGCAATGCTATTATCGGATATATAATCTCAAAAAAAGCGGCCAGCACCCGAAAACAGATTTGGAAAAAACTGAACGTAAGAAAGGGGAATGGAAAGGTCAAATGGGTCCATCTATCATCATTAGTGCAGGTTTTTTGCGCTAGCAAGACATCGAGGATAGTGCGGCTTGCTTGAGAACACCGTGAACGTGCATGATCAGCCGCATCACATGCTAGAATAGTGTCATGACTCAATACGATCCAAAAACCTCTGAAGAGAAATGGCTCAACTCGTGGGAAACACAGCGCCTTTTTCAGGACACAGCAAAATCATTTTCGAGTTCAGACAAAGAGAAGTTTTATGCCTTGTTCGCGTTTGCCTACCCATCGGGAAGTGGGCTTCATGTCGGTCACGTCGAATCGAAGACGGCTCTGGATATCTTGGTCCGACATTTGCGAATGACTGGAAAAAATGTGTTTTTCCCAGTTGGATGGGATGCATTCGGTTTACCTGCAGAGAATTATGCGATCAAAACTGGTATTCATCCGAGTGTCACGACGAAGAATGCCATTGATACATTTCGACGTCAAATCAAGCGTTTAGGAATCTCATACGATTGGTCAGCAGAGCTGGCGACGTGTCATCCTGCGTATTACAAATGGACGCAATGGATTTTCATTCAGCTTTTTAGAGCTGGACTTGCATACCGTGACCGAGGATGGGTGAACTGGTGCCCACAAGACAAGACTGTTCTCGCGAATGAACAAGTGGTAAACGGAGAGTGTGAGCGATGTGGCGCCAAAGTCGTCCAGAAGGAATTGGAACAGTGGAAGTTCCGTATTAGTGCATACCAAGACGAGCTACTCTCAGGACTCGACCAAGTCGACTGGCCAAAAGCGACGAAAGAGCAGCAGATGAACTGGATCGGAAAGAGTGAAGGGGCAGTAGTAAAGTTCAAAGTGCAAAATTCAACGTTCAAATCCGAATTAGAATGTTTTACGACTCGACTGGATACCATCGATGGAGTGACGTTTGTGGTTATGGCCCCAGAGAAGTTTAAAGAATACGCACTTATTGATCAGGTAGAAGAGAAGTATCGTGACGAGGTCTTACACTATCTTGACGAATCATTCCACAAGACCGAAGAACAACGTCGAGTCGGTGAGAAGAATAAGACCGGAGTTGATACACATATCAAACTGCTCCATCCGATCACAAACGAAGAAGTTCCATTGTGGATCGCAGACTATGTGCTTGCAGGCTATGGAACCGGTGTCGTCATGGGTGTTCCATCACTTGATGATCGAGATGGCTCGTTTGCAAAAAAGTTCAATTTGCCTATCCGAGAAATCAAACTGCGTTCTGCGGAGGAGACATTGCAGTTACTTCAAGATCATTCAAGTGCATTTGCGAAAAAAACTTCATATAAGTTGCGCGATTGGTTAATCTCAAGACAACGCTACTGGGGAGCGCCGATTCCGATGACATGGTGTAATACCTGTGGCTGGCAACCAGTACCTGAAGACCAACTTCCAGTGCATTTGCCTGAATTGAGTGACTTCACTCCAACCGACGATGGACACTCACCGCTGGAGAAAGCCGATACTGATTGGCTGTATACCACGTGCGCACAGTGCGGAGGCAAAGCGAAGAGAGAAGTCGACACGATGGATACGTTTGTTGACTCTTCTTGGTATTTCTTGCGATATGCATCAAGAAATGTAACCGAGGCAATTTTTGACAAGCAACTCACCAACTCTTTACTACCAGTCGATCTCTACTTGATCGGGCCGGAACACATTGTCCTTCATTTATTATATGCACGATTCTTCACAAAATTCCTTCGTGACCAGGGGTATCTTTCTTTTGATGAGCCGTTTGCGAAAATGAGGCATCAGGGGATGATTTTAGGTCCGGATGGGAAAAAAATGAGCAAGAGTAAAGGAAATGTCATTAATCCAGACGAGATTATCGAGAAATTCGGAGCAGATACGCTTCGCATCTATGAGATGTTTATGGGTCCGCTTGATGCCGACAAAGCCTGGGATACCAATTCGCTAGTGGGAATTTATCGTTTCCTTCATCGAGTGCATATGCTGTTCCAGCGTAATCTTGAGAAGCTCTCTGAGAGTGGCGTAGCTGAGCACAGCAAGTTGAGTCGCAAGCTTCACTGGTCTATTGATAAAGTTACTCGAGATATTCCGGAACTTAAATTCAACACTGCGATCGCAGCACTCATGGAACTTGCGAATGTCTGGAGCGCTAGTATCGAATCACACGAACTGATGACACAGGAAGAGCTACAGAGTGTTGCTCAAGTACTGGCTCCATTCGCGCCATTTCTTGCCGAGGAGCTATGGTCACTCATCAGTCAAACAGGAAGCGTACATCTCTCGATTTGGCCGAAAGTAGACTTGTCCTTGTTACGTGAGGATGACGTAGAGATCGTGGTCCAAGTTAACGGCAAGGTACGATCTCGATTTACGATCTCCAAAGATCATACTCGAGAACAACTACAAGAGAGAGCTCTCCAACTTGTCACTGAAGTGCCAAAAAAAGTGATTGTGGTCCCAGGCAAACTCGTCAATATTGTTGCGTAAAGCTCATCTGTTGGATACGATGAACACATGAGTGCAGGTGATGATCTTGCATCGGTACTTGATCGATCTCAATTCACTCCACGACTACCTCTAGCTATTGTGGGAGTAGTTGGTTGCTCATTGATTGGTGTCGGGTGGCTCCTACTTCAAGGTTCCGACATCTCATTTTCCCATCCAGCGCCGCTTCCAGTTTTTCCGCCAGCCCTCACTCAACCCTCACAGAAGGTCGCCATCGCGACCACTTCAGCTCTTCTCAACATCAACACCGCGAGCGCAGACGAGCTCGACACGTTACCTGGAATAGGGAGTATGCGTGCGCAACAGATACTGACGCATCAACCATATACAGATTATGAAGACTTTGTGAATCGATCAGGTCTCTCAAAAAATCTGTGTGAAAAAATCTATCCATATGTACATTGGTAACCGCTACTATATTCTCGGAATGGTTTTTGTGCTTTCCTCAATATATTTACTTCGTTATGTGCATGTATATAAAATGCGGCAAATAGTATGTGCGCAAGAACGGGTGGAGAAAACGTTTTGGGTGACGTCAGTTCTCGAATCTTCCTCGTACTCAGATCGAGTGCCTGCAGGAGAGTTTCGATTCAATTTTTCACGTTCGCAATCGCCTGCGGTTGGAGAACTTGTGTCGGTGATTGGCACCATTCGTGGTCGATCGCAATGTAAAAAGATGGCTCAAATTGATTTGAATGTTCAATCCATTCAGCGAAAGGGAATAATGAGTGTTTCGCCTTTCAATCTCATACGTTTTCCAATTGAGCTTGGTACCATATACACGAATAAGTACCTTCAAGGCGCCGAAGAAAGGCTGTATGCTGCATTGCCTACGGCGCATTCACATATACTGCTGGGGATGACTATCGGAAAGATATACTCATCCAAGGAGGAGACGAGTGTGAAAATGCGAGCGGCAGGGATATCTCATGTGCTCGTCGCCAGCGGTGCAAACATTATCTTTGTCGTGTCATTTACGCAAGCGGTATTGCGTAAATTATTCTCAAGAAAGAACTTGCTTTTAGGGTCGGGAATTGTAGCCATAGCCTATGGGCTCGTCGTAGGCAATCAGGCGCCGATTCTTAGGGCAACCGTGATGTTCCTCTTCGCCGCTGGGTCGGGATACGTCGGTCGAAAAATCGTCCCGATGTATACGCTGATTCTTGGGGGATTATTCATATTGATATATCAACCTTTATTTATTTATTCCTTATCATTCTGGCTCACCATGTCCGCTACAGCGGCAATTTCGGTTGATTCCTTGCTCCAAGGGAGCTCAATGACGAGTTCGAATGAGTCGATACTGACATCGTTGATTCAACTACTCCAATCCACCGTGCTCGTTTTTCTCTTCACGACTCCACTTCTCTTGTATTCGATGGGTGAAGTGACACTCACGACAATTGTCAGTAGCATCATCCTCCTTTGGCTCGTATCGCCGATCACAATTCTTGGCCTTGTCACGATTTGTAGTTGGGGAATCATCCCTCCTCTTGTTTTTCAATTTTTGACAGTCATTTTATGGTTTATTCTTGAGCTATTTGTGCGATATGTCGAGCTTTTATCAACTTTCTCCTTTCTCAATTTGACCGTTACGCAGATGAATAGTATAGGACTCTTACTATACTATGGGGTGCTTACCGTTTGGCTCTGTACTCGATTGGCAGTGCTTGAGAGAAAGCGCTAGGATTGTGAGATGTGATTGTGTCTGTATCAGTCAAGCAAAAAGACTGTTTGCTACGCGTTGTGTTCGTGAGCTACTCACTCGAGGTAAAACATGGTGTTTCTCATCACAATTTGACCTCAAATAGACGTAATTCTTACCGCTTTTAGGGTCCACTCAAAAAATCTTACAATTTCACTCATTGGTTTGCAGAGAAAATTTTTGGAGTAGGTAACGGAGGAACCTAAAAATCCAAGTAATGTTGACGCTGGGACTTTTAGGAATTCATTCGTTGACAGGTTGTGAACGTTATCACAAAATGAAGGTATGGTGCTGGATCACTTGCATGGAAGCAGTGCATAGGCACCATTTTTTCTGTGCATTGATTTTGCGTGAATATCGAACATCACCAGTACGTCTCAATAACATCGAAAGCAAACAATGAACTTCTTGATTTCGGGTCTTTGAGAGTAGTCAAAAAGCTTAGCCTGGTGTCTTGAGGGAATTTAGCAGTGAGTAGGGGTCGAAAATAGACACAGACTGTGCCTAAAAGGATTGATCGTAGCGTCTAAGCGTCCATTTTCGCATGGAATGTCTCATTTGCAAAACCGAAGAAGAAAAATGACTTATAATATGAAAAAACATTGTCTTTCGAGTCTGAGATCTAGAGTATCACAATTTCTCTCTGAACAGAACGAGTTTGCAAAAAATGTGAAATTACATCTGGAAAAATCGACCTCGTCAAATCCTTAATTTGACCTCTTTTCATCGCAAAGGCACTCTCAGTTCACTTGAGAAAATGCTCTGAGATTCACGTGAGACTTATCAATCAATACTTTTTCATGATCGCCGTTTGAAAGACCAATCACTTCCAGAAGAGAAATCAGCGCGGCTTGGGTAGAACGGTATGATATTTTTCAAATCCACTCAACCTACGCACATCGGGTTAGGCAAAATTGTGACTAGCAGTTATCGCACTCTGTCAGTACTAAGAAACTGCAGTCTCATGTGCAGTTCAAATTTTATTTTTTGCAGTTGGTAACGAATGTGACGATAGTGATTTGTGATCGCTCTGATGAGTTTCCCAATGACTGGCATCGAAAGATCCTATAGCCAGCGGTGAAAATATAGACATCCGCTTCATGCTGAAAAACAGGGTGAATGAGTACTATTTGTGACCTCATAAAAGGATGGAGGTATACAAGTAAAAAGATTTGTGAAGCGTGTCGTGAAGATTCAAAAAAGATTGCGACTACATTTGTGTGAACAAAAAAAGGGTTCAATAAATAGCTTACATTCGTATCACCTTCGGCTAATTGAATAGTTGGTTCTCTGTATGTCAACGCTTCAATTGACAAAAAAACGGGTAGCGCACTGTCAATGGTAAAAAGATCGATCATGCTCATCACATCGTTGGATTTTTGGCTCAAGCCAACCCACGTATGGCACCGCTACGCTCGCCCGAGCTTGCATTTTTCATACAGAGTTCCTACAAAGCCGGACTTCGTGACAGTTGCTAGCGAGAAGTGAAAGCCTCAAAACCGTCACAGTGAGAATCTCGCGCTCCAATGTAGCCTTTTTGCAAGGTACCTGCCGCTCGCGAGTGAGTTGTTCAGGATGTTATCTCTCGTAAGGATTCGTATGAAGTTCGTTGTTTCGTATCTAGTGTTTTATAGTACGAGATAAAAATACCTAGTTTGATAAACAGGAAACTTGACAGAAAAACTGCTATACTAGATGTATCAATTGCGTAGTATGTAGGAGGATCACTATGTCCATGGAACAAAGTATTGTGTTGGTAAAACCAGACGGCTTGCAACGAGGCCTAATCGGTCAGATTATTTCTCGCTTTGAAGATAAAGGGCTCAAGCTTGTGGCGCTCAAAATGGTAAAGCTCGATGATGCGATCTTGGATCAATGGTATGCCCATCACAAAGAGAAGCCTTTCTTTGCTTCCCTGAAGGGATTTATGATGAAGACTCCAATCGTCGCAATGGTTTGGGAGGGAGTCGAAGCAGTCGATACTATCCGTAAGCTCGTAGGCGTCACAAAGGGGAGAGCTGCAGAAGGTGGAAGTGTCCGCGGAGATTTCGCCATGAGTCAAAGTAACAACTTGATCCACGCCTCAGACTCAGTGGAGAACGCACAAAAAGAGAAGACTCTCATCTTTAAGCCAACTGAAGTGTTCCAGTATGTCAGTCCGATGGACTTTTTGGTGTACTCAGATGAAGAATTGGCATAAAGAGCCATCGAAAAATAGATACGTAGGGGCGTGATTCATCACGCCCTTATTGGTTTTTAGGATATAATCGGCAGAGACGGGATATAGCGCAGTTGGTAGCGCGCGTCGTTCGGGACGACGAGGTCGTGAGTTCGAGTCTCACTATCCCGACAAGTAGGTAGTTGCCTGTTAGTAAGCAGGGTATTGAACGGCTCTTTAGCCTGATATTTCGTTACTTTTTCTTCATCAATCCATAAGTTCAAGAAAATAATTCGTACAATTTGGTCTTTAACTTCTGGCGTGCCTGCTTTGACTGATTCTGCCGCATTTTTCGACAAGTTCAAGAAATCTTCTAAGGTCAGTGCATCCTGTGCCACATCAGGCATGGCTTGTTTGATAGAAGCGATATCCGTCTCCAATTGTGCTTTCTGTTGCTCAAGTTCCTTGACTCGCTCCTCACCAATACGTCTGACAGTTGAGACTTCCTCTTGCTTGATGACTTGGAGGGCGGTGGTCTTGAGTTCTGCGTCTGTCGTCTTGAGTAGTCCTTGCTTGGAGTGTAACTCCGCTTCAAGCGTAGTTCTTCTCTTGGTGATAACCTCGGTCATCTCCTCCAGATACTCTTTGTAATCCGCCTCGGTAAAGTTGAGTCCATCAGCGAGGAACGCATACAACCAGTCGAGGACTACTTTTACCCGTACAGATTTCTTTATGCGTTTGCAGTCTGGAGTCTCACAGCGAAAGTTTAAGTATCGTTTACCCGTACTTCCAGTCGAAGGACCAACGGTCATATTGTTGTCACAAAATGCACAGCGAACAAACGTCTTGAATGGATAGAAGGTGAAGCGATGAGAGACGAGCGGGATGATGCGGCTTCTCGTCAGAGCTTGGACTTGATAAAACTCTTGCTCGGTCACAGTAGGCACAAAGTCGTACTTGGTACGGAGGTCAACCGTCTCACTCGCTTGCTCCAACGTCCCAAAGTAGAAGGAGTCATGGAATAATTCACTCAAGATTCTCTTGTCCATGTTGACCTTGCGACCCGTTGATTTAATGAGGCGATGATACCCGAGAGCATTGATAGTGTTGGAAATCTTTTCGAGTGGTTCACCGTGCAACTTCATCTGCCAAGCTTGCTTGATGAGGTCAAAGCTATTGCCGTCAGGAAAATATCTTCCATGCTCATCAATGACATACCCATGCTTGGGGATATGGCTTCGTCCTTCACTGGCTTTACGCACCATGCCACGAGTCACGTCCTGTGATAATTTGTCGCTGTATTGCTTGGACAGGACAAAGGCCAGTCCGAGGAGCATTAAGCCGTTTGCATCTTTGGTGAAGTGGTGCGTGACAAACTTTAAGTCCTTGATGATGTCTTCATCAATCATGTCGATGACCTCACCACCTTCACGCATATTGCGAGCGAGGCGGTCAGGATTCCAACAGAGAATACCGTCATATTTGCCAGCCGTGAGGTCTCGGAGCATCTGCCGAAATAAGGGACGCTTCCCAGGCTTCTTAGCTGATTTGGTCTCAATGACAGGTTTACCAACAACGGTTAGATTCAGGCGTTTAGCGAGTTCCTGACATTCTGCAATCTGGTCGGGGATTGAGCGAGCTTGGCGGTCTGGGTCATCGGTACTCTTGCGTACATACATGACATATTTAAGTTTGGAGGTATCCACTTCGTAATCCATACCGCTGATTGTACTCCCAAGAAAAACAAAATCAGGCACAGAGACCACTCTCTTCCTGGAGTAAAAGCCACTGGTTTAGGGTGTTTTGTGCACGAGAGGGGTAGTTATAAGTAGGCGCAAATATCCCATAAAAGTAACTACTGAATGCGTCTCAATAACAAAACCAAAGACAAGCAACTCTACCTTACTCTGATGTCTCATCTCGCTTTTTCTTCTTCGATGCAATTTCGACCGCAAGATGTTCTACTCTCTTCTTTTGTTCAAATGCAGCAGCCGTATCAGTGGCTTTCGCTATTGTTTCTTTCCGAGTACCACCAGTGATGCCTACTAAGTTTGCAACATCCATCAAACGTTGTTCCGCATCATGTAAATTCTGCTTCGCTTCACCGTATTGTGAGAACTTTAGTCCAATTGCGGGGATGATGTACGACATGATAATGAGCATGGCTACAGCAATGGGTGGGGAAATTCTCGATAATTCAGCAAGTTCCTTTGAGCCAACTTGAAACATTGCTAAAGTCATGAAGGCGGTCTCTATCGCAGTTCCAAAGAAGAAGAACTGAATTTCGTGCCTGAGTTCCTTTTTCTGCTCCTCAGTTGCTTCGATAGAGTCAACAAGAGTGAGCATCCTTTTTTCTTCATCGTCTAAGGCTGTATCGCTGATTTCGGCCGTTGCCTCCTTGAGCATCGCTTGCTCATTGGGCGTTAATTCGCCTTCCTCTCGTGGAGCATCTTGCTCAACGACCCCTAAGTCAGCTAAAGACACAGGATTTTCTGCTGGTTGTGGTTGAAGTGGCATACTTTACTCCTTCTTCTCTATATTTTGTATGTAGATACGATACATACTAGCACATCAGATATTCAATAGTTCAAAGACTCTCTTCTTTATCTTATGGAAAAGGGCAAGGATGCGGTTTTTCTTGAGAAGCATATATAAAATCTCTTGTCCGTTGGCATTACGCATGGCTACAGCGTTGCGGACAGCGTCAGGACCGAGAGCCTGTTGTTGATTTATAGCTCGGATGGATTCCACAAGTTCTGCTCTTGGAAACTTATTATTCTTGAGCATCTCTTGTAATAATCGCTTGCGTTCAGCTAGTTTCTCCTCTGGTGTTGATGGCATAATTTGACCGTCATTGTACCCGTTTTCGTCAAGTAATCCTAGTACACATATGACAGTCCCATCTTATTCTCACCACGAGTAAAGTTATCAGCGGTTGGCAATTCGGGAACGGTAAACTCGACTCTGTGCCAGCGTGCTAAAATCACTTCAGTGAGGCGTTCAAGGTCTGTCGCCTTCACTCGACCAATTCTACAGATGCCCTCGTAGTTCAACGGATAGAACAGGCCCGTCCTAAGGGCAAAATGGAGGTTCAATTCCCCCTGAGGGCACAGCGAATTATTTTATTCCCACAGCGTAGAGATTGAGGATGCCAGAATCTGGCTCGTTGAAGTTCGTGAGGATCATGAGCTTGCTTCCATTTGGCCAGGGGTAGACGAATCCTTGCTCAAATGGTCCTGAGTAAACTCTGACGCGATTGGTCGCGTCGTACTCTGAGATCTCGATCCCATGCGTCGTCGCAAAGATAATGTGCTTTGAGTCTGGCAGCCATTGTGGACTCTTCACAAATAGAGCGGACGTTTGATTCCGCATGCTTACCAGAGCTTCAGTAAAACTATCGACCGTAGGCTTCACGATCGCCACATTTTGGGCTTTTTTACTACTAACTCTTGGACTTGGTGACGGCGATGGAGTCACGACTGCAGAATCGGTCACCACAAAGAAGTTTTTGTCTTCATGTCGATCGTAGACATAGATGCTTCCAACTTCGAGACTGCGATTTTGAGGTTGTGTGTTTGCAGCGGGGACACTCGAAATAAGCGTATCTGGGAGTGTGCCACTCGTAGTCGCTTGATACAAAATGCGTTCCTGATCTGGAGAAATGTAGTAATACTTTGAAGACTGAGTTGCAATAGCCTCGATCTCTGGAGGGAATAACTTGAGAGCCGCCAGTTGTTTTTTTGCAAACAATTCTTGCCAATCAGACAAGATCTGAGACTTTCGCACGCTCACGTCTGCTGAGGTCTCCAAATCATTTAGGCGGGAAGTGGAGAGCAGCCAAGTACGAGTTGGTGTCGCTACGAGTACTTGTGAAGACTCTGGCGACCACAAAAACTGTGCTTGATGCAAATCAATGCCATTGGCATTCTGAGCGATCTGTACTGGCGAACGCTGGAGCGCAATGGGACTATCGGTCATGTTCATGACGTAGATGCCATTGTTTTTGGATGCGGATGACGATGCAGTCGTATAGAGTATTTGTTGACCATCGGGGGAAGGAGTCAAGTTCTCAGCTCCAGTAAAAGTCAGAGGTGTCAAACTCGGAGCAGTCGGGAACAGTACTGCATTCGTCTGGACGACCAGCTCTTTCTCGATATGAACTTTTTTCTTCCAGGGACTGTATCCATCTTTTTTAATCTCGATGTCGTACTCACCAGGATCTAAATTGAGGGTCGTATCGGTGGCAGTCGTCAAATTGCCGTTGATGTAGACGCTTGCTCCATTTGGAAAAGAATTCGCTGCCAAAAGTCCCGTTGCTTTGAGGTTGCCTGTCGTCGTCGGGCGATAGCCCTGTGCATATTTTATTGCAAGGACAGTTCCGCCAACGATGCAGAGGAGAGAAAAGAGGGTGGCAAGTATGCGTTTGTTCATAGTTGGCTTCTGCTATGATAGCAGCTATGAGTGTGTTTGTACAAAAGCTTGCAATGGATTTCGGTCAGACATATGTCCGACTCGCTCTCCACGATACGAAAGAAATTTCCGAGGAAATTCAGACCAAATTGTTTCTTTCTTTCCAACGATCTCGTTTTAAAGTGGGGAAGAAAAATCATCGTGCCGAGTCTTTTTCACAGATGTATGATCATGGGCTGATACAAGATCAGGAATTGTTGGCGGCATATATTCGATTCATTTTGGCTCGAGTTGGGCTCGGGAAGTTCGCTTTTGCTCGAATTGAGTTGCTGTTGTCTCTCCCTACCGACACCTCCAAGGCAACAAAACAGATCTGGACAAAAGTCTTCGAGCGCATCGGTGTCTCAAAAGTCACCTTTGTCAGCAGTCCAATCTGTGGAGCAGTGGGAGCCGGCTATGCCTTTCCAATACCGACGGTGGCTCTTGTCGTGCACCTCGGCCATAGCTCGAGTGAGATCGCGGCAGTTTCGCTACACGAATGCCTGTTTTCCAGGAAACTCTCATTTTCAGTTGAAAATCTCTCCTCTCGGATGAGAAGTCGATACTTTAGCCAATCAAGACAAGAAATGACTTCCCAGGAATGGAGCAACATAGAATCATCGCTTGGGCACGTGCTGCTCCATCCAGCATCGTCGCACTCGATTCCAGACTCGATTATTTTGGAAGAAAGCCAACACCTGATCCACGATATCGAAATCGCACTTGAGAAACTATCAATTGAAGAACTCTCTTTGTGCACGAGCCAAGGGATTTTGTTGATAGGTGGATTGGCACGCCAAGAGGGGATCGCACAATTCTTAGCTCAGCAACTGAGTATTCCCGTATACTCAGCAGGTGACGCCGAGACCGCCGTCATCCGAGGCGGAGCATCATTGATTCAGTTTCTTGAGGCGGAAGAAACGGTGTAAAAGGCGAATCAAATGGACACTCAAGAAAGGGTTCTAGGTCTCTGTGGAGTAAAGGTGAGCAAAAAGAAAATGGAGATGTAATCACACAATAGCTCAGCTACTTAGGTAAAGTACGAGAAAAGTAGTTTTCGAAAGTAACTTGAGAAAATAAAAGTGATCAATACTGGTGTATAAGTCCGATAATCAAAATGCGGTGAAATCTCTACATATGGTCAGAATGAACGAATGGATGACCTATAGTGTATGAGATCGCATTTTCTTATAAGACAATTGTCAAAAGCGCTCATATTCGCTAAACGTTCGCTACAAGAGTTGGTATTAAAAAGTCTTATAATAATAAATTGATGTGATATTGGTGCCTAGCGGAATTGAAAGTCAATCGGAGTCGAAAATATTCGTCTTGTGTACGGGATATTGAGTACTGAAAGGTGGGGGTATGAAAAACACTTTAGTTCTACCAACCAAACAATTCTATGGCCTTTCTCTGTATGGCGGTGACAGGTCGTCGCTGCTGAAATTGCTCAATCAAGTACTCGAGGGAAATACTCAAGTAGAGTCTACTCCCGTCACGATCTGTACTCCTAATCCAGAGCAACTCGTGCGAGCTTCTCACGATACGACTTTTTATGACCACCTCAAGTCTAGTGATATTCTGCTCCCTGACGGATCTGGCTTAGTCTGGGCAGTGAATAGACAACAGACTAGAGATAACAGACTACAGAGAATTACGGGGAGGGAAGTCTTCCATGAGTTGCTTGAGTTGGCTATCCGCAAACACTACAAAGTATTTCTCCTAGGAGGCAAGCCTGGTGCCGCTGCGATGATCGCTGCTCACTGCCAGAGATCCAATGAGACATGCCAGATAGGATTTGATGATGGTCCGAAAGAAAACACAGGTGAAGTACTCAAGAAAATAAGCGAGCGAAAGCCAGACCTCCTATTTGTAGCGTACGGCGCGCCTTCTCAGGAGCAGTGGATTGTCGATCATCGAGAGGTACTCCAGCAATGTGGAGTGAAAATTGCGATGGTAGTCGGCGGCTCATTTGAATACGAGGCAGGAAATGTAGTGAAAGTACCTGTGATCGTCGAGCGACTTCATCTAGAATGGTTGCAACGTCTCATCCTCGAGCCGTGGAGACTCGGAAGACAGTTGCGAGGAGGGAAGTTCTTTCTTGATGTACTCCTTGGAAAGTACGACTGACCTTATTCTTCAACAGTCATGCCCAGCACCCACAAAATGGATTCCTTTTTATAGCGTCTATCACCTCGAGAATTGATGCGGATTGCAGGCAATTTACCACGTTTACCCCAGCGCTTTAATGTAAGTGGAGACACTCGCAAGATTTCACTGACTTCCTTGATCGTCAACAAATCTGGCAAGTCCTTTAAATCGAGCTTTCTTTTTGGAGCAGGGGTCCTCAGTGGAGAATGATTCTCATTCACGTCATCGTCAATTGGCTTCGAAGTTCTCCCAGGCATGCTGCCTCCTTTTGCTGTAGTAGTCATACTAGATATCAAACTACCATGAAGTATCAAACGGTATCAAGTAGGAATGAAGATTGTGCATGTCGCACAATAAACACAATGAGAGTTCGATGCAATTTATGTGGATAACTTTGTAAAACTTTTTCCGCTGTGAAATGCGTTAGTGTTATGTTCGGCTTTAATCGTGCGTTTGATTGTCATCTTGAGCGGCCATGACGATTAGTCATGGCGGTCGAAAGATAGTTTTCAGAGAATTCATTGAAAAAGAAAACTGCCCTTCGATCTTCATGTCGTCTCATCGACGACTTGAATACTCAGGATGACAAACAAGAATTTTGAAATTGCATCTCAAAATCGCCCTGTTTTACAGCCTCAAAATCGGCTTTGTTTTCAGTGAGACGTATATTTGGCCCTTTGGGCTGACACGTGAATCAGCCCGTACATATCCAAAAACGACCCGTATTGCTACGAGCCGTTTTTAATTGTATTTCGTTGGCGAAAAATTATTTCAACTCAACAGTTGCGCCTGCAGCTGTGAGTTTTGCTTTTGCGTCTTCAGCAACCTCTTTCTTCACGTTCTCAGCGATCGTGTATGGAAGTTTTTCTGAAGCGGCCTTGGCTTCACCAAGTCCAAGCTCTGGCTTGATCAAGCGAATTGCTTTGATCACTTCGAGCTTTTTGTCACCAGCGGCTGTGATCACAACTGTGAACTCAGTCTTTTCTTCGGCTGGTGCGGCTGCTGCTGCTGGAGCTGCTGCCATCATAGGTGCACTTGCACTTACTCCAAACTTCTCTTCCAAAGCTTTGACGAGTTCCGATACTTCGAGAAGAGACATCTTTTCGATCTCTTCCATCATTTTTTGAATATCTGCCATATTTACTAGCTTTTAGCGTAGAGCTCGTAGCTTTTAGCCAAAATGCTTCCTTTTATATATTGATTACTATTTTGTGACTCATTATTGAGTACATAACATGTTCTCGCTACGCTTGTTTTTTCTTCGCTATTGCGTCCAGAACATAAACCAAATTTCTTGGACCAGCAGTGAGCACTCCAACCAATTTTGAGGCTGGTGTATTCATGCGATTGAGCAATTGAGCAATGAGCTCCAGCTTGCCTGGTAGCTTACTCAATTCGATCAATGATTTCTCCTCATATACGTTGCCTGCGATCACTCCAACTCGGAGTTTGAGGGCATCTGCCCCTTTGGTAAACGCTACCAACGATTTGAGTGCATTTACTTCATCCTCATATGAAAAGATGACGCCGTTCTGACCATTTAAATGCGGAGTTACCTTGTCATTATTGATGACACGAGCAACTAATGTGTTCTTTGCAACGAGCATCTCTCCACCGACTTTTTTCAACTCCTGACGGAGTGCAACTTGCTGTTTACTGTTGAGTCCAGCATATGTCGCGACGAGAATAGACTTTGCGCGAGCAGCTCGCTGAGTCAGGTCTTCCAATACACTTGTATTTTTTGTGTTTGGCATAGATTGTATTCACCTCCATTCCTTTTTTAGTATTTTAAGTTTTAAAAAACCTCGTTTTGTTTCCAAAACGAGGTCTACGAGTATCAAATCAATATTTGAACCAGCTTTCCTCGAGAGGTCTTACATTGATGCCTCTTGTCTTTGGAATCTTTAGTACAAGCAGTTTACATGCTTGTACTTTACTTGTATCCAATTATATCACACTGATTACAGGGCGATCTTCACGCCTGGGCTCATCGATGTGCAGATGACGGCCTTGAGAACTTTACCTTGACCAGCGGCATTGAGGAGGGCCTTGATGTTGCCTTCCAGGGCATCCGCATCCATTGAAATCTTACCCACGGTCGTGTGGACCAACGGGGCTTTCTTTTCACTGCGCACACTTGTCTTACCGGAAGTCAATTCTTTCGCTCGTTTCGCTGGATCTGCGACCAAAGTCCCGTTCTTTGGATTTGGCATCAGGCCTTTTGGACCGAGCAATCGAGCAAATTTAGTGAGGTTCTTCATGTCGGCTGGTGATGCCACCAAAACGTCAAAATCCGTCACGCCTTTGTTCAGTTGGTCTATGACATCCTCATTCAGGATTGCCACTTTGACTACTTTTCCGGTGCTGTGTGGATACGCGACTTCAATGGTGCCCAATGACTCTTTACTGACCAAATGCACCTCGACACTCTCGTCAAATTTTGCAGTTGCAGTCGATTTGAGAAGTTTGATCGCTTCCGATAAAGAATAGGTCTTGGTTCGATCAATATGGCTCTTTGCTTGTTTGTAGCGGTTACTGCGGAAGCCAGCGACCTTTGCAGGTTTGGTCTCGGCAACTACCTCTTCGGCGACGGGTTCAATCTCAGTTGTTTCTACAGCATCGACAGACGCTTCACCGAAGTTCTCATCCATATCAAATTTTTGATTGGATGCTTTTTCCATCGCCAACTGTTCCTCAGTTGGAAGTTCTTCCATTGCTTTTACTTTGTATTTTGATTTTGCCATAAATTCCTTTATCTCTAGATGGGCGTGATCCGTCAGCTGACGGACGCCCCTACACTACATTATGCGATTGTGACTCCCATACTTCGAGCGGTACCCTCGACCATGCTCATTGCTTGGTCAAGTGATGTCGTATTCATATCAGCCATTTTCTTTTCGGCGATTTCTTTGACTTGCGTCTTTGAGAGAGTACCGACGACTTCTTTACTCGGGGTCTTGGCACCAGATTTCAGGTTGAGTGCCTGTTTGATCATAGCCGACACTGGAGGGAGTTTTAATACAAAGGTAAATGATCTGTCTTCAAAGACAGTGACTTCTGCAGGGATAGTCTGGCCTTTTTTGTCTTGTGTCTGAGCGTTGTAGGCTTTACAAAACTCCATGATGTTGACACCATGTTGACCCAAGATAGGACCGACTGGAGGTGCTGGGTTGGCAGCGCCGCCTGAGAGGTTGAGTTTAAAGACAACTTTGATCTTTTTCGCCATAGTGTATTAGCTTGTAGCTTTCAGCTTTTAGCTGTTAGTACAGTGCTTCCTTTATATTGTCATCCCGATCCGTCAGCTGACGGACGAGGGACAGTTTTCTGTTTTCATTTATTGCGGAAAGTTGGACGAAAGAAAATGTCTTTTCAGACAAGTAGAAGCTCTTTTGCGTCCCACCTTTCGGCAGTACTGCCTCAGTTGTTTTTACTACCCCGAGGTGTGGGTAGGATCCAATTATACCACGATATCCTCTAGAGTTTGGTAACTTGGAGGAAATCGAGCTCCACTGGGGTCTCGCGACCGAAAATACTGACCAAGACAGTGACTTTGCCCTTTGGCTCGTTGATGCCATCGACAGTACCAATAAAGTCTGCAAATGGACCTTCGACGATCTTGACAGCTTCACCAGTCTCAAAGTTCGCTTTATATGTTGGTGCACCTTGGCTCATGTACTTCTGGATCGCTTGCACTTCTTTTTGTGAGATTGGTGTTGGCTTATTGCCCATACCGACGAAACCGGTGATCCCTTGAGTCGTACGCACCAACAGCCACGACTCGTCAGTGAGGATCATCTTGAGAAGCATGTACCCTGGGAAAATCTTTTCGCGGACAGTTTGCTTTTTGCCACGTTTGATCTGAATTTTTTCTTGTGTCGGGATCAACATCTCGAGGATCTTATCGATCTGACCCATGGTCTCGGCACGTTGCTTGAGAGTCTCGGCGACTTTGTTCTCATGTCCTGAGTAGGTGTGCACCACGTACCATCGGGCTCGCTTGTCTTCTGATAAGGTGACGATGATATGATTTGGCGTACTGGTGATCACTTCTTGTGTCTCTGGTACTTCTGGAATGGCGGTAGAATCTGACATAAAGTGCAACTAGCGACTACTGTTTGGCGGCTAGTACTAATCCAAATAATTTTGTAAAACCAAAATCCAAGCTTGCAATGTAGAGTCCGACCCCGACACTGATGGCGATGACGATGATCGTCGATCGCAGAGTCTCTTGTCGAGTAGGCCAAGTCACATTTTTGAGTTCCTGACCGACTTCCCGGAGGAATCGTACAGGATACAAAGCCACTCTACCGATTGCAGACAAGGGATTCATGATTGGGGTATTGTATCACACTACTCCGCTTTAGGCTTCCTGTTTCGCGGTCAGGAATACACCGCCACCAACGAGCAAGAGTCCTGCTCCTAAGGTCAATAACGTATATTCAAATGACCCAGAAGATGGCAATTGACCGGAAGAACTGGCTTTGACGATGGTGGAATCCTCCACCGGTGTGGCAACAGGAGTCATGAGCGGAGTCGGTGCCGCTACTGCAATCGGTGTCGCAATCGATACTGGACGCGTCGTCGCTACTGGTGTAGCCCCTGCAGTCGCGCCACATCCGCAAGTCTGGGAAGTCGGGCACGCTGGATTGACACATCGATCGGTCTCGCAGACGAATCCTGCCGCGCAGTCACTATCTGTGAAACAGGAAGCAAGACAGAATTGTGAGGTCGCTGCCGAAGTCGTGGTCGTCGCTGATGACGTCGCCGTCGAAGCGAGACTGCCTGACCCTGAAGCATTCGTCGCGGTGGACGCGATCACATCGACCGATGCATCGGTCACGCCCATCAACGCGTCATCCCCACCCGATGTGAGACGAACTCTTGAGTTTTGTTGGTTAAATGCCAACGTTACTTTGCCACCGGTACCTGTAGAAACAGGAATACTAGCGATTTTTGTCGGACTGTCGGTCGAGAATCCTGCCACACTGTCTTGAGCGATCATGGCGTAGCGAATGATAAACGTGCCATCTTGAGACGTGACGCTATTTGTGGAAACTGCAAGTGATGAAAGGATCGCTGGTTGAATTTGAATACCGTCGGTAGCGGAGTCACTGTCAGGTACAGTCGGAAGCGAAGAACCGGCAAGTGTTGCAATGAACTGAAAACCATCGACTTTGACGCCTTTGGTATCGATATACACATCAATACTGCCTGGTTGCCCAGCAGTCAGTGGAGCTTGGCTACTTGCGGTCAGTGTCGTCCCACCTGCTTGAGCTCCAGAGACTGGCGTCGCTACTGGTGCGACAGTCGGGGTGACGATGGTCGTTGGCTGCTTGGTCAGGAAAAAGAGCGCCCCGCCGACTCCAGCGATGACGACGATGACAATGACAAGAATAAGGATGATCCGTTTATCCATGATATGAGCGTAGCAAGAAATCTGTATTCATTGCAAGGGGCATGATAGCCTTTCGGGCTGACTGATTTGCATGAATAGTATATAGTAGTATCCCTATGAGTATCAAAAAAGCCATCATCACCGACGCCGGCTTCGCCAGCCGCTATTTGCCAATCGCAAAGACTATCCCAAAGGGCATGTTGCCATTTGGAAATAGACCTCTGATGCAATTTGTAGTCGAAGAATGTGTCCAGGCAGGAATCGAAGAAATCATCATCGTCGCCACTCCTGAGGGGCGCCCTATCTATACTGACTACTTTAATAACAACGTCAATCGCATCCGCAAACAGCTCTCCTCACAAGGGAAAGAAGATCGATATGAACCAGTGCAGCACGTGCTGGATTTTCCGAAGATCAGTGTCATCGAACAAGATCCGTCACTTCCCTACGGAAATGGATCTCCAGTCGCCTCCGCTCAAAAATTTGTCGAAGCTGAAGAAGCGTTTCTTGTCCTCTATAGTGATGACATCGTCTTTGGCCAAACCGGTGACGCGAAAGTGATGGTCGATCTCTATGAACAGGATCCGAGTGTCGCAGGTATCGTCATGTCACAAGAAGTCGATCCAAGCGTCGTCGATAAATATGGAATCATTTCGATGAAAGCAGGTACGAGTGATGAGCTCGACAATATCATTGAGAAGCCAGCCGTCGGCACCGCACCCTCGACACTTGCCTCCTATGGTCGCTATTTGCTCAAGCCTTCAATCTTTGAGTTCCTCGATCCTACCAAGACTGGCAAAGACGGAGAACTCTGGACGGTGGATGCGATCACTCAGGTAGCGAAGACATCCCGAATAGTAGTAGGGAAGACGCAAGGGGAGTGGATGACCACTGGAGACCCAGAGAATTACTTCCACGCACACTTGAAGTTCGTCATTGAAAGTGAAAAGTACGGCTCGCAAGTAAAGACTTGGGTCAACGAGCTCTAAACTTTGAGACTGCTCATCTGTACAAAGAGATTTGCAATGACATCCATTGTCCTGTCCTGAGAAGTAGACAGCTCTTCATATTTCTTAATTGTGCCCATTTCTGAAATCAGGATCTTAGTGATACCTGAGCGTTGAATCTTCCTATACAGCTTTTGTGAATTGATCATACGATCATTATTCTCGGCATCGATTTGAGCTTCATTATCAGGAAACATCCTTTTCCCGTGTTCTATGGCATAGTTCATGACTTCGATATCTGGTCCTTCATTCTGAAGAGCATTTGCTATCTCTTCAGTCCGAAACCAAAGGAAGTGGAGTGTGGCATACCAAGGGTTCTCTTTGAGGAGCGATTGCATGATATCTTCTTCATTATCAATATCATCACTGAATTGGAACTCTGCTTCGGCAGATTGAAGGATCTCATCTTCAAAAAGTTCAAGGTATTTTGAGGAGCATTCTTGATAATACTCATCGACGAGTCTACGAAGTATGTTAAACGCTTCATCTGGAGTCTTCGGATCTGTCGCTGCGAGAAAAAGAAGTGAAATAAATTCACCACCTTTATGTCGAGCAAATTCAATAAAAGCTTGTTTTCTTTCGCTTGAGGGTAGTTCGTGCATATTTTCCCGATTATATGGACATCGCGGCAAAAATCAAGACATTTCTTGACAAATAGTCTCCCGCTATCGCACACTGATCTTATGCTGCGTGCACGCGCCAGTGGGTTCATTGCTTCTGGGAAAAATACATACCTCCTCTTTAGTGGAGCCTTGGCGGTATTGTGTCTTGCTGATGCGATGATGAGCTACTCGGCTCCATTGCTCATCGAAAAATTGACCAATGGTAATGACACCATGATGGGTATTGTCCTCGCGACTTCGTCAATGATCGGGATTTGCATGGATTTCTTATTTGCGAAGCTCTTCCCTCAAAAGAACTCTTGGTTTTTCCTCCGACTGCTCTTTTTGTTTGCGTTTTATTTTCCACTGCCATTCCTACTCTTTCACTCACTGACTGCCGCGGTAATTGGCATGCTCGCCTGGGGTATCTATTTTGAAGCGATGGTCTTCGCCAATTTCCACGCCATTCATGAGACGGTCCCGGCTTCTGAACATTCTTGGGCTTGGGGGACTGCGAGTATTATCAGGACGGTTGCTTGGGTGACTGGACCGATCCTCGCAAGTGCTTTGTATGGCTATGACGTGACGCTGCCAGTCAGATTTGCGATCGGAGCATATGCAGCTTCCCTCGTATTGTTTGGACTGCTCGGATATCTGGGTCTCTATCGCAAAAAAGTTGGTCATGAGCCGGTCGAGAAAGCACCTCATTCATTTGGCAGTGAATTTGCGATTTGGAAGACCTATGGAAAAACGCTTTGGCCGCTCATTGGGTTCTCGATGCTTTTTTTCCTGATCGAGTCCGCCTTTTTCTCAATTGGACCTCTGTTTGCCGAGCACTTGAAGGAGCTTCATCCACTCGGTGGTTTTTTTGTAAGTATCTATAGTATTCCTGGACTGTTTGTAGGTTTCCTGATCACTCGACTGTCAAAGCCGTATGGAAAAAAACGACTTGCCTATCTGAGCGCTCTGCTGGCTGGATTGAGCTTTTTGTTGTTAGGGTTTGGCAACGGAATCTGGTTTATTTTGTCGATGACGTTCATAGCTTCGATCGGACTTTGTATCTGGTATCCAGCAATCTCAGCGGTGTTTGAGGACTATGTCGCCAGGGCCAAAGAGTTTGGAAATGACCTTATCGGATTGACGGCGATGACCGGCAGTTTCGCATACATCGTCGGGCCAATTTTGAATGGTTTTCTGTCAGACAGAATTGGTCATCAAAAAGTGTTTGCGTTTTGGGGAGGAGTCTCATTGGTCTATGCGCTGTTTCTGTTCATTCACGTCAAGCGTAAAGTAAAACTTCCTCAACACTCTGTAGAACGATTGATTTATGGAGCTCCTCTAGTGTAGGATAGTGCTGGCTCCACCAAAGCTAAACTCAGGAAAAGGATATATTTTCCTCGACAAATCTGTGTTTTACGGGATTGCAGAGTCCGTGAACTGTAATGGTCCACGGCAGCTAACCCACCTGCTTAATTGCGGGGAGCACATCCTTTTCTTTTTGCTTTGGTCGGAGCCCTTTTAATTACTTTTGGAGAGTGCTGAGTGAAGGATTCGAACCTTCGTAGGCTAAAGCCAGCAGATTTACAGTCTGCCCTCGTTGACCGCTTGAGTAACTCAGCTTTTTAATCGATTGTACCTGAGCCACCTCAGGGACTCGAACCCTGGACATCCACTTTACAAAAGTGGCGCTCTACCAGCTGAGCTAAGGTGGCAATCTTAAGTCTCTTATTGTACCAGAGAAAATGGTATGCAAAAAGAGTAAAACCCGTGTTAAAATCATCTCTCGTGCCTTTGTAGCTCAGTTGGCAGAGCGCAGTCTTGGTAAGACTGAGGTCTCGGGTTCGATTCCCGACGAAGGCTCATCTATGATGAACTGTCCGGTTTGTCAGAAAATCCTTGTTAAGGATCAGCGACGGTTTTGCTCAAACCGCTGTCAAATGAGAGCGCAACATCAACAGTATATTTCGCAGTGGAAACTTGGGCTAGCGAGAGGCGACAAGGGAATAAACACCAAAGGCATATCGAGCCACGTGAAGCGATATCTCGAGGAAAAGTTTGGTGAGAAGTGCAGTCTGTGTGGATGGAATAAGCAAAATCCAATTACCTCCAGAGTCCCTCTGGAGATTGACCACAGAGATGGGAATTCAGAAAATTGTAATGAGGAAAATTTACGACTGATTTGCCCAAATTGCCATTCGCTAAGCCCCAACTTTAGGAACCTAAATAAGGGGAATGGGAGAGCGTGGAGGAAGGCAAAATACATCAAGAACTCACTAGAGAAACTCATGGTATAATATCGTTTCTGCAAACTTGTAAAGGAAATTATGGCAAAAGCAAAAAAAGGACCACGAGGCACCGTCGCACTCAAAAGTATTGAGAGTGGTCATATCACCCACTACACGAGTCGCAACAAGCGCAATCAACAGGAAAAAGGCAAGGGGAAACTCGAACTCATGAAGTACGACAAGATCCTTCGCAAACACACACTTCACAAAGAAGTAGAGAAACTCAAGTAAGCTTTTAGCTGGTAGCTTTTAGATATGCTGAAAGTAGCCTCCGTCAACATTGAAGGTGACAACCATTTTGACACTGTTCTGGCATTTCTCGAGCGTGAAAAACCCGACGTCATTTGCATGCAGGAAGTCTACGAAGTGGATCTTCCACTCTTTATTTCAAATATCTCCCCCGATTACCGCTACATTCCGATGAGTACCGTGAGCGAGCCGAATCCATTCCGCAAAGCGCCAAAAGGTGTCGAAGGAGCTGTTATATTTTCAAAACTTCCCATCACAAAGAGTGGCTCCTTTTATTACGAGAGCCAGCCAGTAGACCTCAGCATCTTGGATAGTAAACCCGAAGGCTGTCGACGTGGTTTGGTATGGATTGATGTAGAACAAGAGGGAGAGATCTACCGCATCGCCACGACTCATTTCACTTGGTCGTGGAAAGGGGAGGCAACTGAGCTGCAACGAGAAGATCTTAAAAATCTCATATCAAAGCTTGAAGAAGTGAAACCTTCACTGCTTTGTGGTGACTTCAATGCTCCCCGAGGCAACCAAACATTTGATATCCTGGCGAGTCACTATGTGGATAACATTCCAACAGATGTAACCACGACTATAGATCAGCATCTCCACAGAGTGTCAGGCATCCAGTTCGTCGTCGATGGCTTTTTCACTGGCGCAGGGTATACGGCTTCCGATGTCCGCGTCGTGGATGGAGTCAGTGATCACTGCGCCCTGGTCGGTACTCTTGAGAAGAATTAATTTGGCATCTGAGCCAGAATATGCTCAATCCCATGAATAAAATCATTGGGGAGATCGAGTGCCTTTTCAATCGCCATCTCAATCCAAGGTTTTGATCCGTTTTTTTCAAGCAGACTATCGAGCTGTTTGGCAAATTCTTCAGGTATCGCGCGTCGGCTGATCCCTCGTTGCTCAAAAATATCTCTGATGTTGTGTTCCCATTCTCCCCAAGGCTCAAGGGTCAGCAGGAAACATCCAGCGGCGGCTGCATCATAGGCCATATCTCCACTCGGTTTGGTGACAAACCCATCTGCCCATGGGAATGCATATGTGATAAGAAGTTCATTTGCTTCGACGATGTGCGGCGAGTGAAGGATCCGGAGTGGAGCATCGAGGTCTTTGCGATTTGAAGTGGTGAGACCTTCTTGGTTGGCGATGCTGTGAATACTCTCACGGAGATCTTCATGGACCCCTGCGTAGACGATCACTTGGATCTTGTTGCCTCGAATAAAAGGAGCGAGCGAGCGGAGACAATGTTCGATCTCGAGCTTATTTGTCCCCAGTCCACCAGTCGCAAGCACGAGTCGAAGTGGTCGCTCTTTGTAGTCAGTCGGATTTTTCTTTTTTCGACAAGCAGTTACGCGCGGGTCGACTGGCGGTCCGGTCACGATCACACGTCTCGGATCTACCTTTTTATCCATCACATCGGCCAACTCTAGAAAGTCCATCTTTGTCTTCTCATCAAAGACGCAAAATCGCATCGTCGGTAGCTGCGCATATTCGAGATATTGTGGCCTGACGTGAGGATCAGTGACGACTTGGACGACGAGTTTTCCTTGCGAAGCCAAGATATTCCCAGCTTCATAATGGAATGACAAAATTGGCCGCTCAACATGCTCAAACAAGTAGAGGAGTGGGGTAGTGATGGCACCAGTGATCGGTAGCTTTTGCCGCACTCTGGTATCGACTTGGTCTTTGAGCCACTTGAGAGGAGAGTTGCGCGCCATGAGCTTGCCAACTTCCTCGGTAAACGCCACTTTGCCCCAATCGTGGCGAGTGACGTAGTTTGTCGGATCGACAAGCCAAGCTTTTTTGGGATCTGTGCCGTGATCTTTCCAGGCAGAGATGACTGCAGCCAACGCCATACTGTAGTGGGCACGAGAAAAGAGCACTTCATCCTCGGTATAGCCAAAATAATCAGCCACTCCATGAAATCTCGCAAGCTCATCGCGAAAACTTGCAGCTACAGTCACGATCGGCACTTTTGTCTTTTCCAGAAGCTCTTTGTCTTTATTGAGAATGGAGAGGTTTTCAAACATGTCCAACATAGAAGTCTAGCGTAACATATTTCGGACGCACTAAAAAAGCCTGAGCCAGATGGTACAATAAGCAAGTTAGGGGCGTAGTTCAGCGGTAGAATAGAGGTCTCCAAAACCTTTGACGAAGGTCCGACTCCTTCCGCCCCTGCTACAAGCGGTTTACACGCTTGTAGCCTGCCAATTTCCTAAATTTCACCTTACTTTCTCCAAATTGTGACCTTCATCATATCTTCGAAATTCAGCACAAAGGTGTTATTTTTTCATGTTTTATGTTTATATTTTGCAGAGCCAAAAAGACAGAGGTCTTTATATCGGATATACGAGTGATTTGAAAAGAAGAATAAAAGAACATGAGAGCGGTGAAGCGTTTGCAACCAAAGGTCGAAGACCATTTAAATTGATTCATTATGAAGGTTTTATCTCGAAAAAAGATGCAACGGAAATGGAAAAGTATCTAAAGACTACGAGAGGTTGGGACAAGATTCACAGAATGTTGGAAGATACTTTGAAGTAGGTTCGAACATCCTCCACGAGTCCCTGCAAACAGGCTCAAACCTAAATAATAGGCGAGCAAATCAAACCAAAATAGCTCACTTTCCGACTACATTCCTTCCGTCCTTGATCAGTTTGATATACTTGCACCCTATGAACGAAGCGCAAAAACCAAGTATTGATCAACACCCCTTGGATCGTCTTAGTGATGTGAGGAGACAATTAGAAGAACTTATAAATGAAGATCATCCAGAAATAATTATGGACAGTGCTATTCGGTCTTCAGGGACACTCCTTGCGAATCAGTATGCTTTTGAGATTCAGGCTCTTGAGTCTGGAAAAGATCCAGATTCTTATCGGAAACTAGGAGCAGTGGGAAACAGGGATATGGGAAAAGTATTTTTTGGTAGTCATATCGAAGATATTTTTTCGCCAATCTATGCATACGATATGAACAACAAGCTCACGATACAAAAGGAAGAATATCTTTGGCGACTTAAAGATCAACGTGACTATATAAAAGTTTAAGAATAGTACATCCCGTACTGTGTTGCTAAATAGGTTCTGACATCCTCCACGAGTCCCTGCCAACCCTTGAAGTACTAACATCGAACTCTCCATCTTTGATATGATTTAACTATGCGAAAAATCATAACTACCACAATGCTTACTCTTGACGGCGTTATGCAAGCTCCGGGCGCATCGAAGGAGGATGCCTCAGAAGGATTTAAATATGGGGGTTGGATGGTTGGTTGGGATGAAGAAGCTGATAAGATCACTGATAGAATACAGGCTGATCAATTTGATCTGCTTTTTGGAAGACGCACGTATGACATTTTTGCTGCCTTCTGGCCGGACCACGAAGATGAACCACATTGGGGAAAACCCTATAGTAAGGCGAGAAAATATGTGGTCTCACACAAACCATTTGAACTCACTTGGAGCAATTCTGAACTTATTACGGGAGATGTAGTGAAAGAAATAAAAAAGCTTAAAGATACCGATGGTCCTGACTTGTGGGTATGGGGTAGTAGTAACCTTATACAAACATTACTTAAACACCACCTCATAGATCGAATGCATCTCTGGACATTTCCCGTTACTATCGGCACTGGCAAAAAATTATTTGCCGAAGGCACACGTCCAGAACGATTTAAACAGGTAGATGCAAAAATTACCTCTAACGGAATAATATTTGCAACCTACGAGCCCTTGGAACCACTCATGTCGATTTAAGTTTGTAAAAGAATAACTGTTGGTTTTGGATTTAGGAAATATTGAATCCTTTCAATATCAAAAGAGTTAATTTTATTCCAAATCGTTCGAAGGTCGTGCGCTTTCTAATAAAGTGTATGCCGTCATTAAACAATACTCTCGAACATCACTTCGGCGGGCTCAGTGCAAGCCCTCCACGAGTACCTGATACAAGCATGTAAACTGCTTGTATGCTGCTCACTGCTCATTCCTTCCGCGAGACTTTATTTAGCCTTGCGATATACTTGTCTCTATGTCTCTAGAATATTTCGAAAATCCTAACCCACAAGTGCGTGAACAAACCATCATTCACAGAATAGCTGAAATGGGTGCAGAAGATTTTCAGTCGAAGGAAAGTGTGTTTGCTCTTTTCAGAGAGTTGATCGTAGAATCTTTGGAATCTCAAATATCAGAACAAAAGCGAGCAATCAAAAAGTATGCAGACGCAATGTACGAAGCTGACCCTGATGCAACTTTGGAACAATGGCTCAATGTAGATCCAGAAATCATTCGGCGAGGTCGAGAAAAAAGAGGTTATTTCCTAAAGCCCGGTGAGTCTGGCGGTGCCGTCATCCAAACTGCTGGAGAGGTAAAAGATGATGGTCAAATTGACACAGATGTTTTAGCGGTGAACAGATTTCACATGGCTAAAAAATATGAAATGCACATTCGAGGACAAGAATTGGCAGAACGGAACTTGGAAAATATTAAAGAATGGACACTCGAAAAGCAAAGTATTCATTTGGCACATATTCTCCGCAGTGAATATCTGGCGGTCCAATCAAGCATAATTGTTTCTGAGTCAAAAAGTGCAAATGTAGATACACTACAGCGCACTCAAGAACGACTGAATAAATCCATACGATTGCTCGTCCCAGATGATATGGCAGATTTTATGTTGACCTTCCCATCAACACTATCAGGTATTCAGACAGTTCGAGAAGCTGGTGGCATCATTTTCACTGGATACCAGGATCTTACGGATGGGGAGAAAAGAGAAAAAAAGATAGTTCCTCCCATCTTTAGCTCGACTGCAAACAGGTATTCTAACTAAGCTCTGTGCGAATTCTTACATAGTTTCAGGTGCTTTATTGCTTTTCATATATTAAAATACTTATCTATGCAAAAAATTGTTCCCAACCTCTGGTTTGATCATAACGCGAAAGAAGCCGTGGACTTCTATATCTCTGTCTTCCCAAACAGCAAAATCAATTCCACCTCCTATTATCCGCAATCAGAAGCGCAAGGGTTGGCTAACTTTCAAAAAGATCTGGCCGGAAAAGTACTGACGGTTGATTTTGAACTTGCTGGGTATCGCTTTCTCACCATCAATGCGGATAGCACATTCAAACCCAATCCTTCAATTTCCTTTTTCTACACTTGTGACACAAAAGAAGAAAGTGATGCCCTGTGGAACAAACTGATCGAAGGAGGGAAGGCTCTTATGGAGCTTAGAGAATATCCGTTCAGTACATACTACGGTTGGGTGCAAGATAAGTATGGATACAGCTGGCAATTGATGCTCAATAACCCCGCGGGTGAAAAGCGACCAAAGATCGTGCCATCACTCCTCTTCACGAAGGATATGGACGGGAAAGCCAGAGAAGCAATGGAGCTTTACACTTCAGTCTTTACTGACAGTGAAGTCGGTTCCAATATCAATACGTACCCTGCAGAAATGGGAGCAGATAGAGCAGGGAAGCTTTCGTACGCCGATTTTAGATTATTTGATCAATGGTTTGCGGTCATGGATGGTGGACCAGAGCATGAGTTTAACTTTAGTCCAGCGGTCTCATTGATGGTCAAATGCAAAGATCAGGCAGAGATCGATACCTACTGGGAAAAACTGTCGGCAAACCCAGAGTCTGAGCAATGTGGCTGGTTACAAGACAAGTTTGGTGTCAGCTGGCAGATCACTCCTGAGAACATGGAAGAACTCATGAAGACTCCTGGTGCCTTCAAACGAATGATGGTGATGAAAAAGCTCGATATCGCAAAGTTGCAAGCAGTTTGATTCAAAAAGACCCCCTTCACTGAGAAGGGGGTCGATTTATTTTCATTCACAGTTCAGTATCCGTCCGATTACGGATTAACTTGGAATGAAGATGCTGCCCACTGGCCAGGAACGCCTGCCCAAGTGACTTGTCCGTATGCAGTGCCACTATCTCCACCTGCCATTACTCGTGACTCAGTGCCCATACTTCCACGGTTGGTCACAGATCCATTGACATACGTTCCACTCGTGAACCCAGTCAAATAATTCGGCTCATAGAGCCAGTTCACTGCCATGAAATCCATGACCCACAGATTTCCAGCATTTATGGTCGCTGTGCCTGAATCAGCAGGAATGTTTGTTCCTGTACTTGATGATCCAGCTCGAGCGATTCCGTTGGTGATTGGAGTTGACCCATTTTGTCCACTATATTCGTGTAGATAGACGAGTGGGACTTCTTGCGCATGACCTTCGGTATCAGCACATTCCACAGTCACGGTGTTTGCACCCGTACTGCCAGCAATAGTTGAGTAGACACCAATTCGACGGTTTGAGTTTGATCCAGGTCCAGCACTAGCAGATGAACCACTCAACAAGGTATAAGTGTTTCCTTGACTATCGGTCGGAGTGTATGCAGAACCTGCGGTCCCTTTGTACGCGACGGTGACAACAAGAAGGTTCCCAGCAGTTACATTTGAAGGGTAGGCAACACTGAAAGTCGATGGACTATTACAGTTCGATTGACTCAAGTATTGAAACGGTGCTTGTTGCACTGTTGTGACAGCTGCAAATGCACTTGCAGGCAATGCGAGTGACAAAGCTGCAATGGATATTGCAGAGACCATGTGTTTAATTCTCATACCACCCTCCGAATAGAATAATAACTAACTATAGCTAGGAATTGTGAAGTGTGTCAACGATCACAAAAGCTTGGTGCATAGGCTCACAAACTCATCAATTCGATGAGTGTACTCATGGCAGAATTGGAGCTTCTCACGCGATCATCTGTTGTGAGATAGTGAGTACATGGCAAACAAGTCTCCAGTTGTTTCGGTCCTTCTCATCATTGGCGTCGTACTCTTGGTGGCACTCGCACCAAAATTGCTCTTGCGCCTCCGCAATCAAAAAATGGTTCCGCCGACTCCGCCTGAAGGAGTAGCGTGTACGATGGAGGCAAAGCAGTGTCCCGATGGCAGCTACGTCGGGCGAACTGGCCCAAACTGTGAATTTACCGCGTGTCCCGTGGCTATTGAGGAGCCTACCGTCCAATCCGGGTGGAAATCGTACACCGTCAACGATCTCGGACTCACGTTCAGAGCCCCATCGGACTTGACTGTGACATATGATACGCAGAGAAATGATAAGGGTACACCCGATGTCACCACGCTCTATGTGCAGAATGGCTCAGCAAATCCAAAGACATATTACCAACTGTACGGTCTGTACCAGTGGAACATGCCAAATTCAGAAAACACATTGGCAGAGCTGAGTGCAGATCTCCAACCTGGAGCGACTCAAACTACCATCGCGGGTTATCCTGCAGTCTCAGGACAAATAAAGGGCCAGCGAAACCGTTTCGTCACCTATATACTTTTGAACGATGGGAAATTTGGACTGTTTACTGCTGAACCGACTGAAGAAAACCGAGTACTCTCCGAGCAGATCATGAAGACATTTCATTTCTCAAAGTAAGTATGAGATAGTAGAGCGATGGAAGACAAGAGACCTCGATTTACAAATTATTTTCCCTCAAATACAGCTATCCTCATCGTCGTCTTATTTTTCATCGTGCTCGGCGGCGCGTGGCACTTTTATGGCCAAAGGCAGGCGACTCCTTCCGACTCCGTAGTCGTAGAAGTCCAACCATCGCTCACTCCATCCGCCAGTCCAGTTGCGACTCCCGTCATAGTCGCTCCCTATGCAAAACAAGAAGGATGGATCACATACATGCTCCCATCTGTGCATCTCTCATTTGATCTTCCGGGCAGAAGCAAATCACTCGGCACATTGCGTGAACAAATCGTCAAAGGGGAATCAGGAACGCAGTTGTGTGGACAATTCACTGGTGTCAAAGTGGCGTCAGGATCAGGTGCTCTGCAATCAAAGTACTGTTTTACCCGACCAAATGATTTTCTTTCGATCGGGACTACCTCATCTGATTACGCCGCGGGTCGGAGCGGACAAATCACGGATCTTCAAGGATTTACCGAGGAAAATGGCAACATAAAACTGAAATTTGTAGGCGGAAGTACTGCCGATATACCGAACTTACCGATGCAAACGATCACTACCAGTGACGGAGTGGCAGTGCTGCGAATAGATGGAAAAAGCGATAGTGAGGGAGGACCAACACTGCAGAACTCTCTTGGAGATAGAGTCGCACTCATCGTGAATACAAACTCACCAACATACCCTGGGATCGTATTCGTCTTTGAACGTACTATTGGATATGTCCCGGCTGAGATCGATCAAATCATCGCATCGATGCATTTTACTCGCTAAACTCGAGAGGGAATCCAATCTTTTTTGAGCATGCTGTAGACAGTGTCGTCAACAAACTCGCCATTAATCAATTCTGATTGACGTAAGATGCCTTCCTTCTTAAACCACAACTTTTTGGCTATCGCAGCACTTTTTTCATTTTCTGTCGCTGCTCGCAACTCTACTCGATTGAGCTCCAGTTCTTCAAAGCAATACGTGGTCAATGCTTTGACTGCTTTTGTCATGATCCCTTTGCCAACAGCATTGTGACCGAGCCAGTAGCCTAGACTCGTCTTTTTGTGAAGTGTGTCAAGCTCATGCAGGCCAATACAACCAACAAGCTTCTCGTTGTACCAAATCCCAAGCTCAAGACCATCGTCTTGCTGCATCGCAGTGATCGCGTCTTCAATAAATTTCTTGGAGTCTGACTCTTGTTTCACAGATGACACCCATGGCAACCACGCAGATAAATGTTCACGATTGGCATCAACCAAGGCAAAAAGCTCGGCTGCCTCGCTAATGTGCCAACTCTTGAGTTTAAGATGCTCAGTGATAGTGATGTCGACGTGGTCCATGCAGTGTAGTATACAGCGCCGCTACGAAGAGAGGTGTCGTGCGATCTCGCCGACGCGGGCAGGTCCCTCGTAAATCATCCCCGTGATCAGTTGGACGAGGTCAGCACCAAGATCAAGTTTGGTTTGCGCATCTTCTGGAGTGAAAATACCGCCGGTCCCGATGATCGTGAAGCGTTTGCCAAAATGCTTTTTGGTCAATTTGATCAGATCATTTGAGCGCTGCCAGGTTGGTTTGCCGCTCAGATTGCCTTTGGCATTGACCCAGAGATCGCGATCCTTCGGATGGACGTCTGGATTGGCTTTATCTTTCGTCAAATTTCCAAAGATCACCCCCGCGATCGTGTGAACTTTTGCGATATCAAGCAGTGCGAGCGTCTCGCGATGCGTCAGATCAATTGGCATCTTCAAATAGATCGGACACTTGATATGGAGTTTGTCGACGGCGACTAGGAGCGGCTCAAGCTCCTTTGGTGTCTTAAATGAGAACGGATTGGTGACATTGGGACAACTGATATTGAGCTCATAGTAGCTGTGAGCCACTTTGCTTTTTTCAAATAATTGAAAGCATTTGATGATATCGTCTATTTGCGAAGTAAGGTCATTGAATACTTTGTTGGTGCTGCCAATACTGATCCCAATGGGAATGGAAAACTGAAGCTTTGAAAGCTTTGCGATCATTGCTCTCGCCCCTTCGTTCTTAAACCCTTTATTCACCAATAAAGCTTTTGATCGTGGGTACCGTCCGAGCCGAGGCGTCGCATTGCCGGCGTAGGGCAAGTTCGTGATGGTGCCGACCGTCTCAAACCCAAATCCCAGAGACGGAGTGATCTGCGTGAGCGACGCAGTGTAGTCAAATCCTGCTGAGAGTCCCACTCGGGTCGGAAAACGTATCCCGTCTTTTTCAAATGAGTGATCGGGTGATCGTGGAAAAAACAATCTGCGTGTCAGCCATCGAGTCAATGCAAAACTGCCGAGGGATGCTCCTGTAGCAGTGAGTGTGTCGTGGATCAACTCCGCGTCAAAGAGAAAAAAAAGTGGTTTGACGATGAGAGTGTACACACTATGAAATGAGCGAGTGAACCAGGTCGAGCCGGGAGTGATCACACGTGGTGGTGACGCGAGTAGCCATGAAGCGGTAAAGATCCCCAGGCAGCAGATCGCAGAAACCAGACAGTACAAGCACCAAGCTTGGAGAAGGACTGCCATCAAGAAAACGAGATACAGTGAGAATGCAAAACCGCAGCACGCAATCATGCGTACGAGATCCTCATGATCTTCCGAAAGAAATGCTGTTGCTCCGATAGTCAAAACGAGAGAATAGTAGACGATCCCAATCGCTGAAAGGGGGACAGTGCCAATTCGCGAAAGTGGACTGCGAAGGACTGCGCCGCAATCAAACGGAGGGCGACAAGGAGGCAGCACTCCGCGATACTCGGAGTAGGTGATATATGACGCATCAATCACTCCGATGAGGGCGATGCACACCACGAGTAGTCCAAAGATTTTTCTGCGCATGGAAGGGATTATACGTCGCTCCGGATTATAGAACTGTGATCTCTCTCACGCTCTCAGCATTTTTTTGCAGATCGCCGATCGAGTGCACAATGATTTGTTTATGAGTGATCGAGATGACTCCCGCATTCTTGAGTAAGCTGAGCTCTCTCGTTATCGTCTCGCGCGATAACCCAGTGCTGTCAGCTAACTGCTGATGGGTAAACGCTAGAGCAATCTTTGGTTCTTCACTACTTTCTGTCGGGAATCGAGCCGCAAGGGTCAACAACATCTGCGCTAAGATAGCTGTCGCATCACGTTGCATCAATTTCTCGGTCTTTAGGAGCATCCCATGCAGTCCGAGCAAAAGTCTCCTCGTAATATCAAAGGAGATATCTGCGTCACTTTTCATCCACGCGACGACATCCTCAGCAGGCGCTTTAAAGCCGGTGCAAATACCGAGCGTACGAAAGGTATATTGATTTGGAATCTCCGTGACAAAATCCATCAATGGGAAAAAACTTCCTGGTTTGTAGATGTTCATCGTGAGTTCTTGACCTTTGACAGTTGTTTTCGTCTGTTCGACGACTCCACTCACCAGATAAAAGACCTGAGTTGGGCGCTCATCGGGACGTATCATCACGGTGTCCGGCATCAATCGAAACGGAGTAAAACCTTCAAAGAAAGTCTTAATTTTGTGCGTTTCATCACTGTTTGAAAAGGTGTGTGTTTGTACCATGTGTGCATAGTATAGTAGATATATGCAAGTTTTACTTGAAAGGGTCGTTTATGCAGTCTGATACACACAAAGTTGGCATCGTTGGATTGGGAAAAGTCGGAATCACCGCAGCATATGCGCTCCTTTTGCGTCATACTGCTGAAGAAATCGTCTTAGTGTCCCGTTCCCTTGAGAAAAGCGAAGGAGAAAAACTTGACCTCGAACACGGATTACCGTTTTTGGACTCCGTCAAAATCACTGCCACAGAAGACTACAAAGCACTTGAAGGCTGCGATGTCGTCGTCGTCACCGCTGGTGCCGCTCAGAAGCCAGGGCAGACTCGATTGGATCTCGTCGAAGAAAATAAAAAAGTCATGGACGAACTTGCGACGCAAATGAAGCCACACGTCCAAAACAGTGTCATCGTGGTGGTCAGTAATCCGGTCGATGTGCTCACGTATCGACTTGCTCAGGCGCTCGGACTCCCTGCAGGAAGAGTCTTTGGCACTGGGACGATGCTTGATACTGCTCGGTTTCGATTTCATCTCTCGGAGTTCCTCCACGTCAATCCACGAAGTATTCATGCGTATATTTTAGGCGAGCATGGTGATAGTTCATTTCCAGCGATGGCAAGCGCCACTGTCGGAGGGCAACCGCTTGAACTTTTTCCGGAATTTTCTTATTCGCAGGCTCAGGATGCATTTACGAAAGCTCGCGATGCGGCCGCAAAAATCATCGCTGCAAAAGGTGCCACGTATTACGCAATCGGCGTCGTAATCACGAAAGTCGTCGGTACCATATTCGAAGATAAAAAATCAGTACTGCCAGTATCCACACCTATCAATGAGTACGCTGGCCAATCAGGAGTGTCTATCTCCGTCCCATGTATCGTCGGCAAAAATGGAGTAGAGCAAATCCTCAAAATTGGTTTCTCACCTGAAGAAAAGACTGCCTTTGAGAAGTCCTGCGGCATCATCAAAGCACTGGTATAGTTTGAAAATGTGATGTTTGTCACTGCACAAAATATTCACAATAGTGTATATTCAGAATATTGAATATATGAAGAATATTTTTGTCCTGGAATCACAGATCTACGCCTCACTGTCGCATCCCAAACGCTTGGAGATACTTCATCTGTTGTCTCATGATGCACTCACGGTCAATGAAATAGTCACGATGACCGGCGTCGCTCAGGCAAATGTCTCGCAGCATCTCACCATACTCAAAAAATTAAAACTCGTGAAAGTCGAGAAAGTTGCCCAATCACGGGTCTACTCGCTTGCGTTGCCAAACGTCGCTAGTATCTTTGACCAAGCACGCACCGTATTACTGGAGCGCTATGGTGTCCGCGAGCTCGATACCCTCAACAAATTGCATCTCCACATCGATCCAATTTGCGGGATGGAAGTGACGAGTAGCGGGGCTGCAAGCTCGCTCCTGCATGACCATCACCGCTATTATTTCTGCGGATTTGGGTGTGAGAAACAATTCAAGCGACAAGTCGTTAAGGGAAAAGAAAACTATCCTTCGACCCTCAAGTGATTACACTTGAGCGCTCAGGATGACAGGAGAATATGGCAAATAAAATTACTGAAACTTTACCAGTCACCGGAATGCATTGCGCGTCATGCGCCAGTATCATCACGAGAAAAATCAGAAAACTTCCAGGGGTCGAAGATATCTCTGTCAATATGGGCATTGAAAAAGCGACGGTCAGTTTTGATCCCGATCAAACAAGCATCAACGAGATGAATCAAGAGATAGGGAAACTGGGGTACAGACTGGAAAGCAGTACGCAGCAAGCAGTAAGTAGTAAGCAAACAAAACTTCAGGAGCTCAAAGCGCTACACAGAAATGTACTTCTCTCTCTCCCAATGATCATCACCAGTATCGTGGTCATGGCTTGGGAAATTGGAGCCGAGCCACTTGGATTTTGGCCGGAGATGCCAAAAGTCCTCATGACGTTCTTTCACCATTTGCTACCGGTCTTTGCGACGTACATGTTGTTTGTCGTTGGACTCCCATATCTCTCTGGAGTAATCAAGTTTATCAAGTATGGAGAAGCGAATATGGACACACTCGTCGGGATAGGCACGTCGGTCGCATTTGCCTACAGTTTTATCGTCAGTGCGTTTGAAAATGTACTTGCACCATATGTGAATACCTCACAAAATTACTACGACGTCGTCATCGTCGTCATTGGGTTCATCACACTGGGAAAATACTTGGAAGCACGCTCAAAACTCAAAACTGGGGAAGCGATTGAAAAGCTCATTGGTCTACAGGCGAAAGAAGCAACCGTCTTGCGCGAGGGAAAAGAAGTAAGGGTATCAATCGATGAAGTCTTCGTTGGCGATATCGTGATCGTGAGGCCAGGAGATAAGATCCCGGTCGATGGGATCGTCAGTCGCGGCGAGTCCACTGTCGATGAGTCGATGATCACGGGCGAGTCAATGCCAGTAGAGAAACATGAAGGTGACACCCTCATAGGGGCAACTATCAACAAACAGGGTAGCCTGCAGATGAGAGCAACCAAAGTCGGGAAAGATACGATGCTTTCGTCGATCATTACTATGGTCGAAAGCGCTCAAGGCTCCAAGGCACCAATCGAAGCTCTCGCTGATAAAGCGTCAGCCGTTTTTGTCCCGGTTGTTCTTATTCTTGCGATCCTTGTTCTCTTCGTTTGGTTTGCGCTCGGCTCCTACACGATCGGACTTCTGTGTTTCGTCGGTATCGTAGTTATCGCCTGTCCGTGCGCGATGGGACTCGCGACTCCGACCGCAATCATCGTCGGAGTGGGTAAAGCAGCAAGTGCTGGCATTCTCATCAAGAATGCAGAGAGTTTGCAGATCTTAGCAGGAGTCGATTTTGTCGTCTTTGATAAGACGGGGACCCTCACACAAGGAAAGCCGACAGTGACCAATGTAGTCATGGACCATGGAATCATGGAACAAGAACTCTTAGAAATTGCATTATCGCTTGAAAAGAATTCAACTCATCCATTGGGGCAGGCAATCATCGAGTATGCTTCACTACAGAATATATCTGCGAAAGAAGTTACACAGTTTCAAAACGTTGAGGGGAAAGGACTCACTGGAAGTATCAACGGCCAACAAACAACGATTGGTAATGCTGCCTTGATGGAATCAGAGGGAGTCACTCTCACGCATGAGGCTGAATTTACGAAACATTCAAAGCAGGCAAAGACCGTCATGTATGTCACGAGAGATCGAAAAATTCTCGGGTTGATAGCGATCGCCGATGCGGTGAAGACTGATGCGATGAAAGTAGTCAGGCAGCTCCATGCGATGCACATTCACACCGCAATGATCACTGGTGACCATGAAGACGTCGCCAACGCGATCGCAAAACAAGTCGGTATTGACTGCGTTTTTGCACAAGTATTACCTGGGGGAAAGCTTGATGAGATCAAGAAAATTCAAGCGCAAGGCCATCGTGTAGCCATGGTGGGTGATGGGATCAACGACGCTCCGGCACTAGCGGTTTCTGATGTCGGCATCGCCATGGGGACTGGTACCGACGTGGCGATTGAATCGGCAGGAATCACACTTTTGGGTGGGTCTCTGACAAAGCTGCCTCTATCGATCGCTTTGGCAAAATCTACCATGCGCATTATCAAAGAAAATTTGTTTTGGGCATTCTTTTATAACATTGTAGGGATTCCAGTGGCAGCTGGAGTGCTCTATCCGGTATTCGGTATACTACTCAGTCCAGCACTCGCAGGAGCGGCGATGGGATTTTCATCGGTCAGTGTGGTCGCAAATTCATTGCGATTGAAAGGGAAAAAAATATGAACTTGTGGCCAATATTTTTAATCGGACTCACGACTGGAGGCTTATCTTGCCTCGCTGTGCAGGGAGGCTTCCTGGCTAGTATTATCGCCAATTCCCACGCCGCACTTGCGGATTCGCGCAAACGGCTTATTCAGCCGGTTCGCGATCCGGTTGCTTTGAGGGACAGGCAAAAAGAAAAGCTAATGCTCAAAAAAGATTGGCTACCCGTATTCATGTTTTTGATCGCCAAACTGATTGCTCATACCGTCCTTGGTTTCTTATTGGGAATTTTAGGATCCACGCTCACACTAAGCGATCAAGTAAGACTTGGGTTTCAAGTGGTAGCAGCATTTTTCATGTTTGCGACAGCAATGAACCTCCTCAATGTCCATCCGATCTTTCGCTACATCGTGTTTCAGCCACCAAAATTTATCACCAAAAGAATCAGAGGTTTGAGCAAAGATAGTTCGCTCTTTGCACCATTCGTACTTGGTCTCTGTACAGTCTTTATCCCTTGCGGAGTGACGCAAGCGATGGAAGTCCAGGCAATCGCGCTCGGAAATCCAGTTCAATCCGCACTTCTCATGGCAGCGTTTGTCCTAGGGACCATGCCACTGTTTACGCTCATCGGTGTGGCGATGGCCAAACTATCCGAAGGACTGACCTCTAAATTCTTGCGGTTTGCAGCTTTTGCGCTAATCGCTATGTCTCTCTATAGCTTCAATGGGGTCTTGGAAGTCACAAACTCACCAATCAGTGCTGGAGCTATCAAAAATGGCTGGGTTTCTTTTTGGACACCCGATACACAAAAACCAAAGGAGGGGAGTGGTGTGCCCGTCGTCAACGGCGCCCAAGCGATCACTATCGATATTCAAAATAATGGATATGCACCAAACTATATTCGAGTCAAAAAAGACATTCCCGTACGCTTGACACTTCGCTCGAACAAAGTATATTCTTGCGCCTTAAGCTTTCAGCTGCGAGCGTTTGGAATAAAAGAGTTTTTAAATGCCACTGATCAAAAAACTGTTTCATTTACTCCCAGTGCCACAGGGAAGTATCCGTTTACTTGTGGGATGGGAATGTATACGGGAGTATTGGAAGTAATTTAACAATTCTCACTGAAAATTTATACTATGTTTAACCTATTCACAAAATCACAACAAAATTCAAAAATAGTAAAAACCTTGGAGTGCAAAATATCCGGTATGCATTGTACAAGCTGTGCCATGAATATCGACGGTGCACTCGAAGATCTTGCGGGAGTCGTCTCTTCAGATACAAGTTATGCTAAATCGGTCACAAAAGTGACCTATGATGAGACTCAAGTGCGACTGGAGAAGATAAAGGCTGCAATCGAAGCCGAAGGCTATACCGTCACAATTTCTTGAATCTTTGAACGGTCTTGCCATCGACCACAATGTCTTCCAAAAACATTGCTTGCGGCCGCACCCACAGGCTAGCCATGTCGTTGGTATACAAACTCACATACACGACGAGATCTTCTTTGGTCTCACTATGCTTTGCAATGCCTAGTACCAGGTATCTATTTCCTTTGTAGTGCTGATAGATGCCGAGTTCAATTTTTTTCATACTAGAAATATGATACAGTAAGTCCGTATGTATTTGATGTCACGTCGATCATTCTTACGTGGTGGAATCTATCACTTGAGCCTCCTGTTTGTCACATTTACGGCATTCAATTGGGGTTTCAAGGAATTGACTTCGATCGATATCGCCGGCCGAATCTTTGCCGGTGTCAGCGTCCCGTCCCAAGCGGTCGCTATTGCCTTGTGCGCCGCAGCCGTGCTCGTCCTTTGGAATAACTGGGTCGATTAGTCATTTCCTTTACAAGCTGCTTGAATGGATTTGGCAAGACAATTTTGCCTGCGGCTGCATCGTTGATGCCCACATACACAATGATCGACAAACCGTCTGGCGAAACTTCAAAACCACCGGAGAAGATGATATGGCAAAGCTCATCATTTTTCTTTTGATCACAACTAAATTGGTCAGCGGTCACGATTTCAATCATCTCCGAGTATTCCTTGGTCAATGGATCATACACAAAGACCATTGCATTGTACCTGCGAATCTTTTTCCCATTTTCACTGACCCATCGGCCGACATGACCCAACACCCAGACGAGTCCGTCAACGTACTTCGCTTGGTTTGCGCCAATCCATTCTCCATCTTTCACGGGTATATCCAAAATCTTCCCCTCAGCGATAGATTGAGCGTTTAAGTCATCTGTGGAATCAAACTCGCTCACCGATATGCGCCCGTTTGGTCTTCCGAACGCCAGTACATTCTTCTCTGCGAGTTCAACAAGTCGAATATCCTTCATGCGATCAGGTCCACGAAATGCTCGCTTCGCTTCAAGCTTCTCGTTTAACGTGTAGAACACGGTCCAATACACTTGCGCTACCAATTTATCTGAATTGTCTGTGTCCCATTGGACATGTATTCCTGACAGAATGATCTCGCCATCTATGATCGCTACAGCTGGATCTTGGAGGAACGGAAGTTTGAGCTCGATGGGAAACCAGGATCCATCAGTCAACAACTGAAACGCAAAGATCCGCGATCCATCCTCGCGCGAGCGTTCTTCCACACGTCCAAAGATACAGGTTTCTTTCCCAATCTTAATCGGTGCGGTGATGTTGTAGACATCGTGTCCCTCCACTCGCAAATCAAGAAGATCGCCATGAGCGACTTCCTGTCGCGGATATAACACTTCTGGCAATGCAATGACTCTGGTTTCCATGCCCACAGTATAGGCTTATAGCCAAACAGATACCGTAAGAGAAGTGTAAGAACGACACTCTGCCTCGGTGTATACTCACTCCCATATATGAGTCATGAAGCGGTTCATCCATTTGGTGAATCGGAGATAGTTCGTCTCGTCAATCAAGTCTTGAGTACACAAGCGAGTAGGCGTTCGTTTATGAAGTATGCAGCAGTGCTCGCTTGCTCAACGCTCGCTGCCGGCTCTTTGGCTGAACTTGCGTTTGATATTTTTCCTGCGCTCGCCAAAAATCTCGTCCTTACTCCGCAGGAGGAAACGTATCTCTACTCGCTTCTGCTCGACAAGAAAATTGGCATGGGTTGGTATCCAGATTTTGACTTGTTGGGTGATGATGCCTTGTCGCAAATTGAAGATTCACCGAGAAAACGGGAGATCCCGGATCAAGTGGGTGTCTTTGCGCTGTTGGAAGATATGTATGTTGAAGACGTGATGCGACGTCACATGCGCCGGCTTCAAAACGTCAGAACCAAAGGATATTCGCAACAACTTTCTCTCGGTATGGGGTCGCACTTCAAGCCACATCCATTCGCTGGTACGAATACAAACGAGCAGTTGGGATTGATGAAAGAATGGCTTGATCGACTACTGCGACAAACGAGCGGGGAGATCACGATTCGGTTTCTGTATGAAGTAAATGCGTATGCAGGAGACATCTCATACAAGAAACCAGTAGACATGACTGTCGAATCGCATCAAGACTCGTTTAAGTCGATTTTTGAGAGTTTCGCCAGTCTCATCCGAGCGGACAAAGAAGCAACCTCACGCTTTCACCTTGACTTATGTTTTGCGGCTTCGGGTCGATCAATGGAGGCGTACTTTCCCCAGGCACCGGTGCGAGCAGTCGGCGTCGATGTCTATCCAGAGCCATACGGACGCCTTGCGGTTGCGAGTTTGTACGATCAGATGTTTCAAAGATTGCCAAGTTCGCTTCTCCAAAATGACATACTGCTTGATTTGCTTTCAAAAGCCAGGCCATTTTATGGCGAACAAACCAAAGTTGCCCTTCATGAAATCGGGACAACCGATGATCACCTTGATTGGTTTAAGTCTGCTCTCCTCTTGTTCTTAGCTGCTGGAGGCGATGAAGTTTTGTACTTTGGGTATGACAAAACAGTCACTGAAAAAATGAACTACACGATCAACTACTCCAAGCGCAATATATTGGAAAGTCTTCATCTATAACTCACAGTCGCTTTGTCACTATGAGTTTGCGAATCTCGTCAGTCACGATAATGGTTGAGGCGATACCGACACAAATGAGCAACTGAGAGAGATTCAGTGGAGTCGTATGTAGCAGTGTTTGCATGACTGGGGCATAGATAGCGACAAACTGAAGGATCACGACGATAGCTGTCGCGAAGAGAAGTGGACGATTACTTGTGACTGATAACAGGGCAAGTGACTTGGTTTTGCTGCGACAATTCCACGCATGAAACCATTGAAATGCGGCAAGCGTCGTCAATGTCATCGTCGATGCGATCGCGGCGCCTGAAGCATGAAACTGCCAGAATACAAACACCGTCCCAATCGCCATGCACGCACCTGTGAGTAGTGATCTCCCAAACATTCCGGAATCGACGAGAGCTGTAGATGTCTCGCTCCATGATGTGTTTAAAATGTCTTTTTCGTGAGGCTCATACGATAATGCGACGTCCAAGAATCCATCAGTGACAAAGTTGAGCCAAATAATTTGGGCCGCGCTGATCGGGGATGAGAATCCGAGGAGAAGTGCTCCAAACAATGTGAAGGCCTCTCCGGCGCTTGAAGACAGCAAATAGACAATCACATTTTTAATCGTGAGATAGAGTGCGCGTCCTTCCTCAATGGCACTCGTAATACTCCTGAAGTTATCATCAAGCAACACAATGTCGGCTGCGTCTTTGGCAACTTCTGTCCCCGTGATCCCCATCGCAATCCCGAGATCAGCGGCAACTAAGCTCGCAGCGTCATTGACTCCATCTCCTGTCATGGCGACGATATCACCATTCGTGCGTAATGCTTCAATGATTCGCAATTTATGTTCGGGAGTTACTCGAGCAAACACAGTGATGGGTGAGGAGTTGCCCGAGTGTAGTCTCGAAGCTAACATCGCAGGGCTGAGCTCCTCTATCTCATCTCCTGTCAAGATTGCATCGCCAGTTGCATAGATTCCAACTTGATGGGCTATCGCTCTTGCAGTTTCCGCATGATCACCTGTAATCATGATTACTCGCAGTCCAGCGCCTTTTGCATGAGCAATTGCGTCTGTGACACCTTTCTGCAAGCTGTCTTGCATTGCAACAAGTCCTCCAAACTCGAATGTGTGGATCGTGTCAAAGATCTTCGCACTGGCGTCAGCTGGTCGATGTGGAAATCTATGACTCGCGACCGCGATCACACGTAACCCATATCGTTGCATGGAATGTAATTTCGCTTCAACTTCTGACCGTTTGTGGTCAGAAAGTGAAGCGTTCCTCAAAATGACATCTGCAGCACCGATGCGAGTCATCAGAAAAGTGCCGTCAGGGAGTTCAAAGAGATGTGAAGAAAATTTGCGATGATAGTCAAACGGGACAAATGCAATTCGTTTATAGACACTCACGGGAGTGCCAAACTTTTGTGCAGCAACAAGGCCTGCAATTTCCGTAGGATCACCAACTGGGAAATTCCTGCCATCGACGTTGCGCAGATACCCACTGGTCGCGGACTGCATGATCGATAGTAGGTGAATCAGCTCAGTTTGCTTGTGTTTCTCTATTTTTTCGCCATTCAAAACGTACTCACCCTCAACTGAATACCCTTCACCGGACACTGCAAAGTCTTCAAGCGGGTGGGTCACAATTCGTTGAACAGAAAGTTCATTCAGTGTAATTGTCCCGGTTTTATCGACAGCGATGACGTTTGCACTCCCCAGTGCTTCCACAGCTTGGAGTCGTTTGACGAGGACGTTTCGTTTGCTCATCCTGGCTACACTCGAAGCCAATACCAATGTCAAAATAACTGGTAAACCTTCCGGAATCAACGCAACCGTCATCGAGACCGCAGTCGTCAACGAACTGGCAAATTCCAAACCTTTGATCAAACTAATGAGGAAGAACACTCCGACTGCAAAAAGTACGCAGATCACGATACTTCGAGCAAGTTTATTTATCTTTGTAGCGAGTGGTACATCAGTGTCCAGCGATACGATAGTGCTCGCCAATGATCCAATGACAGTTTGAGCGCCGATGCTCGTCACGACTGCTTTCCCAGTGCCAGTTGCGATCGTGGTTCCTTTGAAGATCATCGAGTGTTGATCTGACACCGCTGCGTCTATTCGTTTGACCGCATCGACTTGCTTCATCACTGGACTTGATTCTCCGGTCAAGGCCGATTCATCGCTTCGCAAAACTTCTACTTCTATGACTCTACAGTCTGCAGGGACTTTCTCGCCCTCACGAATGACGACAATGTCCCCTGGGACAAGCTCACGATCAGGAATCTCAATTTCTTTTCCATCGCGGAGCACATGCGCCACAGTCGTCGCCAGTTTTCGTAGTCCAGAGAGTGTCGACTGAGAGTGATACTCTTGGTACGCGCCAATACACGCATTGAGAAGCAAGACGATGCCAATGACAATACTGTCACTCACTCCATGGATGAAAAAAATGAGTAACGCACACAGAACCAACACAAAGACCAACGGACTGGTAAACTGGGAGAGAAACAAACTGATCAAGGAAGGGGGAGGAGAGTCGGGGATGACATTGAGCCCATATCTCAGTCGCAGTGACTCGACTTCATTTGAGCGCAGTCCCGCTGGATCGGAATGGAGATGTGTATAGACTTCATGAGGGGAGAGCGTGTGCCAATTCACTTGTCTAGTCTACCAGAGTTTAGTACGGAGCGGAATGAAAACTGGAGTCTCTTTCTTATACGCCTCCCAATCCTCTCTGCCTTCATATTTTTTTTCTAGCAATGGTACTCCTGAGACAAACCGAATCATGAGCGTGATTGTGAGTGCACCAAGGAACCCAACATATCCAAAGGGTACTTGTGACGCGATGAGCGCGATCGCCCACCACATCAAACTTTCGCCAAAATAGTTTGGATGCCTGGTGTACTTCCATAATCCAGATTGCAATATGTGTCCTTTATTCTCTGGATTTTTCTTGAATGCATTCAGTTGCGCATCACCTATGGACTCAAACGCAAATCCGAAAGTCCAGAGTACGAGACCAGCGGAATCTATCAGCGTAAATGTCTGAGTGCCAAAGAAATGCATTGTCAGTTGCACCGGGAGACTGACAACAAGCAAGAAAACTGCTTGCAGGAGAAAAACCTGTAGGAACGAACGAAGGGCGACGTGCTCGCCCCATTGAGAGCGCCAAGCTTGGTATCGATAATCTTCTCCTTTTCCGCGATTGCGTACGAAAATATGAGTAGCCAATCGAAGTCCCCAAACCGATACGAGTCCAAGCACAAGTACAGATCGAGGAACGTATGAGTGATTGACGATGAAGCCCGTGATCGCGACGAGCATAAATCCCAGTCCCCAAGCTACATCAGCTACGGAATTGTCTTTTCGCACCAGGGCGATGACGTACATCACGATAAAAAAAACAAAGACTGCGATCGGTGGAAGAAAAAGTGTAGGGATCATCCACTCAGTTTACTCTTTTTTTGGTGGGAGCGTTGCAGTTTTTTTTCGATGATTCAGAACGCCAGAAATTATTAATGGTGAGAGCACCCCTAAGAGATATGCTCTGATAGTGAGCCACGCGTTCTCACTTTCGTTTTCCTGTTTGACCACTTGCGCAATAGCTTTGGCATCACTATCGGTGAGCGTGTGCTTTTGAATTTCTGCCTCAATGGCAGGAAGGGTCGAGGTGGGAAACGGAGTAGGTACGAACGTTGAAGTTGGAAAAGGTGATGGAGTAGGAACAGTAAGCGTCACGGTCGGAGCCACTTGAGTAAGTACTCTCGAATTCTGCTCCAGAGCGTCTTTCGGTGCTTCCCGGCTGGAAACCACGAGTACGGTAATCAGTAACATACTGGTCAGCCAGCGAGCAATCACTCCGTCTTGCTGCGCCTTCAACAGTTTCAACTCCACTTCAATCTCCGCCACTATAAGTGTCAGTGTGATTGGCAAGGCTATCAGGCCATCACCGGATGCTAGAAGTGATTTATCAAGCAGAAAAATGACCGTTGCTGTAATAAATTGCAGTAGGTATCGTTCAACTTTCTCTCTCCGCTCGAGCGATTGTGCCTCAAATTCAGCAAGAATGGGATCGACAGTATGAAGTTCGGTAGTCATAGCAGAGATTGAATGGAAAAAGGTAGTGTACCACTTTGGTCTTGTCTGATTCTGTGCGCAAAGTTACCATTGTGAGAGGTGGAGGGCTTTGTTACCATTGAGAGTATGGCAAAGGATTCAAAAGTCGAAACTCACACACTACTCGATGAGTTCTCATCGACTGCGATCGCAGGCAACGATATCTTGTCAAGTTGTCTGTATGTGTGCGGCATCGCGATCTTGTTTGCTGGCGTCTACGCTCCGTTGATCTTCCTGCTCATTGGCTCCGTGCTCTGGCTGTATAAACATGTCTACACTGAAGTTGTCGAAGCACTCCCACTCAATGGCGGTGCGTATAACTGTCTCCTCAATGCAACCGTCAAACCATTAGCGGCGATTGCTGGTGTCATGACGACGCTTTCGTACGTCGCGACGACCGTGATCTCAGCAAAAACAGCTGCAGCGTACTTGCATACCGTGATCCCGCAAGAGCCGGTGCTGCCAATGACGGAAGTCATCATCGTGTTCTTCGCAGTCCTTGTCATCTTGGGTGTCAAAGACAGTGCCAAGGTAGCAAAAGTTATTTTCATGTTTCATATTTTTGTGCTCACGCTCTTTGTCTGTGTTGGACTCATGAGTGTCGCAAACATGGGCCTAGGATTTATCCCTCAAAGTATCGCGCAGACCCATGAGTTGTTTGCCCGTGAAGGGGCGGGGAAAATGCTGTTCTTTGCGTTTGCGGCGTCGCTCTTGGGAGTCTCTGGATTTGAAAGCAGTGCGAACTTTGTCGAAGAGCAACAAAATGGAGTATTTCGAAAAACGCTTCGTAATATGCTTGCCGGCGTCGTGCTCTTCAATCCATTGATCACCTTTGTGGTCCTCCGATCGCTTCCACTCGACACGATCGCGACAGTGAAAGATTTTGTCCTCGCGGATAGTGCGATGCAAATCGGAGGAATCGCACTGAAGTATTTGATCGTCGCCGATGCGTTCATGGTATTATCTGGTGCGGTGCTCGCCAGTTTTGTCGGCGCGTCTGGACTCTTGTATCGCATGACACTCGATCATTGTTTCCCGAGCTCCATCCTCTTGCCAAAGATGAAGAATCGCAATCAAAATACCACTCGCATTATCATTGCGTTTGCGCTCTTGTGCTCTTCAATACTGTTTATCACGCATGGAGATCTCCTCTCACTCGCTGGAGTGTACACAATCAGTTTCTTGGGGGTGATGACGTTGTTTGCCATCGGGAATGTGATCTTGCGATCTAATCGCCCAGATTTAAAGCGAACGTATCGATCTCCGATCATCTATGCAGTGATCGCCGCCGGCGCAACGATCGCCGGTATCGTCGGGAATATCCTCATCGATCCTCGAAACCTGACATTTTTCTTGCTCTATTTCCTCCCGGTGATCTCGCTCGTCATGGCGATGATCTATCGCGACTATTTGCTCGAGTGGCTCCTCACCATCGTCCAAGACTTTCCGTTCTTGGCATCACGCGTGGAACCTTGGCTGCATCATGTCATCCGTCCGCGTATCCTCTTGTTTGCTCATCATCCACATAAGTTGTATCGAGCGCTCGAATACATCAAGAAAAATGAAACGAGTCGCAATATCACCGTCATTTTCTGTAAAGAGCAAAGTGAGAACTCGACACTGCTGCTTGAGAAATTTGCAAAATATATCGAAACATTTAAGGAAGCCCACGTCTTTGAGAACCTGAATATCGATCTCGTCGTCGAAAATGAGTTGAGCTTTGGACCCGAACTTGTCAGAGTCTATGCCTCTCGATTTAAGATTCAGCGAAACAATATCTTCATTGGCTCGATCCACGATAGCCATGATTTCAGTTTTGAAAGCCTTGGCGGAGTCAGAATCATCCAGTAATCATTCTGTTTGGGCAAAGCAAACTCAATTTGAAGTGCTCGGCTCGCTCGGGAGTACCCGGGGCATCCCTGCGCGCTTAAATTTGTTTGCTATGCCTAGATTAGGAACCGCAATATGGCGGAGACGATCGGTGAGATGAGACTGCTGACAGCAGACTGGCCATTAAAGGGGATGATCAGGAACAACAGGATCATCGTCCCATATTGGTGAAGCACTTGATCCCACTCTCTCGCAACTTCCTTTGGCGCAAGGCCAATCAATATTTTCCCGCCGTCGAGGGGATGCACAGGAATAAGATTGAAGATTGCCAAGCCTACATTGGTTTGGATCACCAATATTGCTATGCTCGTGAACAGCGAGTCGACACCGACAGTTCGGACGATCACTGCGAGGATACTGGCGAGAATCAAGTTACTTGCTGGACCTGCAAGTGCGATCAAGGCGGCGTCGCGCTTGGGGTCTTTGAGGTTGTACGGATCAAACATGACGGGTTTTCCCCAGCCAAGACCAATAAACAACATGGCGACAGTCCCTAGTGGATCAAGGTGGGCGAGCGGATTGAGCGTCACTCGACCTTGCAGTCTTGGGGTAGGGTCCCCAAGTCGCTCGGCGACAAACGCATGGGCAAATTCGTGGATCGTGAGTGTGACGAGCAATGCTCCCGCCCAGAGGAAGAAGACTATTGGCTGGCTAAATAGAAGTTGAATCGGCATGAAAGCTATAATAGCATCTCCTGGATGGCTTGCGCCTGGGGGTTTTCACCCGAGAATTTCTCTGGTATACTACGTGCTCTATATGGCAACATCTTGTTTTTTCTGTCAAAAAAGTGCGAACTACGGAAACAACGTTTCTCACGCAAAAAACCGCACCAAACGACTACGCAAACCAAACCTCCATGCGAAAAACCTCATGATTGATGGGGTCCGACGCAAAGTAGCTGTGTGCTCACGCTGCTTGAGTAAACTCAAAGTCCCGACCACTCGCGTCGTCGCGCAGTAATTCCTAGTATTTTTTTGGTTTCTCACCCTCAAACTGGACTTCGTCCAAGAAGAGTTTTTCGCCATCCATGTGAAGCGAGAGTAGTTTCATGCGTTTTCCATCAACGAGAGTCCACAACCCTGGCCAAGGAGTGAGGCCTCGCCACATGCAATACAGCTGATAGCTTGTAGCGGGGAGCTTGTAGGTAGAAAGAAATGGAACTTCCTCCAATTTGTCACTTGTCATTTGCCGTTTGTCATTTGCTATCAAACGCCGAAGCGTTTGATAGGGAACATACCCGTCGTCACGAGTGAGCATCCTGGCGGTTGGCGTCGGCGCGGTATCGGGTTGCGCAGTAGAGTGACGATTGTCAGCGAATCCAGCAAGAATGTCGGGAAGTCGATGCGCGATGTGTGAAAATGCGTGTGCATAGTAGTCAGCCGAGGTCCAAGTTGGGTCGACCTCGAAAGGAATTTTGGTGATGATCGGTCCGTGATCCAACAGCGCATCCATCACAATGACACTAATCGCCGAGTCTTTCTCTCCAAAAGCGAGCACAAATTGCCCCGGACTACTGCCTCGGTATTTTGGAAGCGCTGAGGGATGAATGTTTACCGGCGCGATAGTGGGGATATCCAAAAGCCACTGTGGGACGATATAGCCAAAATCAACAACGAGAAGAAAGTGGAGACTGGAGAGTTGAGAGTTGAGAGTTTTTTGAATTTCACTATCAAGTTTCTTTTCGACAAGGATCACAGGAATGTGATTGACTTCAGCCCACTGGTGCATGGGATTTTTGGTCACCACTTGCTTTCGTCCAATTGGCTTTGGGGACGGGGTCAAGACTCCTACGATCTCAAAGCGCGAATCTTTTGCGAGCGCCTTGGCGCAGAGGAGTGTCCGCTCGGTCGATCCCGCGATGACAACTGAGAATTGAGCCATACAGAGAATTTCTATTCACTTCTATTTTTTATTTTACTCTCTCTTCGTATTGAGATTACCAACCGTTCTCCTGAGAGTTTCTGTATTTTTTCTCAATAGTCTTTGAATAACTGTGTGTGTAAAAGAAGGGTTTTCAAGTATTTTGGCGACAGTAATCAGTATTCTATCTGGGACAGAAACTGCGAGTAGCCTTTGAGCTTTTTCTAGATTCCTTCTACCCAACTCAAGCGTCGCAAGCAGCACCAATTCTTTTGCCTTTTTATCCTTCTCAGATAAAGCGAAAACTTTTTGCAAAAGCTGAAATACTTCATCATCACTTAACTCTGCTAGCTTCATTTTTTCCATACGCTCTTTCAAAAAGCTTTGATAATATCTTTATTTATCTCTTTCATTTTCTTCCCAACAAATTCGTAGACTGGAAGATCCATTTTGAGAGAATAATCCGTAAAGAGAACTCCCTGGAGATGATCGTATTCATGCTGGACGACACGTGCATCAAAATCACTGAAACGCTCAATGCGTTTCTTAGCTGATAGCTGATAGCTGTTAGCTGTTAGCTCGATCGAGTCATACTCGATCTTCACCCATTCCCACCGAGGAACGGGGCCATAGAGTCCAGGTATCGACAGACACCCCTCCAGAATCGGATCTTCGGCGTCTGCTCCATACGTCGTCTCTTTGGAATGATCGATGATCGTCGGATTGATAAATACTTTCAGATCTTCAGGCGTCGGATCGTCTTCAGGATTTCTGGCCAACCAAGTGACGAACACATTTTGATTTTTCCCAATTTGCGGGGCAGAAAGGCCCACTCCTTTTGGATCCGACTTCGCAAATAACGTCGAGGTCAGTGAGTCAATAAGTTCAGTGAGCTTCTTATCAAAAACGACATCTTTTGAAGGAAGACGCAATGTCTGATTTGGGACTAATACTAATGGTTTGATCATACTTACTTTTTCTTCGGTGTCGCTGACAGTGATGCTATCCGATCCTTCACTTCTTTGTTGCTTGGATCTAATTTTAGCACCTCACCATATTCGCGCTTGGCATCATCAGTTCGTTTCTCGTTTTCATACAACTTTGCCAGATCTAATCGCGCTTGAACGTCAATCGGTCGGAGTGTGAGCGTCTCGCGAAGGGCCTGCTCATACGCACCGTTGTCTCCTTGGGCGTTTGCGACAATTGCCATGTTGTAGGTGAGCTTCGGATCTGTCGGAGAGAGGTCACGCGCATGCGTCAGTGTATCGATCGCTTGCTTGTAAAACACCGGGCTTAACTGACCAAGCAAAGTGAAAATGCGAGCGCGAGTCTTGTAGAAATTGACGTTTGCATGATTTTGAGTGAGGACTTCATCACTATTATCGATTGCCGCCTGCGCAAACTTTGCGGCACTGGTACTATCGCCAGTACTTCCCAATGCATAGGAGAGACGAGCGGCGGTATATGCCAGTTCATCTCGGTAGACTGGTTCATCCGGAGCCGAGTCAACCACACTTTGCAGTAGTGCAACTCCAGTCTCTACATCTTGATGTGCAATCATGGCCTTGCTCGCAGCATAGTCGACATCGATTGAGTACATACGATAGACAGAGATGAGAGACGAGAGACAAGAGACGAGTGTTGCGACCAAAAGTATTTGGCCAATAATTTTCTTTCGCAAGAGTAGCGATAGCGGGACGGTGAGTATGTGTCCTTTTTCACTCAACACAATCACGAGAGCTGGGAGCACAAATGTGTACATCGAGACGACGACGGTCGAGAACCCAAAAAAATTACTTACTGCTAAGCCCGCAAGCGAGGATGAAGTAGCAAGGAGTACGTAGCGAGTAGCAAGAGATTCGGAGCTCTCCTGTTTCATTTCTTTCAATACACAGAACACTGGGAAAACAATGAAGCTTCCGTACATGAGCACATAGGTCATCAATCCAACCGCTCCAGTCGTCGCTAAATAATTGAGGAATTCATTGTGTGCTTTGTTGTACAGGAAATCCCATTCCGAGAGCATGTTGTGCTCGCGAGGGCGATCTTTGTAGTAGGAGTAGGCAAATGTCTCGACTCCAGATCCAAAAATCGGATAGCGAACCCACACTTTGAGTGCACCGCTCCACACAATCTTTCGAATATCGCCAGATTCTGATCCGCCAGTGTCGAGTTGGGTCCCAACTGTCGGGGCCGATGTGACAGTAGTAGTTTTTGAAAGTGTAGGGAGATGAATCAATTGTTCGAGCTTGTCACGGACAGGATTTGCAATGAACAAGAGTAGCAAGCAGAAAGTGGCGAGTAGTACGGTGGGAAGAATGAATTGAAAATTGTTTTTTTGAATAAACTTTGATCGAAAATTAAAAAGAACTGTAAAAAAGAGTTGCATCGTCAGTGCGAGCCCTGCACCAAAAATGCCTGAACGAGATTTTGTATAGATAAGGACGAGTGAGAACAAGATAAATACAAAAGTCCAAAGTGTTTTTTGAATTTTGAATTTTGAATTTTGAATGAATGCCATCGTCAGTGGCATCAACACCACCATCATTGCCGCTAGCCAGTTTGGCTGGCCCAACGTCCCAAAGACACGAGTCTGGACGTCTTGAATCCAACAATCAGCAGTAAATTGGCCAGTAATGAGATAGCAGCTCGGAGAGTGACCAAAGTGCTCAGGAAAGGCGTATAGCGCGGCCAAGGCTCCACCGATAAGTAGGCTTACGAGCATCTTGAGTGCATTTTCTTTGCGAATCCAAAGTTGGGCTGCATAGAAAATGATGACATAGGAGAAGACTGAGAGCAGTCCACCGTTGAAGCGAGAATAATATCCAAACAACGAAGTATGGATATTTAGAGAAATTATCGTAGAGATGATTTGACTCAATACAAACGCGCCAACAGGAATCTCCAAAGGCGATCGAGGAATCTCTAAATGCCGGCTGCGAATCGATTGGTATATCCATGCAAACAAAAAAACGATCGCGCTTCCGTAGATGACAAGAATTTTCGGAAATTCAAATAACTCATCACTGGAGGCAGTGAAAATCAGCGGTAAGGCAAGAAAAAGGAAGTGAAACGTGAGAATTGGGAGCCACTTTTGAATTCGATTACTCATGTCTCGTATGATATACCATGATTGCGTGCAGATGAACCCGGACGTCTCATCGGCTGTTATGATTGGCAAGTGTTTTTATGCGTACCCTAACCTCGACTCTCCATCCACTCATCCTTCGCATCGGCTCGAGCCGAGCGATGGTAATGACTTCTACGAAAAAGTTGATTTTTGATGAGCCTGCAAGAGTCGCGCTTTCGCGTACGAGTGGGAAAATTGTAGCCTTTGGTCAAGCGGCAATGGATCTGTCGGCACTCGGTGCGGCCGATATTCAGGTGCACTCACTTTTTCGCGATGGAGTCCCTCTCGACGTTGACTTGTGTCGGGAATATCTTTTATGGATGCGTGATACGTTTACGACGACTCGACTCCGACGTTTCCTTCCGTACGCAGTCGTCCCGGTGATCGCCGTCAATTTCCCCAAGCCATACGCTGACCTCTTTCGTGATTCCTTGCGAGCTTCGCATTTCTTTCCACTCCAGTCGCGCAAGGCAATCCTCGGAGATGCTTGGGTAGGGCTTGGTGCATCTTCGCAACATGAAGCATCGCTTATTATTCGTATGGGGGCGACGCAGATCCAGATCGCGCAACTGAGTCACGGCGTCTTGGTGGCAAGCCAAACCCTCAATCGAGGTGGAGATGAACTGGATCGAGCGCTCGTACGCTATATCCGCGTCACAAAAAAAATGAGTGTCCCACTCAGCATGTGCACGTCTCTCAAAGAGGCGTATACCAAAGCGCAGTTTGGGAAAATGCAGTTCTCAATTGTCGTCCGTGGAAAACATGTAGAAACCAATGAAATATTGTCACTCAATCTGCAGGAATCAGATGTGAGAGAGTTGCTCACATCGTTTTTTGCGGACATTTCGCAGGCAGTTGCGTACAGTTTGGCCCATGAATTTCATTTCATTCCTGGGCAGAGTCCAGAGCGCTTGTATTTGAGTGGTGGCTTGAGCCTCTTTACTCAAGCGAAAGACTCACTCGAATCATTGCTAGGGACACCGATGTCTTTGGTCAGTCGACCAACGGTCGCTTCCGTCCTTGGAACGGCTTCGTCACTACAGTAGTCAATTTCTTATGCGAACTACACAACTCTACATTACACTTGGTTTTGGGCTACCCTTGCTCTTGGTGACGCAAATGTCCCCGGTGCGTGAGTACGTCGATAGTGGCCGCACTCGCATCCTTGTCACGCTCGATACTTTGCAATCGCATCCGCAAAGTGTCGTGTCGTTGGTGAACTCAACCTTTTTGGCAGAACACGCAAACCAGAAAAATATACTCGAACTTGAAAAAAGAAATCGAGAACTTTCTGCCGCGATTGTCTCGTGTCAGAGTACGTTGATGCAAGCAAGTGTCAGTGCGATGATACGCAATCCATCGAATGCGTCTGAAGAAAAGATCCGATCATCGACTGTCTCATTTGCTGCTGGTCAATGGATCGTGCTTGCAGGTGCAAACGATCATGTCCAGAACGGCGATATCGTACTTCTTGGAAGCGCATTTGTCGGAGTGATCAGAGATGTGCGTGGGACCTATAGCTTCTTTGAGCCGATTTTGACATCACGAGAACCGTTACTCGTCATGCATCAGCAATCACAATCCACAGCTATCCTTCATGGGCAAGGGAATAGTCCAACAATTCAGTTTCAAAAGAAAATCGATAATGTGCACATCGGTGATGTAATCGTCTCGGTTCCCGATGGAGTGCATTCGCGCATCGCGCATCCCGTCGCTACCGTGACGAGTATCGATACGCAAATCGCTCAGAGCATCACGAGTGCGCAAGTGCAAGCGATCGCAATCCCGAGAATCGGTGATGTTGTCTCTCTCGTATTGAGTCAAGAATAATATGAATATACCTCGAACATATCTCTCGCTACTGATTGGTCTTGGTCTCGCCTTGGTCGAACGCCAAGTGGAGGGGGTTCCTATCTCCTGGATATATTTTTCGACTGTTCTATGTACACCAAGTATGCCAATCGCGCCGCTGCTACTCAGCACGGTATTTGTCGACATCTGTCTTGGACTTCCTTTAGGACTCACGGCGCTCGTGTGCGGTCTCACCAGCGCCATCAAACGCGTCCTCCCTCATCAGTGGCCACTTCGTGTCGGTATCCTCTTGATAGAAGGAATAGTGCTCGCATTTCTTTCTCACAGCAACATCGTCCTGACGTGTATCATTGTCGTCGTTTTCGGCATTCTCAGATTTGAAAGTCCAAACGTAGAGGAGATAGGCAATGCAATTTGAACGGAAACGAAATTCAGCGCTCTGGTGGATAATTTGTTTGTGTGTGATCTCTTTTTGCCTCGGCATGGGAAGAGTCGTCGATCTTATGCTCCTGCAAGGAGAAAAATATCGCGAACGATCTGACGAGAATCGACTCTTTCGCATCCCAATCCCTGCAACTCGCGGGATGATCCTCGATCGATATGACAAAGTCTTGACGACGAATGTGCCTCATTACTACATTGCGACAAGCTCGAGTCAGTTGCTCTTTGGCAACGAATGGTCACTTCCGGAACTCACTGCTGACCTGGCTCAGCGAGCCATGGTCGCGAGTCCGAGTAGTGTCTTCGTTCGCACGCAGCGAGGGGATATCGTCAATCCTTCCATAAGCCATCTCGTCGGCTATACAGGGTACATCTCAGACATCGGTCCGTCAGGGAGACCGACGCAGATCCGAGTCGGACGCACTGGACTCGAACGCACCTTTGAATCGCAGCTCGCTGGCGTCGCTGGGAGAGAAGTCTTGGAGATCTCAGCGAAAGGTGTCCCGCAGCGAAGCATCGTCCAAGAGTCGCAAGCTCAAGTAGGGAAGAACGTCAAACTCTCGATCGATTTGGATCTCTCAGTGGTTGCGTCAGACGTACTTGCTGGTAACTTGGGAGCAGTCGTCGTCAGTGACGTGCCGACTGGTCAAGTCCTCGTGCTGACGAGTAGCCCGTCGTACAGCGTCGCTTCGTTATCCGCGGCACTCAAAGATCCTCGAAAACCACTCCTCAATCGCGCACTTTCATCGTATCCTCCGGGAAGCACGTTCAAGCTAATGACAGCACTCACGGCACTCAACGCAAAAACAATCACCAAAGACACGACGGTGGATGACGAAGGAGAGATCAAACTGGGACAACAAGTATTCGGAAACTGGTATTGGCGACAATATGGGAAAAAAGAAGGCACCATCTCGCTCGTGCGAGCAATTGCGAGAAGTAATGACATCTATTTTTACAAAACTGCAGCGACAGTCGGACCTGACAAAATAGATACCGTTGCAGGGGAGTTTGGATATGGAAAACCGACTGGCATCGAAATATCTGCCGAGAGTATGGGGCTACTCCCAAATAGTGCCTGGAAGGAAAAAAAGATCGGAGAGAAATGGTACACCGGCGATACGTACAATATGGGGATCGGACAAGGGTATATTCTTGCGTCTCCTGCGCAAGTTGCGAACATGACCGCCACAATTGCTCGAAGAGGCTCTTGGTGCCCGATGACGCTCCTTTTTGAGCGCGATGAATCTTGCACTGACATCGATCTGGCTCACGACTATTTTGACACGATCATCGAAGGAATGGTCCAAGCATGTAGCACCGGCGGGACGGCCTATCCATTTTTCCCACTCAATGAAACGCTTGACGCGGATCATAAGGTCGCCTGTAAGACAGGGACGGCAGAATTTGGCGGCGAGGATGCGCAAGGAAGAAAAAAAACTCACGGTTGGTTTACGATGTTTTACCCTCAAAAAGATCCCAAAGTCGTCATTACGGTGTTTTTGGAATCAAGCACTGAGCGACCTTTCCTGGAAGGAAGTAAAGATGGGGCGCCAATTGCGTTAAGAGTCTTTCAAGCGTGGAAAGAGAAGTATGAGAAATAACATTGCTTCGTAATCGCAATTTGCAGTACTCGGCTCGCTCGGGACTACCCGGGGCATCCCTGCGTGCTGAAATTGAATTATTCAGCAATAACTTTGATTTTCTGGTTCTAACTTTCTAGTATACCAAAATCGTCATCAAGATCACAGAATTGTTTTGACCTTTTCTTTGGGTATACTTTCTTTTTCTCCCAAACCAATTTTTAGTTTACCAAGCCATTCAATATGGGGAGAGTGTTGGGTGGGGATAGGAGAGTATATGGTTGAAGGAACAACATTGGCTACGCAAGTTGCATTGGCAATTGAAGCAGTCAAATCCAAGCGATTGGAGTCCGCAAAAATTCATGTGGGAAAGGATGATGTTGAAGTGCTTCATCGTCTGGATGAAGAAGGAAAGGTTAGCTATTCAATTGCAGGTGCAATTTTGGAATCATTGACGACACCAGCTGTGATTGAAGCAATCAACGGCCGAGCATCACGCGTGTAGTCAGTAGCCACTTGACCCACGCGGGCGTCGTATCCGGAACTTCTGGTAACGGAACATAAAAAATTTGTGGCGCGGAATATCGTACGGTATCCGCGCCACAGTTCATTTCTTCAAATTTCACATAGATTCCATGTTTTAAGTTTTCTCTATCCATTTCTGGATTTCCTAAGCGTGCGGTAGTCCCGAGCTGGACGTGTACGATTGGATTTTGGCATTTGGCATTTGGAATTTGGACTTCGGAAGCGAGCACTTGTTTGATCGTATTCTTTGCCGCCTGATTATTTTGCAAAGAATCCCAATTGTAGATATCAATGATTCTTGCATGAGCCAACGTCCTTTGAAGCCCTGACGCAGTCGGAGTGTCACTATACTCAATCGCTCCCCATTGAGGATGTCCGTACTTCGTAAGCATCGCATTCCACTGAGCCGAAGCGAGTGGATCATCTTTGTGCCCGTAAAAACTACTGCCGGGCAATGAGTATAAGTTAAATGCGGCATCAGCATACGGAGCATAATGTGAGTCGACTGGATCGGTTTCACCATATACATGTGTGAATATTTTTTCCTTTTCCAATCCACTTCGATTCACGTATTGTGAAGTTGACTCCAAGTACTGCCTGAGTGCTTCAGAACGTAATTGATCATTTGTCATTTGAACAGATGACATCCGTTCTTTGAGGGTACGAATACTATTAAACCCATACGGTTTGAATTCATCAGCTGGTGTCACTGATGCATTGAGCGAAATCTCGGTCCCGATGCTCAGGCCCACGAATAAATCTCGCTTGCCCACCATCTCCCACTGAATCTTCTTTTTATTGATCTCGGCAAGGATGACTTTCAGTCGAGCACGCTGCACATTTTGAAATTTGTCTGAAAGGAGATTTGGAGGGGGAGCGAGACGGAATCCACCGCCACCCCAATTGCGATATCCTAATTTCATCGGTGTGCGAGGAGACTGCCACTCTACATTGGCTTGATTGTCTGGATCGAAGCCAGCGATAAACCGCGTTTTGAACTCTTCTGGATTTTTTTGACGGGCAAAAAACTTTGGATCGGTATGCGTCCCGTCGGAATCCCACCAATTATAAAGTTCTGGGAGTTGATCCCACCATTGATAGCCGTTGAGAGGGACGAAGACGGGAAAATCCAAATCTTCGGCAACTTCCAGGATGCGCCGCATCTTGACCGCATACACAGAATCCGCGGACGGAGTATCCATGGGGAAATTCATATACTCCATGAGCGTGGACCAACTCAAAATTGGGGCATTTGGCATTGGACATTGGACATTTGAACACAGTGTCGAGCGCATGGTCTTAATTTGATCTTCAATTTTTGGTTTCATCTCATGCTGCCACTGTGATTCTGGGGCGGCCCAATCCAAGTCATTCATCATGGCAAAATTAATCACCAGATGTGGAGCTGAAGTATTTCCTTGTGCGAAGGCTGGCTTGACAGAGAAAAGGATGAGAAAGAAGAGTACAACGAGTTTTTTCATGGGCTTACTTTAGTGTACATTATTCGTCGATAGGTAAGTGCATTTACCAGTTGCGCAAGGCCTATAGCAGTGAGAAAATATCATCATGCCGGAACGATATATACCTAAGAACTTGAGTGTTCCTGATAAGAATTTTCATCTTTCATACGGTGCTTCAAAGGATAAAATGCTTGTGCCGTGCGAGCCAATTACGGACGAACTAATCTGTTTGGGCATAATTGGAAATGGAATTGTTCATGCTGCAAAACTGTTACTGCTTCCAAAAGATCGTGCACCAATACATGTGCAGAATCCAACGACAAATGAAATATATAGTCTTACCTACCCTGGGAAATCCGCTATTTTAGGACTGGATCCAAATATTTGCGATAAAGAAATACTGAACTTAATAGTAAAGGGTCAACTTGGAACTGAGCCTGACAGGCGAGATCATCTCCATATCTCCAGTGTCGCAAAAATAATGAACGCTGGTTGGGTGGCTTTTTGGGCCCCTTTACAACTTGAACACAAAATTGCACATGCTCGATTAGTTGCAAAGAGGACAATCGATTACGCGGAAGATCCAACTTTAGAAGATGCGCAAAAGCTAGCGAATGTATTTGAGAAAAAAATCTAGAATTATTCCCCAAACGTAAACGCGTAGGCACTGATCCCAGCAGGAATATGAAGCTCCAGGACATGGTCTTCAATGCCTGCATGCGTATCTAAAATATCGTACTTGCGATCCATATCAATAGGAATCGCATCTGATTTGAAGTCATCGGTCTGATATTTTGTGGCCATATCAGTGCTGTCAACTTTGACGGTGACGGGCTTCCCATCTGTATTTTTTCCACCCATGACCAAGAAAACTTTGGCGGCATGGACGCGCATAAAGAGCGTGGCACCATCACTTTCAGAAGTGATGGATTCACTCTCCACTCGCCAATCTCCCATAATACCGACTTCGTCTCGTGCCAACTCACCATGAAAGTTGTAGGTCAATGTCTCGTTTGGATGCTGCCCAGGAACCGGTGTCTGGGTCCCCACGTATGATTCACCGCGTGAAGCACCCAGATACGTCTCAGGACTGATCCCTGCGCCAATCTTTAGGAGAGGTGTCGGGGCATCCTTGGTGACGGGAATAGTGACATCTTCGCCAGCTTCTTTGAGGAGCTGTTGGATTTGTGACTCAGTCTCCGCATATGCACCTTCGCCAAAGTGTGTCGCCCGCAAATGTCCACGTGCATCAATGAGATAGTGAGCTGGCCAATACTGATTGCGGTAGGATTTCCAAATCGCAAAGTCATTGTCCTGGACGACTGGATACTCAATCTTGAAATCCTTCATCGATTTCGTGACATTGCTTTCCACTTTCTCAAACTCAAACTCAGGAGCGTGTACACCAATGATTACCAAACCCTTGTCTTTGTATTTTGAGTACCAATCAGTGATATACGGAAGTGTCCGAATACAATTGATGCAGCTATAGGTCCAGAAATCGACGAGCACGACCTTCCCTTTGAGATTTGCATTGAGTGACAATGGCTCTGAATTGAGCCACTTGGTCGCTCCAGTGAAATCTGGATTTGGCGCTACTCCAAGATCTGGCAACAACCCCGCTTCGGTTCTCCCCTCGCTAAGGGGAGAAAGTGACCCCAGCTGTTTTTGCACCAGCGAGTTGTTTTCGATGGCGGTCAAACCAGCTCCGTATTGTGGAAACGCGGTCAAAATAATCGTTTGCAGTTTTCGATCAATTCCGAAGAAAAGTGCGACTGCCATCGCAATCATGGTCACCCCAAACGCTTTTTGAATCTTTGAGGTGTTTTCAAGCAGCCAATGATTGCGCTGCAGAAGCTGTCGACCTCCATAGGTGATCGCGAGCATCGGAAGGGCGGTGCCGACAGAATATGCGAGCGTAATAAAAAAGGCAGATGCATTGGTCGAGCCGGTCAACGCCAAGGTAATCACCGAAGCCAAGATCGGACCGACACAGGGCGTCCACAACAAACCGAGGGAAAGCCCGACGATGATGCCTCCAAAAAATCCGGAGTCTTGCGAATTATTCGCAACCGGGACAATAGATGAAAGTCTGGAAAAGAGTTTTTCTAAGAGGACTTGCGTCGCAGGGATGAGCAAGCTCACTCCAAATAACCCAATGATCACAATCGCTGCATAGCGAAGTGACTCGGAGCCAAGTCCAGTTGCTTTGACGATCGTCGAGAGAAGCAATGTAAAAAATGTAAAGCTAATGATAAAGCCAGTGACGATCCCAAACGGTCGTTTCTTCCCACCAGTCAACGAGCTTGAGAGCACGATCGGAAGGATCGGGAGGATACACGGTGACAAGACGGTGACAATACCGGCCAAGAATGCAAACAAAATTAAAATAAACATCTTTTGTCGCTCGCAATTCGTTTTGTGGTGCTCGGATCGCTCGGGACTACCCGGGGCATACCTGCGCTCCAAAAACTGGAATTGCTTCGCGCCTAACTAGTTAAGTAACTTAAGTATATTCCTTCTTTGGCTGTATATATAGTGTCAGTAGTATGATGAATGCGTGAGCACTATTCCAGAGCTGCTTTCTGAGATACCAGATCCACCAACTCAATTACATATTAGAGGTAGTTGGCCAGATGAGAAATTTCCTCGCATCGCGGTAGTCGGCACACGGCATGTCACTTCCTATGGGCGCATGGTGACGCAACGATTCACAAAAGACTTGGTCAACGCTGGATTTGTCATCGTGTCTGGATTTATGTATGGAGTCGATGCGATCGCTCATGAGACTGCCATCGATTGCGGAGGGAAAACCATCGCGGTCTTGGGCTATGGACTAGAGGCTCCCTATTACCCTCGATCACACGCAAGACTGGCAGAAAAAATCCTTTCTCACGGGAGTTGCATCGTCAGCGAGTTTGACTCACGTACCGTCGCCATCCCAGAAAATTTCCCACGACGAAATAGAATCGTCTCTGGACTCTCGCTCGGTGTCCTCGTGACTCAAGCTGGAGTCAAATCCGGGAGTCTCATCACCGCTAGGCTGGCAGTCGAGCAAGGGAGGGAAGTCTTTGCCATCCCGGGTCCGATCGAAAGTCCTTATAGTGAAGGAACGAAAGAACTCATCAATCTTGGCGCCAAACTGGTCACTTCAATTCGTGATATCGTAGATGAATTGCAGTTCAATTAGAGAGGACCTGTTACAATACTCACTTGGCCTTTATGAAAAACCTCGTCATTGTCGAATCACCAACGAAAGCAAAAACCCTCAAGCGTTTCCTTGGAGCTGACTACTCTATCGAAGCCTCAATGGGTCATATTATCGATCTTCCCAAGAGCAAATTGGGTATCGATATCCTTCATGATTTTGAGCCCGAATACATCAAGAGCGAAGGAAAATCAGCCGTCATCACCAAGCTCAAACGACTGGCGAAAGATGCAGACAAGATTTTTTTGGCTACTGACCCTGACCGTGAAGGCGAAGCAATCTCCTGGCACATCCGAAATTTGCTGGAGGAGAAAGCGACCAAAGCCAAGCCAAAAGACACTCGCTTTGTCCGCGCGACGTTTCATGAAATCACGAAAACCGCGATCCTCGACGCAATCGAACATCCTATCGAACTCAACATGGACTTGGTGGATGCGCAGCAAGCGCGCCGTGTCCTCGATCGTATCGTCGGCTATTACCTCTCGCCAGTACTTTGGAAGAAAGTGCGTCGCGGACTCTCTGCAGGGCGCGTCCAATCAGTCGCATTGCGATTGATAGTCGAGCGCGAAAAAGAGCGCGAAGCGTTTGTGCCTGAAGAATACTGGGAAGTGAGCGTCAAGCTCGCAGCGCAAAGCGAAGCGCTAACTGTGATGTTGTGGAAGAAAGATGGAAAAGAACTTGTCATTCATAATAAAGCTGAGGCCGATCCAGTCGTCGCCGATCTGAAAAGTAGTACCTACGCCGTCAGTGATATCCAAGAAACGCAAAAGCGTAGACAACCGTATGCACCGTTTACGACCAGTACACTCCAGCAGGCAGCCGCAAATCGCTTGGGATTTAGTAGTAAAAAAACCATGAAGCTCGCCCAGGACCTCTATGAGCAAGGAATCATCACGTACCACCGTACTGACTCTGTGAACTTATCCACATCGGCGCTGGATGCTGCACGCGCATTTATCAAAGAAAACTTTGGTGACAAGTATTTGCCTGAGAAAGCACGAGTCTTTACAACGAAAAGTAAAAATGCCCAGGAGGCGCATGAAGCGATCCGTCCCACTGAAATCACTCGACAAAGTGTCGAGGGAGGGAGTTTTGAATCAGATCACGTCAGATTGTATGACCTCATTTGGCGCAGATTTATGGCGACGCAAATGAATGAAGCGATCTACAACCAAACGCTCGTGATCGTCGACGCCAAAAAAGACTCACAAACATATCAGCTCAAAGCGAATGGATCAGTCTTGCTCTTTGATGGCTGGATGAAGATCTTGCCTGGAAGTGACGATACGATCCTCCCGAAGCTCACAGTCGGGCAGCCATTGACGTACAAAGAGCTTGAAGCACTGCAGAAATTTACCCAACCTCCAGCACGATTTAATGATGCGTCACTGGTAAAGACCTTGGAGAAACTTGGGATCGGACGTCCGAGTACGTATGCTTCCATCATCAACGTCTTGGAAATCCGCGGGTATGTGGAGCGCGAAGCCAAGGCCTTTAAGCCAACGAGCGTCGGCACGACCGTCTCAGATTTCTTGGTGAAAAACTTTCCAAAAGAACTTGATTATCAATTTACTGCGAATCTCGAAGATGATCTGGATGCCATTGCCAGAGGGGAGAAGAACTGGGTGAAGACGCTCCACAACTTCTTTGGACCGTTTGACGAGCAAGTCAAGAAAGTCACCGATGAGGGGGAACGAGCGCAAGTCCCAGTCGAAAAAATGGGAGATGAAAAATGCCCGACCTGTGGGATCGGTGAACTCGTCATCCGCAGTGGACGATTTGGGAAATTTGTCAGCTGCAACCGTTTCCCTGAGTGCAAGTTTACTGGCAAACTGATTTACCGCGTCGATGGACTGAAGTGCCCTGATTGTGGCGAAGGGGAGATCCGAGAAAAAACGAGCAAGCGTGGCAAATTTTATGGATGCTCTCGCTATCCATCGTGCAGATTCACGAGTTGGAAGAAGCCCGGAACTGATGAAAATCCTGTGGTGACCACCTATATCGCCAATGTCCCAAAGACGGAGGAGCAGATTGCAGAGGCCGAGGCCGCAAAAGTCGCCTCATCGGCGACCCGCCGTGGAGGCGGGAAATCTACAAAGAAGTCTACAACGAAAAAGAAATCCGTGGCAAAATAACGCTATGCAAGCAGTCAGTGATAAAGATCCGTCTTCATATGAAGCATCCTTACGGGATCTTCGCAGTAAAGTAGAAAAACTGTGGAGTGATAATCACTTTCAGGAGAAATTTTCGAATCATGTAAGCAATTGTCGAAAGAATTTGGAGGCACGAATTGAGCGACAGGGATTGGAAACATCAAATTGTGTATTTGTGTGCTCGGGAAAAAGTGCTCAAGTCTCCAAAACTTTGCTCAACTCAATTGCTCTTGGGAGCGAAAACAAGCAGCTGATAAGCTTGATCGCCGACTCAATTGTTTTATCACCTGATGAAAATGAAGAGATGTATGCAGGTAGCATGCCGACTAGACTTACTGGGGACAAAACACTGTTTTTTTTTGATGAACACGCTCAAGACTACTTAAAAGCATCAAGCTACTTGGTAACAGCCGAAAACAGCAAGAGGAAAGCGTATTTCTTCGTTTTTTCTGGGAATCCGTTTCCACGAGATATCGCATCTGCAGCTTGGGCAAGTAAAATACTTCTCGCTACCAAAGATGAGCAAATACTGACATTTCTCATGTCACTTGGACGAACTGTGTCTGAAAGCAATAGAAAAGATCTTAAAGTGAAATCTGAAATGGTGGAGCAAGATTTTAAATTTAGTCAGTCATTACTATCTCCAATGCTGTACACTTCGACCAGATCGTAGATAGTATGTCAAAAGAATCACATCAAGTAGTCGTCACAGGATCAGTTGCCTATGACATTATATTTGCCAGAAAAACACCTCTCGCCGATGATATCGTCTTTGACAAAAATAGAAAAATTTCTGTAAGCCTTTTCGCCCATGAACATGAAATGCTTTTTGGGGGTACCGGTGCCAATATCGCCTACACCATGGCGCTGCTTGAGATGCATCCAATTCTCCTCGCTTCTCTTTTTAAAGGAGATGCTAACTTCCAAATTCACTTAGACAAAACTGGTATTCAATCTGAGTTTCTTCACAAAAGTGGGTATAAAACTGCAGTTTTCTCAGTGACGAATGATCGGGAAGGAAATCAAATTGGCACATTTGGTGGCGGAGCCATGTTTGACTCAGAATGCTTGCTCATTGCATCACTTTTGCAAGATATTCCCAAACCATTTGTCATTATCTCTCCTCATGATCCAAAGCAAATGTTGGTTCAAGTGAACGAATGTCAAGAATTTGGTCTACGAATGTGTTTTGACGTCGGTCAACAAGCTAAAAATGGGAGCGAGGCTTTGCTAAGAGCAGGTCTCGACGCTTGTGAAGTTTTGATTGCAAATGAATCAGAGATGAGCCTTATTGCGCAGCGCCTTGGAATTCAAAAATCAGATATTACTTCCAGTGTGCCTGTCTGCGTAACAACTCTTGGATCGCAAGGATCGCTGATAGAAGGGAAGAAGGTGAGTACGCCAATCGAAGTAGGAGTCGCAAAAATACGAGAGTTTAGAGATCCGACAGGAGCCGGAGATGCGTATAGAGGGGGCTTTTTCCGTGGATACTTAGCAGGACTTCCTTTAGAAATCTGCGGCAAGATGGGAGCTATTTCGTCTGCATACGCAGTAGAAAACTTTGGTGGTCAAGAACATTCTTTTTCGGTCGATGAGTTTCAAACACGATTCGAGGAAAATTTTGGAATAGTACTGAACTTGAAATAAGATACATCCGATAAACGAGTTTTTGGATCTTCAAAAAGGGGATATTTGGCAATAAATACGCAGCATCTTGCAAGATTAGGCAGTATCTGGCAGTATTAGGCAATGCTGGAAATAACTAGTCTCGAGTCTACACCAGAAATCGATTCCAAAATCTCAAGGATTTTCGTCCTCTCAGAAACGTTGAAGCATCTGCCGATCCCACCGGAGCTCGCGCAACGCGTCTTTCATACGCAATATCTCAAATCGTCCTTGTTCTCGGCGCGCATCGAAGGAAACGCGCTCACTCTTGAGGAGTTCGAAAATTCCAAAATTCAAAATTCAAAATCCAAAAAAGAAATAGCGAATGTTATGAGGACATTGACTCTGTTGCCTCGATGGACAGAAAAGCTCTCACTCATCACACTCCAAGAAATCCACACAATCATCCTCGATACGGTATCGAGTGATGCTGGGAAGCTCAGGCGAGAGCAAACTGCTATTTTTGATGCCTTTGGAAACGCCGTGTATTTAACCCCAGATCGCGAGACGATGGATGCGATGCTTGATGCATTTCTAACTACTTTTAATAAGATTGATACAGGAAAAAATGCATTACTGTCAGTGGCTCCACTGCATCTGTTTTTTGAAAAAATCCATCCATTCATCGATGGGAATGGTCGGGTCGGGCGAGTGCTCTTACATCTTCTTCTCGCGAGATTCGAGATCGCCCCAAAAAATGTCGTCATCCCAATCGACCAATACTTTGAGCGGCAGCGAGATAAATATTATTTTTATCTGGAGCAAAGCAATAAAACGATTGAAGACTTTGAATCATTCTTGTTGGACTCGATCATCTGGGGATTTGAACAAGTCTTAGATGAGATCCGCGATACCAAACTTCCTGAGAAAGAAGGGAAGCCTTTAAACCTCCTCCCGCGACGTCACGAGATCCTTGAGATCATCAAAGATCATCCGTTTTGCTCTCTCGATTTGATCGCCAGGCGTTTTCCCACTATTCCTCGTCGTACGCTGAGCTTTGACGTCAATGATTTGCTCAAAAAAAAATTGATAGTGAAAAATGGAACTACACGAGGCGTCACCTACAGCGCGGTGTAAAGCACTTCTTCTTGCAAGTTGATTTTGGGTTTGCTATGTTCACCAGCGATGCCTATCGATTTGTCCCACTGGCCGCTATTTTATAAAGATGTTCTCAAAGTGAAAAACCCTGAGCATCATTTGGCGATCTGCTGCCTCTGGACAGAGCGTCAGGCAGTTGAAGGACTTTTAAAGGACGTCGACTACAATACCATCGGCAATCTCTACAGCGCACAAGGCATCAATGCGATGATCCGCAATATCTTTGCGAATCCGCATATCCGTGTCATCTTGATCTGGGGTGCAGAGATGAGCCAGTCGGGGCAGTCTCTCAAAAAATTTATTGAAAACGGAGTGGACGAAAATCGACGCATCGTCGGTGCACGAGGAGAGATCGAAGACATGCTCCCAGAAGACATGTTGCAAGAGTTTCGGCAAATGGTGGCGGTCGTGGATATGCGAGGGAAGACTGCTGTCGAGATGGTCACAAAAGCAAAAGAGCTCTCTGAAAAAACAATCGAGCCATTTGCCAAACGTTCGCGAGAATTCCCACGAAGTGAGCCAAAGATCCAACTCCTACCAAGTGAGCAATCTGGGTTTCGCGTCGGCTCGCCAAAAGTGGCAATGACCTGGCTCAAACTACTTAATGAGATATCAAAGTATGGCAGACCGAAACACACAAGATACTCAAAAGATAATAGTCTCAAAGAAATCTTGAATCTCACTGCCGTCATCACTGATGAGGATCCCGACGAAATTTATTTTCCCGAATATCTTCCATTCGCACGATTTGAACTCGAATCCTACTACGCTGAGATGATGACTGCCAGGTCTATCCCTGGAGTCGCTTACAATTATGGCAAACGACTGCGCGAAGATCTCGGTGTCAATCAAGTCGACGAGATAAAGAAACTCATTCAACTTCGTCCCGATAGCAAAAAAATGGTGGCGATCACAATCGATCCCAAACGTGACTGGGCCGAAGCGAACAAAGGCGACACTCCTTGTCTCACGATGGTCTTAGGATCTGTCCAGGACGATAAATTTTTCTTTACATGCCACTTTCGCAGTCAAGATATGGTGCATGGTTGGCCTCGCAATACATTTGCACTGCGCAAACTTCAAAAAGATATTGCCGACAGCGCCGGGATGGCGATGGGACCGCTCACCATGATCACCCATAGTGCTCACATGTACGCTGATGACTTTGCGCTCGTCGATGAGCTGCTCATGAAACACTATGAGAAAGAACTTGGATACACGCCGCAAGTGCATTTTGATTTTGATAGTCGAGGCAATGCCATCGTCGAAGTGATCAATGAGTCTGATGCTCAGAGCTTTCCGTACTGGTCGAAGCGCTACGAAAACGAGTCTGTACCGATGGCGGTCGAGCGCATGCTGAAGAAAATGCCAAAAGAGGGAGGGAAACTCATTCGGGCTACGATCTATGAACCGAATGGAGGACCTGCCCTCAAAATGTTTGAAGGCCGCACTGCTCAGGAAGTAGCCTGGCAAATCACTGACTGGAACTACATCACGATCCCCGGTCACCTCATGTATATCGGTTTGGAACTTCAGAAAGCCGAGGAATCCATCAAAACCGGCACCCACTACGAACAAGATCCTGCGTGAGCAAGGCCACTTGTGTTTTCCCACATTTTTTGTGATACTTTGGCCATATTAAAGCGGAGATGTATATGCCTGTGCAAGAAATGGATATATCAGAGATAAATAATATTGAAACCGTATTTCGGCTGAGAATGGTCGAGAGCCATTGTCAAGATTTGGAACCGGCTCAAGTGCTACGGGCAAATGCATATTGCCTCATTCTTGAATTATCTAAAATCTCGACTGTACCTGAGTTCCAAGCGGTGGAATGGGCTGGCCTACTTATTTCCCAAAATTCGATAAAAAGAGCGGCATCTCCTAGACTCACAGACAAACTGACAGTTCTTCGCATAAATGACAATGCCGCGATACAGACAACGTCATGGGGCCTAAGCCTCCAACCAAGGGAAGTGAAGGCATAAATCTATGTCTCGTTTTACTCCTGGGCAATTCCGTAAATCACTCCAAGATAAAATCAAATTGGCTGATAGCACGCAACCGCAAGATAACGCTCCCTACGCAATCAAGAACAATAGCCAGGAGAGTTTCACCCAGCAAGCAAGCACTTACGCTGCAAAAGAGATGAAAGATATCCGCTCATCGGTCCAAGCACCTCAAAGTACTGCCAGTCTTCCAAAGGATTCTTTTATCAATAAATCGGTCCACGAACGGATGCAAATTCAATCGAAAGCTCAATTTGGAGGCAAATAAAAAAAACTATCCATTCGACCCTCGAGTGAGTACATTCGAGTGCTCAGGATGACAACAAAACGAAGTAAATGTGGTATGTTGTTCATATGCAAAAAGGTTTCTTAATCTCATTTGAAGGTGGCGAAGGCGGGGGGAAGTCGACGCAGATTGTGCGCCTGCGCGACCATCTTACCAAGGAAGGTTTTGATGTCGTCGTCGTGCGCGAACCAGGGGGGACCGCGATCTCCGAACAAATCCGCGAAGTCGTCTTATCTGCAAAAAATATCGGCATCGCATATACCGCCGAAGTCCTACTCTTCCAGGCTGCCCGTGCCCAAGTGTACCGAGAACTGGTGCTCCCAAGTCTCGAAGCTCAAAAAATCGTCCTCATGGATCGAACTCGTGACTCTTCAGTGGTCTATCAAGGGATCGTCAGACAATTTGGGATCGACAAGATCGAAGAGCTCAATAAACTCTCTACGAAAGATACGTACCCAGATCTCACTTTTTTCCTCGATGTCGATACGAGCACCGGACTCAAAAGACAAGCGCAAGCTGGAGGAAGCAATCGCATGGAAATGGAAAATCTCTCATTCCATGATCAGGTCCGTGCGGCGTACAAGACACTCGCAGACGCAAATGACCATCATCGCTGGGTCACCATCGACGCAAACACTGATATGGAGACTGTCGAACAGCAAATCTGGGCAAAAGTAAAAGAAAAGTTGGAGGTGTAGGAAATGGATCTAATGAATCATGATGAGGCACTTGCTGTCACTCAAGAAGTGGTGTTGCGACCGACAGTGCTCGATTTTTTTGAAATGTTCAAACTCACTGATACAACTGTACAAAATGCTTTTGTTCGTGCCTTCATAAAATTGTACAACGCCAACCAAAAAGACGATGAAAATGCCGGAGAAAAAGAACTTACTGATATATATCACGACTATTCATGGATCAAAGAGGCGACATTTATGAACAAGCCAGCTTTGGCTTTTTTTAGTTCTATCGTCTCAAATGTCATGAGACATCGATTTGCCGCTTGATTTACCTCCCCAACGAAGAGTAGTCTATATTTTTAGTGCCCACCACTACATTTTTTTTGACCATTTTCAGTATCACCATCACCAAGCCTCGCTTGGATGACTAGTATTCACCTCCCGCCATGGCGGGAGATTTTTTTTGCGGCAAAAAAAATATGGCAGAATTACTTTACTATAATCCTGAACATGACGATCCATCATTGAAACCTATTACAGATGCGTGGTGGAACCATTTGCTTCAGGTGCACAATGGATTTCCACCACACCCGAGAAGTTGGTACCGGATGCCCGCGTGTCCAGACTGGGGGCCGAGAAGCGCAACACGATATGATGAAGTTCAAAGTAATCTTTTTCAGGAGGCATGTATGGAAGAAAAATTTGGAATTCGAATAAGTCCTGACGCGATTATTGACGAGATTGAATCAGTCCAGAAAACTGATCTTTCGTTGTCACGACACATTGCGGCTTTGGCATTGGCAGGTTTGAATCCAGGAGATGTGGATATGCATATTGGCACGACTCTCTATCAATCTCAGATTGAAACTGACGAAGAATAGACTATGAAAAATGTCTTTATCATCGATCATCCATTTATCCAAGACTCACTCACGCATCTGCGAGATAAACAGACGGATGTGGATAAGTTCCGGCGGCACTCCGATCGCCTCTGTAGACTCTTGTTTGCTGAAGCAATCCGCGGACTGTCATTTAAGGACGTCAGCATAGAGACTCCGCTTGAAACTGTCACTGCAAAGAAGCTCGCCGACGAGATCGTCGTCATCCCAGTATTGCGATCGGGAATCGCGATGCTATTTGGCGCCATGGACCTCCTACCAAAGTCAAAAATCGGATTTGTCGGACTGGCACGGGACGAGAAAACGGCAGTGGCCAGTGAGTACTACTGGAAACTCCCTAAGCTTGCCAGCCACAGCGTCGTCATCGTCACCGATCCGATGCTCGCAACTGGGGGATCACTGTTGCATCTGCTGCGGCGCGTCTCTAAAGAAAAATTGAAAGAGATGCGTGTCGTCTGCGTCATCGCCGCGCCTGAAGGGATCAACGCTATCCACGAGGAGTTCCCGCAAGTCGCGATCTTCACAGCCGCAGTCGACAGTCATCTCAATGCTAAAAAATATATCGTCCCAGGGCTAGGGGACTACGGAGACCGCTACTTTGGTACAAATTAAAAAGAAAGATGGATATGACCACGCAAGAAAATATTGCCAAAGCACTACTTGAGATCAATGCAGTAGGTTTTTCACCAAACAATCCAATTACGTTTAAGACAGGGATGCTCTCTCCAGTGTACGTTGATAACCGAAAGTTGCCTTTTTATCCATCGAGGTGGCAAAAAATATTTGAGGGATTTCAGCAACTCATCGAAGATGGCCTCGTCAGTTTTGATGTACTCTCTGGGGTGGAAACGGCAGGAATACCGCATAGCGCGGCACTTGGATTTGTTCTCAAACGCCCCTCGGTCTTTGTACGCAAAGCAGTCAAAGATCATGGAACAAAAAAAATGGTTGAAGGAGGAGATGTCGTCGGAAAGAAAGTACTGCTCATCGAGGACCACGTAACGACAGGGAGCTCAAGTCTGACGGCAGTCCAGTCTCTTCGTGCTGCAGGTGCAATAGTCACCGATTGTTTGAGCATTACGAGTTATGAGTTTACGGAAGCGAATGAAGCATTTGCGAACTCGGGCGTGCGGTTGCATACACTGACTACATTTGCACATATTTTCAGAGAAGCAATCAAAATGAAAAAGATCACTAAGGAGGAAGTGAAGATGGTACAAGACTGGATGAAAAATCCACATTCGTGGGGAACGAAAGGAAATATATGAGTGTCTTAACAGAACTAAGCCCTGATCTAAAAGCTGCTGAAGCGTATATTAATCAGCTCACGGAACTTGATCTCAATCAAACTTCTGCTGATTATTTTTTGGCTCTTCAAACTCTTCCATCGGTTATACAAGCTCATGCCGCAGTGTACGAAAATATTCTCGAATCAGGAATTCTGTACGACCAAGAATTTGTTGAACACATCAGCAAATATCCACATGGGCTACTGAGTACACTTCGCAGCACTTTGCAGGAGATTGTGAGTGACGAGACAGCTACTTATCTGGAGAGGAAATATGACGGCTCATGAGAAACTAAGAAAACGTGAGCTCAAAGTCAGCTCACTCTTATGCGTGGGTCTTGATAGTGATATCACAAAAATCCCTCCGGAGTTTCAGAAATCTCATACACCTCAGTATGAGTTCAATAAATGGATCATCGAGCAAACGCATGAATATGTGTCTTCCTACAAGCCTAACTTTGCGTTTTATGAAGCAAGAGGGGCGCAGGGATGGACGGAACTCGCCATGACGATGGACTATCTCCATACCCATCATCCAGACATCTTTACGATCGCCGACGCCAAACGCGGTGATATCGGAAATACAAACGCTGGGTACGTCACTGCAATCTTTGATGAACTTGGATTTGATGCGATCACTTTGCATCCATACCTCGGACAAGAAGCGCTCCAGCCTTTCTTAGATCGAAAAGACAAAGTGAGCATCATCCTGTGTAAGACTTCAAATCCGGGAAGTGGAGAAATTCAAAATGTAAAAATCAAAATTCAAAAAAAAGAGAAACAGCTTTGGGAAATTGTTGCGGAAAATGTTTCCCAGAAGTGGAATGCAAATGACAACTGCATGCTGGTCGCTGGAGCAACCTATCCAGCAGAATTGGCGGCAATCCGCTCAATTGTCGGTGACATGCCGCTACTGATCCCTGGAATCGGAGCGCAGGGTGGAGATCTGGAAGCAACGGTGATTGCCGGGAAAAATAGCGATCATGCTGGCATGCTCATCAGTAGTTCACGTCAAATTATCTTCTCGAGTACCCCTAGCACGGAGGCCCGCTCATTGCGGGACAGCATCAATGCCCATAGAATTTAATGTGCGAAAGCGGCCACAACTCACCGAGACACAGCAAGCAGCCCTCATGGCACTTTCGGTAGGTGAGAGACAATTCACTCTGGATCAAGTGTTTGAAGAAGATGGATACCTGTATTTCCTCGACGGATTGGAATATATCTGGGTCGCTACGGTAGCCTCAATAAAAACGACCAGTGAGGACGAAATGGGCATGGCATGATATACTATACGAGGTCAAACATTCGTCCCCAAGGAAGCTCAACACTTTATGGATCGAGTTTTTTTTTGGCCCGACGACGTTAAAACTATGACGGGTAAAGCTAATAACCTGAAACAATCATTATTTTTTCGTAAAACCTGTCGAATTGACAGTTATTTGTATTTTTCATTTTCCCACCACCAGGTGGGTTTTTTTTTAGGCTAAAAATATGAGTGAAGCCAAAAATTGGACATACAGAGAACTCATCATCGCCACCGGCTCCAAATCTCGAGTCGCGGCTGCACGCAATCAATATGATCGGTACGCGTTTTTCATCGATGCAATCAACCCAGAGAAGGCATATGGAGTCGAAGAATCCATGTCGAATGACACTGGTATGGTAGCATTTGAAAAAACCGAAGCAATACTTCAGAATCAAGATTTAGAGCATCCCACACTCATCGTGGGATCGGATGTGGCCACTTGGACATGGAAGGCAGGGCAAACTGAAACGGACTCTAAGGAAATGAAGAAGGCGATACGCCAAGAAACTGATGATCAGCAATTGATAAGGGAAAAGATGGCCGAAGTCCAGGTGATAGCGCGGCAGCTCTACTGCAATGGGACGTTTTACGTCAAGTGGGATGTCGGAATCGTCTGGCAAAGCTCTGACAAACAGTTTCAACGAGGAGCAGTCCTAGAATGTTTTGCAGATTTTCCAATGGGACTTGATGCACAAACTGTAGATGCGCAAACGTCGCTGGAGCGATCAGTTTTTGACAATAGCATTGTCAATTTGGCGTCCCTGGTCTCGAAATTTGGGACTAATATCCGCGTCAGGAACCGTGGAGAAAAAAGCGATGGCGAGAGCGTATCAGCGAAAGTGGCGGAACTTCTTATCGTCGGTGGTGTATTGCCACATGTGTTTTTTCAGCAGTTTCTCTCTCATGAAACCTCGCAAGACCACAAAACTGCTAGCGGTGCTTTGGCGTATCAGCAAGTAAACTTGAATTTTGCTCGTGTATAATACATCAACTGTACTGATGCAAATGAACTATGGCAAATCGAGAAATGGAATTCAGAATTGAACAAAACGGAGGAGTCCGAGAGCTCGTTGTATATGGGCCAAACGACAATCCCGATGAAGATGCCGCAATGCGCATTCAACTTCCTCGAGGGGCGGAGGAGCTCTCATTGTTACTGCAAAGCTTGACTTCTGAAAAGGGAAATTTCATCGTCTCGCCATCCGTAATTGCATCATTAATCTCGAGTGCCACTCAACAATAAGTTTCCTAATCTCGATTGCGACGAAGCTCGAGGATTTGCGGATACAAATGTACCTCCTTTGGCACTACTCGTTTGGCATATTCTTTCGTGATCTTGCGAGACTCTTTATAGTCACACCCCTCTTCATACAGCTCAGGCTGATAGCGTTTGTCATTGTGATCTGATTTGAGGTCAGTCAGCTCATACAAGTCAAAATCAAGCGAATGACTCAACGCAAAACAAAGAGTCAGCGCTCGCAAGCTAACGGAGTCATCAAGCGATGTTTTTTTTGCGAGTTCTGGTCGTAGCTCTTGCATCTTTGATCCATAGACTTTCTGCGTATAGTGAGGAAGCAACGACGCTTTGCTCTCCGCTTGAAACAATAACTCTGCAATCTGCGTGTGCGATTTCTTTTCATCGAGCCAATGCTGAAGAATGAAAATCAAGACATCTGGAATTTCCTCAGCGACTTCGACAATCCATTGGTCATCGTCCATTTTTGGCCGTTCTAGTGCTTCGATCAACTCATCAAATTCTCGGCCAGCAAGTTCTCGTAGTTTTGCCTTGGAATTATTTTTCTTGAGTCCAGGACGATTTGCGGTAAAGTCAATGCACTTTTGGATAATTGTTTGCGGACTGAGCTGAGAATTTTCAATGGAAAAAGTCATGCGATTTTTATCCTAAATAGTTGACGGAAAAAGACAAGTCTTGTCATTTTTATACAGAGGAGTAGGATTATTTTTACATACTCTTATTGATGAGCTATGTCCGCCACGGACCCTGTCATCGATCCTATTAAATCTTCGCAAGCTGCCAATGCGATACGTGACCTGTCGGGCAAATTTTCGAAAGTTGACCCTCCATTCGTCAGTTTCTCAATCACCAATCCAGTGACGTATATTCGCAAATGGTGGAAAGGAGTGATGGACGGGGAAGGAGTCGATCTCAAACTAAAAATCCATCCCATGACTGCGGTGCTTATCGTCCTCGCAGTCGGTGGCGCGAGCTTTGGCATCGGGAGATTGGCAGTCCCTGCGCCGATCCTCAAATACATACCAATCCTGGCGACGCCACTGCCCACAGCGAGTCCAAATCCCTGGGTGGAGACTGCGCTGACTGGAATCCTTCAAAAACAGGGCAATCAATACTATCTGGTGGGGACGCAAACACAAGCAATCAGGCTCGAAGTCCCAACCGGAGTCCTGCTGGATACATCGGTAGGGAAGCGCATCTTAGCGAGCGGCGAGTTTAACGCTTCAACGCAAGTCCTCAAGGTCTCGATCGCTTCCAATATCGAGGTGGTCTCAGGGGTTGCTCCGATGCGAACGGCGCTCCCAAGTCCGGTTGCTAGCGACTCAGCAGTAATGACACAATGAAAGGAACATATGACCGAAATTGACCTACAAAGCATCACTGCTCGTTGTGCCGTGGATTCGTATCTCTACATCTCAAATGGCTGTCTGGAACTAATTTCCTCTGAAAAGTCTGCCCTCTTGACTCACCAAGCTATTGTCGGCGGGCTGGTGTATCAATTGAAACAGTCTGCGGAGGGAAACCCCTATCTCTCAGAAATTACTCAAGAGGCAAGTGGAACGCAGATCTGAATTCGACTATGCTATAATAGCTGAAAGTGGAAAACACGCTTCTTATATAAGCACCCACTTTTGATCCAAGTAACAACACCCCGAGCTCTGTCGAGGGGGGAAACCAAGTAGTCAAAAGGAGAGGGTGTTTTTTTATTCCCTCAGTGGTATATGTCGGTCTCAATTGAACAATTCCGATTGGCAAAATCGCTTATTCGAAATGAAGATGGAGTATTCGTCAATCATTCTGGAAAGCCAGAAGAGAGCGTGCCGGCCCGACAATTTTTCATGGATGCTGCGTGCCCACAAGCATTCATTGAATTTGTCTTAACTGAGACGAATCAATGGAGTGATTTTTGTGGATCTGATTTTGATGTGTACAAAGGTGGAGTGCGTAAATTGGACTCTTTTCTATCAAATTGTCTTGACGCACCGTACGGACTAGCCAATGGTTCCCTCGACAAAATTTATAATCATGGGTTCAATCGACATGATAGCAAGCACATAGACAAAGTGACGAAGAATGTAATCTCACTTCTCAAAGATGCTGGTGAGAAGAAACAAACCATTCGACGAGCGGTCTTAGCATCTCGAGGACATGATCTTGGAAATATTCTTAGTAGGAAACTTCACTCACTGGTCTCGCCATACATTTTGTCTACTGTAGTGGAGCAAATTAAACCTGACGCAAATCTTCCGATTGAAAGCAAAAAACGACAGAAGCAAGCTCGAGACTGGCGAATTGTGCGTCGAGCAATGCAACTTCACAATGAGCCGATTGCAACATCTTTGATTGAAAGTTTTTCTCGAGAAATCGAGTCTGAAAGTTCGGGAAAGCGAGAGCTAAGTGAAACAGAAATAATTGAGAAAATGGTAACGCATTTCGGTCCAGAAGCACTCGCACTTATTATCGCTGACAAGACAGATATTGGGAGACACAGAGTGAGTGAAAAGGCGGGTGGTCAGGAAGCAGTCGATATGGATCCTCATCTTGCAGTAAATTTGCTTGGGAAAACACGGGAGATAGGGGTGCGAAAAGACAAAGAAACATTTGTCTGGAAACTTGATTTTACTCCGGGAAAAGCAAAAGATGAACGATTTGCAGTAGAAAGCAGTGTGCGAAACGGAATGAGATCAAGTGTCCCGGAAGAGTGGCATAAGCTTCATAGTGAACATAGTATCCCGCACTTTGACACGTGGAAAGCAAAGTTCTGGGAGTTGTATTATGATCGAATCATACTGACAATTCGAAGTGTCTTTGCACTCTATCCGAAAGTGAAAAATTTTGAGATTGAGATACGTGACGTTGACGATGGCGAGACAACGACTATCCCATTTCATAGGGATAGACTGAACTACGAATTTATGAAGATTAAACACGCACCGAATGAAAAGAGACGATCTTAAAAGTATGTCTGCAAAAACTCTTACAATTATCGGCAATGTGGCATCGGGGAAATCGACCCTCATGCCAATTCTCGTCAAATCACTTGGTGCACATGCAGTCGATGCTGACGACCTCTTTCAGACCTCTGACCCATTCGCAAAACCATATCTTGCAGATATGAAACGATGGGCATTTGCCAATGAGACATGGCTCACAATTGAGCGAATAAAAATCTTGCGAGCAGAACTCGGGAAACGAAAGCAAGGGATCACGATCATCGATAGTGGATTGCTCATGAGCTGGGTGTATACCTACAGTCATCTGCTCGTCGGAAATATCACTGACGATGAGTGGAGACTGTATCACACACTGTATGACGAATTGACCGATGGATTGTTCAAGAATACACATGTCGTCAAACTGAGCTACTCGATGGATACGTTGATGGAACGACTCAAAAAACGAGGGAGAGATTACGAACTTGCATTCTACACTCGAGAATACTTGGGACAGCTTGAACTTGGACTCTCCGCACTTCATGAAAAATTGACTTCGAAAGACGTCAAAGTAATTGAAGTAACTGAAGAATTCGTCACTGATTTTGAAAATAATCCCGATGACGCGAAGAAAATAATCACTCATATATCTGCTCAGATAAAAGGATAATCTATGTCAGCCGAACAAAGGAAACGTCAACTAGAGACTTTGCCTGAAGAGCAAATTCAACAAATATTTATTCCACTTCTCAAGGATGTAACTGACATACATATCCCGGTCCGAATTTCATCTGTAGAAAAAATCGGCCAAGGCCAATTCTCTTTTGGATTCAAGGTTCTGGTGGAAACATCTGGAACGACATATCCTTTTTTCATAAAGACTGAGCGAGATAGAGACGAGGATGAGAGTGGACTTGATATTGCCAGACGGAAGGATTTAATCGATAGTTCACGTCCTCGTAGTGGGGTCAACAAATCCTACGGTGCCTTTGGACTTGACCAAATAACTGTTACTCGCATTGACGAAACTGACATCACGCCAAACCAACTGAAGAACTTGGACTTGGTGTTTGCGATTCAAAATCTTTTGGATCCGAAAGAATACAAGCAAATGCTCACATTCTTGGGACAACTGGGACTCTCTACAATTCAGTCAGCTGAATTGATGAATGAGATGAACACTTCCAAAGACGACATTGTCGAACTCTACAAAGAAGTAACTGAGAAGATGTTAACCCTTCACGAATCTCCCCTTGGTCCGGCTATCTTGGCTAGATCCAGAGAACTCTACAAGAATGGAGTGCTACATGTGATCGAAGATTCAACTAGACTTAATGGACTTGGAGCACTCATGCCACAGTTTTCTGAAGGTAGAATTGGCTCAGACAAAGTTGACATGCTGAAGGAAAGGATGTCGGAATTAGCACAACGATATTCAAAAGATGCGAGAACTAGATTATCTGCGATTCATGGGGACCTTTGGTCGGCCAACATTTTTGTTTCAACCGACAAGCTTCAAGATCGAGTTGAGATAATTGACCCCGCATCAGTCGGATTTGGCGAAGCAGGCTATGATGTAGTCTTTGCGTACGCAGACTTGGCCTTTTTAGATGCAAATAAATCCAAAGGAGAAACACTTGTGGGGGATTTTTCTCAAATAGCCGATAATTTTGTCACAAAATATGGTTTGGACCGACATGATAGGCATATTCGAAAGTATATGGCACTATTCTATGGCTACAAGGCGTTTGTCTCCTCACTTTTCGATGCAAATGAAAACCAGGATCAAAGATATAAATTGTTTACTTCTGCTTTGGGCGCTGTGGAACTGGCTTTGGCAGATCCCGATTTTGAGTTCTCGTTCAATCGGCTTGACGCATATTCAGTTGCAGGAGCTCAGGTCTTCAATCAAGAATAGAAAGCAATTCGCTTCTGCATAAGGGATTTAGCCAGATCTTTGGCGACAGGATGAAGAAATACAGGCAATCTTCTTTCTTGTAGTTCACGAGAAATAAACACAGTGTTGTCGGCTTTGGAAAACGTGGGCTTTACTCTGTCAGTATCTAACATTCCCAGTGTATCAGCTTCCATAAGTAAGATCTCTGGTTCAGTTGCTAATTTTTCTATTCGGTCATGCATATAGACCAGATGGGCAACAAGCTCCGCTTGCTCGCTGGTGAAATACTTGTTGAGCTTTTCATCAATCAGCATTTTTATAAGAAGGCTACCTCGCTCCATATGAAGTGGCTTCATCTTATGGACTACATTGATGTCCGAACTATCTATTCCATCAAAAAGCCCAATATATCCCCAGTCATGAGCATAGGCAGCGGTAATTAATACAAGCTGATCACAAGTTGGAGAGTTTATTTTCTCAAGAAGCTCCTTCATCCAAAAAACTACTGCTTCCGTATGGGGACGGTCAAAATTTTTCCTTCCTTTTTCAAGGTCTGGGAGAATCGTGGTTTGCAATAGTATTTCTACGTCCGGATTAATCAATGGAAGTTTCATGACAAAAGTATACACCGTGCTAAACTATCTTCATGCCAGATCAAATTTTTGAACTCATCGCCAAGGAAGAATCGCGCCAAGAAGAGACGCTGATGCTCATCCCCAGCGAGAACTATGCTTCAGCTGCTGTCCGGGAAGCAGTCAGTTCTGTCCTCATGAACAAATACTCGGAAGGGTATGCTGGAAAACGATACTACGAGGGCAATGATTTTATCGATCAAATCGAACTCCTGGCTATTGAGCGAGCAAAAAAGCTTTTTGGTGTCCCCTACGCGAATGTGCAACCATACTCGGGCAGTCCTGCAAATAGTGAGATCCTTCTTGCGCTGGCTGAGCCTGGCAGTACGGTCATGGGCCTCAAACTCTCGATGGGGGGCCATCTCACGCACGGACACCCAAACGTCACGTTTTCCGGAAAATATTATCGCTCTGTGCAGTTTGGTCTGACTGCCGATGCACGGATTGATTACGACGAAATGAGACGACAGGCTACAGACCACAGACCACAGGTGATCATCCTCGGTACAACTGCATATCCATTTATTCTCGACTGGAAAAAGGCTCGGGAAATCGCTGACGAAGTTGGAGCCTACCTAGTCGCTGATATTTCTCACATCGCAGGTCTAATCATCGCAGGCGCACACCCATCACCAGTGCCGCATGCTCATGTGATCATGACGACGACTCACAAGACCCTCCGAGGTCCTCGCGGTGCGATGATCATGGTGACAGATGAAGGCATGAAGAAAGATCCGGAGCTGGCAAAAAAAATTGATTCAGCAGTCATCCCGGGCATGCAGGGTGGTCCTCATAATAATGTCACGGCAGGGATCGCTATCGCTCTCGAAGAGGCCAGTAGACCACAGTTCACAGGCTACAATCAACAGATTGTAAAAAATGCAAAGACTCTCGCGAATGCACTCATGGACCAAGGAATAAAACTCGTCGGAGACGGGACAGAGAATCATTTGATGATCATGGACTTTAGCGCTGATTCAGTCGGGAAAGGGACACTCGTCGCTCGCGCACTGCACGCTGCAGGTATCGTCACCAATCGAAATACCGTACCGAATGATCCAAGTCCGTTTTATCCATCGGGAGTCAGACTCGGGACACCAGCTGTCACGACACGGGGGATGAAAGAGGCAGAAATGAAACTCATCGCAGAATGGATCAGGAAAGTCATGGATCATGTAGTCAATGAGAAATTGCCTGAAGATAAACCAATGAGAGCTGAATATATGATAGACTTCTCCGCTCGTTGTCAGGATGATAAATCTTTGCTAGCGATCGCTGCGGAAGTGAAAGAGCTCTGTAGCAAGTTCCCCACGCCATAAAAATGCAGGGCGGGTCACGACCCGCCCCTACGGATCTGTGTGATACACTTGCGCATATGTCACAAACTATTCTTGTCGGAGCACACGTGAGCGCAGGCGGCGGCATCGATCTCGCTCCCAAACGCGCCAAAGACTTCGGTTGCAACGCCATCCAAATCTTCTGTAGTAGTCCACGATCCTGGTCGACCACCGACGTCCCTGCGGATAAAATCGCCAGATACAATGAGAACGCAAAAAAAGAAGGAATGGAAGCGACTGTCATCCATGCGCAATATCTCGTGAATCTCGCCGCCGAAAAGCCAGAACATATCGAAAAAAGCAAAGTCAGTCTCTCCGTCGATCTGAACGCATGTGCAGGGATGAAGGCTGCAGGTGTCGTCGTCCATCTCGGATCACATCTTGGAAATGGGTGGCTGGCAGTCCAAGATCAAGTCGCCAAACATATCTCTGATCTGCTCGCAAGCACTCCTGACGATGCAATCTTTTTGATCGAAAATGCAGCTGGAATGAATGGAAAAATTGGATCCGATCTTCGTGAGATTACCTGGCTCCTGCGCACGGTGCAAGGTGGGAAACGACTTGGATGGTGCCTCGATAGCTGTCATGCATTTGCCGCAGGATATTCACTCGTCCCGCAAGATGGAGAGAAATATATCTTTGATTGGATGGAACAACTGCAGCTCGTCGATAGTCTCAAAGTCGTACATGTCAATGATAGTCGAGACGAATATTTTTCACACAAAGATAGGCATGCAAATCTTGGGGAAGGGCAGATCCCAATCGAGATGATGAAAGCATTTGTGAATCATCCGATGGTGAAGCATTTGCCACTCATCCTCGAAGTGCCGGGGCCAAACAAGACGGGGCCAGAAGCGGTGGATGTAGAAATGTTGAAATTATTATTAAAATAAGAGTGCAGTAGGCAATGCTGCTCGCAATCAGTTTACTCTTCGAGCACCAAAAGTTAGAAAAAAAACTATGATTTTATTTGATGGGAAAACTTTTGCAGCGGAAAAAGAACTGTTGTTGAAACACGAGGTCGATCTCCTGCATGCAAAAGGGAAAACCATTCGCGTCACCAGTGTCACATTCAAAGAGGACGAAGGAAGTATCCTCTACACGGGCCTCAAGAAGAAAGCTGCCGAGCGCATCGGGATCCTGTACGAACCATATGTGTGCTCGCTAGCGGATGATCAGGGCGAACTCATCCAAAATATTCGTGAACTGTCATTTAATGCGTCAGTCACCGGTGTCATGATCCAGAAACCAGCGAAAGCGGTCTGGGAAAAATACAATGACAAGAGAGCGACAACTGATTTTGCAAAATGGTGGGAGAGTCTCACGACCGCAATCGATCCTCAAAAAGATATTGATTGTCTGACTCAGCAGAACTTGAATGTCATCCTGAGCACTCGAGCCATGCCTACCGGTAGGCATGTGTACTCACACGAGGGTCGAACGGATAGTTTTCTGGTCCCGGCGACGGTCAAAGCAGTGCTCTCGATCCTTCAGAATGCTAAGAATGCGCTGGGAGCGACGAATGAAGAGTGGATGAAAAAATCCGTCCTCGTCATCGGAAAATCTGATATCGTGGGCAAACCGCTCACGCACCTCTTGCGAGTGCTTGGACATACAGTGGTCAATGTCGGCAAGCAAGAATTTGAGATCACCAAAACTCAAGATTTTCCGATCATCATCTGTGCAGCAGGTCAGGCAGATCTTCTAAAAGGTGAGATGGTCGGAGAGGGAGCTGTCGTCATCGACGTCGGATCCCCAGCAGCTGATGTGGAAAACTTTTCTGTCGAACCAAAAGCATCATTCTTAACTCCGGTCCCTGGCGGCGTCGGTCCAGTCACGGTGATAAGCCTTATGGAAAATATCGTAAAGGTCAGTACAGCGTTATAATCAGTGAACGTACTATGGTTGATTCAATGCAATTGAAAAATCCAGAAACTGGATTTACTCCACCTTCAGTCGTATCGCTGAATGAGCAGATGAAAGATCGCAGTGGTACATTCGTTCCATTGGCATACCAAGGTCTTTTATGCCAGGATGAAGAGCGAGCTATAGATCTACCAATTTTCCCCACAAATGAAGACTACGACAAATTACTTTTTGAAAAAGGATTGACACCTGAAGACAAGCAGAAATACTTTGACATTGTTCGTCAGCTTCACGAAGAAGCGCGGATTCCCATGACCATTGAAAAAAAATGTTCGCTACAAGAAATACTTACTTTCTGTGCACTAGCAATGTGGCGAATTACTGGTACTCACAACGAAGCTTTGGCAGAGAAAGTGCTCCATACGAGCACGCATGTTCGCGCATCTTCGCTCGTCGATATTAACGATCCTCCAATTACAAAATGTTCGTTTTTCAACAGTGCTTTCTCGTATTTGTTTGAAGCTGCGTGTACGTATTTTGAAAGAACTGAATTCTTGAAGAACTATCAACTTATAGCAGTGAAGGATATTCCAACACATTTGTATCTTGCTCTAGTCAGTAGCTGTGACGGTCAATATCAAATATCCGCTCTAGATCCATATCACACGACAACCAAATCGAATCCAGACGCAATTTTTGAGGAGTTGGATCAAACCAAAAGCAGGGGGGAAGCACTTACCCCAGCCTTTTGGAAAGCCATTAATTGGAAATAAAAAAAGTGAGCTATTTCTTCCGCGCATATCGTTCGCGAGAGGAGCGAAGGACTTTATCTTTGTTTTGATTTTTGGAATTGGAGAGCGACAAGGTCGCCGCAGGGAATGGCTGACTCATCTGGTTGTCGATCATGAGCTTGGTGATGATCTGATAGCGCTCAAGCGATACTAAATCCTCTTGCGTGTACTTTTGACCAAATTCTTTCATCATGGCGTCAGCATCACTGGCACCTAAGATAAAGCTACATATCGTCCCGGCATTGCCAAAGATCGCGGCTTTCACTTCCTCTGGAATCTGATCCATATACTGATTTGCGAGCGTGAGATTGAGCCGATATTTTCTCGCTTCAGATAAAATCTTTACGAAACTGGTCGTGGCAAAATTTTGGAACTCGTCGATATAGAGGTAAAAATCTCGTCGGCTCTCTTCGCTCTTATAGACGCGATTCATCGCAGCGAGCTGGATCTTGGTGATAAGCATCGCACCCAACAGTGACGCATTATCCTCACCCAGTTTGCCTTGCGATACATTTACCAATAAGATCTTGCCTTGATCCATCACTTCTTCGATGTTAAATGAACTGGTCTTCGCATTGACCACGCCACTCACCAATGGAGACGTCACAAATTGACCGACCTTATTGAGAATCGGGGAGATCGCCTCAATACGTTGCTTTTCAGTCATGGTATTAAATTCTGTCACCCAAAAGTTTTTGAGCACCGGATCCTGCAGGCGATCCACGACTTTTGCCCGGAACTTGTCATCAGTCAGCATGTGCAAGATATCATCAAGCTTGGCTTGCTCAGAGAGGAGAGTCAGCAGGGTGTTTCGCAAGATGTACTCCAACCGAGGTCCCCAGGAGTGCGCATACATCTTTTGGAAAATGGAGACGATCCCTGACGCGATCAACTCTCGATGCACCATCGAGCCACCTTCAAATAAGTTCATCTTTACGACTGCTTCAGGATCAGCTGGATCCAAGAGAATGACATCATTGATGCGGTGTTTGGGAATGTACTCGAGCACCGTCTCGATCAAATCACCATGTGGATCGATGACCGCAATCCCTTCATTGTGCTTTAGGTCGCTGATGATCATGTTTGCCAGGAGTGTCGATTTTCCGGTCCCACTTTTCCCCAAGACATACATGTGTCGCCTGCGGTCTTCGCGCTTGATCCCGAATATTTGATCTTGGTTCTTGAACTGCACTCGGCCAAATAAATTGACGTTCGCACGCTCTTCTTCGGATAAACTCCCAAATGTCGGAAGATTTTCTGGTGGCTCTCCCTGAAGTGTCTTGCCCCAAGCAATGTTGTTGATCGCTGAGAAGTTCTTATTTGGCAAATGTACCAGCGTCGCCAACTCATCGGTACTCAAATATTGATGGGAGTAGGGCACCGTTCGATGGAGAATCTGCTCAGCAAATCGAGTCTTTCTCAACAGTGGCTGCGTGAGTCGCAGCGATTGATACGGAAGATCGACACTCGTGCATGCTGATTGCAATGACCGCAAGATTTGATTGCTGCGCTCCTGCGTCTGCGCTTGTGCCACGATCGAAATACAGACACCAAATGACGATTGGGAGAGCTTCGTCTCAATCTGCGCTTTTTGAGGGTGGGGAACGGCGACGCCATTTGAGATATGTCCCTCGGCAGCTTTGTGACCTCCGTGCTTCCAATGCTCGGTCGCTTTGTGAATCTCAAACTGGATCATCGCTTGCTCATTTTCGCCAAGCTTCGCAAGAGTAGAGAATATATTGGTCAGTGGATCATTTGGGGCAGTCTCTCTATAGGTCTTGATCGGGAGATAGGTACCTGAGGATAATCGCAGACGTCCGACTTCGATCGGAGCGGTGAGTGAAAAAGCATCGAGAGGATTGTGCTCCAGCTTTTTTATGCGCACTTGCGGGTAGGCTGCTGACAATTGCGTCACGAAGTACTCTTCATGATCCGTCGGGACGGTGAGCAAAGTGAACACTGTCTGTCCTTGGCTTAAGAACTCCACAGTGATCGATGGCGCTTTGGCAAACCAGTTGAATACACCCGTCGGTGGATTTGGAAGTGTAGCAAAAAAATGGCCAGCTGACTCAGGCGTCAACTCGCTATTGCGTGGCGTGCGTATCTCAAAGGTAGTGGTCAATGGGGTACTCATCTTCATAAAGTATACAGCAGACGAGGCGATCAGTGGACAAGGCGATCAGGAGATCAGTACAATTAAGATATGGCACAGCTTATTTTTACGAATCATGCACGGGACCGAATGAAAGAACGTCGTCTGCCAGAGTTTATAGCGACGCAGGCGTTTTATCATCCAGATGAGTCGTACAGTGGCAAAGAGTACGGCACGAGCGAGTATCGCAAAATGGTCAGCGGGAGACTGGTGACACTCATCGTCAAGAAAGATGGTGGCAAGCATATCGTCATCTCCGCCTGGTGCAATCCTCCGTTCCCTGGAACTTTTGACGAGAAAAAGCACCGCTCCTGGCAAAGCTATCAGCGCGCCCATGGCTTCAAAAAAGTCCTCCTATTTTTCCTCCGCGCGCTCCGCGGGTGGTGAAGCCTTTGGAAAATCAAAAAAGAGAATAAACGGTCTAGTCACAAAAAGAAGTGAGAGGAAAAACCACGTGATGACTCCACCACCGCTTGAGAGTGATCCTTCACTGTAACAGGAATAATCAAGACTGCACCAAAAGCTCATGAGTATAAAAATGGCACAAATCAGCAAGTTCGAGGTAAGAAGCAACCCTTGCTTCCAATTTTGAAGATCATCTACCTCAGGATGCAGTCTCATGAATAGCGCCAGAGGAAACCAGTAGACAAAGCTTACGATGAAGAAAAACGTGTATCCCATTACAAACAATACCAACGTTAGAGGAACGATCAATATTTTTTCTGCGAAAGTTGTCTCAATGTTGAGAAACTGAAAGATTGAAAAAGTGAGCATCAATATTGTTGGCACCCACCAAATAAAAAGATTCACAACTCGAATTGACGTCCCGAAGAAAACTCTCATATTCACACTAGTCGCAAATAGTCTTCGAAAACATTCAATTGATGAGCCTATAACTAGCTTTTTGAGCAGTTTTGAGGTAGAATACAGGCTCAATGAAAAAGCCAATCGTTTGTGCCATCGTCATCATCTCTGTCCTCTTCGGTACTCTTCGAAGTCCAAAGCAGGCGTTTGCAATGGGTGACTGCACGATCTCCAATTTTCGGGGGAGTCCAGCCTCACCAGTAGCGGCAGGGACCAGTGTCCGATTTACTGCCGATACCTCATGTCCTTCAGAAGTAGCGTCAGTGTCGTACGTCGTGCGTTCCTCGGTCATCTCGGAAGGAATCTGGGATACCAATGGATTTACCTTTGGACCTGGAACCTATACGGTCACTGTGCGTGTCGTCTCGAAAGATGATCCAAACGGAATGCTCCCTACTAGCGAGACGCTGACGTATGTAGTCAATGGGAATGCAGTCGCTCGCACCTCAAACACCGTGTCTGCTCAAAGGTCTTCTCGAGTCCCGTCGGCTCCAATCATGGGGTCAAAACTCCAAACTGCGGCCGCCAGCGTCCAGGCAATCATCCCTGGAATCAATGTGCGAATCCGCAACGGCGCAAGCTTACAGTCCACACAAATCGGCGTCTTGCCAAGCGGGTGGTACATCTCATTTGCCGATGTCATCTCCAATGGCTGGTACCAGATACGAATCAACGAATCTACTCTCGGATGGATCACCTCTGAATACGGCCTAACCAGGCTCTCTAAATAGGCCTATAACTGGCTTTTTCACCTGTTTTAGGATATAATCTTCGCTTGTCTCTTGATCTCCTTTGATCCAGTACGGATCGCTTGGAGCCCTCGAGTACAAGCTCTTTAACATGTGAATACTACTCTGGGTAACAGCGTGCCACATCTGGTGGTGGGTACGCTGTTGCCCAGAAAATCAAATTTTAAACCGTTCTGGGAGCTAATTATTCACCTGAGGAGGTGAAAAATGTCTAATAGAGTGAAGTGGTTACTTGGCCTTGGGTTCATGTTCGCGGGACTGTTTTTGTTCTTTTACTCATTTGGTAGTGCATTGGCTAGTGGTGCTTGTCACGTCGATAGCCTAACGGCTGATCCGACGTCGGGTGTCGTAGGGCAGACCGTGGTTTTCAAGACCACGGTGCATTGCGATGATGGGAAAAAGGTTGGCCCAGTTCAGATTTCAGGCTTTTCCACGCTCATCGGAGCGGATCAGGGAAAGTCTGAGGTAACGGGGTCTGTCGTCTTGACCGTCACAGGTGATGTGGACATCGAAGTCCGCGTCTCAGCAGATGACGATTTGTTTGACTTTGAGAAGTTCTCTCAAAAGTACCACATCGATCCAATTGGCCAGACTGTCCTACCAACTGTCGCACCTCCGGCCCAAACTTCGAGTGCGACCGTGCAATCAGCCGGTGATCCATCTGGGAAGAAAGTGCAAGTGAATACAACAAACCTGAACTTGCGGACTCTCCCGAGTCCGTTTGCACCGGTTATCGAAGTTGCGCCAAAGGGCACAGTTTTTGTGTACCTCGGTCAGACGACGGACTGTGACGGGACGTTGTGGTACAGCGTCAAAGATGACGCACATGCAGGATGGCTGAAGGGAAAGTTCTCTTTGCTTGAAGACGGGACGCCCGTAATTGAATTGCACCCTGATTGCTCATCGCTGAATGGGGGCGCAGCAACTGCGACGCCAGCTCTCACACTCACTCCAGGCCTCGTCGCTACTGAGCTGCCACAGAAAATTGTGGTTCTAAAAGACACGCAAGTGTTCTCTGAGCCATCGGCGGAAGTATCGCCGATACAGGTGGTGGCAAAAGGTGCCACATTCACGTACGTCGGCCAAAAAGATGGCTGGTACGAGATAAACATAGGCGCGTCAAATGCATGGGTACCTATGGTCTTCGCGAAAGTTGTCGTCACTACAACGGCTACGCCAACCGCAACTCCGACAACGGTCAGTGCGGCAGCGGCAGGGACTCCATCGGCAATTGGGACTATCGTCCCCTGTGTCGGTGCTCCTCCATCACGACTTTTTGGATTGACTGCAGCGAGGTCAACTCCGGATGGTGAGCCTCTGGCTATTCGCGCTTTGCCAGGCTCTGATGCTGCCAAGCTTGGCAGCATAGCCAATGGCGAATCGGTCACCATCATTGGTGGTCCGAAATGCCATAGTGGTAAATACTGGTACCAGATCACTTATTTGGGAGTAACTGGTTGGAGTGCAGAAGGAATCCAAGGAAAATGGTTCCTTGAGTCAGTCGATCAAACGGTAGAGCCCACCGCCGAGGGTTAAAAAATTTGAAGTAGTAACACATGTACACATAGAGCCGCCTCACAAGCGGCTCTTGTACTATCTTCGCATGCTATACTACCTCTGTTCTCAACAACGCCTTGACGGGTATCATCTTAAAAATCAGTGGCACTTCGCATTTTTTAGATACCCGTAATTACGACCGGCCAGAGAAGGAAAGGATCCTTTCGGCTGGTTTTTTTGTATCTACCCCCAGATAAATGCTAGGATTAATAAATTCGTACGCTTTTTGGAGGCACATATGGATAAGATCACCGAGTGGGTAACCACTATGAAAGAAAGCATGAATGGAAAGATGAATCCGCTACGTGCGGAAGATAACATCAATATGGCCAGGATACGAGGAGAATGGCCCACCACCGTGAAGCGAGAGATGGCAGTAGAAGAAACACAAGAGAAGCCTGGTACTGCGATGGTCGAAGTGCCTGTCGTTAATCTTGATAAAGCAGGTTTACAGACCGCAGAGATTCCCAAGAATGCTGATACATCGGCTGTCCAGAAGATGCTCGCAGATCTCAAACTCTACGATACGCAAACCCAAGCGTCGCCGTTTGACTTTGTACTCCTGTTCAACGGGGGTGCTGGCTTCATGGATAAGTCCGAGGGTGGTGAACAGCAAAAACTGGTGGACGCTTTCTGCTCTCAACTGAAGGAAGTAGTACAAGAAGGAAAGCGCCCGGTGATGGTCACCGGTGGTACTGATTCAGGAATCATCCAAATTGCTGGAAAAGTCCGAGAGCAACTCCTCAAAGAAAAAATCGACGTAGCGCTCGTCGGTATCTCACCATCTGCACAAGTATGGAAAGGCGAGAAGGACAAGAAGCCTGCTGATATGGAAGTGATCGAGCCCAACCATACACACTCAGTTCTCGTCGAAGGAGACAACTTTGGAGACGAAACTGAAGTATTCTTTAAAGTTGCCGAGGCATTACAACAGAAGTCTCGTGGTGAAAAGGCCAGAAGTATGGCCGCGGTCTATAATGGCGGAGGAATTACCGTCGAGGAAGTAGAGCGTAATTTTATTCAAAATAGAGACATGGTGGTCATTGGCGAGAGTGGTCGTACTGCCTGGTTGCTCGAATTTTTGCAAAAATATCCTACGTTAAAAGAATTTCGCACTCAAGCTGGAGTGAAGCTGGGGGAGGAGATATTGAAAGCAGAGCGCGAAAAGAGCGAAAAAAAAGCAAAACTCTCGACTCAGACTCTCACGCTTGTACCCAAGTTTATCGACGGAATCCTCAATAAAGTGGATGGGGAGTCAGATGAGGATCTCGAACCGCGATATCGCGCCCTCCATGAGAAATCGCAAAAACTTGTAAAAATCATCACTCACGACGAACTCCAGGCTGTCCTGCATGACGAACTGAAGCAGACCCAATCAGTCTAATGCCTGAATTCTACCCGGGTGTGTGGTATACTACCTCTAGTATTTTAAACACACACCCGTTTGTAGTATCTCCTTGAACTACTTACAAGCGCAAACGGGGAGGCAGAAAGGAGATCTCACTATGGCAAACACACCAAGTTTTTCCGTGAGTCTTGAATCATTACTTGAGGCAGGTAGCCATTTTGGCCACCAAATCCGCCGCTGGAACCCTAAGATGAAGCAATTCATCTACGCAGAGCGTGACGGCGTCCATATCTTTGACCTCGCCAAAACGGCAAGTCAGCTCGAGGCAGCATGCCAAGAACTGCATGAGGCAGGAAAATTGGGCAAAGTCGTCGTCTTTGTCGGTACCAAACGCCAAGCTCAAGAGATCGTCAAAGCCGCCGCAATCGATGCTGGCGCGATGTTTATCACCACTCGTTGGCTCGGTGGACTCATCACCAACTGGGAGCAAGTCGGGAAATCGATCACCAAGCTCAACCAGATGAAGAAAGACCGCGAAGAAGGCAAATTCACCAAATACACCAAGTACGAACAAGTCCAAATCGATAAAGATATCACCAAACTCGAACGATTCTTTGGTGGCGTCGCGACACTGAAACGTATCCCAGATATGTTGGTCGTGGCTGACATCAACACCGATCTCGTCGCTGTCAAAGAAGCATTGGTCAAAGACGTCCCAGTCTTGGCAATCGCTGACAGTAACACGGATCCAGATCTCGTGAAGATCGCTATCCCTGCAAATGACGATGCGGTCGGCAGTATCAAAGTGCTCGTCGAAGCCCTCGCAGGTGCATACAAGCAAGGAAGAGCATTGAGTAAGAGTCAGGAAGAAAAGAAACCAGAGGTTGCAAAAGCAGCATAAGGTAGAGACGTAGCACGCTACGTCTGTACAAAGAAAGGATTTTTGTTATGGCAATAGATATTGAACAACTGAAGAAACTTCGCGAAGAGACTGGCGCTGGTGTCATGGATGTCCGCAAAGCTCTGGAAGAGAGTAACGGAGATCTCGATAAAGCACGAAAGTGGATCAAAGAAAAAGCAGTCAAGATCGCTGAAAAGAAATCTGACCGCGAAACTGGCGAAGGAGTCGTCGGATCCTATGTGCACACCACGGGGAAAGTCGCTGGTATGGTGGCGCTCGCTTGCGAGACCGATTTCGTCGCTCGCACTGAAGACTTTAAGAACTTATCGCGCGAACTTGCAATGCAAGTCGCCAGTATGAGTCCAGAAAATGTCGAGGAATTCCTCAAACAGCCATATATTCGTGATCCGAAGAAATCGATCACTGATCTCATCAAAGAGACGGCTGGAAAAGTCGGCGAGAATATCGTCGTCAAGCAAATTGTCAGAATGACAGTGTAAGACCAGGTGATCAGGAGATCAGCTGATCAGAACATACATTGAAAAAAAAAGGGATGCAAGAAATTGCGTCCCTTTTTAGTTTGCAGGTGTTGCATCAGTTGGCGCAGTGGCAGGTTCGGCTGGAGCGGCGACCTCAGGTGTCGGCTGGTCGGTCAATTTCCCGAGCTCTTGGCACAACTTCTCTACTGCAGTCTCGACATTCTTATTGCTCACTGACTCTTTCATCGTGACGATCAAACTGGCCACTAACTCTTGGTAAAACTCTTTACATTTGTCTTTGGCGAGTCCACCACGCTGCAAAAAGGTAAACAGTGAAATTGATCGCCCCATCGCATCTTGTAAGTAGTCATGAGTCAAGGCATTCACCACGATCACCGTCTTGATCGCTGTGATCACTTCCACCAAATTGAGCGATGGCTCACTCTCAAACACGTGTGAGAGGACGGCATGATCGACGAGCGTCATATCGTAATACAACAGCACTTCTTCTTTGGTAAATGCATGCGCTTCTTTCACTTGATTTTCCAAACTCGTCAAATATTTTTGATATGCAGGGAGGAGTGTCGTCACCACGAACGTAAAGGTATGTCCCAGACTAGGGTACGTCGTGAGCAAGGGGCCTAGCTGCGTATTGAGCGTCCCGATGATATCGCGGACAGGGGAAAGTTTATGATCATCCAGCGAATTGAGTAAATCAATCAAACTTTTGAGCGAGACTTTTTGCTCTTCGGTGAGCGGTTTATTCAAGCTTGCATTCCACAAATAATCCATAAAAAAACGGATCTTATTTGTCGGAAAATCTTGGTCGGTTTCTTTCTTGTACGCAGTCGCAAGTGAAGTATAGAGCTCATCTTGTGTCATAAAATCTCCAATCATTGAAAGACAATAGTGGGCCGCTCGCTGCGACCAATCCAAATAATAAGCACGGCCATGGCGATATACGTCACGGAGAGAATCGGAAACGAGGAATCAGGCGCGATCACACTCGAGATTTCTTGGATCGCTAGGGCAATCGGAAAGATATGAAGTCCCCACCGAAGTGCATAGCGATACGTCAACCGAAGATCCAAGACCCAGCCGATCACTTGCACGATCACTGAGTAGAGAAGGATCGTGATGATCCCAGTAAAAATGCTCGAAAGTAATCCAAAAAGTGCGAAAATGATCGCGATTTGCAGTCGATACATGATGATGGTATCAAACAATGTATTCGCTGCAGTCCGGATCTGATCACGGGAAAGATTGCCTCGCATGTCCCCAAAAATATCGGAATACGTAGTCTCGCCAGCGGGATCCGTGTCCATATGGAACATTGCATGCGTCGGCGTCAGCGTCAGCAGTGAGTTGCCACTCGCTTTTTCTTCTTTGGTCACTTCAACGAGGTTTTTTGGAAACCCATGATCTTGCGCTGTCTGTGAAGAGGTAATCGTCAATGGTAGTGACACTCCATTGGTCACTAACGTATTGCCGTCATAGCCAAACACTGCATCTTCTGGAACCTGTGCGATCGCTTGGTTGGTCTCAGTTCGGACCGCGGCAGTCATCGTCGGCAGCAAGCGATAATTCCAGTTTGCAATCTCACCCAGTGCGATCAAAAAAAGCGAAAATAAAAAAAACTGAATGGAAAAAAATGCGCGAGTGCTCCGTAAGGTAAAATAGTAGCCGGGATCAGTGAGCGATGCTCGTAAAGAATGAAGGTACGTCTTCAGTTTCCACATATAGAGTATGGTAACATACTCTAGTAGATCAGTTGATCAGTAGATCAGTAGATCAATAGGAGGAAGATGTTTAGTTTTTCATCAATGAAACAAGATAGTAATAAACTCACCGAAGTCTACCTCGCGGATCTTGCGAGTGTGCGCACCGGCAGAGCGAAGCCATCACTCGTAGAAAATATCGAAGTAGAAGCTTACGGTTCGCAAATGAAAATCATGGAACTTGCGACCATCAGCGCTCCAGACTCGACGCAAATCCTCATCAAACCTTGGGACAAGTCAGTGATCAAGGCAATTGAAAAAGCGATCACGATCTCGGATCTTCATATCCAACCGATCGTCGACGGGGAACAAATCAGACTCTCGATCCCAGCCCTCACGGGAGAGCGACGTCAAGAACTCGTCAAGCTCGTCGGACAAAAGAAAAACGGAGCACTCGAAATGCTTCGAGATATCCGCACGAAATATAAGAAGATGATCGACGGGCAAGAAGGCCAAGCTGGCATCAGTGAAGATGATATCAAGCGAGATCTCGTAGAGTTACAAAAGGTCACTGAAGAGTTTACACTGAAGATCGAAGAACTCACAAAAACAAAAGAAAAAGAATTAAGCGAACTGTAAAACGGCTTTCTCACCGAATTTGCAGTACTCGTGTCGTCCAGTAAGGACATACCTGCGTGCTGAAATTCTAGTGAGCAAGCCTCGTACCAAACTATGCTATCTATTATTCTTTTCATTCTCGTCCTCACTTTTCTCATCCTCATCCATGAGCTCGGGCATTTTTTCGTCGCGCGAAAGTGCAAAGTGAAAATCGAAGAGTTTGGTCTCGGTATCCCTCCACGAGCTGGAATTCTTTTTCATTGGAAAGGTATCCCAATCACACTCAACTGGCTGTTTTTGGGTGGGTTTGTACGAATGGAAGGTGAAGATCAGGTGACCAGTCGATCAGTCGACAAGTCGACAAGCAAGAGTGAGTTTTTCCCATTTTATTCGCGAAAACTGTGGCAAAAAATACTGATCGTGCTCGCAGGGCCGACCGTAAATATCCTCTTTGGGGTGATCGTCTTTTCGACATTGTTCTCTCTCTACGGCATCCCAGTGACCACAAAGATCACTCCAAAAGTGACGGCAGTCTCGCAGAATAGTCCCGCGCAAAAAGCTGGAATCCTCAAAGAAGATCAACTCCTGCGTATCCAAACCGGTGATGGCAAAACCAAACAAGAGATCACCGACGCTAAAGCGATGATCACATTTGTGAATGCGCATCGCGGTGAGACGCTGACGATGATCATCAAACGCGAAGGCAACGAGATCACCATCCCCGTCTATGCGAGAAAAGAATCGGAAATCCCAAGCGGAGAAGGGACGATCGGGATTGCACTCACTGATACCGACTATTCAACGAAGTTTTATCCTGGGATCGAGCAGCCAGTGCGAGGGATGATGTACGGGATCCAGCAATCGATCGCATTTGGTGGCTCTATCCTCAATGCGCTCGCTGGCATCGGGAAATCGCTTGGCAGCGGGCGAGTCCCCAGCGACATCTCAGGACCAGTCGGCATCGCGCACGAAGTGCAAAAAGAAGATCTTTTCTCGAGTGGGTGGGCGACTGGATTTAATTTCGCCGCACTCCTCTCCATCAATCTGGGGGTGATGAACCTCTTGCCGATCCCAGCACTCGATGGAGGCAGAATCTTTTTGCTCATCCTTGAAAAACTTATCAAAGGAAAACGATTTGAGTCAATCTCACAAAACCTCAATCAATTTGGTTTTTTGTTCTTAATGGGACTGCTCCTCCTCATCACGATCAAAGATCTCTTCGCAATCTTCGTTTCAAAATAGTAATTGCAGTTTGTCTCATTTATAGGCATACTCAATGTATGTCTGTCGCTCGGATCCGTTCACTCGCACTTTTTTTTATCCTGTTTGGAATGATCTCGTTTGTCAAAGCTCCGCACGCATTTGCCGGCCGTACCTGCTGCGAAAGTCCTGGGAATGATCCAACCAAATGTAACGCCTGTAGTAACGATATCTACTGGAAAAATCAAGGTGATGATTGCGGCACTGATCCTTCTTGCCGTACGTGTCCAGCAGATCATCCTGTCGGTAATGCGTGTAGTAGTGGGTATACAGGACCACTGTGCGGTAACTACAACCCAAACTGTGGTCCAGCGACTCCGGGAGCAGTATGCAATGCGAGTGGAAATGCAGGACCTCCATATGTGTGTATTCAATGCATGGCAAGCACCAACACTTGGCAAGGAATGGGGAGTTTCCAATATCCAAACTGCACGAATAACGTCTGTGGTACCCTGGGTGCACCTGGGACTCCAGTCTGGCGCTGGTCGATCCCTGCCGGCATCGCCAATGGAGCAGTGATAGCTCCAGGACAATACTATCCATTCTTTAGCGCTCCAGGCGGCACTGTCGCTACGATCTATTATCTCAATATCGACGATCACAGTGTGGGCGTCCCAGGCTCATATGAGTTTAATGCGCAAGTGACTGGTGGCGAGATCATGTACCAAAATCCTCGTGGCTGGCCATATACCTACAAAGCCAATACTGATTACACCATGCGAATTGCAACAGCTCAGTCATCTGGCTCCGCCTGTACGAGCTCTGTACTGACTCTCAACTTCACGACTAAAGTAGCGACGCCGACACCGAGTCCAACTCCTGCACCCGTAGCAAATTGTAGCCTCAGTCAACTGACCACGAATCCGTATCCAGATCCGATCATGTGGAACACTACAGATAAATTCATCGTCAAAAATATCTCAACTACACCTGCGACGTTTGATTGGCTCTTGGATCGATGGGATAAACTGGCGGACTCTAATGGGACGCAAACACTGGCGCCAGGCGCGAGTATCGTGCTTGGCATGGGACCAATCTGTAGCAAGTGGCAACTTGATCTCTTCTGTGGCGGAAAATCTATTGGCTATGTGATCGAGTTGAATCAAGCTGCGTGCAATGGCACTGTACCCACACCGACTCCCACTGCAAATCCGAGTGCGTCACCAACTGTGAGGCCGACGGCCACTCCGACTGCAAAACCCACAGCTACGCCTACCGCAGTCCCTACGCCGACACCAACGCCAAAACCGACTGCCACACCTCTCGCATCGATTACCTCGCATGTAGAGACGGATCCGTCTCTCAAAGGCGGGACAAAGCCAACTGCAATAGGATTTTTGTCAAAGTACTGTAGCTCCCCCGATACTGGTGACGCATTTACCTTTGGGTCGGTGGAAGCACTGAATGGCGTCGCGGCCCCATATCGTGGTTCGATAAAAGGAGATGGCACATATACAATTTCGAGTCTCCCGCAAGCAGATGGCACGTATACCGTTAAATTCACTCCGTCGGATCCAAACTATACCTGTAGCTGTCCAGCAGGATGTGAGTATCACCAAAAAAGTGCTCCAACGACCGAAGACCTCAAATTTTATGTCACGCCGATCGGGAAAGCTTGGTATCAAACAATGGGTGGCGATGTCGCCGCTCAAGTGGATGGGGGAGTCGCACTGGGTGACACTATCCCAGCTGGCTGCGTCGAGCCGTACTGTCATCCATTTCTCTCACTGCCACTGGGAATCAGTAAAAACTCGATTGGAGCCTTGATCACGATGGCGCGCTCAGTCGTCAATTTCCTGTCAGGTACTATCGCTGCATCACCGGATGACCACTCGGTGAAACTCACGAACGCTCTCCAGTGCAACGAAAACTACCTTTACTTTTATCGTCTCTATAGTATGGGTATCAATCCAAGCTCTGATTTCCAAAATCCAGCGAATGCAGTGATGCCTGCCAAAGGCAGCTCGCCAAGCAATGGAAAGTCTGCATACTATTACAGTGGCGCGCTCCCATTGACGATCGCTAGTGATTGGAATGTCCAGAGTGGGGATACGATCGTCGTCTTTGTCAATGGCGATCTTCACGTCAATGCAAACATCACCGTCCCGACAGACGCCTTCCTCGCATTCATCGTCTCTGGAGATATACAGATCGGAGCAAATGTGGGGACAAGTAACCATAGTAGTACTGGCCCTGGGCAAGTCCAAGGAGTCTTTATCGCCAATAACAGCATCAAAGTCTTGGGAGGGGGAGTGACTGAAGAGAAGAAACTCGTAGCGGAAGGGACATATGCTGCCTGTGGTGGCATCAAGATCGATCGAGACTATGCCAGGGCGGACGTAGGCTTGGACAACAACACATTCCCTGGAGCGTTGTTTATCTACCGACCTGACTTCGTCAAGAATGCTCCTCCTCGGATGCGCACATCTTCCTATAATTGGCGAGAAGTCTCTCCTTGATGTACACCTCAAACTTATCTGTAAGTCCCATAGTATATTGCGTTCCTTGACAAAGAGGTATATACTTTGTATTTAATGAAGCAAAGAGAGTTCGTTCCACTGAGGGAAGATGTCAATCTCCTCGAGAGCGCATTGCAAATTGTTCAGACCGCCTAGGCGGTCATTTTTTTACTTACTACAAAACTTATAGTAAATCGCTATGAGTTATACATATGGCAACACAAAAGACTAAAGAAACCGTAGGATTTGGAACACCTGAATCGCCAATTGATCCAAAGATCATTGATCGACTAAAAACTGCCGCAGCTATAGTCTTGATCTCCGTTGGAGCAATTTTAGCAGTGCGTTCTGAGTCGCCAACCGGTGAACCAATTCCAGCTCAACCTGCTGATCTTGATTCGCTTATCGCTCAGTGCGACGCAGTTCTCAATCTTCATGATTCTACGTTTATCAACCCTCACACTTTTCAACTGGAACCGCCGTCTGAGCAAGGTCCAAACGGAGCAAAAGTCACCGTGATTGGGGAGTTCCCAAATCAGTTTGGTGAGTTGGTTGAGATTGGTTGCTTTAAGCGAGAATGAGATTTGACTCATGAGACAACCTGAAAGATAAGGTAGTATGGGAGAGATGGAACCAAAGAAAAATTTCTTGAGAACTCTAAAGAATAAAGCTGTACTCGCCGCGGGTGCAATGGGCCTCATCGTCGCTGCAAACGCCGGAGAAATCTCCGCAAACTCCAAAACTGTAGAAAGTAATTCTGGGAAAAATGAAGGCGACAGTACGATCGTCACTTCAGATCTTTGGGCGCAGCACATCCCGCGTGATATTGAACAATCCACTGGTGAAGATCCACTCGGGACCGATATCGCTCTAGCGCTCACCGTCAATGGAGCTGAAATCCCAGTCACTCGCGTCCCTGCATCCCCTGAAATACTTTCGCAACTTGCAAAAGTCATGGATCTGACGCCAGACTCACTCGTCAATACACTAAGCTGGGATTCTCCTGACGTCAACATGGGTGACGTGGTATTGCTTGAAGTCAGCGTGGGCGGCACTCCAGAGTACGTCGTACTCAATTTCAAAGCTATAGATGCATCTCAAAAGTCCAAAACTTTTCACACCGCTGCGGAAGCAAAATTTTCTATTTTCAAAGCACAAATCAATATTGTCGAAGGCGCGAACTTGCGAACTGGTCCAGGGGTCAACTTTCCTGCGACCAAATTTGTCACTGGAACAAAAGAATATTTTACCGGTGAAACCCTTACGGATGGCGATCTTACATGGTACAAGCTAGTGAGTGGGAAGTGGGTAGCGCAGAAGGGTCTTAGTGGAGAGAGACTACAACTTATTATCGAAACAAATGCCGCAGTTGCGGAGACCGGATCAAGCACGAAAGAATTAAAGATTCCAGGATTTGAAGGAATTGTCCTTTCCTCAGTCTGGAAAGCTGCCACTCCATTGCTACAGGAGTTGATCGACAATAAATTTGTACCTACAAGTATGTTGTCGCTCGAAGAAGTAAAAAAAATTGGTCCAACCGGATTCTCCATCGATGCTGAGACCGGAGAACCAACGATGCTCACAGTTGCCTTAGCAGACTGTACGCAACACGAGGTCATGTACGGTACAGAAAAATATTCATTCTGTCTGGTTCAATGGGTGGGCGGCAATGATACAGTTTTTGCGGCGCTCATACCGATTGCTTCGCAAGGACGAATGGATCTAGCAATTGGGGACAAAGCTCCTCTTAGTTTGGACATGAGTGAAATATTGAAACAACTGCGAGATCTGCCGAATGGTGCAAAATTGCAGATTAAATTGGTGGCTAACAATATAGGGTACAGCCCAGATGTAAGAGCAGCGTATATCGCGATTGCTCAAGATCTTGCTAAGAATACGGCGGCAGGTACATTTCCTGCAAATAATTACGATGTTGATGTTCGATTCGGCACCTTACAAGGTCAAATGCAGCCTGGCATCTATTATCCGGCCTCATTCATTGTGTTCCCACAATAATTCCATAACTGCTTGAAATACTGATCAGATACAGCTACTCTAGAAAGTAGCATGAAATCGTATTCTGTCCTCATTGTCCTCGTCATTTTTTTCACACTCCTTGCTGGACTCGTTTTTTGGGCGACACGCCGAAGTGGGAGTGCGGCGAAAAAGGAATTTGTGGCTGTCAGTACCGAGCAAACGCCGACAATACAAGAGACTCGCAATCCAAAATATTTTGTCCGCAAAAACGAACCAAGTAATGATCAAACGATTTATACAGTGAGAGGGACGATCCTCACGGCTCCAAAAGACTACTCTGGCCTGTATGCGATGGATATAGCGATCGAAGGCGATGAGAAGAAAATTCCTGTTCGTGTCATGCTCGCTCAAGGTGTGTCACAAATCAATTTTGCTGATCTCGATACGAAAGGTCAATTGCCTTGGAAGATGCAAAAAGTATCGGAGATCTTATCGTCACTCAAAACAGGAACGTCGATCGAGGTCCGAGTCGTCGTCACGAAGACGGATGCCGACGCTGTCAAAAGCCTCGTGCCGCCAATGGAGGCGCTCCTCCAAGCCAAAGAAATCACTCCAAACACCTATAGTATTCAGCCACAAATGGTCGCAACGCTATGAAGCAAGTCTTGCACATTGCACGAATTCTGACCCTCACGGTCTTCTTTTTTGCGATCCAGTCACAGACGAGCAAAGTCCATGCCCAGACTTGCGCTCCATCTCGTATCATCAACCAATATGCATGTACCAGCGGACCATCTGTCTGCACACAATACAGCTCAAAGTGTTCGTATTCATTGACCGCGTGTACATTGGGAAAAGTTCCAAGTGATTGTGGTCCGGCACAAGGATCGTGTATTCAAGTCTGTGATAACTTCTCACTCTCAGGTCCACCTTGGTGTGCGACAACGGGATCGCAGACAGTGGGTTGCTCGGGAGCTCCGAGTTGTCAGTTTAATGGGTCGATCACCACGTGTTCCGGGGGTGGAAGCTCGAACTCAACTTGTATGGAGAGTGCTCAAAACCTCACCTACGGCTGCTGGGTGAATGGAAGTAGTGGCGGCAGCGGACCTGGAAATGGCAGTAGTGGGTATGGAGCCTGTGGCGGTTGTAGTGGCTGCCCAGGCACCAATCAGACACAGTGTCGCACAAATCCGAGTGGTGCATGTGTGTGGGATCCATCTGGATGCGGACAGGGGAGTAACAATCCTCCACCTGCATCACTCTCACTGTATGTGGTGGACAGCTATGCAGCTGCGCAACCGGCTGCAGCAAAAAGTAGCGTCTTCGTCGGCGATGGGTTCTACACCGTCGCCTATCCTATCAACGACACGTGTACGAGCGCTTTCTCATTTCAGGCGCTGACCGGGAATACGACGCCCGTATCCTGTTATTCAGGCGGCTACGTCTATTACAACGCGACCTCTCCTCACTACTGGGTGTGCGGATTTAAAGCGACGTCTCCGGGAATTGTTCAATTCAAAGTGAATGGGTTTACTACGTGTCCAGGGTATCTCGTCAAAGGCCCCGACCAGTACATGCAAATCCAGGCGAATCCAAGACCGTTACCGCCGGTCCAGTGTATCACTCCAGTACCGCTCGATCCGGCGTCGGGAGTCTGCGCAGCCACACCGACAACTCTGACCACCATTCGTTGGAATTGGCTCGCGATCCCATTTGCAAATCGATACACCGTCGAAATACGAGATCAAAATGATAATGTCGTCATCGCCCCAATTACACAAACGGGAACGCAAATGGGTTGTCCGGCAGGCGGTACATGCCATATCGATCTGCAACTCTTGCCAGGTACCTATCATTCACTGGTGACGGCCAGTAGCACGTCAGGGGCATGTACACCGGCGTCAACGGTCGGTCGATCGCAGGACTATACATTGAGTACATGTTCCAGCAATGTGACGATGACGCTCGAAGAAGATCCGCAATTGACGAATGGGACAGCGCCGAGCCGAACTGGAAGTGGTTCGACTGAGCAGTGTACATCACCAAGCACAGGCAGGGCATTTTCCGGTGGCGGTGCGATCCAAGCCAAAGGAATCTCCAATGGACTCACGTACTATGGGAGTGTCAGTGGAAGTACGGCGACGATCAACAACGTGCCAAACATGAACGCCAACTATGACATCACGCTTTCACCACTGAGTAATTACTACTGCACGTGTCCCGCCGGTTGCACATACTCTTCTAAAACGGTGCCGCTGAGCCCTGCACTCAAATTTTACTTGAGTCCTGTCGCAAATAGTTGGTATCAAACGGTCGGTGGTGACATCGCCGCGTTGGCACCGTCCGGAAATGCAGTCGACGATCCAATCCCGACAGAATTCTGCGCGATCACCGGCTGCGATCCGAATCTCTCTACGCGACTGACCTCTGGGAATGCAAATAGTCTTGGCGCGCTGCTCATCAACTCTGGTGCAAATGCTGACTTAAAGAGTAATCCGTCAGGATCGCAAGATAGTAATGTCGGCAGTCCTTCACGCCTCATCAAAGTGGGCACAAATCCACTGATCAAAGATAGTTACGACTATTTCTATCGATTGTTTAGTGTGGGCCTAAGTCTTGGGAATGATTTCGGGGCTGGGAGCAATGCAACGAAACCATGTGGCGGCGCAACCTGCAAAGATTTTTATTATCAGGATACTGACCTCACGATCAACACTCCATGGAATGTCGGCGCGGCAGACAAAATCGTCGTGTTCGTCAAAGGAAATTTGATCATCAATAATTCAATCACGTTGACGAAAGGTGGATTCATCGGCTTTATCGTCAAGGGAAATATCTCCATCAGTAAAGATGTCGGTACCGCAACCTTGCCATTCTCGGCGCAGACAAGTGGAGGACAAGTGCAGGGCATGTACTTTGCTGATGGCACACTCACAGTGGCGACTTCCACGATCGCAGGCAGCGAAAAGAAGTTCATCGGAGAAGGGACGTTTGCAGCTCGATCTGGTATCAGCTTGCCACGAGATTTTCGCTATGGGAACAACGGCGTCGAAAACAACAAAGGGCCAGCAAGTCTCTTTATCTATAGACCTGACCTGATCCAAAACGCTCCAGACAAACTGAAAACCCCGTCGTACATTTGGAAAGAAGTGAACCCTTAATACAAATTCTCAATTACTTTTTTTGGAGCGACTGGATGGATCAATTTCCACACCGCGCGAAATGATGTTGGCTCCGCTTGTGACAGAGAAACAATTCGTTTAAAGTCCGCTTGCGAACTCGTGCGGGCCAAATATGCATACAATGCGCGCGAGGATGTACTCACATATCCAGAATCAAATGGATAATTTGTGGTGCCGTTGGTCACTGAATTGGTGGGAAATTCGAGCTGCGAGTGAAAGCCATCGCGAAGCTCTATCGCTGCTTGCGCAAATTGGCCAGAAAATGAGGATTCCTTGCGACTGAGTGGATTAGAAAGACTCGATTGACCATCCCAGGCCTTTGACCCTTGCGACATAAACAGAGCGACGAGTAAACGATTGTCAATGTCTGACGACAACGAGATTCTCGATAAGATATCTCCGACTGAATAGACTTGTTTGGTCGGCAGAACGATAGGGTTGCCTAGGTCATTGAACAAGTCGGGCGAGACGGTCTCTCGATAATCCACGACTGATTTCGGCGCATTGTCTCGAATCAATTGTTCAGTCTCTTCCGTGATAAAGACTGCAAGCGATTTCCCGGAAGTGCGATCGCTGCAGTTTGGGAGGGCGATAAAGTCGCAGTCGTCAATCAGATTTGAGAGCACACTCGTCTCCGGTGCAGCCCGAGAGATCATTTGAGGGGCACGCCCGGTGGAGACAAAATAGGTACCGATGCCTAGGGATAGGACACCAAACAGGACGGCAACTGCCACGATCGACTTCATACTAGCTCCAGCATACAAGAGAAAGACGACTCTACGCAAGTAAGCTCAGCCATGGCCTATAGCAATTGACGAGTGCCAACCTATGGTATATACTTACTATTTAATGAGACTTTTCTCACTTCTGTATCGCATTTTCCTCGAGAGGGAAACCCGAAGAAGTCTGGATTGTGCATAAAACCGCTCAGGCGGTTCTTTTTTTACCACGAGTCGGACTCATAGTAAAAGCTATAAGGTAAATATGTCTGCTGAACTACGAAAACAAATAGAAGAAATGATTCAGAAGGTTGAAAGACCTGCCGTCATCGCTGTTGCAGCGTTTCTTTTCCAAGGCAGCGTCTTGGCAAACCAAGACCGTGGTGAGACAAAGCCTATCAATGACAAATCAATTGAATTAGTTCTGCAGGAACCAGAGCCAACGCCAGTACAACAGCAAGAAATCGCCATGGCGATCGTCCTCAAGGGCAATGAAGTGCTCCCCATATTTACCCCCGCAGAGAATTTTGGCGATCTCGCAGACGTCATCAGCGACATGAAAAACAGATTTAAGATAGCTGATACTGCGACGATTTCCGTGGTCACATGGGAAGGCGTCTCTGACAACGGCAAGGTACTCTTTCGTGTCAGCGACAGTACTGATCGATACATTTTATACACAAAAGAGGATCTCACCGTAAAACCTGCAAAACCTTCGACAGTCAAAGAAGTTAAAGACCCAACATTGGCAGCATTAGATGCAGTCGCTATTGACCCTGGAAAACCGTACGAGCTCAATATCGAAGGCACAAAGTTTCAAAGTAATGATCTGAAAGTGAGAATCCTCCCAGGGAAGGAACCGTACCATCCAGGTTGGGCGATCGGGGGAAGAATCGTAAAAACTGAGGTGGTCGAAACCACGTTCTATAGTGAGGCACTACAAAAAGATCTTTCAGCATCTGTCGAGCGAATTCACTTTGTGTATGAACCGAAAGATGGAGTGAAGGTAAATATTGTATTTAATAACTTGGTGTACCCATTGGATAACGGTAATAAGGTAAAATCGTACGCGGTAACGCAAAATGGTGCCAACGGTGCTCGATTCATGGATTGGGATGAGTTTCAGGCCAAAATAGATTCGCGTCAGATAGTGATCGCGTTGCCTCAGCGCAACCCATCCGGTAAGGACACAGTCTTAGATGCGAGCAAATGCACAGAATTTTGTGATGTCGTCATTGCATACCATGATGCATATGCAAATCAGGCAAAACTGTTTAAAGACTTGGTGAATGGAAAGTATCCGAAAGATGGTGAGGAACTTGAGTTTGGTAACTCCTCATATTTTGCGACGAGATCCATTGGCAACTAACTTGTAATTTTATTTTCTTGCCACTATGATGAAGTGAGCATGGCTCGCTCACGCATTTTCATAGGTCTCATCGTCAGTTTCATACTTTTTATAGGAGTCGCGTACTTCATTGGTGCGAACAAAACAGTCCTCATCTCAAAATTTGATACCGTACCGTTGGTATCAAAGATCGTCTCGTCTGCACCCACTCTGCCAAGTAGATACACGACGATCAAAGAGGCGCGTACTGGCAAAGATGTCGACGCTGAACTCTCTTACGACGAAGGTTCTAAAGAATTGATCATCTCAGGGACAGCAGCAGACAAGAAAATTGGTGATCTCGGCGAAGGGAAATTCCTTCGAGTCTCTACTACATTCAACGGCACTCAATTCAATTCAAATGTCTACGTGCTTCCAGATAGTCCAACCGGCATCCTCGTCTACCATCCTACCAATGGCAAAATTGAATCCTCACAAATCTGGCAGGTCGTCCCATTTGCAGATGTTGATTCTCTCCTCACTCAGCATGATCATGTTATCCTGTATATACAGATGAGCCAAACAGACTTTACGGTCCTCACTCAAAAACTTGCGGAGCATCCGAGCGAAGATATCGAAATCAAATCTATCGAGCGCATGATCCTATGAAAAAAAACTTTCAGTGGCTCGTCATCGGAGTATTCTCATTCGTCCTGTATCTCGGAACTTTGACTAGTGCCTTCGCAGCGAGTTGTACATGTAACAATGTGTGTTCATCAAATGGTGCATGCTCAAGTAACTTTGACCCAATCACTGGAAAACAGATTGCTGTGTGTACTCCAGGCACAAATTGCCGCTCAGTATCAGGCACACTCAATGGGACGACGTGTGAATACTTCACGACTAGCTCAAGTTGTAATATTTTATCCACTGGTGCTTGCAATCTGAACACCGGATCTCAGCCTGGCACTTGTACGGTCGTCGCACCCACACCGACTCCGACGAGTGGTGGTGGAGGGACAGGCGGCTCGTGTACTGGAGCATGCTTTGGAGGCCTGAGTAATTGTGGCCAAGTCGGTAGGCAACCTGCTTCTGGGAGCTGTGCGAGCGGCGAAATGTGCTGCGGTTTTGGCGGTGGGGTCGGAGCTCCAATCTGCGGGAACTACAGTCCAAACTGTGGTATGGGATATGCAGGGGACACGTGCAATGCGAGTGGTGTAAATGGTCCTCCCTATGTCTGTATTCAATGTAACCCACCAAACTGGCAGGGCATCGGCAGTTTTCAGTATGCCAACTGCACCAACAATGTCTGTGGAAATAGTGGCCCACCAGGCGCACCGGTGTGGCGATGGTCTATCCCGGCTGGGATGGCTGACGGAGCGGTCATCACTCCTGGTACGTACTATCCATTCTTTTCGGCTCCGGGCGGCAACGTCGCGACTGCGTATCAACTCACACTTCGCAATATGACGACTGGGACTTATGAGTTTAATCAACAAGTCACTGGTGGGGAGATCATGTATCAAAATCCCCGCGGATGGCCGCTCACTATCAAACCAAATACGAATTATCGATTATTTATCTTGACGTTCCATCCCAGTTTAGCAGGGTGCGTCAGTGCGTACACGATTCTCACATTTACGACGATTAAGCCGGTGGCGCCCGCTCCGACTGTCTCGGTCACTGCGACCCCTGCCACGATCAGTAGCAGTAGTACCGTCACGGTGAGTTGGTCTTCGACCAATGCGACGAGTTGTACAGCGACCGGCGGCTGGACAGGGACAAAACTCACTTCTGGCACCACGACCATCGCCGGTGTCGCCACAACCACGACGTACACGATCACCTGTACAAATGCGACGGGTTCGGCGACGGCATCAGACACAGTCACATTTTCCGCACCGCCTCCAGCAGCTCCGACGCTGACATTCACTGCATCCCCGACGACGGTCCCACTCAATGGAAACTCGACACTCACTTGGTCTTCCACCAATACGACGTCATGTACAGCATCTGGTGATTGGATAGGCGCGAAAGCCGTGAACGGTACCCAAGCGGAAAATGGAATCTCTAGTAACGATGTGTATACACTCACGTGTACTGGACCTGGTGGCACAATCTCGAAGACGGTTAACGTCAACGTCGCATCACTTCCACCACTTCCTGTCGTCAATCTCACTGCAGCTCCGACGAGTGTCCCGGTCGGTGGTAGTACTAAGCTGACATGGACGGCGACCAATGCGACGACGTGTACCTCCAGTAATGGATGGACAGGAGCGCGATTGACTTCGGGGACATTGACGGTCACCGGAATCAATGCGGCAAAGACATTTGTCCTCTCATGTACGGGCACCGGTGGGACATCAACTGACTCCGTCACCGTCACGACTTCCGCCAGTACCGCTCCAAGTGTGACATTGACTGCCAGTCCCGCCACAGTCCCTTCGGCAGGGAGTACCACACTCACGTGGACAACGACCAATGCGACTACATGTACTTCGAGCGGATCATGGACGGGTGCACGAGCGACGAACGGCAGCCTCGTCCAGACGAATATTACCGCAGCAAAAACGTATGTGCTCACGTGTACCGGACCTGGGGGTAGCGGCTCAGATACCGTCACAGTGAATCTCAGTGCAGTCGTCATCCCAGCGCCAACCCTCACGTTTACGGTTACTCCAGCGAGTATCAGTGCACCGACAACTGTCAAAGCGACGTGGTCCGCAACCAATGCGACCAGCTGTACCGCAAGTGGCGGTTGGACCGGAGCGAAGACAACGGTGGGGACTCTCAATATCGCTGGTGTCAGTACGACAACTTCATATACATTGCGCTGTGTGAATAGTGCCGGTACTCCAGTCTCCATCACACGAACGGTGACCTATACTGCGCCGCCTCCAGTCGCGTGTACGCGTCCGACGCCGCAAGATCCGGCTCCATCGACGTGTGCGCCGTGTCCGACTTGCAATCAAAACGTCGACTGGACATGGGCCGCTGTCCCAAATGCGAATCAATATTTTTTCCAAGTCGTGGATAGTACGGGAGCGGTCGTCATCCCTCGTGCAGCGCGTCCATGTGCCTCGGGGACATGTACAGTGACGACGAGTCTAGCACCTGGGCGAAGCTATCGTGCCATCGTCAGTGCACATAGCTCACTCGGTCTGTGTACCCCAGACTCAGCGGCCGCCCAATCAAATTTGTTCCGACTTGATGTCTGTACGTCGACCTATGCGTCAACCGTGCTCTCCGATCCAGGTGGAACGGGGAAGATCGTCGGGCCAGGATGCTCGGCGAGTGGGACATCCGTATATACCAATGGGGGTACGGTCAGTGTCAGCAAAGGAGCATTGTCATTCTCTGGTGCAGTCAATGGCAGTGGTGGTTTCTCGGTCTCCAATATCCCAAATGATAGCGGGTATGACATCAAGCTCAACCTACCAGTCGGCTCAACTGATTTTTGCACCTGTCCACTCAATTGTACGTATCCAGCGCGAACCGTCCCAGTGAACCCAAATATAGTCTTCTACACCAGCCCAGTTGCGGAACATTGGTTCCAAACAATTGGCGGGGATATCGCCGCTTTGAGCACAACGACTCGCGCAGTCAATGATCCGATCCCAGTCCAACTCTGTGGAGTTACGGGCTGCGATCCAAATCTATCGCTGCCACTCACTGGCAGTAGACCAGAGACTGCAGGATCGCTGTTGGTCGATAGTGCTGCTCCTGTCTCCAAGCTCAACAGTGCTGGAGGTACTGGCAATGTCTCTGCAGCTCCATCACATCTTATCAGTGTCGCAAATTCGCCAGCGCTCAAAGAAAGTTATGACTCGTTCTATCGACAGTTTAGTGTGGGTGTCAGCGGCGGAACTGATTTTAGTACTCCAAACAACGCAACGAAGCCATGCGCTGGCGCGAGCTGCAAATCATTTTATTATCAATCAGGAAACCTCACTGTCGATACGGTTTGGAATGTCGCGAGTGGAGACAAGGTCGTCGTCTTCGTCGGAGGCAATCTCACCATCAATAAAGACATCAAGCTTGCCAAAGGCGGATTCGTCGCCTTCATTGTCAAAGGTACGATCACGATCTCCGATACGGTCGGGACCTCAACGTACTCGCAAACGACTGACGGTCAAGTGCAAGGAATGTACTTTACCGATCAGACACTCACGGTTGCTTCAACTGGTGCAGCCGGGACGGATCTAAAGTTTATAGGGGAAGGGACCTTTGCAGCCAAGCGAGGGATCGATCTCCCACGAGACTTCAAGAATGGAAACAACGGAGCGGAGAATAATAAAGGACCAGCAAGTCTCTTTATCTACCGACCAGATCTCATCCAGAGCGCTCCGGAAAAAATGAAGTCATCAACGTATACCTGGAGGGAGGTCGCTCCCTGAGGGATCATGAATCTCTTGGATGGAAGGCGAACCATAGAGCTCAAGCCACACATTTCGGAATGCGTTTTTGGCAGTGGAAGTCGGTAAGACAACCGCTTCAAATTCTTCGGCAGAAAGTGTCTTCGCAAAATAGATGGTCAAGGCTCGTGAAGCTGATGTTGTATCCGGCGCAAACGTATAGACCTTGTCATCTTTTCGCACGGTTGGTGAGGGGATCTCACTTTGAGCCTGAATCTCTTTTCGTAAATCTGAAGCGAGGCCGCTCAGCTGTGAGGCAAACGATAACTCACTTCGATTGAGCGGGTTTGCGGCTGGCTTGTCTCCATTCCACACGTCATTTCCTTGGATCACCATAATAGCCGCGAGGAGTCGATAGCTAATTTGTGATGACAGCGAGACTCTAGCAAGTATCTCACTCGTCGTATACCTTGGTTGTAACCCGAGATCGATCGGTTGTCCGAGTTGAAGGAAGACTTGTGGGTCGACCGACTCACTATAGTTTGCAAAAGTAGGAGAAGCATGCTCTCTCACGGTCTTTTGCGCCTGTGTCGGAACGAAAATATTCATGTGTGCTTTTTCTTCGATGAAAAAGCATCTGGACAGCATTAAATAATTGCAGTCATTGATCAGCATTCCCAAGGTATTTTGAGTGGGAGCTGCTTGGGAGGTAACAGACTGTGGGCGACGCGAGACGACGATCCCGATCGCAGTAGCGACCAACCCAAAAAGAACCAGCACCACGAGAAGATATTTCATAGTGGATCAAGCATACAACATTTTGGACTTGCTCTCACTTTCGCTTTGCGCTACGCTAAACACTATGAGTCCCAAGCCTGTCACAAAACACACCACCAAACACAATGTCCCTATCGTCAATGTCTTCGATGAGGACCAAACAGAGACTCCGTCACTGCAACCAGCTCGTCGTCCGGTGGTCGTCGAGATAGAAAATGTGGAACCAGAAATGCCTACCCCAACTCCTCCTTCGTATACAGCCCCAGTACCCGAGACTCCAACGCCGCACGCTCCGGAACCGCAGCAACCGATAGTCCAAAGAGTCTGGCAGTCGCAGCAGCCAGTCAGTGAGCCGCAGCCACAAATGGCTCCAGTGATGCCGATACAGCCGCAAGTGCAAGCAGCTCCGGAAGTCTCGAATATCGCTCCTTTTGTGCTCGCCCCTCAACCGGAAGTTGCTCCAGTCATGCAACCTCAAGCTCCTGTAGCAGCGGGAATGAGCGCCGAGCCGACACTCCCATCATTTTTTGAACATGATTTGAAAAATGGGATGAACCAACCAGTGCAACAGATGCAGACTCAACCGTTGCAACCTGGCATCCCGCAAGGAGCTCCAAACATGTTTGCGGATGCCTCAGCTGTCGCACCACAAGCAGTGGTCGGTGAGATCAATGAAGCCGCCAGTGAGGGCGGGAATAACAAGAAACTGATTGGTATCATCCTCATGGTGCTCGCGGTCCTCATCCTCGCGATCGGCGGGCTCTTCCTCTACGCTCGCAATCTCTTTAGTCCGACCAGTGTCCCGACTCCGACTCCAGAAGTCGTCGCGACACCGCGTCCGACGCCAGTGAGTACGACAGCTCCAGTCGCTAGTGAAAGTGCGACCCTGAATGCATCAGAAAGTGCGCTTCTCAAAAAGAAAGTCAAAGTCGATGTCCTCAATGGGACCAAGATTTCTGGCCTTGCGACGAAAGAAGCGGCGCTCCTGAAAGCCGCTGGCTTTACAACGGGAACAGTCGGCAATGGAAATGCTGATCTTGCTGGCACGATCTCGTATCCAGCTGCCTACAAAGCGCTGATCCCCGAGATAAAGTCCACACTCAAAGATCTGACCTTTACGGCTAGTGAGAGCGCAAAAGCCACTTCAATAGTAGTGACTCTAGGCAAATAAGTTGTGAGCTACACTCCAACTTTGGCGCAATACTTTTCAATAGGGCAGAGTTCACACTTTGGATGCCGGGGCAGACAAATCGTCTGGCCATGCGCGACAAAGACTCGATTTACAATTGAGTGAAATTTCCTGGGGGTAATCTTGGTCAGTTCTTTTTCAGTCTGTTCTGGTTTCGTCGTCGTAACCCATCCTAAGCGATTGGTGATCCGATGGACATGGATATCTACCGCTATCTGCGGTGTATCAAAAAACGTCGTTAAGATAATATTTGCGGTCTTCCGGCCCACATGTGGCAGCGATAAGAGTTCTTTTTCTGTCTTTGGTACTTGGCCCCCAAAGTCATCTAGCAGCATCTGTGACATCGTTTTAATCGCGATAGCTTTCTCATGGTAAAACCCTATGGCATGTATCAGTTCCTCAAGTCGCTCCACCTGCAAGTCCACAAACTCTTGTGGCGTCTTCGCGACTGCAAAAAGCTTGGACGCAGTCGGCACGGTCACGCTGTCGCGCGAGCGCTGGGACAGGATCACGGCCACGAGCAATTGAAACGGATCTTGCCCATGAACCTCATGCATCGGGATGGTGGGGTAGGTGGCATCAAGGATCTTCAACACAGTCGGAATTAGCGCATCGTTCATCTGGTCATTTTAGCATCGCGCTTTCCCTCCGTTGTCATGTCTCTCGATATGCGCTAGTATCACTTCAATCAGTTATTAGTGGTTAGAGCTTAGTTTTTAGGGGAGATCAGTCATGACAAACATCGTCGTCGCGTCACACAACAAAGGCAAAGTCCATGAGTTCAATCATCTCCTGCATCTGGAAACCGTAAAACTGATGACGCTAGACGAAGTGGGCATGGCGAAGCTGGAAGTCGATGAGACAGCTCCGACGTACGAAGGCAACGCCTTCCTCAAAGCGATAACGGTCGGCGATATGTGTCACCACCTTACGATCTCTGATGACAGCGGAATCGAAGTCGAAGCACTCGGAGGGAAACCAGGAGTGCACTCCGCTCGATACATCAAAGGCTCAGATCAAGATCGCTGCCGCCACATGCTCAAAGAGCTCGAAGGTAAAGAAGATCGCAACGCAAAGTTTGTCTCCGTCATCGTCCTCTATGACCCTACGAAAAATGAGAAGCATATCTTTCGCGGAGAAGTGAAGGGAATCATCACCACAGAAATGATGGGGAATGATGGATTTGGATATGACCCGATCTTCGTCCCAACCGGGTATCACAAAACGATGGCAGAGATCGGGACGGAAGAAAAAAATAAGATCAGTCATAGAGCAAAAGCAGCAGAACAACTGCGAACATGGCTCATGGCAAACATCATGTAATCACAAAGAAAACTATATATGGATAATCGATACAATCAGCTAGCGAAACTTCTCCTAGACTACAGTGTCATGGCAAAACACGGCGACAAAGTCTGGATCCGCTGCATCGGTCTGCCGACACTGATGCTCGCTCGCGAAGTCTATGAAGAAGCAGTGAAACTCGGATGTCTCCCGTATCTGGATATCACTGACGATACCGTAACTCCTACCTACTTTGCACACGCCAATGCGCATCAGCTCACTTCACAACCAGTGATCGAAGAGTTTATCGTCGATTGGGCTGACAAGATCATCACCTTGTATGGTGAGGAAAACTCTCGCTCACTCGCTACCGTCGATCCAAAGAAATTTTCGCTCCACATCCAGCAAAAAAAGAAAATCAGAGCTGTCACCATGACGAAGCCTTGGGTACTCACGTATGTGCCGACTCCGTCGCTTGCGCAAGATGCAGGCATGAGTACCAAAGCATTTGAAGACTTTTACTTTGACTCGACCCTGAGGGATTGGAAACAAGAAGGGAAACGCTATACCAAGCTCGCCAAAAAACTGACAAATGCCAAACTGATTCACGTCATCGGCAAGGAAACGGATCTCACGCTCTCTGCCAAAGGTCGCACATTTATCCCTGACAATGGGGAATGCAATATGCCGGGCGGGGAAGTCTTCACTGCGCCAGTCGATACCTCGGTCGAAGGACACGTGTATTTTGAGTTCCCACTTTTGCGATCGGGAAAACTCATCCGTGATATCCGATTTTGGTTTGAAAAAGGCAGGATCGTCAAAGCAACAGCCAGTGAGCATGAAGACCTCTTGCTCTCTATGCTCGATACCGACACCGGAGCTCGCACTCTTGGTGAATTTGCGATCGGCATGAATCCAGGGATCACCAAGTATATGTACAATACACTCTTTGATGAAAAGATCGAAGGGACCATCCATATAGCTTTTGGGGAAGCCTATGCGGAATGCGGCGGAATCAACAAGTCTGCAATGCACGTCGATATCGTCAAAGAAATGCGAACTCCAGGGACGAGTATCACTGTCGACGGCATCGTCATCATGAAAAATGGGAAGCTGATTGACTAGCGTGGAGTAAGTTGAAATACTAGAGCTTGCCTATGGTCACTCCAGAAGAAATCCAAGCACCTGACGAAGAACTCTCCGAACCTACAGTAATTCCTAGAAAAATGGTCTCAAACAAAAGTAAACGCATCCGGACGACACTTGTCGTCTTCGCCGTGCTCGCACTGTGTCTTGCGCTCCCTATCTGGCTCTTTTTTGACGTAGAGGCCAGGCCGCAAGTCGTCAAAGATATTGTGAAGGAAACGCAGAAACAAATTGCTCAAGTCAATCCTACAGATTCACCTGTTCCAAGTCCTGAGATTAGGCAGCTTCCGATCGCTTCCGCGTCGGCAGCGCGAGGAAAACTCGCGTATATTGTGGATGGACAAATCTGGACTGAGGAGGCAGATGGGACGCAACTTAAACGTGAGACCAATGATGAAAATAACAGGTTTGACTTGAGTATCTCTCCTACGGGGACGAAAATCGCGTACTCATTTTTCCCAAAAGATCGAGCCAAACTCTCAGATACCAAAACAAATACATCACTCAATAGCGGCGTCGGAGTGGTCGATCTGTCCACTGGGAAAATCATGACGCTCATCTCCTATAGTCAACATCAAAATTATTATCCAAGCTGGTCTCCGGATGAGCGCTATGTATCTATTTGGATCGACAGTGGAAAGGAATCAAGAATCATCACGAGTGAAACCGGTGAAGAAGTATTTCATATCGCGGCAACCGATGACTCGCCGGTCTCGCCGATCCAATGGATGAGAGAAGGAAATATCTCGTATGTCGAAAACAAGAATTTGATCCTCACCACTCCCGACGGAACCAATCGCCAAGTAATAGCGACTAATGTCGATACGATTCAACATGTCCCTGATGCCACCGTCCCACTGCTCCCGCTGTGGTCTGATAATGGTGCATATGTTTCGTACCTGAGTGGTGGTGCGCTCCACCTGCTCGACGTGACGAGCAAAGAAGATATCGTCCTCGAGAAAGCTCTCAAAAACGATCCTCTCGATACATTGCCAGTTGGCGCGCCGGTCGCATTTAGTCCCGATTCGGCGAAGCTGTATTTCAACGATTTTAATGCGACGCCTTCGAATGTGGTGATCGATACAAAAACAAAGGAGAAACGCGGTTTCGCGACATATGGTCAATCGCTCGTGCTATCAAAGGACGCCAAGAAAATAGCGGGGAAGACCGGTGCACAGTATGTCACGGAACTCATGGATTCTGACACGATGTCGACAACACGATGCGAAGGTGACTTTGACTATTCGTACTTTGGCTGGACCAATAGAGTGGCAATGAATCAAGCTTCAAACACTTGGTCACTTGATGGAAAAGGTTTGCTTGGGTATGTCCAACAAAATACCAATCCAACACTAGGAATTCTCAACGCCGATAGTTGCTCTGTTTTTATTCTTCCAAGACCAGCTTCTGGATCGATCACTGGAACTGTGTGGTTCCCGTAAACTAGCGGAATTTGAAGTACATCGCGCCTAAAAGAATCAAGATCCCAATAAACACTGCGGCCGTATAGACTAAGTCTTTTTTGACTGACTCCACCGTATGCGCCGGCTCACTGGCCGCGACTGGGGCGGTCACTTTTTTCTTGCTCGGTTTAATAGAGTAGTGAAACGGCTCGCCGATCACGAGCGATTCACCTGGGTTTTCTGCTTGACGTTGGATGGCCATATGACTGAAGGGTAAAGCGCAAAGGGCAAAGGGTCAAGAATCAAACAAAGATCCTGGACAAGCCAGGATGACAGATGGTACGATTATTGCTTACGCTGACTTTTTTGGAGAAGTAAAGGGAAGACTCTTATGAAACCACAACATATCGGTATCTTGGTCGCAGCTTATATCGCCGCAAGTGTCCTCTCATTTGGGGGATTTCGTCTGGCGCTCGGATCATCTGGTGGAAGTTCGCTCGTCAGTAGTCTCACTGGAGGCTCACTCGTCGAGAATCTCATCTCCCCATCGGTCCCAAAGAGTAGTGGTGGAGTCGGCAGTGACGACAGTCTTCCAAAAACCGAAGAATGTCCAATCAACGGAGAAAAATATAGTACCAAAGTCAAAGATGCTTGGATGAAGCGTCGTCCGCTCTTTGTCATGATCGAAAATCATCCAGAAGCGAGGCCACAATCAGGACTTGGATCGGCTGATATCGTGTATGAAGCTGTCGTCGAAGGCGGCATCACTCGATTCATGGCAGGATTTTACTGTCAGGCGCAACAAAAAGATGCGATCGTCGCTCCAGTGCGAAGTGCTCGTCAAATGTTTATCGACTACGCCTCTGAATATAACTACCCACTCTATACGCACGTCGGCGGATCAAATGGGACGGATACCGATACTCGTGTCCGCGCGCTCGAGCATCTCACTGACTATGGTTGGACTGGGAAGAATGATCTCAACCAGTTCTCCATCGGGTACCCAGTCTTTGTGCGAAACTATGATCGTCTCGGAGCTGGAAGAGAATTGGCAACGGAGCACACCATGGAAGCTTCGACCGAACGACTGTGGAATTATGCCGCTACCAAACGAACCCTTACCAATGTGGATAGTAAAGGAACTGACTGGATGACTGGATTTACCAAGTGGGCATTCCAAGATGATGCGGCAACCGATAAGCGCGGCACGGTGAAAGCAGTCTCCTATGAATTCTGGGCAGGATTTAAGGACTTTGCGGTACAGTGGGACTACGATGCCGTCACCAACGCATACTTTCGCAGTCTCGCCGGAGAGAAGCATGTCGATCAAAATGATCAGAAGCAGCTCACTGCAAAAAACGTGATCATTCTCTTCGAACATGAAGAAGGACCAGTCGATGTGCACAAGCACATGTACTACAAGACCAACGGAACAGGGAAGGCTACGATCTTCCAAAATGGACAACAGATCGACGCAGTCTGGAGCAAGAAGGATCGCGTCTCGCGACTCACGCTTACTGATAAAAAAGGTCAGCCGATCAAACTCGTGAGAGGGAAAATCTGGATCAGTGTCGTGCCTGAGGCCGCTACAGTCACCGCTCAATAGTTGCTTCGTCACTTTATTCGTCGCAAGCGAATTAACAGTGCTCGTGTCGTCCAGTAAGGACATACCTGCGCGCTGTAATTCTACTTGCGACTAAAAAAAAGCTTTACTGCGCTTTCTGTAGACACGAACGAATATGTTATTGACCTGATATCAACAATTCTCTAAGCTAGATATATATGAAAAATCTCAGCCGACATCCATTCCTCACATTTGTCCTCAGTGGCTTCATCGCCTTTGTGCTCATCGGTGGTGCTCTCGCGACGATCTCCGGCGTGCAGCAGCCACAAACGACGACCAGCAAAGCGTACATGTCTCGCTAGGTAGCACGTCGACGCCCATTTCACCATATTGAAACCTATTTGTACTCGGTGTATGGTAGTACCACGCTATGGCACACCTCTCAGATTTCATGCTCTCAAAAGTTCGCGTCGAACTGATCGAACTGTTTTTCCAAAAACCTGAAGAGATGTGGTATGTACGTGAACTGACCCGACTCGTCGGCGAAGAAATCAATGCCGTCCGCCGTGAACTGTCACGTATGCAAGAAGTCGGGATGGTCAGGAGTGAAGAGCGCGGGAATCGACTGTACTACTGCCTCAATCCTCAATATGATTTCTTTCCTGATTTACTGACTCTTGTAGCGAAGACAACTGGGCTCGGGAGAGATCTCAAAAAGAATCGCAAGAAACTCGGTGATGTCCAATATATTATGTTCTCTGGGACCTTTGCCAGACGATTACCTCATAAAAATACGGATGTCGATATCCTCGTCATCGGACAAGTCGTCATCCCCGAACTCTCAGCTCTCGTCAAAGAGGAAGAAACCAAACGTGGTCATGAAATAAACTACACTGTGCTCACGGGTGAAGAGTTTGAGTTCCGTAAAATTCGTCGTGATCCATTTTTGCGAGACTTGCTTGCTGGTGGGCGCGTGATGATCATCGGAGATGAAGATGGGCTCTTAGAAGTGAAACCGCAGTTAGGAACTAACGGATAGTCTTGTAAGTCAATTTGTAATTATGTCTTTTTTATCAGCATTTCGTTACTACCTCATCCTGCTCGCGATCCTCGTGCTCGCAAGCATCTTATTGTTGCCAAGCGCCACACGGCTCGACTTTGGGAAGAAAAATATTTGTAGAGTGCTCAACGTGCCGTATGAAGCGGGGTGCAAAAATCTGCCGATCGCAGTCAGTATCCCATTTACACTTTCGCGTCCCAATATATCTTTCACACTTTTTGGCACACAATTTCAGCGCGATCTTGAATTCCGGTATGGACTGGACGTCAAAGGTGGCAGTGAAGTCGTCATGCAAGTGGACATGAAAGAGATCAAAGCAGAAGACCGTGATCGTGCATTGGAAAGTGCCAAAGAAGTGATAGCGCGACGCGTGGATCTGTATGGACTGGCTGAGAGTAGTGTCACCACTGCGAAAACCAATAACTCCTATCGATTGATCGCGACGATCCCAGGAATCACCGAATCTGATTCGGTCATGTCGCTCATCGGTTCCACCGCACAACTCGATTTTCGTGAGTACAAGCCTGCGACAGACTCCGCAAAAAACGCGAGTCCATCAGGAATGAAAGTCACGGACTTTGTGAAGACCGATCTGACTGGAAAGGACCTCGCGCGTGCACTGGTCCAAATCGATCAAAACTCTGGTAAGCCAATCATAGGTCTTGAATTTTCAAAAGATGGGGCTACAAAATTCGCCGCCATTACGAAACGAAACATCGGAAAGCCGCTCGCAATTTTCATGGACGAATTTGCGATCAATGCACCAACCGTCCAAAACGAGATCACCGATGGACGCGCTCAAATCTCCGGAAACTTTACGACCAAGGAAGCGCAAAGCCTCGCGTCGACACTCAATGCGGGAAGTCTCCCCGCACCGATCTCAGTCCTCTCGCAACGCACCGTGGGAGCCACTCTGGGGAGCCAGTATGTGAGTACATCGGTGCGCAGTGGGCTCGTCGGTATCGGGCTCGTGATTCTCTTCTTGCTCTGTCTCTATGGTGCCACCGGAGCAATTGGGGCAGTCGCGCTCGTCTATTACGGGATCCTCACGCTCGCTCTCTACAAACTCGTCCCCGTGACACTGTCACTTCCAAGTATTGCAGGATTTTTGCTTTCTGTCGGAATGGCGGTCGATACGCAAATCCTCGTCTTTGAACGCTTGCGAGAAGAACAGACCAATCCACGCGGCACGACAGTGTCGATCCTCAATCGATCCTTTAGTAGAGCTTGGGGATCCATCAAAGATGCGAACGGTGTGACGCTCATCAGTGCATTTTTGCTCGCAAATCCATTTGACTGGTCATTCCTCAATACATCCGGGATGGTGCGCGGATTCGCACTGACGCTTGCACTCGGTATCCTCCTCAATTTGTTTACTGGCATGGTCGTATTGCGAGTATTTATGAGATTGTTTTACCGGAAGCCAGGAGATCAGCAGACTAGTAGGATCAGTTGACCAGTATGAAACAACAAAACTCAACAATTTTCCCCATCATCTCCAAATATTATTGGATCTATTTTGCGATCTCACTCGTCTTTTTGATCCCTGGAATCATCTCACTCGCGATCTGGAAACTACGACCTGGTATCGACTTTAGTGGCGGAACCATTCTCGATTTTTCGACAAAGACTGAGCAAAAGCCTGACGACATCAAAAAATTGTTGCCTGGGGGCATCCAAGTGCTTGATCTGGCGGCGACGAGTGCGACGACGTACTCACTTCATATGCCAGCACTTTCCGACGCTGAGCGCACTAGTGTGATCGCGACACTGTCCGCAACATTGCCGGGATATAAGGAAACATCCTTGTCGTCGGTCGGACCAAGTATCGGAAGAGAACTCGTCGTGAAGACGGCAGCTGCAATCGGAGTCGCTTCTATCTTCATCGCTATCTATCTCGCGGTTCGATTCCATTCATTTGAGTATGGTGTCAGTGCAGTGGTGGCCACACTCCATGATGTGCTCATCCTTCTTGGCATTTTTAGTCTCTTGGGTCACTTTGCGCATGTCGATGTCGACTCACTCTTTGTCACGGCACTCCTGACGATCGTGTCCTTCTCGGTGCATGACACCGTCGTCGTGTACGACCGCATCCGGGAACGACGAAAGAAAATTGTCAGGGAAGATCTCAGTGACACGATTGACGCTGCGGTCCTCGAGACCATGACGCGATCTGTCCGCAATTCTCTGGCCGTCGTCATCGTCCTCACCTCGCTCATCCTCCTGGGGGGGGTGACTCTGCGATGGTTTGCCGTCGCACTCCTCGTCGGCACGATCTCAGGCACATATTCGAGTACATTTGTGGCACTGCCGCTCCTCATTGTGATCGAAAAAATGAAAAAGAAACTTCAAAAGTAAGCAAACTCACTTGAGAATAGTATAATCTGAGGATGAGTGTCACGCCCGAAGAATATAATCGAAAAAAACAAGAGAACTGGAACAGACGCTCTTCTCGAGAGTATTTTGTAGTGGACCGAGCATTTGTCGACAGCGACGACTTCTATAACTCGTATGAGTATTTACTGGGGTCGCACCGAGGACTGAGCCTGAGCGAGACGATCGAAACGAAAACACGTTCAGCGACTCCAGTGCATATTTTTGATGCTGGCTGCGGTGAGGGAACGTTTCTCCTCGGGGCAAAGCAAAAATGGCAAGAAAAAGTAACGGCGTCGGGGATATCAGCGTTCCCATACCATCTTGATTCTCCTACGTCAGCAAGTGCGGTGAACTCTGGCGAGATTTGTATCCTACAGGGGAGCATCGATGAGTATACCCAGCGAGACCTTCACGATGTCTTGACCTGCGTCTATGCAATCATGTATCTTTTTGATCCGCTCCAAGCGCTGCAAAACTTGTACGCATCTCTGCGAATAGGGGGAGTGGGATTCATCTACCCGTTTCGAGTGCAGTTTGAAAATCTTTGGGAAGATCAGATCCTACAGGAGTATTTGACTGAAAAATATGATTTTGAATGGAGCGCTGCTCGAGTAATGAGCTTTACCCGTGAGCATGAGAAACTTGAAATTCCCTCTGAAATTGCTTCAATCGAAAAGCGTCATTCGGCTTCTTCCAGCTGGCAGACCGTCTATAGGCTCCGGGGATAACAAAACACTTAACTCACTTAGGTATTTTTATAAGTATATCAAATGCGTCAAGCTGTAATCAATTCTTGAAAATATAGGCTATGTGATCATAATCACATTTTACAAGTAGTCCTCAAAGGAGGAGCCTATGTTGCCAGAATACCGCGGGACTCAACACATTAGTTTTGAACCTATCAAACCAGCCCTGAATGGACGTACGTCCGCAATGGAGCTTGGCACTGGTTTTGAATACCAGCCACAGTTCGCATTCATTATGCCAGCTCTCGAGGCGATACGACAAGAAGCTGTTGCTAAGCACGACAAGAAGCAAGCAGATCGTCAAGCTTACGAGAAAATTAAAGCAGAAGTTCTCGTTTAATTTGTGCTAGTTTTTTTTAAATGAAAACCCCGCGACTACACACCGCGGGGTTTTTTGTAGCGAAAAGTTGCGATATACTCACTTCATGATCCTCCTCTCTGGCTCGTCAAACAAACCGCTCGCTGAAAAAATCGCTAGTGCAATGCACACCAAACTTGGTGCGATCGAACTCTCATCGTTCTCAAATGGCGAGCGTCGCGTATGGGTCAAGGAAGATGTGAAAGGGCACGATATCGGTCTCATCCAAAGTTTCTCCGATCCAGTCGATACCAACGTCATCGAATTTGCGCTCATCACGGATGCGCTCTTTCGCGCTGGTGCACGCAGAGTCTTTGCGGTCATCCCGTGGTTTGGATATTCACTCCAGGACAAAGTATTTCGACCTGGTGAACCGATCGCCATGAAAGTCATTGCGACACTCTTGGACAGCGTCTCCACCTATCGCTACATCCTTATGAATCTACACAATAGTAGCGGCGCAGGATTCTTTGCGAAGCCAAGTTCGGTCCTCTCTTCGGATGAAGTCTTCATGGACGAGATCAAAACGATGAGTGGCGATGTTGTAATCGTTTCATCGGATTTTGGCGGACTCAAACGTGTAGGTAACTTCGCACAAAAACTCACTTTGCCGCTCGCAAATATCGACAAGCGGCGCGATCTCCATACGGGTGAAGTAGTAGCCCATGCGATCACTGGAGACGTCAAAGGCAAGACTGCGGTGATCGTCGATGACATCATCAACGGAGGAAGTACTGCGATCGAAGCAGCAAGGATCTTGCGCGAACACGGTGCGAAAAAGATCGTGATGTTTGCCACGCATGCGATCCTCGCTGATGGAGCGAGCGAAAAACTACAAGCAAGTGAACTGGATAAATTGATCGTCACTGACACCATCGAAATTGGATCAAAGGCATTTGCTAAACTCCGTGTCGTCTCCGTCGGCAAAATCTTCGCGGATGAACTTCAAAAATGGAGTAGGTGATATACTATCTCTATTGGTTTTGGAAAGCTCCTAACTTTCACTCAACGCAAAACCAACCAGTATCAAAGTAAAAATTAACGGTGGTACCGTGTTTTGGCAAGCTCAGCACAAGTTTGCAAGCACCCGTTTATTCCTAGAATTCGCAATCGGCGGACTGGGTGTAGACGGGTTTTTTTTATTCATTCGTATGAAAGAACTTGAAATTCTGATTTGGAAGACGTCACCAACCAAAGAACAATTGCTGACAAAGACCATGTTTCCAAGGACAATTGAAACAATTGTCGGTGAAGGAATACTGGAAGCCGCGATCAGTAATCATACTGAGTTTAAGAATCTTGCTGAGTTGATAGTCTTCGCTAGCCAAAGTAGAGGGCTCACGATGGAACCATTTGATATGAAGCAAGTTCGTATTGTGACTCCGATCTTGTTATGTGCCTTATATGAATTGATTAGCGCGCATTTGGAAAAAAGTAATATTATTGAATCAGAGCAAAAGGATTTTCTATGAAATATTCACAAAATATTTTTCAAACCACAAAAAATGTCAGCAGTGATCTGCAATCAAAAAATGCGAGATTGCTGACCCAAGCAGGGTACATCCACCAGGAAGTCGCCGGGGCATATACATTTCTCCCACTTGGCCTCCGTGTCCTCAAGAAAATTGAGAATATCATCCGTGAAGAAATGGATACGATCGGCATTGAAATCGTCATGACGTCACTCTCACCAAAATCAAATTGGGAGACGACTGGTCGCATCGATACCGTCGACGTGCTCATGAAAACCTCACCAGCAAATGAGGCGGCCCGAGCCAAAAATGACACTGAATATATCTTGAGCTGTACGCACGAAGACATGGTAACTCCACTCGTCGCGCAATATGCTCGCTCATATAAAGACTTCCCGGTGTCGGTGTATCAGATCCAGTCAAAGTTTCGCAATGAACCTCGCGCAAAATCTGGACTACTCCGCTGCCGAGAGTTCCGTATGAAGGATCTGTATAGCTTTCATACCAGCGAAGCTGATCTTTTGAGCTTTTATGAGAAAGCCAAGCCAGTGTACATGCGAGTCTTCCAGCGTCTCGGAATAGGGGAGAGCACATATATCACCTTAGCCTCTGGCGGCGACTTCACGACAAACTACTCACATGAGTTTCAAACGCTCTGTGATGCTGGTGAAGATACCATCTTCCTCGATCGCAAAAACAACATTGCGTACAACAAAGAAGTCACCACCAAAGAAGATGAAGCCAAACTCGGGGTCGATTTCTCCAAGCTTGAAGAAGTGCGGGCTTGCGAAGTCGGGAATATCTTCCCACTCAATACGAAGTTTTCCAAGGCGTATGGATACCAATACACCGCTGAAGACGGATCCAAGCAGGATATTTATACGGGCAGCTATGGCATCGGACCTTCACGACTCATGGGGGTACTCGTAGAAAAATTTGCTGATGAAAGTGGTCTCGTCTGGCCGGAATCAGTCGCACCATACAAAGTCGAATTGATCGACATCAATGCCGCCGACCGTGGACAGGAAATCTATGACGCTCTCATCAAAGCAGGCGTCGAAGTCCTGTGGGACGATCGCGCCGCACGACCGGGTGAAAAATTTGCCGATGCGGATCTTCTCGGCATCCCGTATCGACTCGTCGTCTCCGCAAAAACCGGCGATCAAATCGAAGTCAAAAAGCGAACGGAAAAAGAATCCAAGCTGATGAGTGTGGAAGAAGTACTACGAGCGATTTCTCGGGCGTAGCCGCACATATACGGGTCTATCTATTGACGTTCCATCACTTTTGTAGAGCTTGTTGATTCGTGAACCGTTTCGTTGATCAATCGAGTTCCAAAGATCATCGATCAACACCTCGCGCTGCTCCTCGATTGTGAATTCATCGTCTATTAATGCAGTTTCGATTTGATCAGCGAGTGCAATGCAATCTAATTTTAGATGAACTTCTGCCATAACGGAAGAATTGTATCGCATCAAAATTGTTAATCAACTAAAACTCCTACTGGATTTTACAGAAATATTTTCTATACTCACTCTTAATCAATTCCCGGTGAGGAAACACCACAAAAACCACCACAATTCTCCTCGAGTATTGTAGGTGGTTATGTGGATTTTATCCCTCCACATTCTTCCCCCAATGAGTTCAGCATTGCATCAGAAAAATGACAGCATTATTATGCTAAGATAGCTTCATGAAACTTTTGGTCACGCATCGCTCTCCTGATCTGGACGCCATCTCCTCAGTGTGGTGTTTTACTCGCTTCCACGCGAATGAATTTGCGACCGCTCGCCACTACTTCGTCAATGCCGGAGACACGATCGATCTGCGTACTGCAGCCGATATGGGATTTGTCCCTGAAGATGTCGTCCACACGGATACGGGTCTCGGAGATTTTGATCACCACCAAGAAGAGCGGGGGATGCAGCGAGTCTGTGCGACCAGTCTCGTCTATGACTACGTGTCGCATCTCCATCCTGAATTACAAGATGATAAAGCACTGCTGTTCCTGGTCGACTATGTCAATGCGATCGATCACTTTGAGGAGTGCGATTGGCCAAATGCACATGATCTCAAAAATTGTTTTTTGATCCAAAATCTCATCGACGGACTTCAACGATTTGGAGTGCAAGATGATGAAGCCCTGATGCAGTTTGGATTTTCCTGCCTGGACGCTGCCTATGCGTCTTTGGGGGCTCAGATCCAAGCAAAGGAGGAACTGACCAAAGGGATCGAGTTTGAGACGAAATGGGGCAAGGGGATCGCGATCGAAACGTCAGTCGATGAAGTCCTCAAACTGGCTCAAAAATCTGGGTATGTCGTCGCGGTGAAAAAAGATCCCAAGCGCGGAGATATCCGCATCAAAGCGGTCCCAGGGAAGGGAATCGACCTGACGCCTATCTACAAGACCATCACGAATACGGATCTCGTCGGCCATTGGTATTTCCATCCTGGGAAAACAATGCTGCTCAATGGCAGTAGCAAGGATAGTAATAAAAAACCATCTCCACTCACAATCGAACAGGTAATTAAAATCTTTACTAATCTCAAGTAGTATTCGAGAAAGGAGTAGTAGACCAGTTGACTAGGAGATCAGGGGATCAGTATTTTGATCGAACTGGTCGACTGCTCAGCTGATCAACTGATCGTCTATGCCAAGCATTTTTACCAAAATCATCAACCGCGAATTACCATCAACCATTGAGTATGAAGACGATGAGTTTATCGTCTTTCGGGACATCCATCCTCATGCTCCCGTGCATGTCCTCGTCGTCCCCAAGCACGAATATAAGACTTTGGAAGAAGTATCGCTCGCCGATGAGCACTTCCACTCGCGACTACTCCTCACCGCTCGAAAAGTAGCGAAGAAACTCGGAATTGGTGAAAATTACAAATTGATCATGAACGTCGGGGATCAGATGCAGATCGTCCCGCATATTCACTTGCATCTCATGGGAGGCTGGGACGCCAAAACCATGGAAAAAGAAAAGAACGAATAAATCGCCACTTACTTGTGCACTTCCGGCAACGGGATACTGCCAAACTCTTCTCCAGAATTTCCAAGCAGAATATAGTTGTGGATGATCTGCACATACGACCAGAACTTTGCTTTTTCTTCATCTGCGGCTGGTTCGTCGCCGAAAAGTCTGTCGCGAAGCTCTAAAACGTCTAGTGAACCATTATTGACAAGTGGATTCAAAATCGCATAGGAGTACTCATAATAAGAGAAGGTCCCAAAAACTTCCGGAGCAACGTAGGGGAGTGACTGCCCATCGGTCACGTATCTCCATCGCATCTCGTATTCTTTCAGTTTGAGTAACAGTTGTTTCGCCCGAATGCCATGTGGCATCTCCAAGTGCGTTATGCGTTCTTGTTGCATAGTCGACTCCTTTTGGGACCAATAATAGCATATTCATACTTATTCTCTGGGAAAGCGGGGAAGCGGTTGGCCACGCCATTCACCCATGATGGCGTAGGCTCGTACTTCGATAAATGCACGGTCAAAGAGATTCTCATTGACTTGCCCCAAGGCAAGCGCAAGCTCTTCCTTGCAAGTTTTCGCCATCACAAAAACATTATCGTTGAGCATCGAAATAATAGTCAGACAATAGATGTTCTTGAGAAGTCGTCGATTTGAAGGCGGGCCGAGTTGCTCGGTTTGCATCTTATATATGGCCTCGAGGAGAACAAGTTGCTGCTGACGGATGTAGTCGTGCGGGCGGTAAATACTGCTCGGATCTTCGCTCATAGTTTTTCTGATCCTATCACATTCCAGGCTCCACAAGGCAGGAAAAGCCTGCTATAATAGCTTTTCGATCCTTCGGGGTCGTCCGGAGGGGGGTGCCATTACATTATGCCAACAATCGTAAAAGCAAAAAAAGACGAAAATACCGACTCAGTGATCCGCCGCTTTAAAAAGCGCGTGCTTATTGACGATATTTTGACCCTCGTCCAAAAGAAAGAATTTTACTTTAAGCCTGCTTTGCTCCGTAAGGAAGCCAAGAAAGAACTCAAGAAGCGACTCATCCGTGAGCGCAAAATGAAGGCGAGAATGGGCTAGAAAAAGTAGATCAGATGGTCAGTAGACCAGGTGATCAGAACATTGAATTGTAGGGGCGGGATTTATCCCGCCCTTTTGGTGTAAAATGAGCCAAGTTATGATCTCGATCCTCCTCACCGTCGGCTCCCGCTATCCAGTCAACCGGAAGAAAATCCGGGCCTTTGTCAAAGACTACCTCACCAAACGCCAAGTCTTTGATGCGCTCGTCAGTATCTCCATCGTCGGTGATCGAAAAATCAAAGATCTCAATGAGAAACTCCTCGGTCATGAAGGCGTGACTGATGTCCTCTCATTCCCCCAGTATGACAAGGGAAGTGCGATCGACTTTGAGTCGACCCTCGATCCTAAGCCACAGATGAATGAGGCCGGGGCATTTGTCCTCCCACCAATCCCAACCAAAAATCTTGGCGATATTGTCATCTGCTTTCCTGAGATCGTCAGACAAGCGATGAAACGAGGTAAGATGGTCGATGACCATATTTGTTTTTATATCGAACATTCCCTGGATCATCTGATGGGAAAACACCATGAATAAGTAGACAAGTTGACAAGGTGATCAGGCGACCAGTGTATTCCTTCTTGTCCTACTTGTCTCACTTGTCATACTGATCTACTATCCTTTCAATCTATGTCTTGGTATCGCACGTATCGATCGCAAACGGTTGCGGATCTGGATATCACTCCAGTCCGCGAAGCCTTTACAAGAATCCTCACTTCAGGGGAATTTTCGCATGCCTATTTACTCGCTGGTCCAAAAGGGACAGGGAAGACGAGTGCGGCGCGGATACTCGCTAAGGTCTTAAACTGCGAACAGAACAGAAAGACCATGGAATCGATACTGTCGCAAAATTCCAAAAAAACAACTTCTCACCAATCACTAAAAACTAACAACTCACTTTCCGAACCTTGTAACGTGTGTGCCTCATGCATCGCCATCACCACTGGCTCAAGTATGTCTGTCACCGAGATGGACGCGGCTAGCAATCGAGGCATCGACGATATCCGGGAACTTCGAGAGCGAATCGGTCTCTCGCCACCTGATGGGATCATCTCCGTGTTTATCATCGATGAAGTACACATGCTGACGACCGAGGCGTTTAACGCACTGCTGAAAGTCCTCGAAGAACCGCCCTCACACGTCGTCTTTATCCTCGCCACAACTGATGCACAGAAAATGCCAGCGACGGTCGTCTCTCGCTGTACCCTCATCCAATATCGCAAGGCGACACCCGATGAACTTAAACGCAGACTCGAAGCGATCGCCAAGGAGGAACGTATCGAGATCAGTGACCCATCCCTCACACTCATCGCTACCGCGGCTGACGGAAGTTTCCGCGACGGGGTCAAACTCTTTGAGCAAGTGGCGACCGGAACAAAAAAGATCGATGATGCAGCTGTCGCGCTCGCATTGGGAGGCAGCAGTCAGCGACTCTCTGCCGATATCCTCTCGGCTCTTTTGAAAAAAGACAGCAGTATCGTGATCACGATCTTTTCACAACTTGGGAGTCAAGGGATCGATGGCGTCGCGTTTCAGAAGGAAGTCCTCACGCTCGCTCATACGAAGCTCGTGGAATTTGCGAGTACCAATGACAAACGGCTCGCGCTCCTAGTCACTCTGCTACGCGCTATCGCCGTCCCTATCGAACCTAATTTGCCAATGCCGTGGCTACCTTTTGAGATAGCGTGCATGGAATATTCCTTGCAAAATTCCAATTTGCCTTCCCGTCATTCCGGTAAAGGCGGCGATGAGCCCCGCCATGGCGGGGCGGAATCCAGTGTGGCGATAGAAAAATTGGCACAAATTGCCAATGAAGAAAGTATCAAGGAAGTGAAAGTCGAAAAAGTGGCTGTCAAGGAATCAACCGAGCCAGTACGACAGGTAGCACAGGTAGACAAGGAAGAACCAAAAGTCCAAATTCCAACGTCTGAAGTCACTGTTTCCTATGAAACAGTTGTGGAACAGTGGCCGATCGTGCTTGCAAAAATCCGTAAGAAATCGGTCCCGATGGAAGGGCTCCTCCGCGCGATCCGACTCGTCGGGATCGATGGAAAAAACATCGGACTCGAAGCAACCTATCAATTTCATAAGGAACAGATGGAGCTCTCGCGCAACATGATCATCATGGAAGGGATCCTCGAAGAGACGTTTGGAGCGAGACTGACGTACAACGTCAAACTTGGGAAGGCAGCTGTCCGTATCATCGGCTCACCGCATAGCAATGTCACAGGGAATACCGAAGATGAGAAGTTGGTGAAGGCGGCGGAAGAAGCTTTCCTCTAAAGTGCGACTCTATTGATTGCATTTTGTTTCGTTACTATTCGAGCAAAGACTCACTAAGTGAGTCGAAGTCGAGAATCGGCTAGTTCGTTTCTCGACGCCACGTTTCACTTGGCGCTCGAAAAGTAAATTTTCTTTGTTTTTCTGTTGAAATACAAAGTCTTTCGATATAGGATATACGATAAGAATTAGAAAAAACTGGAGATACCCTATGCAAAACCCACTTTCAAAACTCGGTGACCTCAATGAACTTCGCAAGCAAGCGATGCAGATGCAGCAACAGCTGGCAGCTGAAGAAATCGAAGTGACCAAAGGTGATATCCGCACGGTGATCAGTGGAGATCAAAAAATTAAGATTTTCACCGTCCAAGGGATCTCGTCACAAGAAGCAATCGATGCACTCAACGAAGCGATCAAGAAATCACAGGAAATGGCAGCAAAAAAACTTCAATCGATGAGTGGTGGCCTCGGAGGACTGCTCGGTGGCAAAGGTGGCGACATGAATCAATTGCGCCAACAGGCAATGCAGATGCAGCAACAGCTCGCTTCTGAAGAGATCGAAGTCAGTAAGAGTGATATCAGAGTCGTCATCAGTGGTGATCAAAAGATCCGTGCATTCACGGTCCAGGGTATCGCTTCGCAGCAAGCAGTTGATGTGCTCAATGATGCAATCAAGAAGTCACAAGAACTCGCAGCGAAGAAACTTCAAAGTATGAGCGGGGGATTGGGCGGCCTCATGGGCGGAAAATAACGAAGTCATCCTGGATTATCCAGGATCTTTCCGGGGCTAATAAGGATTCCGGACAAGCCTGCCTATCGGTAGACAGGCCGGAATGACGTCATTGGATAGGTGTGGCGCTCACGGTGGACACTGGAGTCATCACGTAGATGCGCACTGCGGAACTCGTCGCAGTCAACTCGCCAGGAATCACCGCAAGTACTTGCATGTTTGCTTTCACAAATTTCTTATCAATCTTCGTATCAAGCAAATCATAATACGTCGTCTTTGAAGTGTAGGGCAGAGTCCATTGACTCGTATTTGTCCCGGCGATCACATTGAGCGTAAAAGCTTTGGTGGTCACAGTTTGTAATGTCCCATAGAGCGTCGTCCTGAGAGATTGCGTCAGGATCTCAGACTGTGTCGTCATTCGTTTGACATGATACGTCAAATCTTGATCAAAGACGCCAGTTGCGACGATCGGACTATTGAGCTCCACATCAGCGATCTGAATCGGTTTGCCAGCACGCAATATCGTCGCCCCTTTATCAAGCTCCGCGATCCGAGTCGGCCCTTGGACAGTCACGATCTGCAACGTCGAGCCGACTACTTTTTGAAGTGTGCCAACCAATCCAAAGGTAGTCTTTGCCGTCGTGGTCGATCCTTCGACTTTGCCTTCTTCGGTTCGCAACACTTTTTGCACGCGATCTTTGAGCGTCTGCGTCACATCTTCGGCTGATGGCGTCGCATCGCTTTGGGCAAAGGCAACTCCCACCTGCGATGTAAGCAGCAGTGAGCAGGTCAGTAATGTGGCGTACAGGTATTTCATATATTATTTTTTCGGCTTGGCCGTAGGTGTCGCTGGTGCTCCACTATCGGTCGCGACTGCTCCCAATGGCAACTCATACACCACCGTTCGCGTCACTTCAGTGGCGGCGGATCCTGGATTGAGGACGCGAATTTTCAAAATGTTGCCACCGGCTGCGAGCGTCACTGGAAAGGAAAAATTGCCTTGCTCATCACTCATCCCTACGATCTCTCGCTCGTTGACCAGGATGACGATGGCACGATTGGCAAAAGTCGCACCAGTGACTTGGAGGGTGGACGTCGTGGAGAGTGCTTCATCGGCAGGCTCCCGGATGATGAGGCCAGTGTCTGTCTGCGGAGTGCTTGATGGCTCAGGAGATGCAGATGTGTCGGTCACAGAGAGACTGTCCTCAGGAGGAGTCACCTCGAGCGCTGTGCGCGCACGATACATCCCCACAGTAATAATGAGGCCCACGATGAGGCCAAAGGAGATGGCGATAAGGACTTCTTTTTTCATAGTCAAAACACTCTTGCGAGTATCTGATCCTACCAAAGAACTCGGCAAAGGGCAAAGGGAAAACTCTAGTCGCCAACTCTGGTAAAACTGGGGAGACTTTGGTATGGTAGAGTACGTTACAGAAGGAGCGCGTATGGACATTACCTATCTCGGTCACTCATGTTTTAAACTCAAAGGCAAAGCAGGGACAGTCGTCACTGACCCGTATGAAAAATACGTCGGATTTGCGCTCCCGAGCACGACCGCGGATATCATCACTATCTCGCATGGGCATCCAGATCATAACAATCTCGATAGCATCAAGGGAGCAGGGACGCGAGAAAAACCTTTCTTGATCAACTCAGCTGGTGAATATGAAGTGTCAGGCATCTCTATCTTTGGTTATCCGACATTTCATGATGATGCCAATGGCAAAGAACGCGGGCCAAATATCGTGTATGCGATCATCATCGATGGTGTCACGATCGTCCATCTCGGCGATCTTGGACATGAATTGACAGATAGCTTCATCGAAAAACTCGGGAGTGTCGACGTCTTGCTCACTCCAGTCGGCGGACACTATACGATCAATAGTAAAGTCGCCGTCAACATCATCCAGGAAGTCGAACCTTCGTACGTCATCCCGATGCACTACAAAACCGATGCACACGATCAAGAAAAATTTGGAATGCTAGAGACGCTCGCTGATTTCCAAAAAGCATTTGGGGTCAGTGTCGAACCAGTGAAGTCATTGTCGGTGACTGCGGGGACCATGCCAGAGCAAACAACCTTAGTAGTACTCAGTTAGCAGTACTGCTTCGTTTTTTATGTCCAATTTAAAACTGCCACCGCAAAATGTCCAAGCGGAGGAAAGCATCCTCGGAGCACTTCTCTTAGATCCGGATGCCATCATCCAAGTGGCGGAAATCATCAAGCCTGAGTTCTTTTATAAAGAAATTCATGAACATATCTTTGCAGCGATGATCGAGCTGTATTCTGCTCGCTCACCGATCGATATCGTCACAGTGTCAGATCAACTCAAAAAGAAAAAACTTCTCAAAGATATCGGCGGGACGGCGTTCCTCGCGACGCTCTCAGAAGGGGTGCCAACATCGTCACATGCGCGCGAATACGCCAAGATCGTCAAAGATACTTATACCAAGCGTCGAATGATCAGTCTCGCTGCGACGCTCAATGAGCTGGCTTTTGATGAGTCCAGACAAACTGAAGAATTGCTGGATGAGGCGGAACGAAATATCTTCTCGCTCTCGCAAACGCATGTCGAAAAAGGATTTGTGCCGCTCAAAGATGTGCTGGCGGAAAGTTTTGATCGTCTCGATGAGCTTCAAAAGAACGCGGGTGGGATGCGCGGTGTGCCGACCGGATTCCTAGACCTTGATGAGACGCTCTCTGGAATGCAGAAGAGTAACCTCATCATCCTCGCCGCTCGTCCAGGTGTCGGAAAAACTGCATTTTCGCTCAACATCGCCATGCAAACGGCAGTCCTGCATAAGCGAAAAGTCGCATACTTCTCTCTGGAAATGAGTAAGGAAGAACTGGTTGATCGTCTGCTCGTCTCCCAAGCGGATATCGATGCCTGGAGACTCAAGACCGGCAAACTGTCTGAAGATGACTATGCCAAGCTCTCCGATGCGATGGGAATCCTCGCCGATGCCAAGATCTTTATCGATGATACGCCAGGTATTACGGTACTCGAACTGCGTACCAAAGCGCGAAGACTCATGGCGGAGCAGGGGATCGATCTCATCGTCGTCGACTACTTGCAGCTGATGCATGGATCGGGACTGTATAAAGAGAATCGCGTGTTGGAAATCGGTGAAATCTCACAAGGGCTCAAGAATATTGCGCGTGAACTTAAAGTCCCGGTGCTCTCACTCGCGCAGCTCTCTCGTGCGGTGGAGAATCGTGGGACCAAGCAACCGCAGCTCTCGGACCTTCGCGAATCGGGATCTATCGAGCAAGATGCTGACGTCGTCATGTTCCTCTACCGTGAAGATGATGATGAGCGAGAAAACGTCAAACTTGGGATCGCCAAGCATCGAAATGGTGCGCTCCGTCAAATTGATCTGTTCTTCCGTGGCGATCGCGTCAGATTCTTTGGCGTCGAGCGGAAGATGGGTATTGCTCCTCAAATGTAACTGGGACCGTGGTTAGTGACGAGTGTTTAGTGCTTGGAAAGCAGTACTTTGTGGTTAGAGCAAAGATTTCAGTTTTCTGATTAATCCATTGAGCATTTTCTCAATTTCAGTAAGTCTACTGATGGCATCGAGACATTCAGAGTCATTTACGTACCCTAGCTTTTTCGCGATCGTAAGCTGAGTCTCTACTTCTGCACATGATCCGTATGAAATATAAAGAAAATTTATGAATTCCTTCCGACTCTGTCGTTGTGCACCTTCAGCAATGTTTGATGGTATTGATACGCTGGCACGATGAATTTGATCTATCAGCGCATATTGTTCAACTTTTGGGAATTTCCTGGTGAGGACGTAAATTGAAGTCGTGAATTCTACTGCGAGTTGCCAGACTTGTAGATCCCGAAACGAGTTCATGACATTATTCTAAACCCAAAGCACTAACAACTAAACACTATTCGTGGAAGAGAGCGGCGAGAAGCCGAAGAGCAAATACATCAAAGCTCCACCCACACAGAGGAACAATAAAAAGAATCCTAAGTTTGTCCGGATCGTACTTCCGGTATCTTGGTATTTTTGAAATTGATCAGTGCTCGCCATGATGACGATCGCGATCCCAAACCAAATCCCACCACGTAAAAAGATCGATCCGACACTATCGATCGCGAACATGAAAATCACCACTTCCCGAATAGCATTGACGTATTGATGTGAGGACCAAAGCTCTTGGACTTTTTGAAGTGTAGAGTTCATTTATAGATCAGTGTACAACACAACGAGAATGAGTTTCAATTGGCGTCTCGTCGACGGCGATCTTTTTCCTGAATGGTCTTGAAGCGGAGATCTTGTTCGATCTTGAGCAAATCAAATCCGGCGCCTGAAGTCTCACCGCGGGTCCTGGCTTGCTCCATGAGTGATCTCTGAAATGGAGTGAGCGAGGAAAGCCACTCTTGCAAAGGAGTAGTCGAGGCAAGTTCTGCTCGACGCATCATGTGTTCAAGTATGTTATTTCCCATAGAGTGCCTAGAGAGAGAATCGAACTCTCATGACCTTGCGGTCACACGATTTTGAGTCGTGCGCGTCTGCCAGTTCCGCCATCCAGGCAATTTATAAAGACTATTTTATCAGACAGATGCTCTTTTTGGGTGAGCATACCTCAATCCACCTCCTCGGCGGACTCAGGTATGTCCCGACCACTTTTGAGTGATCGGGTACACACGCTAGATAATACCTTTTTCATCAATCTATTCGTTAAGAAACACTGAGTGCGAATTTAATTTGTCTCCTCCTTGCCGGTAAAGGCATAAATGAGTCCAACGACGCTTACCGCGGTCACGTCGACCACGATGAGCCCAACTTGAGTGATCAGATTTGCTCGCATCGCTTCGTTTGCGACGATAAAAACCAGTGCGAGCAGACTACCGTACAGTAGAGGGAGCCGCCAACTTTTCATTTTTCATCCTCCTCCTCAACGTTACCTTCAAGATCAACGTTGAATGAAATCAGCCCGCGCGGGCGCTTACGTTCCTGCTCGTCGCGTTTCTCGAACATATCTTGCAGGTCCTTGAACAGATTCGGATCAAAGCTGTCATACCGGGAATCTCCAGGTCGGAGCGGATCAACGTGTAACGGATCTTGCTGATTTTGTCCCTTCATCAATTCCGCGAATGTCTTCGGCACTTCGTCATCTTGACGAGCAACTTTGTTCTCTTCCTCCGGGCTCGATTGCTCAATCGTACAGATCAATGACCAAAAATTGATCAAGAACAATAAAACAAACGAGAAAAATACGATCGCATTTTCTGTTGAGACGACGGCTTTTGCATCCTGGGTGAATGCGTAGCACAGAATTGCGATCACGATGATCACGAGCTGCAAAATCGTCAGCCAGAGCTGACTAACCCATGCCAGTGCGTTCTTCTCATCAGTATTCTTGCGTTTTTCCTTCACGATATTGCCTTTCATATTGAAAAATGGTTCATTCGGACGCAGAAAAGACTACTACAAATCTTCTGTGCGTCCGGATCAACCATGATCAAGAAAAAGCCTATCTAGAGTATGTAAAAGAGCGTATCCGACAGGGAATCCACACAACGTATCTGTCGTGCAATTCTTTTGTCAGATGGGGACACACTTCAACCTACCTCATCGGTGGACTCAAGTGCGTCCCCGACCTCATGCTCGAAAGCTTGAGGCCGGGCATACACTACAACTATTGCGCTTGTGCTTGTTCCCGAGCCTGTGGTTCGGGGAACATCCCGGGGCGGGTGCCCCAGATGAAAAGCGCAAAGAAGGAAATGAAAAACTGAGAGACAAGATAGAGCCCAAACGATGGGGTTGGCGTCGTCGTTTGGACGAACGCCATTGCTAGCACCGTCAAAACGGACATTACCAAGTTCATAGAAAGTTGAACTGTAATTTTCTTCAACGCCACGGTCGGACTGCCGCCTTCGCGCCAGTCGTCAAAGTTGGCAACTTGCCAATAAACCAGGTTGGCAATTTCAACACTCAGTATTCCGAGCAGCGCCAACCAGAAAGACTTCGGCGCAGACTTTATTTCTTCTACCAGTAACATGTAGAAGAACAGAATACCGTTTCCGGCGCAATACAGAATCGCCATGGTCGTCAATGCGGATATCTTCTTCATTCTTTTTCTCCTTTTAGCTGCACGAAATTGGCGGCCAATAATTTCTCTGACTTTCAAAAGACCGCATCGGATCTTCTCAAAGCCAGAGAAATCATCAGGATATGTTGTAGTGTATGTAAAAGAGCTTGTCGGACAGGGAATATACCTCACGTCATTGTCAGGTCATTCTGATGTCCAAATCGGGGGCAATCTTAAAATCATATGAGGTACGAACTTAAGATTGCCCGGCATTTTTTTGGAAAATGCCGGAGCACACAAAGAATGTTACTTCCGGAGGTCGATGCCATGGCTTTTGGCGTATTCCTCCGGCGACTGGGCGTCGGCCATAGTTGGCCCACGCTTTGACGGTGGATGCACAACCTCATAGTGCAGAGGTTGCTTTGGCGCTTTCGGACCGCCAAAAATGCCTCGCATCATCAGTTGAAAAAACACCAATATCGCGGCCATGAGAGAAATCCAATTCTGCTCTGTACCCATCCATCGAATCGACAGATAGTCGAATAATACAGAGCTCCTAGACTGACTTTGCTAAACAATATCCCCCTAGGCGCTCCGGTTATCCGGCTACCAAACATCTCTTTGTGTATGTAAAAGATCTTGTCTGGATCATGGACTTTGACAAGCGAGAATGCTCGAAAAATGCCATAAACAGGACAAGGGAGTAGTATACACCAAACAGAAAGGAATTACTATAGGTCTATTCTTGAAGGTCTTTTTCGTCTGGCTCGAAGAGCTCAGGAGAGAGGGCAATTTTTTCGAAGAGTGCTTTTCCAATGCTTCTGCACGTATCCATGAGCACTGCCAACGCGAGCTCTGCTTTCGCCTCAGTATCCAATTTGAGGAACTCGGCATGGATTCTCCCAGATGTAACACGAGTTTCATCATCCGACATCAATTCGTTTGACATACAGATACTATACACTTTTCGCCGGAAAATACTATAGGCTAGAAGCGCTACCGTAAAAAGAAAATGAGGCCGACGACGACAAACTGGGGAAGGAGCCCAAGCAACATATTTGGAGTGCTATGGTGGAATCCATGGTGAAAATCGTTGAATATCTTGAGAATCGGAGGATTGTACTTGAGGAAATTACGTGGTGCTTCGACAAAATCGGGGAGTAGGCCAAAGAAACTGCCAAGCCAGGCATCAAACGCGAGTGTCGGTTTGCCCGCTTGAAACCAAGCAAAGACCAAGGCAAAACTGATGAGGAGATCAAAGACCTCAAGGAAGATGGCTGTCGATTTGCTGCGAGTGCCACTCGAGAGGCCTGTGCCTACATCCCAGTGCAAGATCCAATCTTCCAGATAATGTGAGGCAAGCACGAGGGGAATGGCAAGAATCGGATTGTGCACCTTTGTAGCGATGAAAGCTCCCGTGAGTGCGTGCGATATAGAAAGCATAGGAAAGTGTATTGTATGACCCATGGGATAGTGGAATCAAGAGGAGGCAGGAAGTACAATAAGAAAAACCTATGTTCGCTATTACGATCCTCAAAGCACTCCTCGTCATCCTCAGCATCTACCTCACGTTTTTTACGCTTTGGCGATCGTTGGAGCGCGAGCATGTCGACGACGTCCCACTCGCACTCGATCGTGTCATCATCGCATCCATCGTCGCCTGGTATCTGAGTCGCCTCCCGAGCGGAGTAGATATGCTGCTGCGCCATACAATCTCACCACTCGCACTCTTGAGCCCCATGAGCGCTAGTGCGTCCTGGCAGGTCGGAGTCGTGCTCTTTTGCGTCTCGTTTTACCTCCTGCTGCGTGAGAACTGGAGAGACAAATATGGATTGCTCGACAATGTCATCGTCGCGGTGCCAATCTTTTTGGCTGGGTATATGGCTTGGCAGGCAGTCACACTGGTCCTCAGTACACTGATCGGTAAGACAGAGCTTCCCATCGCATATCTGATCACGTTGATCCTCGGAGCAGCGGCGACCTATGGGATCAGCAGACTGCTCGTGTACTTTGAGCGATCCTATCGCGCGTACTTTTGGTATCGCTACCGACGAAGTAGCGCACAGACTGGATTTGTGACTTGTGCCTTTCTCATCGTCATCGGATTCCTCGGCATTCTTTCCAATCTTTATCAAATCCCGTACGCAATAGTTTCACTTCCGATGTTTTATACAGTCTGGTCGCTTTTGACGATGGTTGGGGGATTTGTCCTCCTCTATATTCGCTCTGGACGACTCAAGAAAAAGTAAGTACAGTAGGTAGACCAAACTAAAGGAGCTCACTATGGCACTCACCGACACCCAACTACAACAATTTAAAGCGACACTCAGCGCGCAGTATGAAAAACTCCAAGGCGTGCTCACTTCACTGAAGAATGGTGACCCAAGCAGCGACGTCACGCGCACGACAGACAACGCAGACATCGGCACAGAAGCCACTGAAAGCAACGAGCTCGTGGCCTATGAATCGCTCGAAAACGAAACGACGATCCTCCTCGAACGCACAAAAGCTGCCCTCGATCGTATCGAAGCTGGCACCTATGGTGTGACTGATGATGGTGTCGAGATCCCGTACGAGCGCCTGATGGTCGAGCCAACGGCGACGACGACCATACAATAGACCCGCCTGCAGAAGCTTTCGCTTCAGCACTTGCGGGCAGGTAAGTGAATCAGGTGATCAGTTGATCAGTATGAACAAGAGACTTCTCTTTGGAACTTTTTTAATTGCGGTAATCGCAATCGACCAAGTCACCAAGTATTTCGCGAGCAACATCCAACTGAATACCGGAGTTTCCTTTGGTCTCTTGCCGACGCCACTCCTGACGCTGGCACTGATCGGAGTGCTCCTGCTCATCGCAGTGAAATTTGGCAAGCTCTTTTATCTGATCTCCCCATTCGCAATAGGCGCGTTTTTCGGTGGCAGTCTTTCCAATATCATCGATCGCGTGGTGTACGGTGGCGTGCGTGATTTCTTGTCCATCCCTCTCACCGACATCCGTAACAATGTCGCCGACTGGGCGATCATCCTCGCGCTCGTGTGGATCTTTTTCCGGATGCAAAAATTTCCTCGGCCAAACACTGTATAATACGACTGCGTCGTCATTCCGGCCCGTCCGGAATCTTTCCAGATGCGAAGAGATCCTGGACAAGCCAGGATGACGTACGAATGAGATACCTATGGATTTCAAAGAACTGGAACAATCAATCATTTTCGAAGACGACTCACTGCTCGTGATCAACAAACCAGCAGGGTGGGTGGTCAATCGCTCACCTTCGTACGATGACAAGACCGTGCAAGACTGGATGGAAGAAAGCAGGATCAGTCGATCAGGAAGATCAGTAGGATCAGAAAAAACCATAAGTGATGAAAATCCGTACGGAACTCCGCAAGAAATTTTTGATGAGCGTGGGGGAATAGTGCATCGACTGGATAAAGAGACATCAGGAGTGTTGATCCTCGCAAAGACTCCGGAAGTGCTCGTCGAACTCCTACGGCAGTTTCGTGAGCGAGAAGTCACGAAGACGTACGAGGCACTGGTGCATGGGAAGTTGCAACCGGATACGGGGATCATCCGGCTCCCAATGAATCGCAGTGATCATGACTATAAAAAATTTGAAGTCTCAGCAGATGGAAGACTCTCGGAGACGCACTACCAAGTGCTCGAACATTTTCCTGGGAATCCCAGAGGGATCAGTGAGAAAAAAGGCAAAAGCTATCAAGGCTTCACCCATATCATGCTCATGCCAAAGACAGGACGTACTCATCAAATCAGAGTCCATATGGCAGCGCTCAAGCACCCAATCGTCGGCGACGGTACCTATTCTGGTCGCAAACGCATCGTCTTGGATAAAGAGTGGTGTCCGCGACAATTCTTACACGCAAAATCAATCGAGTTTGTCCATCCTGTCTCCAAAGAAATGAAGCATTTTGATGCGCCGCTCGCAGACGATCTCACCATCGCATTGGGGTATCTCTCAGCATAATCGTTGTATACTCATAGCAATCTATGAGTACCGTCCACGGCATCCATCACATCACTGCTATCGCCAGTGATCCTCAAAAAATAGTTGATTTTTATACCAACGTCTTGGGTTTGCGTCTCGTCAAGAAAACGGTCAATCAAGATGACACGAGTACCTATCATTTGTTCTTTGGTGATACGACGGGTGAGCCAGGCATGGATTTGACGTTTTTTACATTTTCTCCAACGACTCCAGGCAAACGCGGTGTAGGGCAAGTCACCCTCATTTCACTCGCAGTCTCTGACGCGTCTCTTGAATGGTGGGTGGATCGATTGGAATCGAAATCGATCAAACATGAATCGATTGTGACCCGATTTGACAAACGACGATTGGTCTTTTTCGATAACGACAATCAACGTTTGGAACTCGTTGGCTGCGGCGAGGAACTCTCACTCATGGCTGGAGAGATCTGGACAGAGACTGTCCCCGAACCGTACGCCATCCGTGCGTTCTACAGCGCGAGGCTCTGCGTCAAAAGGCTCGCGTATGTCGTCCCAATCTTGGATCATGTGTTTGGGTATGAGCGGATAGAAGAGGAAGGAGCACTCACTCTCTATGCACTTCCGGGAGAAGCACGGGCGTCGTATCTTGAAGTGGAGACAGAGTCTCAAGAAGAGGGGCTCGGAGCAGCTGGCACCGTCCATCATATTGCGTTTGCAGTAGACTCGGTGGAGCAAGGAGCGAAACTTCGCAATGCGCTCATCGAGCTTGGGCTGTATCCGACTGATGTCATCGATCGGTATTATTTTAAATCGATCTACTTTCGCATCCCTGGTGGGATATTGTTTGAGCTGGCGACAATGGGGCCTGGATTCACGGCTGATGAAAAGGAATCAGAACTTGGGACACATCTGTCATTGCCTCCATTTTTGGAAGAGCAGAGAAAAGAAATAGAAAGTGGATTGATGAAGATTCAATAGAAACAGAACGTCATCCTGGATTGTCCAAGATCTTTCTTGTAGTTCGAAAGGATTCCGGATAAACCGGAATGACACATACGTATGTCAAGTGAATTTCACAGCGATTTTATTGATAACGGCGCAACTAAGATTCTTGGGCTGCTGCATGGTACTGGTGGGGATGAGAATGATTTGTTGCCAATCGTCAAAAATTTGGCCAAGGAATACAACTTTTTGGGAATCCGGGGTAATGTCACACAACAAGGGATGACTCGATTTTTCTTGCGCAATGGGGACGGAAGTTTTGATATCGAAAACATCAAAGAGGAAGTGGAGAAACTCAAAAAGTTTCTTGCCGATCATCCCGCAGATGCGTTTGTAGGATATTCAAATGGAGCGAATATGATCTTGGCCCTGGCACTGCTGCATCCTGATTTTGTGAAACAAGCTGTCATCTTACATGGCAAGCTGCCGTTTGAGCCTCAGGCACTCTCGCTAGATGGCAAAGCGTTTTTGATTAGCTACGGCGAGAATGATCAAATCATTTCCAAAGATGAATCGTTGCATGCAGTGGCAAAACTGCAATCACTTGGAGCTACGGTCCAGAGCGTCTCTCATACCGGTGGTCACGAAATCCACAAAAACGAGATCACGGCGATGGAAAAATTCCTCACCTACTGAATCCACATGGAGTCACCAAAACTATAGAAGCGATAGTCTGAGTCCAGCGCATGCTGATATGCCTTGCCGATCAAACAGTCTGCAAAAGTCGTGAACGGAATTTCTTGTGTCACGAATGCGGAGACTAGCATCAAGAGCGTCGACTTGGGTGTGTGAAAATTCGTGATGATGCTATCGACAAATTTGAACTGGTACGGAGGGTAAATAAAAATCGACGTGGTAGCACGTCTAGCTTGGAGCTGATAGCTTGTAGCTATGAGGAAAGAACATGATTCGAGCACACGGACGACAGTTGTGCCAACCGCGATAATGCGTTTGCCTGCGGCTTTGGCTTCATTCAAATTGTGAGCGGTCTCTGGCGATAACTCAAACCACTCACTATGCATCGCATGCGCAGTAATGTCATCGGTCTTCACAGGTAGGAATGTCCCGAGTCCGACATGGAGCGTCACTTCTTCGATCTGTATTCCTCTGGATCGTAATTTGGCGAGTAGCTCAGATGTGAAATGTAGTCCGGCGGTCGGGGCGGCGATCGCACCATTGTATTTTGCGTACACCGTCTGATACACCTCACGTAAGTGTGACTCGTCATCTGTATTCCATCGAATATACGGAGGGATTGGCGTCTTCGCCCAGCGATCGAGTTGCGAGAAGAAATGCTCTCGGTTGATGTGAAACGTCACTTTGCGCGTGTAGTCGTGCACTTCTTCACACACTCCCGTCACATGGCTTCCCGGTATCTCAAATGTATCTCCGACTTTCAATCCTGGTTTGGTCAACGCATCCCATGAGATCGTATCTGCAGTCACCGCAACCTCTTTCTCTAACAGGAGTTCGATCGGTTTTCTGGTAGAGACCGGTCTCTGACCCGTCTCTGCCGTACCCGTTTTGTGCACCAGAAGACGAGCCGGAAAAACCTTCGTGTTATTTAAAACCAGCACGTCATCTGGAGTGAGCAAGTCTGCCAAATCATAAAAGTGTTTGTCAGTGAAGCTTTTATCCTTTCGGTCGACGATCAGGAGTTTACTAGTGTCACGCGGATCCACAGGCTTCTGTGCGATCTTTTCTGGGGGAAGAGTGTAATCAAAATCAGAAAGTGTCATAAAAGATCTTACTTTTTTTTGTATGAGTGCTTCTTATAACCGGCTACTTTCCCATGGGGGTCAATCAAGTATCCGTGCAAGTGTACATCGTCGCATTGATGTTTATCAGTCACGGTGATGAGTTTTCAGCAATTCTGTCAGGCGATCTTCGTCTTGCATACGTTAAACTTCCTCACGTAGTTGCTTGATCTGAGCTTCAATTTCCATAAGGACATTATACCAAGTTTAACTGTGAGAACCACAACACCAGGGAAGAGACAAAATAGGTATCAGAAATATTGAAGAGTAATGTATCCGTCGAAGCTCTTCAGTAGGAACCGCAACGCGTCCCAAATATCTTTGCTCTTACTTTCTCTCCTGCACTGAATCGTTGAAACCGTTGGTCTTCACGGTCCCGTTGCTCTTGAATCGATCCCAAATAGGGGAAACAATCGACGACGACTGCACCTCGCCAGACTGTAACTCCAACAACGAACAGAAGCGCAAAAATAGACACGCCAATGAGCATTTTCTTTTTCATAGTAATTTGATTGTACAATACAGGAATGAATGCTTTTTCTTTTGAACTGGTAGCTACAAAAAATAAGGCCCTTCGGCAGGCTCAGGGTAAAGCCCGCGCTGGGGTCATGCATACTCCGCACGGTGATGTGCCGACTCCGATCTTCATGCCGGTCGGGACGCAGGCAAGTGTCAAAGCGCTCGATGCGGATGACGTGAAAGCCACTGGCGCTCCGATCATGCTTGCAAACACGTATCATCTGTATCTTCGACCTGGGGAGAAGATCGTCAATGAGCTCGGAGGAGTGCAAACAATGATGAAATGGGATCGGCCGGTGCTCACGGACAGTGGAGGATTCCAAGTTTTTTCGCTTGGGAAGCAACTGAGTAGTAAGCAGCAAGCAGCAAGTAGCAAGAATACAATTCAATCGATGGCTCCGGCGAAGATCACTGACGAAGGCGTGGAGTTCACTTCACATCTTGATGGGACAAAACATTTTTTTACTCCTGAAAAATCCATCCAAATCCAACGAGACATCGGCGCAGATATCATCATGGCATTTGATGAATGTACTCCAGACGGAGCTGACGAAACGTATGCCCGTCAAGCGCTCGATCGCACCCATCGATGGAGCCGGCAAAGCAAAGAAGAATGGGAGCGAGCAGGGAAGTCGTCGAGCCAGGGAAACTACCAAGCGCTATTTGGGATCGTGCAAGGTGCACTCCATCGGTCGATGCGTGAAGAGTCTGCCAGAGTGATCAGCGGCATGGGATTTGACGGCGTCGCTATCGGTGGCGAGACCATCGGATACAACATGCAAGGTACCGGGGAAGTGATGAGTTGGATCGAAAGTCTCCTTCCACAAGACAAACCTCGGTATGCGATGGGACTTGGGAGTAATCCACAAGATATTATCGATGCGATCTCGTATGGATTTGACATGTTTGACTGCGTCGCGCCCACGCGTCTGGCACGGAATGGAGCCTTGTATAGTTGCGAGTTGCGAGTGGAGAGTGGAGAGTGGAAGCTGAATTCAGAATTTTCCAAAAACAGATTACTGATTGGGAATAAGCGATTCGAGACAGATACGTCAGTGATCCAGGAGGGTTGTGACTGCTACACCTGCACACATGGATACAGTCGTGGGTATCTCCACCATCTTGCCAAGACCAAAGAACTCTCGTACTACCGACTCGCTAGTATCCACAACGTGAGATTTATGATCAGATTGTGCGAGCAGATGAGAAAGTCCCTAGTGGTTAGTGACTAGACTAACTATAAACTAACATCATGCAGATAGATTTTCACCAGACAGCAAGCAAGGCTCCAGCACTCAGGCGACGTGAGACTACTTTCACGGTGCCACTCATCTGGAAACGACTCGCTGGCGGACTTGTCGCATGCATCGGACTTCTCCTCATCTTTTTTTCGCTCACGAGTTTGTTGCTCACGCGAGCAAGTACCCCGTATGCGCTCATCTTCTTTCAAAAGGAATCAACGGATAAGCCGCAAACGCACGTCAATATTCTGTGGATCAATGAAGCTAAAAATACCATCCAAGTCACTGCCGTCCCTGACGCTCTCGAGTTTCATAGTCAGACACTTGGGACGTATCCCATCGAAAGTATTTATGCGGCGCATCAGACGACTCGGCAATCTGACAACGATTTTCTGACTGATCTCTCATTTTATTTGCGGTTCCCAATCCGAGCATACAGTCAAAGTGACACGCCGCTGCATCCATCTCGCATCGATTTGGCGAAGTTTATCTTGAGTTCCTGCACAAGGCATCAGTCGTCGTTACAATTTGGCGAATGTGTCCATGCGTTGCTCTTTTTTACTTCTTTTTCGACGTCTGTGCGCGAACTGAAGTTCCCTCAATCTGCACTCGGTAGTGGCAGCGTCGAAAGTATCAAACCACTGGATCGCATAAAATATCGCGAATGGAGCCAGTCACATTTCTCTGAAGGATTTTCGGAATGGAAAAAATATACGGTGGCAGTACTCAATGGAACCACTGCGTCTGGGCTCGCGACGAGCGCTTCAAACATCATCTCCGATTTTGGACTGAGCATCCTCTCGATCACGGAGACGCGGACTCCACAAGCAAGTGGAGAGATCGTGCTCAATAGTCACGCTGGGAATCAAAAAGCATTGGTGGAATTGTTGCAGTCGACGCTACGTTTGCCATCGCGCATCGATGACTCGCTTACTGATCAATATCGTAGTGATGTCGTCGTCATCATCGGAGCCAGTGAAGTCAAATTCTTTACACCGTAAGAATTATTCCATTGGATCTGGCTCTTCAGCATCGGAGGTCTCAACCTCGTCACCTGTCTCGCGAACATCAAGCGGAGCTTCATCGATCATCACATCTTCTTGGTGAGCTCCACGTGCTTGCGTGTTGAGTGGGAATGAAGTGGCAAACGGGCTGGCGGGATTGTGAACAATTTCTTTGAGGAACACTTGGCAGGATTTCTTGGTCGTCGATTGGACGAAAACAGAATACTCATTGCCAGCAGCGATCATCTTCTGAAGTCTAAATGCGAGATCATCGGAAAGACAACCAAGATAGGTATTGTTACCGGCGGTGATCACATTGACCCGATGATTTTTTACCACGAGTGCGCATTTCGTCGCTGTCGAGATGCTTTGAAGCACGGCTGGGTCAGCCAATTTCTGAAGTCCTGTGGAACGAGTTTTTCCAGGCTCTTCGATAAAATCGCCAGCATCACTCGCAGAAACTGACTGAGGAGTGATCTTACTTTTAAGAAGTTGGAGGTATTTGAGTGCGATCGGATTGAAGCGCTCAAACGTCAGCACTTTTTCATAGGTCTGCTTTGCCAGTCGCGGATTTGAGAGCTGGATGAGCGCATACCCAAGTCGATTGAGGGCTCCAATATTGTTTGGTTCGATCTCTAGAATCTGCTCATTGGTCGACTTGGCAGTCGTCCAGTCGCCAGTCGCAGCGGCCTGAATTGATTGGTTTGTAAAAAGTTGCACATTGGTCATACGAATATCTTTCGAAACATTTTCATGAATTGAAGCGTACGAGAATTGTACAGGGGTTGTCAAGGTGGGGAGTAGGGCATTGTGTTAAAATAGGGCTGAATGGTTACTTTATCTCGATAATTCTAGGAGGAAGTAGTAAGTAGTATGTAGTAAGGAGTAAGGAAAGTTTGTCTTCCCCTACTGCTCTCTACTTTCTACTTGCTACTTAGAAACATGTCCGGACACTCACACTCTAGTAACATCGCCAAACGCAAAGGCGTCCAAGATCAAAAACGCAGCAAAGAGTTCACCGCCGTCGCGCGACTCATCATCTCAGCAGTAAAGAAAAGTGGCATCACGAATCCTGATGAAAACCCCTCACTGCGCCTCGCTATGGATAAGGCTCGGGCTGTAAACATGCCCAATGAGAACGTAGCGCGCGCGATCAAAAGAGGAGCAGGGAAGAGCGATAGCGGGGCAAGCTTGGAGGAGATCATCTACGAAGGATATGGCCCGAATGGAGTCGGGATCTTGATCCAAGTCCGTACTGACAATAAGCAGCGGACGGCTGGAGAAATCCGCAGTATTTTTTCACAACATAATGGAAGTCTCGCAGGGCCAGGAGCCGCGAGCTATCTCTTCACTCTCACCGATGGAGAATATACAGTCTCGATCCCCCTCCAAGTCGAGCAAACGCAATTTGAGCAAATCGAAAATCTGATCCAAGCGATCGAAGCACAAGACGATGTCGACGGCGTGTGGCATAATGCTACCGTATGAGAAAACGCGTTCGTTTTATTATCTCGTCAATTTTACTTTCACTCGGACTCTTAGGAACGCAACTCGTGTCTGTGGATATTCGTCCATTTGCCATCGGACTGTTTTTCTTGGCGACATATAGTATGAGTGCGTGGGCACTCGCACCGTCGATCAATGGAGTCGAATGGCTCACCATCGTGCCATTCCCAGCGTTTTATGCGCTCGCGGTTTCGCTGTTTTATTTTTTGCTTCCAGGAAATATTTTTTCTCGCATCGCGATCATCACGCTCTTCGGAATCGGCATGTATGCGCTGTATCTCTCGTCAAACATTTTTGCGTTCGGCAAAATCAAAACAATCCAACTTTTGCGAGCGGCACATGCAGTGTCCTCGGTATTTCTGTTTGTGCTCTCACTGTTTCTGTTTAACTTTATTTTCTCACTTCGTCTTCATCCGGTATTGAATTTTGTAGCCATTTATCTGGCTCTATTCGTACCAGTCTTTTGCGCTACCTGGTCAATTGGACTTGAAGCGAAAATTACCAAAAAAGTCGTGTATATCAGCACCTTTTTTACGTTTATTCTCGCTGAGACAGGCTTTGCGCTTTCGTTTTTGCCTGTGGGCCTCTGGACTGTGTCGCTCTTTTTGACGGCGCTCGTCTACGTCGGATTTGGCATCGTGCAAAACTACATCATCGATCGATTGTTTGCGCAAACACTACGAGAGTACATCTGGGTGACGGCATTCGTCTCACTGGTTTTGCTATTCCTCATCAATTGGAAGTGAACCGGGCTGCAAGCAGGTTCATCCCGTCAACCTGGCATGCAATGCTACGTATGCGGGATCTTCCTCGAGAAGCAGCAAGCAGAAAGTAGGAAGTAGCAAGGTAGAGCAGGGGGGAAGTGGTATAAAAAGCGACATGGGGAGTCTCACGTCATTGGGGATGAACTATATCAAACTGTAACACATGTGAAATAATATTATAAGTCGTACACTCGAGAGGATAAATGTGGATAAGTAAGAATGTACTCAAGAACATCGCAAGTTCGGGTCTTGGGAAGAAAACCCGAAGACGTGAATACAGGGTAGCACGGATAAATGGAGCACTAGCCTGGAGTGGGTGCATTTCCAGATGTGACCTCTGGTGAGCTGAATACGCTATGAATCGCGAGCTTAGGTGAGCCAGGAATATCGTGCTCACCGTATGGAAGAGAGCTACACTGTCGCATACAATGGAGAGAAGAAAACGATCAGCGCGACGTAGAGGATCACTGCACACGGCTCTCGTTTTGAGGGCGTGGATCTCTCAATCGGTAATGTCGCACAATATACCTTTTGCGACATGTATCAAGAAAGCTGGAGAAGTGGATAGATGTGATGCTGATGTCTTTCGTGATCGTCCATCGTGCGATTTCATTTCTGTTTCATCGTCTCCTCTGTCGCTTGAATGAACTTACACTCAAACCCCGTCTGTAGTCACTTTTTCGTTTTGATACATTTTTTGTCGCACCGAATAGATTGCATAGATTTCACACGAAAATGAAAATAGGGATTTGCCCTTCCAATCCGCCTAAATAGTCAAAGGATATACTAGCCGTCTACCCTCTTTTGAAGCCGATTTTGAGGCGTATACGAGGCCGGTTTATGAGCCTTTGATGGAAGCAAACTGCGCATCTTTTATAGGTAGATTTGGCCGTGGCGTTGTGTATTTGGCGATGAGATGTTTTGCAACGAGTAACACAATATGGTCAATGGCAGCTATGTCAGTGCGAGCAGCAACGATTAATTTGTTTTCAATATTGTTTTCCAGATAATCATACGAGAGTTCTTTTTGAGAGCCTAGAAGTCTCGTGAACCTAGAAATCAGTTGTTCAAGATCGATTGCCATACAACTATTAATGCGGATCTTTATATCATCTGGCAGATCCTGACTTTCTCCCATATTGAGATAGTCACTTATCTCTTTTATCAATACGGTTTGCACGAAGAGTTCTTCAATTGTGGTATTTCGCTGTGAGACTTCAGTCATGATGGTCCTTTTGGTGATCCTATTGCATCTGACGACGGTATTCAATAGACTGATTGGTGTCGCACAATAAAATAAGTGGTAGCATCCTTTCGCGTTATTATTTACTTATTATATCTGTATCTGGAGGACTCGAGATAAACGAGTTTTGATTCACCTCAAGACACCTCAAGAAAGAGCGTTCATTTGTGCGGATACATCGCGACAGAAGCAGATAGTTGGGTACTAGCAGACGAGCACTCCCCTTTGCTAACTCCCAGAGCCTTATTCTATAGGACGTGCACTTGATATGAAAGCAAATACCATCCTCACTCCCCTCCACACCGAAATCATTCAGTTTTTGGAACACATGGAGGTCGAACGCAATCTCTCTCGTCTGACAATCCGCAATTATCGCCACTATCTCTCGAGGTTTGCAGATTGGTTTGCGGACACTGGCAAGGAAAAAATCGAAGAATTAACAATTGAAGACGTCCGCCAGTACCGTTTGTACCTTGCGAGATTTTGCGACATCAGAGGAAAAGAGCTGACGCGAAAGACACAAGGCTACCATGTCATTGCCCTGCGATCGTTTTTAAAGTGGCTGACACGGATGGATAAAAAAGTATTGGCTCCTGAAAAAATTGATTTACCCAAGGGTGAAGGCATCTCGATGAAGTTTCTCGATGAATCTTCACTCGAACGTTTGATGAATCAGCCGTTACTGTCCACTCCAATCGGCATCCGTGATCGAGCTATCCTCGAGATGCTCTTTAGTACGGGACTCCGTGTCAGTGAACTGGTGTCACTTGATCGAGATCAAGTCGATACCAAGCGACGAGAGTTTGCAATCATCGGCAAAGGTCGACGCACACGAGTGGTCTTTCTTTCGGAGACGGCGGCAAATTTTATCGACACCTACATCGTCAGTCGGACTGACGATTACAAACCGCTATTTATTCATCTCAATCGAGACGACTCTCATGATATGGATGGAGACTCGATGCGACTCACTTCACGGACGATCCAACGCATTGTCGAGAAATATGTGAAGGCCGCAAAGCTCACGACGAAAGTCACTCCTCATGGGCTGCGCCATAGTTTTGCGACGGATCTCTTGCACAATGGAGCGGGACTTCGCGATGTGCAGGAGCTCTTGGGGCATAAAAATATCGCGACGACGCAAATCTACACCCACGTCACTCGCGCAGACCTCAAGCGCGTGCATGAGAAGTTTCATGGGAAGTAGAGATCACTGGATCTAGTATCGAGTTGGAATCGGGTATGAAGTCAGAAAGTACGTGATCGTCATTGCATCTCTGTTGTAACGTTTGCTCGCAAAATTCACAATCAGCTTGAGTCTGTCTGCCTGAACGTCTTGGAGAATTTCAAAGCCAGACGTATTAATGGCATTATCTCTACAAAAATTCTCCTTGAAGAAAATGTAATTATCATCAACGAGCATCCCTGCTCGGTTCAGTTTCCGCTTACTAGGAATAATTGCATCAGGAGAAAGAAGCGCTTTCCAGAGGTTGCAGTAAAAGGCATCGTCTTTGAGAAGGTCAGACATCCTCAGTTCGCTGTGCTCTTCAGGGACTCGACGTGCGATCTTCACAATCCCATTGAAGTGGAGACTCGTGCCATGATAACGAAGAAATGAGCTGACATCTTGTGGTAATTTGAAGTCGTACGTATTTTCTTGATACCATAGTGCATCGCGCATGTTTTTTTAGAATAACACAGAATGATTCCGATTAAGCACGAGATTTTCGCAGTGGCCGAAAGCTCTCATTAAAATATTTTGTATTGTGAGGGATATTGACTCGTAAGATTGTCCCCCATTCGTCGACGACCTCAAAAAATCGAGAAGGCTCAAGTGCACCGTATTCGCCTAGCAGAATGAAATTGGCATTCACACCAATCTGACTCGCGATCTCATCGACGGAAAGTGACTGAGACTCTCTGGCTATCTTGAGTTGAGACCCGAGAAATGACATCAATGCTTGTTCCGCATGGGCATCACCACCTTGTTTGAGTCTTTTTTCTGCATTCTCCATGCCAACTTGAAAAAGCAACACATAGCGTCGATAGCTCTCTGATTCTGCGCCCATAGTCTAAAGAGTCTCGTAAGACAGCGTGACGGTCATGGTGAACGTCGTACTTCCTGGCTCGACGTTGGTGGGAGCAGCAGTCCCCCCTGCTCCGCCGACTGCATCCAAAGCTTGTGACTTTGCCATCATCGGATAGATTGGTGGGACGCCACTATTTGAGTTCTCGGATATGTTGATAATTCGGCCAAGTTTTACGCCTGCAAGACTCGAAAGAGACTCAGCTTTGGCTTTGGCTTGCTTGACTGCTTCGGCTCTGACTTGATCCTCGACTTGCTTCTTTTTATCATCTGACAATGTGAAGTTGATGCCACCGACTTGATTCGCTCCGTCTTTGGTAGCGGTATCGACGATCTGCGTGATCTTTGAGAAATCTTGAGCTTTCACTTGCACACTCACGTTGAGCGCATAGCCAGTGATCTTTTGACTGCCAGACCGATAATCATAGTTTGGATAGAGACTGTAGTTCGTCGTCTTGATGTCTGCTTTCTCGACTCCTAGTGCCAAGAGATCTTGAGTGATTTGATTGATCACTTGATTGCCTTTATCTTGCACGGCTTTGACCGTCGACTCATTTGCTTGGATCCCGAGGCTAATCTCAGCTCTATCTGGTGAAGTGGCGACTTTCCCTTCTCCACTGACATCAAATGAAGACATTTTGTTGGTTGTCGTCTGCGAGATCGAAAGGGGGATCGGTCCGGTGACTTTGGTGACGAGCACGATCAAGACAATAGCGGCAAGTGTGCCGACGAGTGGAGCAAAAAAAGATCGAAACATAAGGTCTCCTCAAGACTAGTGTGAGACTATGGTAGCATTTCTTCTACCGCTTCGACAATGGAAGCAACTTCTCGAGCTCTTCCTTCATTGAGTCCTGAGAAAGTAGAAATTGCCTCGAGTAAGGTGTCTACATGTTTCACATCCATCGCCGCGAGTGCGATCATGAGTTCGGGTGAACCGAGATTTTGACAGAGGTTACTTTCGACTGCTCGCAAAATACGATCCCGCGAAAAGTCACCCAATGAAATTTCTGATGTTTTTTCTGCCATGACCGGTAGTATACCAGATCAGCCTCCAGGCTATTCAATTTCTGGTGGGTATTCGAAATTCTCAGTGCCGGATTCTGCTTTGTGAAACTCTGCTTTCTCGATCATGAGGAAGACAGCAAGTCCCGCCGTGATAAATCGGAATTCTTTACTTTCGGTCATCAGCGACATCAATGCCATCAGGCCTACCCATGTGCGCTTGAATATGTCTGACTCTGTCAGTCTGCGAAGTGCTTGGCGTTTGAGGAATGGATCGTTCTCCATGTCAGTTTCTAAACTTCCAGACTGCCTTCCGCAATTTCTTCCTCAACTGGCTTTTTGGTCGTCGCGCAGGCAGTAATCAAATCACCCTTGTCGAGGCGCATCAAGATCACTCCTTGAGTCGGACGTTTGAGTACAGGAATGTTCCGAAGTGGCAACTTAATCACTTGCGCTGATTTTGTAGTCAAAACGACATCATCAATTGTCTCGTCGACGATCTTAGCACAGGCAACTTTCCCAGTCTTGTCAGCAATCTCACTCACTTTGACTCCTAAGCCCGCTCGCTTTTGCAGTGGATACTCAGTCAACTCAGTTTGCTTGCCCATTCCTTTTTCAGTGACGACCAAGACATGGCGGAAGAATTTCTTACGTTTGTCTTCAGGGATCGCCAGTTCTGGTGGGAAACTCTCGACGCCGACGACATAGTCAGTTCCTTTGAGTTCGACGCCCTTCACTCCTTGAGTATCGCGATTACTACTCTTTACTTCTTTTTCGTGGAAGCGGATCGACTTGCCTTCGTTGGTTACGATCATGATGTGATCTTCACCAGTGGTGATGCGACCAAAGACTAACTCGTCATTATCTTTCAAAATGATGGCGATGATGCCTGAGGTACGGATATTTGAGAAGTCCGCAAGTGGGGTCTTCTTGATCATCCCTTTGAGAGTCGCAAGACAAATGTATTTGCCTGCTGGACTCTTCTCATTAAGTGTCAAGATCGCTTGGATGTGCTCATCGGCAGTCAAGTTCACCAAGTTCACGATCGCTTGCCCTTTGGCTATGCGTGAAGACTCTGGCAATTCATAGACTTTGTTCTTAAACACGCGACCTTTATTGGTAAACAACAGCAAACTATCATGCGTATCACAAGTCAGGAGTTCTGAAACTGCATCTTCATCTTTTGTCGTCATTCCACTGACGCCCTTGCCTCCGCGATGCTGGGTGCGATATGCAGATGGATTGAGTCGCTTGATATATCCAGTCTCGGTGACGGTGATGATCGTCGGTTCATTTGGGATCAAATCTTCTTCATTGATCTCTCCAAGCTTGCCTTTGTGGACTTTGGTCCGACGGGCATCGCCATGCGTCTCGATCATTTGCTTCACTTCGGTGCCAATCGTCTCCAAGATTTTCTTTGGACTCTTCAAAAGTGTCAATAATTCTTCGATGAACTTCATGAGTGCTTTGTACTCTTCTTCGATCTTCAATCGCTCAAGTGCTGCAAGCTTTCGTAGCTGCATATCGAGGATGGCTACTGACTGGATCTCTGAAAGTTTGAATCGTTCCATCAAGTTCTTCTTTGCTTCGTCAGAATCTTTGGATTCGCGAATGGTCTTGATGACGGCATCCAAGTTTGAAAGAGCAATGAGCAATCCTTCGAGGATATGCGCTCGCGCTCGAGCGGCTTTGAGGTCAAATTGCGCTCGCTTCACGACCACCGTCTGACGATGACGAATGTATTCCATCATGATCGTCTTGACGTTCATGAGCTGTGGCGTACCTTCGGAGTTGATCGCCACCGTATTCATCGGGAACGTCGTCTGCAGCTCGGTCATCTTGTAGAGCGCGTTGAGCACTGACTTTGGACGAGCATCTTTCTTCAGATCAAAGGCGATGCGCATACCGTCGCGGTCTGACTCATCACGAAGATCCGCAATCCCTACCAACTTTTTGTCTCTGGCCAATTGTGCAATCTTGGCGACCAGTTTGGCTTTATTGACCTGATATGGCAACTCGGTGACAATGATCTGGAATTTTCCATTTTTATTTTCGACGATCTCAGCTTTGCCTCGGATCAAGATACGACCGCGACCAGTCGCGTACGCTTCTTTGATCTCTTTGAAATCATAGATGGTGCCCGCTGTCGGGAAGTCTGGACCTTGGACGAATTCACAAATATCGTCTATCGTGGCTTCGGAGTCAAAGTGTCCAGCGATGAGTTTGGCTTCACCGGTCTCGACATTCAATTCTTCTGTCTCTTGTCTCTTGTCTCTTATCTCTTGTTTTGCCTCTCCCATTTCAATTACTTTGAGAATGGCATTACAGACTTCAGTCAAGTTGTGTGGAGGGATCTTGGTCGCCATACCGACAGCGATACCTTCTGATCCCATCAATAAGAGGTTTGGAAGTTTTCCTGGTAAGACACTCGGCTCTTGTAAAGATCCGTCAAAGTTATCGACAAACGAGACTGTTTCTTTTTCCAAATCAGCCAGCAGCTCTTCACTGATCTTGGCCATACGCGCTTCGGTGTAACGCATGGCGGCTGCGGAATCGCCGTCTATACTTCCGTAGTTTCCCTGACCATCCACGAGTGGATAGCGCATGGAGAAATCTTGCGCCAAACGAACCATTGCTTCGTATACTGGAGCATCACCATGTGGGTGATACTTACCCAAGACTTCTCCGACGATACGAGCAGACTTCTTGTATGGAGTGTTCCAGCGGATGCCCATTTCCTTCATGGCAAACAAAATACGGCGATGCACCGGCTTTAACCCATCGCGGACATCCGGAAGTGCACGAGCGACGATCACACTCATGGCGTAGTCAAGATATGACTTTTGCATCTCAGTGATGATCGAGGTCGGACGAATCGTCCCAAATCTGGTCGAATAATCGGCTGTCGGGTCGACCACGACTGGGGTGATCTCTGCTTCTTCGGATGGTTTTTCGGTGGTATCTGCCATACTTAGTCTTCTTTCTTTATCTGTCCTTCTCCTATTCCTCCAATTTTTATTTCGCCTGATTTAAATGCGGCTGCTATCTGCTCTTGTAATGGATTCGTCGGTTGATCCGGCGAAAAACTTTCAGGTAGCCAATCCGCATCGGAATCAAGCAAAGCATTATTGTCTTCTTCAATCCCATACAATCGCATAATAGCTGGCCCGATAAGATTTCGAACCTTCTCAGATAAAGCTTCAATGAAACCTAATACTTTTTCTAGATGTGAACCTTTTTCCATAATTTACTCTTCTACTTCCGGGCAAACGCTAAATCTAGCATGCGACTAAAGTATGTTGACATAAATAGGCTTAGTTTCGTCATATGCTCATCCTGCTTGTCTTTGTCGACGAGCGCCGTCAATTCTCGAAACAACTCCTTGATCTGAGGATCATTCTGCAGGACTAATAACAGCTCATCAACTTTGTCCGCTTGACTTTCGTTTTCAGAATTTGCCATAAAAATACTTTTCTATATACTTTCTTTACTTTTCGAGTATCAAGCACAAAGTGCGTGATGTCGAGAAACGCGTTGGCTCTCGACTGCGGTCAGCGTTGCTGTCCTGCGCTCGAGCAGTAAATCCCTGGTTCTATTTTGATGGGATGTGTGAGTCTCCACAGTGGCAGTGCCCACCACATTCGCAATCTGAGTGTCCGGATGCGCATTCGCACTGTCCATCGACACATTTCTCGCATTTGCCACAGCATTCTTTTTCTTTGCAGTTCTGGCAGTCGCATGAACAGCCATCGGCGCTACACATCTCACACTCTGATTCAAATTTCTTGGCTGATTCTACGATCTCTTTTTCTGCGGTCTTGCGATCTTGGAATTTGTGCACTTTGATCCACTTCCCTGGCTCTAATTCTTTGTAGTGTTCAAAGAAATGCTTGATGCGATTTAATGTACTCTCTGGGACATCCTTCAAATCTTCCCAGACTCCGAAGATTGGGTCGACTTTTTTATCTGGGACGGCGATCAACTTGTGATCAATCCCTTCTTCATCTTCCATCTCGAGCATACCGATGACGTGGCCTTTGATTCCGACGCCAGCATTTACTTTTTTACTTGCTAAGACCAAGACGTCGACTGGGTCGCCATCTTTGCCTTTGGTCCCCATGACATAGCCGTAGTTTGCTGGGTATCCCATGGAGGTGTACAAAAAGCGGTCTGCCATGAGCATCCCCGTCTCTTCGTCCACTTCATACTTCACGTCACTCCCGTCTGGGATCTCGATGAAGAACAACATTTTTTTCATGTCCATAAGGGCTCCTTTTTTTACAACCTGACTGCTTGTAATTGTGATTCAAGTTGACGTAGATGTAAAAGCATAGCTTTTGGTGTCTCCGTACGTTTTCCCGCTTCATAGTCTTTAATGTATGCATCAATTCCAGAGATACTTGGAAATATAAAAGTATCCGTGTTCGGAATTGACCAATATTCTACGAGCTCTCTCATAGAAGTGACGATCATCGGTATGCCCAGTCCCACCTCAATACATTGAATTGCATATTCTACTAATTCGAGTCCGTAGTCTAGCCGTTTGTCATCATTTGGTAAATCATGCACAAATTCTTCATCTGCCTTTTCTATTGTCATTTTGGCATTGCGTACATATGCATTCCATTGAAGATCCTGTTCTGTAAATTCAGATCGTGCTTCTTCAAACATCTGCCGTAATTGCTCAGTTCGCTCTCTAAATTTTTCTTGCGTTACCATATTTTAAATATCTAAGTTGCCTAATTTATTTTATTCCTTTGTGTTTCGGCAAATTTGTTACCTCACAAATTTGCACTCGTTGGGCAACCTCTCTATATATCAAGGTTGGCCAACTTCGCATGCGTTTGAATAAACTTCTTTCGTGGTGGAACTTCATCACCCATCAGAGTCGTGAAGACCTCATCCACTTTGGCTGCCTCATCCAACGTAATGCGTTTGAGCATTCGTTTCGTCGGATCCATGGTCGTCTCCCAGAGCTGCTCTGGGTTCATCTCACCGAGACCTTTGTAGCGCTGCACATTGACGACCGCATTGCCCACTGACAATTCTTTTTGTGCCGCTTCGCGCTCTTCTTCGGTGAATGCATAGCGGACATCTTTTTTGTTCCAGATCTTAAAGAGTGGTGGCATGGCGATATAGAGATACCCCTGCTCCACGATCTGCGGGAGATGGCGATAGAAGAATGTGAGCCCAAGCGTCGTGATGTGCTCTCCATCGACGTCAGCATCGTTCATCAAGATGATGCGATGATAGCGAAGTTTACTGATATCAAACGTATCACCAAGTCCCGTACCCAAGGCAATGACTAAGTTTTTCAGTTCTTCAAAGTCCACGATCTTGTCGAGTCGTGCACGCTCGGTATTGAGGATCTTGCCTCGCAACGGGAAAATAGCTTGGAACTTGCGATCGCGACCTTGCTTGGCTGAGCCACCGGCGGAGTCACCCTCGACCATGTAGAGTTCACATTCAGCTGCGTCACTACTTTGACAGTCTGCCAATTTGCCTGGCAAACTACTTCCTTCAAAGACACCTTTGCGGATGACTGCATCTTTGGCGGCGCGCGCTGCCATACGAGCACGAGCTGCGAGCATCACTTTATCGATGATCGTGCGAGTTTCCTTTGGATGCTCTTCGAAATATTGATCAAGCCCAGCTTTGGCGATCTGATAGACCGCGGATTGGACTTCGGCGTTATTTAGCTTGGTCTTGGTCTGACTTTCAAACTGGATGTCATTACTCGGCATCTTGACGAAGATGACCGCTGTGAGTCCTTCGCGCAGATCTTCCGACGTGAACATGTCTTTTTCATTTTTCACCAGTTCGTTTTTGGTCACATAATCTTTGAGTGATTTGTTGAGGGCCGTGCGAAAGCCAGTCAAATGCGTGCCACCATCTGGTGTCTTGATCGTATTGGCGAAACTTTCGATCGTCTCACTATAGGTATCGTTGTATTGGACCGCGACATCCGCAAAGACTTTGAATTTCTCTGCCTGGAACTCTCCGGTCATGGAGATAGCTGGGTGGAGGGCTTTTTTATTGTGATTTAAATGCGTGACGAGCGAGCGGATACCACCTTCAAAGTAGAAATGCTTTTCTGCTTCGTTGGCTTCGTCGACCAATTTAAAGTACAAACCGGCCATGAGGTATGCGCGCTCACGAATAAAGTCTTCGATGATCTTGGCACTAAACTCAATGGTCGAAAAAATTGTTTTGTCTGGATGGAAATTTGAGAGCGTCCCACTCTTATTGGCGACAAGCTGTGGACCCGCCAGCGGAAACAGCTCCAAGACTTTTGCCTCTTTGATCTCTTTTACTTTTTCTTTCGGGGTCCCGATCGTGTATTCCTGGAAGTAGTAGGTGTCATTGCGTTTGACTACCACGCGCATGTCATCAGATAAGGCGTTGACCGCTGAGGCGCCAACACCGTGCAAACCACCTGATGCTTGGTATGCCATCTCGTCAAATTTTCCACCGGCGTGCAACTTCGTCATGGCGATCTCGAGAGCGCTGACTCCGGAGACGTGCATATCGACAGGGATACCGCGGCCATCATCGACGACGGTCGCATAGCCATCTTTGGTCAAATAGATGCCAACTGACTTTGCGTAGCCGACGATCGCTTCATCGACGGAGTTGTCGACAATTTCTTTCACCAAATGATGCAGACCCGTCGCATCGGTCGATCCGATGTACATACCTGGGCGCTTGCGCACTGGCTCCAATCCCTCAAGAACGCGGATATCGGAGGCTTTGTAATCATTGACTGGCATAAGAGAAGAATCTAACAGGATTTGACGAACGCGTCAAGACGATAAGAGAATCATCTTAGCACATTTTAAGCCCGAAATGAAACATACAAGAGGCTCTAGCAGAATGATATGATTCAGATTAGTTATGAATGAGTACGAACTCTCCCACTCAGAGCATCTTTTTTCAACATTGGATAAGTTGGAAGTGCGAATCAAGAATGGGGTTACAGAAGAGGAAGCCATCTCGATTCTAAAAGTATGTAACAAAATCAGTGAGAGGTCTCAAAACGTGGATGTTGAAATGAATGTTCATGACTCACTTGAACTGTTTCTCAAAGCTGAGACGTTAGTACTTCATCTGCTACGTCAGTACAAGGATTCTCAGCTCCCTTTATCTGAGGATGTAGAACAACTTTCCCTAGTCAAGGATAGTGAAAAATGGAAAATCCTTTCAGAATTGCGTAAAAAATACCCATTCGCTGTTCGTTCAGTACATAATCCACACCTGTACCTGCCCTTGTTACAAAAAACAGTTGAAACGTACGGACAGACTGAAAACCCTGTAGAACTGGATTGGAGGCACGAGCTTGGCCACTTTTCTCGATATGTGAGTCAAAAAAATGGAAACAATTTTCAAAAAGAATCGGAAAAAACCTTTAATTTCTTATGTATCTTAGATCGAGAAGCTGACTATTTAGGATATCAACCTGCAATCCAGCTGGATGAATCCAAACTCACTGTGTTGGAAAGAATTGATGTGGTTCGCGAATTAGGAGACTTATCAAATGGAGACGCACGGGCTTTAGCCGAATTGGAGAAGAAATTACCATTCGCCTCCCTTCGACAAGCTATTCAAAAGATATTTAGAAAATAACTCGAAAACTATCCTTCGACCCTCTGGATTACCAGAGTGCTCAGGATGACAAAGAAAGATCCTGGACAAGCCAGGATGACGACGCGAAGCCTACTTCAATGTTGAGAACAAAAACTGATCTAGGACTAATTTCGCATTGATGTTTTTGTTTAGGAGTCCCAAGGCTTTAATAGCTGCTTTTTTGACATGTGGATCATCTGCTGTCGCTATTACATTGTGTATATACGCAAGCGCAGTGTCTTTCTTTGCGCCGAACTCGTCTGAAATTTTGATCGCTTCGGCGTGGTTTTTCACCTCTCTTGTCACGACCCCTTCAGCTATGCTTTGCTTGGCTATTTCCCCTTGAGTAAGGGGAAACACTATTCGGCATCTTGAGAGAATGGTTGGGAGCAATACATACGGCGTATGCGTGACGAGAATAAACAACACTTTGCTCGGTGGCTCCTCGAGCAGTTTGAGCATCGCTTGCTGCGCTGGCAAGGTCAGTGCATGTGCCGGATGAATGAGCAGGACCTTTTGAGCTCCCATCACTGGAGACAAAGAGAGATTCGCATGTAGGCCATGGACTTGATCGATCGAGATACTCACCTTGTCCTCTAAGGGTTTGAGCAGCGTCACATCGGGGTGTGAGTCAAATATATAGTTCTTGATCTGCGAAAATTCTCTCACAATCGTCTGGAGATCGTCGGTATCGGCCGGTGATGGAGTCCTCACTACTAGAGAAATATCATACATAGGTATTGCGAACGATTGTAACGCCTTGCTACACTGATAGGAACTATGGACTCTGCCCAGTCACAAGCTACTGATTCATCGCAATTCTCAAACGTCGGTTTTACCGCGACGAACGCTGCGCAGATCCTCCTCACCCAAGGAAATATCACCCAAGCGCAATATGATGATCTCGCACTTGAGCACATCAACTCCAATAAAACGATCGATGAACTGATCAAAGATAAAAATCTCGTCAACGAAGAAGTCCTCACACAAGCGAAAGCGAAAGCGTACAACGTCCCCTACGTCAAACTCTCTGAGACGGGGATAGCGCCGCAAGCGCTCTCCATCATCCCCGAAAGTGTGGCGCGACGCTACAGACTGATCCCCTATGCCCTCAATGATGAAGATCACTCAGTGTCGATCGCGATGATCAATCCGAGTGACTTGCTTGCTTTGGACTTCGTACAGAAAAAAACGGGTCGCAAAGTGATCGTCAGTATCGGCTCGGAGTATGAAGTCGATCGAGCGATCAGTGAACGGTACGCGCAGAGTCTGACGAGTGAAGTCACTGCGGCACTCAAAGAAACGGATCAAGGCCAAACACTCGTAGCGAGTGGAGTCGAGATCGATATCAGCCAAGCCAATAGTAATGAGATCATTCGCGAAGCGCCAATCGCCAAAATCGTCGAGACCATCCTCGCGTTTGCCGTCAAGTCTCGCGCGTCTGACGTCCATATCGAACCACTCGAGACCAGGACACGCGTCCGCTATCGTATCGACGGTATCTTGACGGAAAAACTCGTGCTCCCCAAAAGTGTCCATCCAGCACTCGTCTCTCGTATTAAGATCCTCTCTGATTTGAAGATCGATGAGAAACGTGTGCCACAAGACGGTCGCTTTACCTTTCGTACACAAGCCGATGAAGTCGATTTGCGTATCTCGACGCTGCCGACGGTGCACGGCGAGAAGATCGTCATGCGTTTGTTGAAAAAATCCGGTGCAATCCCTACTTTGTCTGAACTGGGACTGCGAGGTACTGCCCTTACCAGGCTCGAGACTGCCTCAAACGTCCCTCACGGAATTGTCCTGGTCACTGGTCCAACGGGGTCAGGAAAAACATCGACGCTCTACTCGCTCCTCCATAAGATCAACTCACCAAAAGTGAACATCATGACACTCGAAGATCCTGTCGAGTATCAAATGGAAGGTATCAACCAAGTCCAAATCAACCCGCAAGCCGGACTGACATTTGCATCAGGACTCCGATCTTTTTTGCGCCAAGATCCAAATATCATCATGGTGGGAGAAATCCGTGATAGCGAGACTGCGGAACTTGCGGTGCAAGCATCTCTCACGGGTCACCTCGTCTTCTCAACGTTGCACACGAACTCCGCCGCCGGTGCACTCCCTCGTCTCCTCGATATGGGAATGGAACCATTCTTGCTTGCATCATCCATCACGCTCGTCATGGCACAACGTGTCGTGCGAAAAATCGCAGATGAAAAAGAAGAATACACTCCAGAGCCTGCGGTCGAAAAAGATATCCGCACTGTGCTAGGAGCGCTCTATGATGGGTGGGCCAAATCAAAAGGAATGGATGGTAAACCAATGAAGCTGTATCGAGGTGTCAAATCAAAATCCAATGATGATACGGGATATTCTGGTCGTATCGGTATCTTTGAGGTCATCACCATGAATGACAAGATCGCACGACTCGTGCTGGAACATCAGACCGCTAACGATATCGAGAAACAAGGGCTGGAAGACGGCATGATGCTCATGAAACAAGACGGGTATCTCAAAGCGCTCGATGGGATCACGACAATCGAAGAAGTCTTGCGTGTGGCGCAGGTTTAGAAGTAGCAAGCAGTAAGTAGTATGTAGTTTGCTTACTACTTCTCTAGCAACTGTACACTGACAGGAATATGTGTAAGTATTAAATGAGCAATGGATATAAAGGAAACGCTATGACTATTGAAGAGATGCTTTCACTGTGTGCCACGCAAGGTGCGTCTGATTTGCATTTGATCGTCGGTTCCCCACCCTGTCTGCGCGTGAATGGCCAGCTGGTGCCGATCGAAGGAGAAGATGTCCTCGATGCCGCTCACTCCCAAACATTGATCTTCGGTCTGCTCACGCAAGAATTTAAGGATCAATTGCTTGTCAATAAAGAAGTCGACTTTTCATTTCAGTTTAAAGACATTGGTAGATTCCGCGTCAACGCCTACTACCACAAAGGGACGCTTGCAGCTGCTCTGCGTCTCATCCCTGCAAAGATCCGTACGATCGAGGAATTGCGATTGCCTCCGATCCTCCACCAATTCACGACGATGAAGCAAGGCTTTATCCTCTTTACTGGCCCAACAGGTCAAGGTAAATCATCGTCCCTCGCCGCGATCATCGACGAGATCAACACCAATCGTGGTGAACACATCCTCACCATCGAGGATCCAATCGAGTTTATTTACACGCGCAAGAAAAGTATCATCTCACAGCGTGAACTGCATGCGGATACGCACTCCTGGGAAGTCGCCCTCAAATCTGCACTGCGCGAGGATCCAGATGTCGTGCTCGTCGGCGAGATGCGAGACTACGAGACGATCGCAGCCGCACTCACTGTCGCGGAGACGGGACACCTCGTCTTTGCCACACTCCACACCAACTCTGCATCACAAACCATTGATCGTATCATCGACGTCTTCCCAGAGCATCAGCAAGGTCAAGTCAGAATGCAGCTTGCGAACACGCTCCAAGCTGTCGTCTCACAACGATTGATGCATACCTTGCAAGATGATCGCATCCCGGCTGTCGAAGTCCTGCTCGCAAATGGAGCTGTCCGCAATATCGTGCGTGAAGGAAAAACGTTCCAGCTGGACAACGTGATCTCAACATCTTCAGACATGGGCATGATCTCACTGGAAGCCAGTCTCGCCAAACTCGTGAACCAAGGTCAAATCTCGTATCAAGATGCAGAAGCTGTCGCTCAGTGGCCAGACCAATTAGCTCGCTTAGTAAAGCGGTGAAAAGTAGTAAGCAGTAAGTAGAAAGTAGCAAGGAAGAAATACAAAAACCCTTACTACTCGCTACATACTACTTTCTACACCTATGTATGCTTACTTATTCTTACAAAGCCCGCACGCAGAAAAACGAAGCGGTTACCGGTAAAGTCGAAGCGCAAAGCATCAAGGACGCGAGCGTGATCTTGCGTGAGCGCGGACTCTTTGTCATCTCCCTGACGCAATATAAAGATCGCAGTCTCACGAACATGCTGCAGTTCTCCAATATCTCCTCAACAGATGTGGTGAACTTCACGCGCCAGCTCTCGACGATGATCACCGCTGGACTTCCATTGACTGAAGCTCTTGGCATCCTCATGGTGCAGGCGAAACCATCGATGCAAAAAGTGATCGAAGCAGTCAGACGTGATGTCGAAGGTGGATCGACGCTCGCCAAAGCGATCGAAAAACATCAACCACCGTTTAGTGACGTCTACATTGCGCTCATCAAAGCGGGTGAGTCTGCTGGTGTCTTGGAGAAAGTCCTCAATCGTCTCGCAGATACCCTCGAAAAAGAAAAAGAATTCTCAGCGAAAACCAAAGGCGCGCTCGTCTACCCTGCGATCGTGCTCACCGCGATGGTCGTCGTCGGTTTTATCATGATGGTGTTTGTCGTGCCAAAGATGACATCAATGTATAAAGATTTTGGCGCAGAATTACCTGGACCTACCAAGATCCTCATCGGGATGTCCAATATCATGTCGCAATTTTGGTACGTCTTTGTCATCGGTGCCGTCGGTATATTCTTGGGAGTGCGTGCGTACTACAAGACTCCGCAAGGCAGACTGAAGATCGATGAACTCCTGCTCAAGATGCCGGTCTTTGGAGATATTCGCGCAAAGACGACGCTCGTCGAGCTCACGCGTACGCTCTCTCTGCTCGTCAGTGCTGGTATCTCCCTACTGCTCGCTCTAGAAATCGCGACCGATGCGGTCGAGAACATGGTCTTTAAGCAAGCTCTTCAAAAAATATATAAGGAAGTGGAAAAAGGTCAGACCTTGGCATCCAGTGTCGCACACCGTCAGGAGTTCCCTGTCCTGATGTCGCAGATGATCTCCGTCGGTGAAGAGACAGGAAAGATGGATGAGGTCCTCCTCAAACTGTCGAGTTACTTCGAGTCAGAGTCCGAGCACGCCGTCAAAGGATTGACGACCGCTCTGGAACCTCTTATCATGATCGTATTAGGACTTGGGGTCGGGTTTTTGATCATTGCGATCATCATGCCAATATATAATTTGACCAATCAGTTCTAATCTAAAAGGAGCAGTATGACACTTCGTCGAAATGGATTTACACTCATCGAGCTTTTGGTCGTCATCGCGATCATCGCCATCCTCGCGGTCGCAGTGCTCTCGGCTATCAATCCGCTCGAACAAATCAACAAAGGTCGAGACACACAAACGAACTCTGATGTGTCACAACTGTTGGGTGCTTCAGAGCGCTACTACACGAACTCAAATCCTTCGGTCTTTCCATGGAATGTGGCGTCAGCGACTGGGTATGCTCCAGGAAGTGATATCGATCCAGCAGGTGCTTGGGTCTTTGACTCACGCTCTGGCAGTCCAGACTGGAAATGGGTAGATAACTTGGCTGTGACGCAAGAGATCAAAGATGCATTTGCGAACCGACTCAAACTGAGTAAATCGATCTTGATCCTCCACGCAGCTGGCTCAGGAAGTAGTACGTATATGTGCTACTACCCGAAATCAAACTCCAATCGCAAGATCGCTGATCAATACTGTGATACAAATGGTGACGTTATAAACGTAATCAGGCCGCAAACGTGTGCAACCACCGATGGGACGCCACCAACAACAGCAGGAACCAATCCAATTTGTGTTCCTTGATCTTTCGTACTACATGAAATTCAAAACTCCTCCAGGGAAACCTGGGGGAGTTTTTTGTCAGTGCGATCCGCTGCCTAGCAAGGCGCAATTGGTATAGTATACTGTGGCAAGTATGATCCCGTTTTTATTTGTAGCAGCTGTCTTATTTCTGTTTGGACTTGCGATCGGAAGTTTTTTAAACGTGGTCATCTACCGGATGGTCCATGGGGATTCTCCGATCCGTGGTCGCTCGTACTGCGATGAATGTAAGAAACCGATCGCTTGGTACGACAACATTCCCCTTTTTTCGTTCTTGATCCTCAAGCGTCGCTGTCGCCATTGCAAGACTCCCATCCCATGGGAGTATCCAGCAGTGGAGCTGCTCACCGGAGCGCTGTTTGTGTGGTGGTACATGGTTGGATTTACGTTCTTTCAATTGTCGAGTCAGCCATTGAGTTTTATCCAACCGATTTTTTGGCTCTCCGTCGGTATTCTTTTTCTCGTGATTACCTTTACTGATATCTCGTACATGATCATCCCCGATAGTACGGTCGTCTTACTCACGGTCGCCTCAGTCATGTATCGACTGTATCTTGCGCACACTGGCGCGATGCAGACGCAAGACTTCATTATCTCATTGGCGACGGCACTGGTGTGCAGCCTCTTTTTCTTTGCACTCGTGCTGATTACGAAAGGTCGTGGAATGGGATTGGGAGACGTGAAGCTCGTGTTTCCACTTGGCATCATCTTGGGCTATCCCAACAGTATCGTGGCGATCTTTGTGGCATGTGTCTCTGGAGCGATAGTCGGGATGCTCATGATGTGGCGGAAATCAAAGAAACTCACCGGAGTAATTCCATTTGGCCCTTTCTTGATATTCGGATCTGTCGTAGCATTATTGTGGGGAGACCGTCTCGTCAGTTGGTATCTCTCCATGCTATGAGAATCGCTGGCTTCTTTATCAAATGGGTGTGCATCCTCGCCTTCCTCGGTGCGTTTGTGTATTTTTTCTGTGGCCAACTCTGGATGGCGATCTCACTCAATGGCTTTTTGGATGAGATGAAAAATCTAGAGACGGTGCATCTGACGCTCAGTAATCTCACGAAGACGTGTCAAAACGCGCCTGCTTCTAGTCAGATCTCGCAGCCGATCGCCGTGCAATTGCGATTTATCGATGCCACTCATTATCAAACGGAAGTGCTCTGTACTCTCATCGAAAATACGCCAGTGATACTTCGCAGTGGGAGTCTGCCAATGTTTGTCACGAAAGTGCCTGGCACAGCTGGCTATTATGTCGATCTCACCCGACCGACCAAGGGCACAATCACACTGCAGTCGCTCGCAGCGAAAAAAGAACTCACGGTCGATACAAGTAGTGAACACGTGGGAATAGAGACAACGTCGGAAGCTCCAGCCACTGCATGTCTAGGATGGGGATATCAGTGTTGCTCTCCAGATCAAGAGCATGGTACAGGCGCGCTACAATCTTCAAAAGTCACTGACTGTGCCAACAATTGCTATGCCGCATGTGCACCGCTCCCGTATGTCCAAGCATTTACCACTGATCCGTATCCGGTCTCTGGCAATGTCGTGCGCATGGACACAGACTCTCTGGTCGTCACATTCTCATACACCTCTGCCCTCTTGGGTGGGAAAATTGACAAAGTCAGTATCGACTATGGTGACGGTGCAAATGATAGCTCGACTGAAGCAGCTGGTTCATTTGTCCACACCTACTCGTGTCCTGGCCCATGTAGTAATGCCGCCGTGATCAAAGCCACCGATACCAAGGGCAATTCATCAGTTGTCAACGACGCCTCGACGATCTATATTAGAAAAGAATAGAACTATAAGGAGAAATTGCTATGTCGTTTCGCTCAGCATTAAAAACCAAGACCACTGCAGGGTTCACTCTGATTGAATTGCTTGTCGTCATCGCCATCATTGCTGTCCTCTCAACCATCGGATTGTCTTCGTTTACATCTGCACAAGCACGTGCACGTGACGCCAGACGCTATGGAGACATCAAAGCGATGCAAGACTCCTTTGAACAGTATTACAATACCAATAACGTGTACTTGAATGACTGTAATACGAGTACAAGTTTGATGTACTCAAGCGTCCAATCTGGAAAAATGCCGGTTGATCCAAAAAATGTCGCACCAAACACCTATGTGTGTGCTTCTACAGCAACGACCTATTGTGCTTGTGCAGGTCTAGAAGTATTGGGTAAAGGTAATTCGACAAACTCATCATGTAACTTCGTTGCTCCAGGGGCCGCTGCACAAGGGTACTATTGTGTGAGACAACTGCAATAAACTATGAGAAAAGGCTTTACACTGATCGAGTTATTGGTGGTGATCGCGATCATCGCGGTCCTCACCACGGTCGGATTGTCAAGCTTCCAGAATGCAGCGAAGAGTGGGCGTGATGGGAAACGCAAAGGCGATCTGTCTCAAGTACGCGCTGCATTAGAGCTGTACCGGTCTCAGTTTGGTGCCTACCCGCCTGTGGATCTCACGAACGCAATGAATGTCATGCGAACAAACGGATATATCTCAGATCCATTGCCAAAAGATCCAAAAGTAGGATATTCGTACAACTACACACTGCCTGCAGCCGGACAGTATTGTCTGTGTGCGCAGCTCGAGATCCTCGGCAAAGGTCCAAATACGAACAACACTTGTGGGGTGAGCGCGACGACTACGGGTGACTACTTCTGTGTCACCCAACCATAGGGTCCTATGAAGAATGGTTTTACACTCATCGAACTCATGATCGTCATTGGGCTGATCGCTGTGGTCACGATCGGTGGCGTCGCCGGGTATCGAACATTTAACTTGCGCCAAATCGTGATCACCTCAGGAAAACAAATGCTGGTGGATCTGCGTCAAGCGCAATCGAAAGCCAGCTCCAATGTCAAATCAGTCGAAGCTTGCAAAGACCAACCGATGTCAGGATATCGAGTTGCTGGTTCAAGCGGGACGTATACGATCACTGAAAATTATGGTGGCACATGCACTCCACAAGTTACCAAGACAGTCAATTTACCAAGCGGTGTGACGTTTAAAAATAATTTCACGCTGACATTTCAAAGTCTCGGAGGCAACGTCACCTTTGTCGGAGCCAGCCCGTATGCGATCGAATTTTGCACAAAAAACTGCCTCACTGGATCTGGAGGACTCAAGTACAAGATCACTGTCTCCAATCAAGGGTTGATCCAAGACTCTGACCCAGTCGCATTATGAAAAGCCAATCAGGACAAACGCTCATCGAAGTCATCATCGCCGCCGGCCTCGTGGTCCTGGTGCTGACGACACTCGTTTCTGGGATCTCCATCGGTGTGCGCAATAGCCGGATCGCCAAGGATCAAGCCACCGCAAAGGAATACGTGCGCGAATCGTTGGAGTCACTTCGTAATTTGCGAGATCAAGCTGGCTGGGAAACGTTTTATGCCATCAGTAAAACTGGGAACCCGTACTGTATGAAGACGCTCCCTGCGGATTACAAGGCATTTGCAAACTTGACGAACACTGCCTGCGGCACCAACGTAAACAATATGATCTCAGGTCAGTTCTATCGCCAAATCCAGATCACCAAACCGACAGCAAGCTCCATCCAGGCAGTGGCGACGGTGACGTGGAATGATGGATCGAGAGTCTTGAAATCAGAATCGACCGTCACACTCTATCAGTGGAAATAACATGAAAAAATCCAAAATCCAAAATCCAAATTCCAAAAAAAACAATGGATACACGTTAATTGAACTGGTCGTCGTGATCGGACTGGCAGCAATTTTGCTCCTGACCGCAGTGTCACTTTTTTTTACGACGTTTGTCGGCGGAGGCAAAACTGCTTCTGGTGAGTACGCCAAACAAGCTGGTGGCCAAATCCTCAGCCAAATGACGTTTACCATCCGCAATGCTCGCAAAATCGTCGCGAACAAAGATACTCCGTCAGCTATCTGCAATTCCAACATGAAGTCGATCTCTGTCGAAAACCAAGATGGCACGATCACCAGCTACTGGACGAAAGCCGGGAAACTCGAAGCAACAATCAATGGAACTGATTCCGATATGGCGCCCACAGATCTGACGATCCCATCGACTGGGACTTTACAGTTTTCGTGCAGTCCAAGTACGTATGGCCAGAGTGGTTGGGACGGTTCACCTCCCATCGTCACGATGAGTTTTACACTTGAAAAAAATGCGGCTGGAAGTGCACGAGACAAAGTCTCCATCCCCTTTAGTGCTTCGATCACGCTCCGGAACAACTGATCTTGTTGACCATACAAAAAGTTGCTACACTAAAAATACACAGTATGGAAAAAACTCAAAAAAACTCAGGTCAATCCCGCCTACAGCGCTTGCATCGCAGTACTAGCGGTCAAGTTGGTATCATCATGCTTTTGATCACGGTCGTCATGTTGACCGTCGGTATCTCTGCCGTCTCGCGTACCACAAGTGATGTGAACATCTCGTCAACGAATGAACAGGCCAATCGCGCTCTCGATATTGCTGAAAGCAACGTCGAGAAAGCACTCAATGGAAACTTGAATAACACTACTGGGCCGATCGCGACCACGTCACCTGACGGTACAGTCGCAGTCCAAACGAATGTCGTCAGTAAGACAAATCTTGAGACAAATGTCGAGCAAGGTGTCACGGTTGGTGTCGATCTGACCGGCAACAATGGAGCGCCAGTCAATATTCAGTGGGCGAAAGAATCGAGCTGTGCCACTCAAGCCTCGCTGGTGATCACGATCTTGAGTAACAAGGCGGCAGACCCGGTGCGCCGCTACTATGTCTCGCCACCGAGCTGTCGAACCAGTGATGGCTTTATGTCTCCGAGTGGAGGACCACTGACGCCTGGATTTAAATTCCGACACACCGTGGCGACAACTTCACAAGACTATTTGATCCGTATTCGCCCAGTCTACAACGGCTCAGATATTCGTGTCGACGGCTCGAGTCTCAACACTCAAAGCTATACAGTCACGTCGACGGCGCAAAACTCGACGAGTAAAGAGACCAAGGCAGTAGAAGTGACCAAAACATTACCTGTCGCGCCATCCGTACTCGATTATGTGCTCTTTTCAGGGACATCCATTACACAATAAACGAGGCCTCCAGGCATGTGAGGACTAGCGCTATGAACTCAGTCGGATTTGATCTCGGATCACACTCAATCAAGCTCATCGAACTCTCCAAAGAAGGCTCAAAGCATCGAGTCGTCCGAGTCAATCAGTTCACTCACCCGTTTGGAGTGATGATCCCACAAGACGCCGATCAGGTGAAGCAACTTGCGGGAATGATCAAAAAAGAGTTGATCGACAATAAATACACGATCAAAAATTTGCGCGCAGCGCTGCCTGAAAGTGTCATCAGTACCAAAATCATCACCACTCCCCCATTGACTGATCAAGAGTTGGCGTCAGCGATCGATTGGCTTGCAGAGCAACATATAGCCATCCCGCTTGAAGAGCTTCGTGTCGAGTATGAAGTGCTCTATCGTCCTCCAGCCAATAAAAAGACGGACAGCATGAGAGTGTTGCTGATCGGTGTGCCAAAAGCAGTCATCACTTCCTACATGTCATTCTTTGAGTATCTCGAGATGGAGCCAGTCGCACTTGAGTCGCAAGTCGTCTCGATCTTGCGAGCGCTCGTCAAAGAAAATACGCCGACGACCTTGTACGTTCACATGGGAGCTGCCAGCACAGATTTCTTTATTGTGCATCAAGGTGAGATCGTGTTTGTGTACTCTTTCTCCAATGGCGGCAGACTGATCACACGATCAATCGAACGCAGTATGAATGTCGACACCAAACAAGCAGAAGAGTACAAAATCTCCTATGGAGTCGATCCGAGTTTCCTAGAGGGCAAGATCGCCAAGATCGTGCAGCCAGTGCTCCAACTGTTTATCATCGAGATCCAAAAAGCAATGCAATATTTTACGAGCCAATATGGCACGCAAACCGTGAAGAACATCGTGTTCTCTGGCGGGAGTGCGCAGATGCCTGGACTCATCCCCTTGATGGGATCACAACTTGGTATCGAGTGCTCGGTCGCCCATCCATTTGAAAATTTGATCACCGATACCAAGACACCGGTACCGACCGATCGTGAATCTGCATTTTCAGTCGCCGTCGGATTGGCGATGCGGTCTATTTAACTAGTGAACACCTATGTACGATCGGATTAATTTCTTACGAGAGCGTGTCAGACTGCAAGAAGCAGTACTTCAATCTGACAAAAAATTGGCGTTTTTTACTTCAGTGGCTTTGGGTCTTTTCCTCGTCACCTTTGTCGGTGTGATCGGGTATCGCTACTATCTCTCCAATCAAATCGGCGTGGTCAAAGCGCAATCCGAGCAAGCTGATGCCAAACTCACGTCACTCTCAGCCATCCAAAACGCCTACACCAAACGCAAAAATATGCTGGGCCTGACGCAGCAAGTGATCGAGAAACGGACGAAAGCATGGGACGCCATCAGATATCTCTATACCGTCATCCCTACCGATTCTCGCATCGAGACGATCAATCTCTCGGGCGCAGATGGGTCTCTTGAGTTTACAGTGAAAACGCCATCCATTTTTTCGTACAAAAATCTTTCGACTATTTTGCAATCGGAAGAAGTCGCCAAAAGTGGATTTAGCCCACAGTTGGGTTCCCTGTCGCGAGGAGCGGATGGAACGTATGATTTGCAAGTCAGATTATTTATGAAAGCAGCTGCGACTCCAGGTGGAGCAACTGCGACAGATTCAGCCGGATTATAAGCATTCTATGTCTACGACCGTATCATTTGAAAAGAAATTAGCAGGCTTCGACTTCTCGATGGACTCGATCCTCGCGTTGGCAAAGCGCCGACGGTATTTTTCGATCTCGCTTATCGCCTGGCTTTCGATCATTGTGCTGCTCGTCCTCGTCGTGGTCCCGGCGGTCCAAAGTATCTTGGCGATCAGACAAGAATTGATGACAGCGCAAGATGAGCTCGATACCAAACAACGATTGATCTCGAGTCTCGATGCGCTCGATACGACGGATATCACGCGCGCAAACAATGTCTTATCAGCCGCTCTGCCGGTAGAAAAACCAGTTTTGCCAGTGCTCTACTCGATTGATCGCTTGGCGACGAATGCACTCGTCTCGGTGGCAAACTTTCAAGTGAGTCCTGGACTCTTAGGTACTGGCAGTGCCAAGCTCACAGCAGCGGCGACGACCGTTTCACCGATTTCTCCCCTACTGGCGACTCTGCCTCTCAAAATGAATGTGTCTGGCGGATTTACAAACTTAAGTACCTTCTTCCAGTCACTTGATAATGTCGTGCCGTTTATCCAGATCAACTCGATCCAGTTTAGTACGGACGCCAAAGCGAGTGAAGCGACGACGAGTGCTGAGTATTCTGCCGAAGTCGCTCTCTCTTCACTCTATTTGAAAAACGCATTTACTGGCGGCAAAGTCACTTCAGTGGTTCAATTGACGCCTCGCGAAGTCGCGCTCCTGGATCGTCTCACCAAGGCAAATGAAGAACGATTGGCAGACAGTGTCAACGCTGCGATCCCAGTCATGGCCAGTAGTTCGGGGCTTATCTTCACCTCTTCACAATAGTAACAATTTGTCATTTTTCATTGGATCATTTGATCAGTTGCCAGACAGGATGACAAATCAAAGGAAAACGAGAGAAAGATTCCAGACAAGCTGGAATGACACATTAGGCGATGCGGACGAGGATGTGACGCTGCTCTTTGACGGCGCGGACGCGAGCGATCGTACGGATGGCGTCGATGATCTTACCGTTTTTCCCGATCACGGGACCGGTATGAACTGGGTCGACTTGGAGGGTGTGGGCGTCTGTCGTCCCCTCTTCCATTAGCTCGACACTGACAGCGTCAGGGTTGGTCACCAAGTTGATGAGGAGAAATTCAAGTAAGCTTTTCATTTAGGCTTTTTTCGAGTGCTTTAATACGAGACTTGCGACTGTTTCGGTCGGTTGAGCTCCTTTTTTGAGCCATTCCTCGTAGCGAGGAGTATCGAGAACAAATTCCTTCGAGACAGGACTGTAGTGGCCCAAGTTTTCGACGTATTTGCCGTCGCGTTTGTCACGGGCTTCGATCACGACCAGACGGAAATGTGGTTCGTGCTTCTTACCTGTTCGTGAAAGTTTGATTTTTAGCATAAGACACGTATTCTATCAGAAGTTCGCCATCTTCTCAAGAGCGACTCTGGCAGCTTCCTGTGACGCGTCTTGTTTGCTTTTTCCATTTCCTGATCCGAGTGAAGCTCCATCCACGAACACTTCGACCGTAAACACCTTGAGGTGATCCGGGCCCGATTCTTCCATTGTGCGGTACTCAGGAGTGGATTTTCCTTGCGATTGCACAAGTTCTTGCAGATTGGTTTTGTAGTCTTTGTAGAGTTTTGAGGAGACGATCTCGTCCACTTTCGGAAACAGTGAGGTCTCGATAAACTGCTGTGCAGCGTCGTATCCTTGATCCAGGTACAGAGCACCCACGACCGCTTCAAAAGTATCAGCCAGCATGCCGATATTGTCGCGTCCTCCAGATCGCTCTTCCCCTTTACTCATCTTGAGTAAATGATCCAGTCCCAGCTCTTTGGCTACGACCGCGAGTGTCGTCGTCTTCACCAGAGCAGCGCGGTAACTGGTAAGGACACCTTCCTGCTCTCCTGGGAATCGCTCGTAGAGAAATACGGTAGTCACGAGCTCAAGGACTGCATCGCCCAAAAATTCCAATCGTTCATTGGAGACAGACCCGTGCAGTTCATTGAGAGCACTACGATGCACGAGGGCATTTTGGAGCAAGGCGTCATTTCTAAAGGTGGGAATCATACTTGCAATTTACTCGAGTTCATCCTCGATATACATGGCCAATTCGCCCAAGGTCGGTTGATCTTCGAGATCGGAAGGCTTGATGCGGACAGCAAATTCACGATTTAAGCGAGCGAAAAACTCTGACATCTCGACAGGAGTCATCGACAACTCATCAAATTCCATCCCGGTCGAAATATCCTCTGGGTCAATGCCAGTGATCTCGCACACAGCTGCTTGAATGGCGAGGAAATATTTGGATGGGGCTGGTTTAGCTGTTGGTTGGATCATACCTGGTGTGCAATAGTGTTTAACACTCCGTGAATAAATTTACTCGAGTTGTCAGCTCCATACTCTTTCGCGATCTCGACCGCTTCGTCGATAATGATCGGGACGTTGACTTCATTCTCTATCAATTCAAACACTCCGACCCTCAAGATTGCAAGGTCAATTTTGTTCATACTTTCCAGCGGATGCTCAGTCGCAGTTTTGCGGATGTATCCGTCTATCTCAGAGAGCTTCGCCACGATCGCCGCAATATCATCGTCTGGAGTGTGTTGAAAATCGTAGGCAAACAAAGATTTTACGAGCTCAATCCGATGCTGGTGTCGCGGATCATGTGAGGTTTTCATTTGGTCTTATTTCGAGGCTTGTTTCGACGCGACTTTGCGTGCGCGCTTCCCGACATATCCTGAGGTGGCTTTGGTGATCAAAGCGACTTTTGGCTGTCCGGCCATGCGTGCTCCTGAGCGGCGACTACTGTGCCTGCGTTTTGTAAGTGGACCCATACGAACTCCTTATGAATTAACAAATAGTGTGATGTCCGCCGTAGTATTCGGCTCACAATCTGGCCGAACAGGCCCAAAATTGTGAAGCAGTAATACGAAGGTGGAGTGCTTCTTTATCTAGTGTACTGGCTTTGCAGATCCCTATACAAGAGGAAAATACAGAGCAAAGGGTGTTTGTACCATGAAGCTGAGCTTTAATCAAGTGAGAAGTATCACTATTCACGCTTTTGTGTGGGGTACTGGTAGACGAGATGTAACTTTAATAGTTCGTTCAGAATTCCATTTTTAGTGGGATATACATCATTTTTTTGACGTATTTTCTCTTTTATGCTCATAAAATACAGTTTCACAGACTGCTCGCCCACTCCAATGTCCGCTGCAATTTGCTTTAGGGTTGTTCGTCCTTCGATGAGATTCTGTAAGACTTTGATTTCCGTCGCAGTGAAGTCTTTCTCCAAGGCTCTCAAGTCGAGATAGATTTGACTTGTCTCGCTCATGCTCGAGGTCTTTCAGGGATAGCTCCAAATTTGAAAAATGAGGGCAGAGACGCCGATTTTATTTCCTCAGACTGAGTGTTTGGTCGATCGAGTTCCAAGAGTTTTTGAAAAAGTGAGTTCAGATAATCATCATCAACTCTTTCTCGACCCAAAGTAGCATGAAGTGCTGCCAAAACTCCTAACTTCTCAATGGAGAATTTGGATGATCCTTTGTCGAGGAGCTTCTCTGTCGTGCGAGTGAGATGGTTTTCGATAGGCATAGTCGGATTATATCAAAAGGACTTAGTTAAGAGCGAGCGTATTGTCCAAAAGAATGTTGTAGGCAATTTGTGCCGCATCTTGCAGCTCATCGAGCTTCTCAAGTCTTTTATCAGGAGCTGATCCGAAGGCTCGAAGCGTATCGCGATCATCATCGAGAGAACTGTTCAGTTCTACTATTTTATTCTGAAGCCATAGCATGCGGTGTAAATATCTGATGAAAGCGTCATTTTTTTGAGTTCGTTCACTGTTTACTTGTCCCAAACTATGTAGATGGTCTTCTGCTCGGGCTAGTATGCTCATCGCCTTGTCTCGAAGACATAAGTTTTTCGTGATATGGTCTTCGGTAGCTGAAATAAGTCGTCGTTCGCGTTCGTCCATAGTCACTGTAGTTTACTCCCTCTTCGCAAGGAGCCCGTTTTTTACATACCGCTCTACTTCGATAGTGCCTCCACTTCTTTCTTGCATTCCTCGATCAGAGCAGTATCTGACCATGAGGCAAAGCGTAAGGCATCAAAACCGTGCTGACGCACTCCCAGGAGTTCTCCACTGCCTCGATGTTTGAGATCGTACTCGGCCAACGCATTGCCATCGTAACTTTTGGCGAAAAAATGCAGCCGATTGTTCACTTCCACGCCGTCACTGGTAAACAACAAACAATACGCATCTTGGCCACGTCTACCGACACGACCACGTAGTTGATGCAGCTGTGCGAGTCCATAGCGCTCGGACCCTTCGATCACGATGATGCTCGCTTTGGGAATATCGACACCGACCTCGACGACCGGTGTCGTCACCAAGATATCGAGTTTGCCGCTCATCATTTTGGCAAAGAGCTCATCTTTTTCATCACTTTTCAGTTGCCCGTGCAACAAACCGAGCTTGAAGCCAGTGAATGTTTTTTTCAAATCAGTAAATTCTTTCTTGGCTGACTTCACCGTTGCCAATGTATCGACAAATGACTCCTCGATAAACGGACAGACGATTAAAGCTTGTTGGTGTGATTCCTTCAATGTTTTCTTGATCCAGTCATATGCGCCGGCCCGTTTGGCCACCGGGGTGACCCAAGTCTTGATATTGGTATTGTCTTTATGAGGAGTGATGATCGAGATATCTCGATCGGCGAGTGCCGTGAGCGCGACGGTACGCGGGATCGGAGTCGCCGTCATCGAGAGGAAATGTGGCTTTTTTTGTAAGCGAAAGAAACTCTCGCGTTGGTTGACGCCAAAGCGATGCTCTTCGTCGATGATGACGACAGCAGGCTTGAGGCTCTTCACGTTGAACAGTGCATGTGTCCCCACGAGGATATTAGCTTCGAAGTTTTTTTCTTTCCCAGTGTAAAGTCCCACTTTTGTTTTGGCACTTGGATTTTGACTTTTGGAATTTCCAAACAGTGTTTGCAATGTTTGGTAGTGTTGATTTGCCAATATATTGGTCGGACAGATGATGATGCCCTTCTCTCCTTTACGGGCAGCGAGCCAGAGCGCGAATGCAGCGACCGTCGTCTTGCCACTTCCCACTTCACCTTGGACGAGTCGATGCATCGGATGTGGCTGAATGAGGTCAATCGTGATCGCTTGGATCGCTTCTTTCTGGGATGGCGTCGGGTCAAATGGAAGCAGTGAGTAAAATGCTTTTAAATCATCATTTGACGCTGAGAGTTTGGCGACAGATTTCGAAGCTTGGTGCTCTTTTTTATGAGCGACGACATCTTGGATCAAGAAAAACATTTCATCAAAGGCGAGGCGACGCTTGGCGTCGTCAGTTGAGAGTGAAGCGTTGTTCGTGGAGAGTTGATGCAGTGTCTCCAATGCAGTCCGTAATGAAATGAGCTTGTGTCGTTCATAGATTTGTACCATCTCTGATTTGTCATCCAGGTCTGCGATCTCCATGGCGCTGCGGATCAATTTCCGAAGATATCTGGAGTTGATATCCGCCGATTCGTGATAGATGGGGACCAGCGATCCATACAGTGGCTCTTTGGTCTCCACGGTCGGATTGGTGATATTGGGATGATTTTTGTAGACGCTGACTTTGCCAGTAAAATAGTAACTCTCCCCTACCTTGAGCGTACTGATCATAAATGCGTTGTTAAACCACATGAGATCGAGCGATCCTGATGCATCTTTGACTTTGACTTTGAGCATGTTTTTAAAGCGTGGCGATCGGATCGGAAATTTACTGACGACTTCGGCGTGGATACAGACAGTGGTGTCGGCGACAAGATCAGCGATGAGGACTTCTCGCTCCACCGTCTCGTAGCGAAACGGCGCATAGTATAAGAGATCTTTGAGAGTCTCGATCCCGAGAGCTGCGAGTTGATCGGCACGTGCTGGTCCGACGCCAGGAAGATTTGAGACAGATGACGAGAGTTCGACACTCATACTGCTCCCTAGTGTACACAGTTTCTAGGAAAAATCACTTTCTCATCAGTTGTTGCGGCTGATTGTAGGGTCGAGCTTGGAGTTCCTTATTCGTGCGCTCTTCGACTCCATGGTACATGAGGAGTCCGGTCGTCAAACCAAACAGTGTCACTCCAAAAAATACAAACACCGTGATTTTTGCCATCGGATGGTAGCTCCAGACTTTCATTTTCTTGAGTGCTGTCCAGGTAAAGCTGACGCCAGCAAGAATCAAGAACACCTCGCGGACTTTGTAGAGGAGTCCTGTCGCGCCGAGATCACGCGGAAACAACAGTGACAGGATGAGCAAGAGCACGAGCATCAATATGCAAAAGTAGGTATGCGTGCGATCGGTCTTGGCGATAAATTCAGGCGACGTAAAAAGATCCGGATGGAGTGCAATCGTGCCTCCCGCATAAGCACCTCCTGAAGTCGGAGGCAAAGTGCGTAGTTGATCCATATTAGCGAAGCAGCAACACGGTTTGGATGATGCCGCCGAATGCAAACGCGACCATAACGATCCCGATTATGACTTGGAACACGACTTTAACTTTTTTATTCATCATATATTTTTTTAGAGTACAGCAAACAGCTGACAGTTATCTTTTATTATACATTTTTCAGATATCTTCCTACTCCTCAACGGCCAGAGTAAAGTATTTTCAAACCTGTATACACAATGAATAAAAATACAGAAACAACCAGTATCATTAATTTCCCTGATCTCATTCTCGTAAATGGATCTTTTGATTGTCCAGGAAGCTTAGGCCAGTTATTCCAAACAAAAAAGAGCCAGACTGCGAGTCCCGTTACGAGTATGACCAGAAAAGACAAATACAGCATCTGCCTCATAGATGTGCAAATAAAGATTGATACCAAAGGTTATCAAACAGAATCCAGTTTATCAAAAAGACAGCTCCAATCACCACAACAGCCAAAGCTAGAGAAATTCCTCTATAGTAGGCTCTTCGCTCTGGACCACTTGATGTCTTTCCAAACCGGAACCAAGACTGTGCGAAAAAAATCACTCCAAACAGCAGCACTGCCGAAAAAAGAATGAGTGTACAAATGTAATAAGCCATGATCATAGCGTCAAGGTAAAGTACGATCGCTTGCCGATTTTCAACAGTGCATCGCCGGTAATCGTCGGTGTGGCGAGCGCATCAGTGACTTTCGCTCCATTATATTCGACTCCACCTTGTTCGATCAACCGTCGAGCTTCACTTTTACTCATCTCTGGCTTTGCGGCGACGATAATATCGAGAAACGATTGATCACCTGTGACGGTGAACGACGTCGATTCTATTACTTCTCTACCTTGTACGGTTTTTTCAAAATACTCTTGGGCCCTATCTGCATCAGCGACAGAGTGCAATTCTTTGACGATTTGATGCGCAAGATCCTTTTTAATCTCCATCGGATGTTCGCCGGCATCAAGCTTGGCTTTAATAGCGGCGATTTCTTCAAGTGATCGATCAGTCGCCAGCGTAAAGTAATTGATGATCAACTCATCTTTGAGGGACATCACTTTTCCATACATGTCATTTGGCGTATCTGTGAGCCAGATCGCATTGCCCCAAGACTTACTCATCTTGCGACCATCAGTCCCCTCCAGGAATCCATTCGCGATGATGTAGGACTCTTTATCTCGCAAATCGCGTTGCAGTGTGCGTCCGGCTTGCATATTAAATGTCTGATCAGTGCCGCCGAGCTGAATATCCGTGTCCATAAAGTAGGAGTCATATCCTTGCATGACGGGATAGAGTAGCTCATGGAGGCCGACGTGTTTTTTCGCTTCGAGTCTCTTCTTAATAAGCTCTCGACTGACAAATGTGCCAGCTGAGAAATGCTGAGTGAGTTTGACGATATCTGCGAACGTGAGCTTTGAGAGCCATTCACTATTGTGGACGACTTTGACGAGACTAAAGTCGACGATCTTCTCAGCCTGCTTTTTATATTCAGCAAAGTTTGCTTGGATTTGCTCGGTCGTCAGGATGGGTCGCTCAGTATCTTTGTCTGACGTATCACCGATGAGTGCGGTAAAGTCGCCAATCAGAAACATCACATTGTGACCTGCCTCGGCAAACGCTTGGAGTTTTCGAAGTGGCACGGCATGTCCGATATGAATGTTCGTCGCGGTCGGATCAATTCCAAGATAGATATTGAGTTTCTTGCCACTCTCCAACAACTCGTGTAATTTTTTCCGGTCAGGAATAATGTTTTCGACCCCTCGGGTCAAAATATCAGTAGTAGTCATAAAAGCTTTCTTACATTTGATTGTATCGCATCTGCGCAATAATAGGATATTCACTCGATTGGTTCGTTTACGTGCAAGAAAAAGTACTTGCCAGTGTGATCCACCGCACGGCGAAAGAGACCTTGCTGAATGAGCGCAGCTATCAGTGGCTTTTCTCGAAGGAGTGCTTCGATCTCTCGTGCTTCAAGTGGATCAGTGGTGCCTTTGGACGTGACATTGTCCACGCGAAAACCTGTCTCCTGAATAAAAATCGGAGGCACGACGTTCTTTTCATTTAAATTCATATTTTCTCCAAACTATCTCCAGAGTAATAAAAAACCCCGCTCTGGTCGGGGTGTGTTTGTGATATTTCTATTGAATAAAATTACATACTCACCCCTTCCCTTCTTGGTAATAAAAAGAATACTCAGAAGCGATTTCGTCAGAAAAGTCAGTCAGATGGGAGATTGCTTCACGCAATGTCTCCTGCGCATATGGATTACAGCGGAACAGATCCACGAGTAGCTCATGGCTGTCAGCTTCGACGATCGATTGATTGGTGAGCAACGCCTTGAACCCTGCAGTATCGAAATGTGTCGATCGAAGCGTCAACTCATGCCCCAAGTGTCCAAAGAGAAATGACACCGCTTGTGTGCGTGCCATCAACTTGTCATGATCTTCGGGACTCATTGTGTCGATGGTGATTTTCCATGCGGTGAACAGCGCTGAGAAGAACTTGAATCGATTTGTATCTTTGATTCGTATTGGTGAAAAGATGCATTTCAAACCAGTAAACTCGGTCCCCTGCTTTGTACTCGTCGGTCCAAAGAGCGGATGCGTTGCGAGTATATCGACGTGTGCGGGCAAGTGTTGTTGCATCCATTGTGCAGGCAACATTTTGACTGAACAGACATCGACAAACAGTGGGCTGCTGACGATCAATTGTGAATTTTTCATCAAGAAAGTTTGAAGAGCCGACATGGGAATGGCAGCTATGACGATATCGCAATTCAAGACCTGGGTGAGATCAAAAATTATGAGGTCGTCAATCCGTTGTGACTTCGAACTTTGCATGACGAGCACATCTGGGCTCTTTTCGAATAATTTCTTGAGCACGCTCGCAATTCGTCCAGTTCCGATGATTCCAATTGTTGTTTTTGCCATAAAAAAACCCGCCTCTTTGGTGCGGGTATTTTGAGTATGTTATTTCTTTCAGTTTCTAGACACGACTCAATCTCCCGCGGAGGCGGAAGTAATAGTACGTACTGATAGAAACTGATCTACTCATGACAACTAGTATAGCATATCCTCACAACGTGCGGACGCTCTGGATGAGCTTGGTGCAGGATTTTGGATCGACTCCGTTTCCAAATATGACGAACGGCACATCTTTGAAATAGCGCATGCAGCCAGACAAGCCCGCGGAGTTGGTCGCGGTGAGGACTCCACTTGCAGATGCGATCGTGAGAGGCTCTTCGGTATGAGGAAAATGCGTCCACTGCTTTGCATACTCATCAAGTGTCATTGGATCAAATTTCTTGTACCATCCGACAGAGTATGTCTTCCCAACGGACACTATCTCACTGAGGATCAAACGATCATCATACGCAACGTCGACTTGGTTATCTGAAAGTATTTTGGCATTCGCGATCGGGAGCGCAAATGCTCCGAATGCATTTATAAACTCCGTATCAGTCACACTCGAGCGTGGGACTGGATTGCCATAGTGATCGTAGCCATGATTTTGCAGGCAACCGGTATAAAAACTGTAATGCCAAAACTCCCGAAGGCCATCTTTGCTGGCTTGATCAAATGCGAGCGGCAGCTGAAATTTATCATGCACAAGACTGTCGGCCTGCTTCGCGCACTCATACCGGATCGATACTGGTGCATGCATCCCAAGCGCGACATACAGACCGAGCACGGTGAGCCGTACTTTGAAGACGATCCAGATCAAGAGCAACACGAGTGTCACCCAAGCAATTTTTTTGAGTATTTTTCGTGGATTTCGTTTCATTGGAGAACTCCTATTTTCATTCCTGATAACAATGACTTGGCACTATTTGAATGACTACTGCCCCCTCCACGCGTATTGAAATCGGTCGACGATTCTTTCCCGCAGTCGACGAGAATGCGTGACGTTCCCCCCGGGTGGAATGGCACATACTGCGTCACGTCATAGACACTCCCATTGATGATGAGCCAGCAACTACTGGAATTGTTGTGTGTCGCGACTTGTGAAGCACTGTAGGTGTTCCCTGCTGGAGTCGCTGTCGGCGCCGGAGTCGGCGTCGGGGTAGCTGTCGGGCGCGGCGTGGCGGTGGGCCTCGGGGTCTTGGTCGGAGTCGGAGTAGCAGTTGGTCGAGGTGTGGCAGTCGGAGTGATCGTCGGCGTCGGTGTCGGCACTGCGGTCGGCACTGGTGTCGGCGTCGTCGTGATATTTGCGATTCCGATTTTGTATCCTGCCAAGAGCGTTATCGCGTAATTGGTGTGCGATCCACTTCCATTTTTTGTATTAAATGCGTTGGTACTCTCCTGGCCACAGAAGTTAAGAATTTGTTGTGTGCCTCCTGGGTGGTATGGGATATATTGCGTGACGTCGTAGACACTGCCACTGACGATGAGCCAGCAACTCGACATACTATTGTGAGTGGCAATCGTTGCTCCGCTATAGACGGTCTCGGGATTTGGTGTCGCTGTCGGCACTGGCGTCGCAGTTGGGACAGGAGTCGGTGATGGAGTCGGTGTCGCAGACACGACAGCTCCGATCGCGCCGATTTTGTAGCCACCCAGAAGTGTCTGGGCATACGAAGTATGTGCTCCGCCACCGTTTTTCGTATTGAACGCACTGGTACTTTCTTTGCCGCAGAAATTGAGAATTTGCTGCGTCCCACCGGGGTGATATGGGATGTACTGCGAGACATCATAGACATTGTTGTTGATGATGAGCCAACAGTTGCTTTGTGTATTGTGAGTGGCGACCATTGCCGTCGTGAGTGTGGTCCCAGACTGTGTCGTCGGCGTCGGCAAGACAGTCGGCTTTGGGGTCGGTGATGGTGTCGCCGTCGGCAATGGCGATGGGACACCGACTTGATTGAGCGCACCGATGCGCAAACTCGCGAGAATAGACACGGCGTCCGCATTGTGAGTGCGCCCCACTCCTCCCTTCGTATTGAATGCATCAGTCGCGTCTGTGCCACAGCGCGTCAAGATCTGCTGCGTTCCCCCTGGGTGATACTGGACGTAGCCAGTCACATCATAGACATTCGCATTGATGATGAGCCAGCAGTCATAGGTCTTGTTGTGAGTCGCGACGAGTGTTGTGGTGAGTTTGAGATTTGGATCCAGCATCGCAGAGCTTGGTGTGGGCATCGGAGTAGCTTGGGCAATCGGGCTCTCTAGTACTTCTTGTGATGTACTCGCATTTGGCACAGGATCGCCAACTGCAGCAACCAAGTATTTGACCAAGAGATCTTCAGCAAATTGCGTATGCGGTCTGTCTCGTCCGCCTTTCGTATCAAAGAGCTCGGTAGAATCGATCCCACATGCTTCTCGAATCGTCTCTACTCCTCCTGGATGGACATTGATGTAGTCAGAGATCGAATAGATTTTGCCGCGGATGATCGTCCAGCAATCGCTAGTGCTAGTATGTTTTGCGACCATGGCTGCTGTATATGATTCCTGTCCTTTTTTTTTCAATGGCACCATGAGATTTTCCGTCACCACTTTTTTGACTGGTCGAGCTGGTGGATGCGTGATCATATACGTCGCATATGCAGTACTGCTGAGGATCAGCGTCACGATCAGTGCCCCTGCGAGCGCATATTTTTTCGTCGAGATAAATTTGGTCGACCAGGAGACGCCTTCTAAAAAGACGATAAAAAATGCAAGTGCGGTACTCAGGTGCACTCCACCCAAGAGGATCAAATGGATGAGCGTGAGGATGGTGATCACATAGACTGACGTATGCAGGCGATGCCACAAGGGTCCTAAGAGTTTCACAAAGTAATCATTCGAAGTGAAAAACAGCGGTACGGCCAACGCTAGTGCGAGCACTCCAAAGACGACATACGATAGCATCGGAAACAGTGGTAGTTTGAACGCCACCGTTGGCAAGATGTATGCATACATCGCATGCGCAAACGCCGCCAAAAACATCGAGATGCCAAGATGCCTGCGAAACACCATCATCAGGAGCTGCAGTTGCATGAATGGTCCTTTGAGCTCCATGCGGCGAATAGTCCCTGGCAGTATGGTCAAAAACAGTAAGATCACGGCAGCGGAACCGGATTTTTCACCCAGTTCGGACCACATAGAACGAAGTGAGGGGACGAGGATCATGAGTCCCATGACAAACATGCCGATACAATATGCGGCGATCCAAGCCCAGATAATTGGACCTTTTTGTTTGATGATTCGTTGCACGAGCGTCGGTGATTTGACTGGTAATTTTGGAGGTGGAGGGGTCGACGGAGCAGCCTGAACGGGTGCAGGAGACATCGCCACTGTCGGCGATGAAATTGGAGGTGTCGATACTTGATCCATGCTTCAAGATTTATTGTAGCAAAATAATCTGTGGGTTGTCGCAGGTAGGCGACATAACTATAATTTCACCTGGTGTCCGTTATCCTGGAGGAAAACTCCTATGTTTGAAAACATATTCTCTCGAATCAAGAATGGCATACCTGCCAAGGAAGACGCATTGTTGAAAGAGCATGAGCTCCAACCCGATCTTGAAAAATCGGTCGAGAATAAACCTGACTTCACAGCGGAGACATTGATTCAACACTATAGAGATCGAGGAGAGAGCGAAGAATTTATCATGGAGGTCTTAAATGGGACACGTACAGCCGAAGGAAGACTCCTCCATCCGGTAGATGAAACGCTGCCGCTGCACAGATAAATTACGCACGCACTTCCTTTGCGGCTCGTCGCAGCTCACGCATGTTGATCACGTTTTTGACTAGCTCTTGTGCCGACGAGAGGGGTTGAACCTCCACGATCTTGCGATCACAGGATTCTAAGTCCTGCGCGTATGCCAGTTCCGCCACGTCGGCTACATGGTTAGTATACCCCGTAGATCTACTCTCTGGTTTTTCTGTTGTCCACTACTAGCATCGAGATACTGGCAATCAACAAAAAGTTTTCAAACTCTGCTTGATCTACTTCTCTTGATATCTTGAAATTCCAGCCAAACGGCCCTTCTATTGGATCTTCGACATTAAGCTTTTTACCTCTCAGGACTGAGAGCAAAAGATCTTTTTCTTCAGGTTTCGTAGCCCAGTAAACTACCGTTCCATTTTCAGCAATATATTTTTCGATCATAAGGGAGAGATTTTAGCATAAAAAAACCCGCCTCATGGACGGGATTCTTTAAGGTTGACACGTAATTCCCGGTGAGGAAGAACCTGTCAACATAGCTATAAGATTACCATATTTGTTATGGGCTTGTCAATACCCCCAAAGCAAGGCTAGTCCCTTGATCTATTGAGTAGAAAGGCGAACGTGTTATGGGGTTATTTCTTGGCGGTGTACTCGAGGAGATTGGCGTCAGCGCTGGCTGTCTTCCCTGCTTCGCGATCATTGTGCTCCATCTCAGCAATCCATTGATTCACGGAGTTTGCCCAGGAGCCGTTACTGCTCGGAGTGTACTTTTTCATGATCTGTTCTGGGGTGGTCAAACCTTGGTCAATATAGTTCGCTTTGAGCTCTCGGGCGGCTCGGTCGAAACTTTCTTCGTAACTGTCAAATCCGAGAGTTCCTCGCTCGTGAATCCCAAAGCCAAGGCAGTTGTGGATCTTTGGATCACTACTCTTACACAGATTACTCTCCTGCATCATGATCGCCGGCAAGAGTCGGTAATCCAGTCCATAGCGATCACTGGCTTCTACCAATGACTGGGCGAAATGATCATACGGAGTCAATGGCGATTTGTAGCGCTCAAGAAATGACCTGACGATCTCGACACGGGCATCCGCAGTCTGGATATCAAAATTGATCCCTTCGCCAAGTCCACTACGCCCTTCGGCCACGACCGTATTGATCGGTGCTTCTCGGGAAAACATTTTTGGGAGGTTCCCACGAAAGGCAGAGGCCTTGAGGACGCCAGTACTGAGAGCGACCAAAAACGTCAAGCTAGCGAGCGTCGCGAGCCCAACTCCCAAGATAGCTGTCGGGACTTTCCGTGACCGCGTGGCGATGACCACGGCGGGCGCTACAGTCGGAGTGATCGGCGTGGCGATCTCAGGTGCTGCGGGGGCAGAAATGATCGCCTCTTGGCGAGGTGCTGGCGAATTGCGGACAAAATACTTTGGCTGCTTGAGCATAGTAGTAAGTCTTCATCATATATGACCTCAACAGTGCTGTCAATGAATATGAGTATATAAAGTACTCATGATACAATGAGCGAATGTCGGTCTTCACTCGATCAAATCCAAAAATAAACGACCTTGTCACCTACAGTGAGATGATGCGAGATCTCTCGTCAATCTCGGGTCTTCTCGCGTGGGATCAAGAGACGTATCTTCCTCACAAAGGCGGTCTGGCTCGAGCGCATCAGCTTGAGACGCTCTCGACGATCATCCATAGCAAAGCGACCTCGCAAAAACTAAGCACGCTCCTCGCCACATTGAGTGAAGAATTGCAGCGAAATCCTGGACAGTTTACCGCTCACGATCGTGCCTTGATCACGTGTATGACTCGCGACTTTACACTCGCAAAAAAATTACCTAGCAGCCTCGTCTCCGCGATCAGTAAACAATCATCAGTAGGACTGGAAGAATGGAAGCACGCCAGAAATCAAAACAAGTTTGAGGTATTTGTCCCTGCCTTGACGCGCATGGTCGAGCTCAAAAAAGAAGTTGCCTACGCCTATGGGTTTACGGATTCCCCGTACGATGCATTGCTTGAAGAGTATGAGCGTGATCTTCGCGCCAAGCATGTCGATGCGATCTTTGAAGATCTCATCGTTCACCTCACTCCTCTGATCAAAAGTCTACGCGCGAAGACGAGCACCTGGGACAAGAAAGTTTTTCACCAAGAGTTTGATGAGAAGACGCTGTGGAGTGTGACGATGACATTGCTTGCGGAGCTCGGCTTTGATCTGGAAGCTGGGCGACAAGATATCTCGACGCATCCATTTACGATGGGAGTCGCCACCAGTGATGTGCGTCTCACGACACGCGTCATCACTGACAATCCGCTCTCGACCATCCTCTCGTCGATTCACGAAGGTGGCCACGGGATGTACGAGCAAGGCATCGCGCCTGAGATTGCGCGTACTCGTCTCGGGATGGCAGACTCACTCGTGATCCACGAATCGCAATCTCGTTTTTTTGAAAATATCATCGGCAAATCGCCACAGTTCTGGGAGTATTTCTTCCCGGTATTACAGACTGCATTCCCTACACAGTTAGCGGGTACTACGGCACACCAAGCTTGGGCCGAGGTCAATGTGATCAGACCAAGCCTCATTCGTGTCGATGCTGATGAAGTCACCTATCATCTGCATATCGCGATCCGCGCGCAGCTGGAGCAGCGCATGATCGAAGGGACGCTGGCAGTCAAAGATCTTCGTGACGCATGGAATGCACTCTACAAACAGTATCTGGATGTCGATGTACCCGATGATTTGCTTGGAGTCTTGCAGGATATTCACTGGTCCCAAGGATTGATCGGATATTTCCCGACGTACTCACTTGGGAGTTTCCTCTCCGTCCAACTTTCAGAGACTTTGCACAAAGAGCATCCAGATTTTGATGATGATGTGCGAAATGGCAAGTTCGATATCATTCGCACGTGGCTCGGAGACAAAGTCCATGCTGGTGGCGCGATGTCCACCTCGGGCGAAGTGTCACTTAAGCTCACGGGTAAACACGTGTCTGCTGAAAGCTTCATCACCTACGTGAAGAAAAAATTTGAAGTGTAATTATTTTTTCCGTTTTGGAAGTGGAAGTGCGGCGGCAGTGACTTTGATAAGCTCACTCATCCACTCCTCATCATCCCAATGCTCGGTATCGATCCAGTAATACATCTTCGATCCCGGATACGCCGGTCGCTCGACTGGAGTCTTTAAGTATTGTTTTCCTGCGTCGGTAGGTTTTACAAAGAGCTCATAGTCACAGACAAACGCGACGACTTTGGTATCGCAATACAATGCATACTCCCCAAACATCTTGCGGCTGGTGATCCTCCCCGCTCCCGCGATTTGTTCACTCAAAAAATCAACAGTGCTTTGATCTGATGCCATATCTACTCCTTTTTACTGGGATCGGCTGCAAGCAGTCTCGTATATTCTTCCTCCCCGATGATATCCGAGACATGATCCAATCCAGTATCACTCCCGTCGCCATGTTCATAGAGTTTTCGAAGATACGGGAAGAGCAACGGATGATCATGACAAAGCTGCAAGAAGTACTCGAGCCAGTGATAGTAATCGACGTTGATCCGCAGGTCATCGAGCTCCGTGTACGATTTCACACTGTAGTTAGTCAGATCGACATACCCGCATTTCGCATAGGCTAGAGCCTCCGTCACCATCTCGTCAAAAAACGTATTCGAAAGTCCCTTGAATTTGATATGGAGAAATTCATGATACGCAAAGGCTTCATTCCAATCACGCTCATAGACCACGACACACAGTCGCAAAGTCTCATATCCGAGGCCCGAGAACAAATACTCATAGCGATCAGCAGCGTCAGTAACTCCCAAGTTATCAAAGATCTCATTAAATTCCTGATACCAAACCGCTTCGCACTGCTTTTTTGTCCAGTCTTTTTCGCCGATACCGACTTTCAAGAAAACAAGTTCATCGATACCTAATTCCGGTGCGCTCACTGCAAACTCTCGCTTGAGTGCCAAGAGAATCACTTTACTTTTCTCTGCAGCCTCTTCTAAATCAGTACGGAAGAGGTCCGTAATCTCATCGATACTATATTTGAGCGACAGCTGCCCTGTCTTTGTGTACCATGAGGCAAGGACGAGCGCTGCGATCACTCGTTCTTTTTGTTGTGAGCTGGTGAGGACTTCTTTGTCAGTAGGTGCCATAACAGTTTCGATAAGAGGATATGCGAAATGTGTGCCGAGATACGGGCTGGGAGGATCTTCACCTTGATCCGCCAGACTTTCAGTGTCCATACGAAGTATTACTATATCATCCAGGTGGTACAATCATGGTATCTCACCTATGAATATATTGATGTTATCGGCCGAAATGGCTCCGTTTGCTCCCGTTGGTGGCTTGTCTCAGGTGATGTATTTTTTGAGTAAGTCACTGATCAAGGCAAATCACGATGTCCGCGTCTTCACACCGCTCTACGGCAAGATCAATTCCAGAAAATATAAATCTCATCCGTACATCAAATATTTACCAGTGCCGGTCTCAAGCAAACGAAAAAGTGATCCAGGGATCATCGAATGTTCGATCCGCATCTACAAGCGGACCAAACCGACGGTCTACTTTGTCGAAAACCGAGAGTATTTTCATCTGCGGGAAAATGCCTATGGTTATGCCGATGACCACAAACGATTTTATTTGATGTGCAAAGCCGCACTCGAATGGATGCTGGTCGAAAAAAAGACCAAGGGGTGGATTCCTGACGTCATTCACATCAATGACTGGCACTCCGGGTATTTTGCAGAGCTCTGTCGCACTGACAAGCGCTACAAAGAAGCGTTTAAAGGTATCCCCATCTTGCACACGATTCATAATTTCCGCTACCAAGGAAATATGGATTTTGCGTATTTGCCACCAGAGAAAAAAGATTCAGGAAAAGAAAAACTGGCTGACTTTTATGATGATAAATTGCGAAGTCAAAATGCACTTTTGCGAGGGATCTTACATTCGGACTGGGTCAATACCGTCTCGCCGACACATGCACTAGAAGTCCTGACGCAACAGTATGGTGAAGGATTGGAAAAAGTTTTGCAGCGACGTCGGGGCACACTCTCGGGCATCATCAATGGACTTGATACGACGACCTTTGATCCCTCCAAGGATCCATTAGTCTCTCAAAACTACTCTATCGATAGCATCGATCGACGCAAAGCAAATAAACTCATCTTGCAAAAAGAATTTGGGCTCGAGCAAAATGCAGACATTCCGATGCTCGCGTTCCTTGGGCGCCTAGACAAACAAAAAGGACTTCACTTTATCGCTGAAGCACTCCCTCAGTTGTTTGAAGAGCTCGGTGTGCAATTTGTCATCCTCGGTGGTGGAGATCAGCAGATCGCGAGCGAATTTCGCTCACTAAGCGAGCGCTATCCCAAGCAAATGGGAGTACATCTGTATGCAAATTTCAAACTTCCTCGCAAGGTATTTGCGGGCGCCGATATCATGCTCATGCCTTCTTTGTTTGAGCCGGGTGGCATCGTCATTTTGGAGGCACAGCGCTATGGAGCAGTCCCCGTCGTGCGACGCACGGGTGGACTCGCCGATATCATTCATGACTTTGATCCATCCAGCAAAAAAGGAAATGGATTTTCATTTACTGGTGACAAATCGATAGGTCTCCTGATCGCGATCACACGCGCAGTCGAGACCTATCGCAATAAAAAATTGTGGGCGACGCTCGTGAAGAATTGTATGAGTGAAGACTTCTCGTGGGATTTTTCGATGAAAGAATATGTAAAGCTCTACAAAAAAGTGCTTGAGCTTCGCAAACGCCACATGCACGAAAATCCCGACCCGGCATTCATGTAAATGCTTTTTTTTCGAGGATTGTTACTCGTTTATCCAGCATCTGAACTTGATGGGTGAGGACGATTTGTTCTTGATCCACTTTTTGGACTGTCTTTGCTTGACTTGCCATCCGTGAATGAAAATCTTCACGCTTGGGAAAGTCACCAACCACTCTCTTAAATTTCTCCTCTACGACTCTGCCGACGACGTCTTCAATGATCGATTTGAGATCTTCTTTTTGCACAATCGATTTTAAATTATCTTTTGTCGCAACAGTCAGTTTCAATTCATCCATTTGTCCTTGAAGTCTTTTTTCTGAGTCGAGTACGACTTCCCCAATCATCTGGATGTCGTCGAGAGTCAAAGTCGTCTTTTTCGTTTGTATACTCATACGTAGAATTTCTCACAAATATATATCGATAGCAAGTTTTTTTCCCATCACATAATTCATCTGCTATACTGGCTCAACGATGCACAAAGATAAATTTATTGAAATCATGGGACAGCTAACTGAATTTATGGGTAAAAGTGATGATGAGATTCTGGCAGCGAAAGACAAGCTTGCAAAAGAACTTGGTGAGAATCCGGAGCGATTTCCGCTTAAAGAGGCATATCAATTTTTCGCAAATATTGCGACCGCATCGGCTGCGCTCACTGAAATGGAGAAGACTTCCAAGAGAGTTTTCGCTGATCCAGACGTCGATCCGAGCAATCCAATCGGAAAACCAGAATCGCCCACTTCTGTCATGCGTGCTCGACCAGGTCAATCGCGACGTTCCGGTCACCCTTCTCGAGGACCAGAGCATCTCGCTGAGGAGCGAATTGATGGTCCGAAGCGCAGCTAGCAGCACTCCATTCAATCGTCCTATAGTAGTAATTTGATGCCCCATTGCTATAAAAATCCCTGGAAGACTGGAGTCCCAGGAGTCACTCGTTCCACACGAAGTATCTTTGATCGTTTTCCGGCGCTATCTACTTGAGCAATAAAAGAAAGTAAGAGAGTCTCGTCTTTGATCACAACCGCGAGTAGACCACTCAGTTCTGGGTATTTCTTTTCATCTTGATGATTTTTATCGACAATCCACAGACCAAAATCTTCTTCATGTGCAAGTTCTCCGAGTGCGATACGCATTTTGTACCAGTTTAGTCGTCTTGACTCAGGTATGCGTAGTAGCGTCTCGTGGATTTTGCAGAGGATGCTGGAATTACTATCCGTTTCTGGTGGAATTGCCTGTTGTCGCTCTAGAAAAGTCTCAAATGCTCGATATGACATAGCTCCCTTTGGGCAGGGATTACATCACAACCAGATGAGAATGGCAATTGCAAACAGAATTCGGTAGATGACAAATGGGGCGAAGCCGACTTTGCGCACACTGGCAAGCAAAAATTTGATCGAGAGGATCGCGCTGATGAACGCAACTGCAAACGCGATGAGCGTCATCATGAGGACATCTCCACTCGGATGTGACTTCATCGCTGAGAGCAGCTCAAATCCTCCGGCAGCGAGGAGTGCCGGGATCGAAAGTAAAAATGAATATTCCAACGCTTGCGGTAGTGTCATTTTCTGAAATGCGCCACCAGCAGCCGTGATCCCTGAGCGCGATGTGCCAGGAATGATCGCAATCACCTGAAAACATCCCATTACGAAGAGCGCTTTGAGCCCCACTTTTTCTTTTGGTTCTTTCCCTGCCATTTTTTGCGCTGCAAACAAGACAATACCAATCGCGATACTCATGAAAGCGATCAGTGGAATACTATTTTGAAGCTCATGGACATGCTTGCGTACCAAAAACCCAATGATGAGGACGGGAATCGTGGCGATGCCGATCGCAAATGTTCTGGACTTTGTAAAGCTCGAAAAATCTTTAAGTGATGAGAGGAGTTCTGATATGATCTCTAGCAATTTACGTCGCTCAAACCAAATGAGTCCTGCAAGTGCACCTAGTTGGACGACGGTCGTAAAAAATTCATTCACTTCCCCCAAACCCATGAGCTTTTGCGCCACGATCAAATGCGCAGTTGAGGAGATAGGAAGGAATTCTGTGAAGCCTTCGATCAGGCCTAAGATGATGGATTGAAGAATTGTCATGGACTGATCTCCTGATCAACTGATCGCCTGCTCTTTTATCTGTGAATACACTTTGGCATCCAGTTCTTCGAGCATGCGCTTGGCAGTATATGCAGGCACTGCCATCGTGATCGTCTTGCGCATGCGTGCCACCCATTCCGTGGGAACTCCCTGCTCATCTCGCGTGAAGTACAGTGAGACAATTTCTTTGTCCAGGTGATCGTACAGGGTATTTCCTGCGTTGGCGTCATCGATCGTCCATCCGATCCCTTCCCACTTCACTTCATCAGTCCAGCCATCGAGCGTCGTGCATTGCAACACTCCGTTCATACTCGCTTTCATGCCGCTGGTGCCACACGCTTCAAATCCGCGGATCGGAGTATTGAGGAGGACATCACTTCCAGACATGATATGCCGCGCCATATCAATACTATAGTTTTGAAGGTAGACGATCTTGCCGTCGTACTTGCCGACGAGCTCAAGAATTTTCTTGAGATTTTCTTGCGCCGCATCATCGTGCGCATGTGGTTTTCCCGACATCAAGAGTCTCACTGGCGGATCGTGAGCGAGCAGCGCTTCGAGTCGCTCTAGTTGCTCAAACAAGAGGAGCGGACGTTTGTAATTTGCGAGGCGTCGTGCCCACGTGATGACCATGGTTTCTTCTGGCCACTCAAAGCCAGTCACTGTCTTTATATACGCTAAGAGTTTTTTCTTGCGTGCTTTGTGGGCTTCCCACAATTTTTCGTCATCTGTAGTCTGTAGACTGTCGACTATTTCTTGAGATTGCCAAAATTTCTGTCGCACTCCATTGGTGATCCCGATCATCGGATGATCAGTCCACATCTCCAACGCCTTCGCCGCATGGAGTTTGCTCACCGCTTGGTTGACGGTTGCGAGTCGCAATGCCAGCATCGTCGGTGAAAACAGCGACGTATCTTGGATGAGGCCAAACGTCGTCAACACCGTCGGATCGACTGGAAATTCGAGACAAAATGAGGAGAGATACGAGATGACCAAATCTTTTGAAAATACATCATTGCCTGCAGGGACGACTGTGTGATTGGTGAAGACGATATTTCCCAAGTGTTCCAGCACTTCTTGGATATTCTTGTTCTTCCCGTTGGTCACTCGCTCTTTGGCGAGTTCAAACGTCAACAACGCGGAATGTCCTTCATTGAGATGATAGATCTTAGGTTCGATTTTGAATGCCTTCAGCATCCGCGCTCCACCGATCCCGAGAATCATTTCTTGTTTGAATCGATGCTCTTTATCCCCTACATACAGTTGATCACAGAGTTTGATATCTTGCGCTTCGTTGCCTTCGACATCGGTATCAAGCAAAATGAGCGGAATGGTCCCGATCATTTGCACCCAAGCTTTGACTTTGACTTGACGTGCATGGATCGGCACGGTGATCACCACTGGCTTCCCTTGATCGACGACCAGCTGGAGCTCAGACTTGATTGGGTCTAGATTTTCCGTCGTATGAATATTTGCTTCTTTGGATATTTCTTGCCGCAAGTACCCGCCGTGATAGAGCATGCCAATTCCGACATAACTTCGCCCGTCCTCATGCGCTTGGCAGAGGACATCGCCGGCGAGGATACCCAGGCCTCCTGCGTAGATCGGAAGTTTTTCATCCACAGCGAACTCAGCGCAGAAGTATGCAATTGGCGGGGATTTGATACAATTATGAAGTGTCTGTATCTCAACTGTAGTCGGAGTAGCTGACATAGTACCTCATGGTATCATCTTTGTGAAAAATCTCCTATGGCTTTGCACCGACACGACACGCTCCCTCTTTTCTATCTCATTGCGATCATTATCAGCGCTGCCTGTGCGGTCTTTTTTCTGGTGAGTGCATTCTCACATGAAGTAGCGACGAGTCCTGCGACTTCGAAACTTGCAAAAAGTATCAGTGAAAATTTGATAGTGAAACCAGCGACACCGACGCCCTCTCCGACGGCAAAACCATATCCGCCTTCGGGATATCACTGCATCAAACTGCCGATCCTGATGTATCACCATGTGGAGCCACTTTCGCAAGCCAAACAAGAGGGTCATGCTCCGCTGACGGTCGACAGCAGTATCTTCGCAAGCCAGATGCAGTATTTGGCAGATCGTGGCTATGCGCCGATCCAACTCAAAGATCTGGCTTCCTTTTTTGATGCCGGCAAAGCACTCCCTGCCAAAGCGATCATTCTCACCTTTGATGACGGGTATGTCGATTTCCATGATTTTGCAGTACCCGTCCTCGCGTCTCACAATTTTGTCTCGGATTTGTTTGTGCCGACAGGACTGGTCGAAAACCCTGGATATCTTTCGTGGTCACAGATCAAAGAAGATAGTGGCCGCGGAGTCTCGGTCGACCACCACACGTGGAGTCATGCAAATGTCGCCCAAGTAAATGATGAGTTTTTTCACCGAGAATTGGATATCGCCACGCAGCAGCTCAACGATCACGGCTATGGACCAGTCAAGATATTTGCGTATCCGTACGGCACTCACAATGGACGCGATATCAGTGAACTTGCAAAGCGAGGATTTAGCATCGCCGTGACGACCGAAGCTGGCCAGATCCAATGCAAAGAAGATCGACTCGCGCTCCATCGTACTCGCGTCGGCAACGCTCCTTTGAAGTCCTACGGGTTGTGATAGAATTGACGCACAATGAGTGAACATTTTAAGTACGATGTCTACAAAGAACTAAATCAGCGAAAGAGTGATATTTTCCATCGCATAGGTTTAGCGATGCTAGCTCGAGAGACGAAACACGGAGTTACGATACTAGAATGTATGGCGGATCCTCAAAATACGCTTGCGGATAAACTAGGTCAAGTATTTTGGGCCGAAATCTTTGATACGATTGATGAACTTCTAACAATGGCCCCAGAAGCAGTCTAGTTTTTCCCACTCAAAATATCTTGGTAGACTTCGTAGGCCATCGTCGGATTGCCATCTTTATCCAAAAATGAGAATGGAGCAAATGTCCCTGGCGCGCCTTGCAGTAAAAATGGAGTGACAGCGACGATCCGACTGTCAGATCCCCAAATCTTGGCATACGCTTTGAGAAAATAATCTTTGAGACGCTGATTGGTCAGCAGCTCTTGGTTCCACCCCGTCTCCGTGATATAGACCGGAAATTCTTTTTGCGAGTATTTCTTGGCAAATGCCAGCTCAGTCTCATATCCCCGAAGCGAATTCTTTCCCGTGCGATCTGGAGATGCGGCGAACGCAGGATTTGGATAGGAGTGCGAGTTCCAGGCGGTAAAATGCTCAAGCAATGTCGGCTCGACCGTCAGGACTCGCTCCCAGTAGGCAAAGGCTTCCATCGTCCCATTTTTGCCGTCAGCAGCCAGATCCATCGCCGCGGGCAAGATCGTATAGATCTTTGGCTCAGTCGCAAGCCACTGTGACGCAAACATCGAGAGCGTGGCATATCCTTCGGGATCCAGTCGTCCACCCCACTCTGAGGCATGATTTGGTTCATTGAAGAGGATGACCGTGAGTTCAGGTCGATGCCACTCCAAACTCGTCAGGAATGACGTCATCTTGACGACATCGGCTCGAGTCGGCACCGTCCAGGCACCGTTTTCAAATCGAGTGGTAAATCTGATAATCGGATGAATCTTGAGATCATGAGCCTCATCGAAGAAATGTTGCCATTCGGTGCGCTTCTCGAGGTCAGCAAGCGTCAGCGGGACAGTCACAAACTTATCTTTATCGTCACCGTGGGACAGTAGCTCGTTGGCGCGCTCGATCTCGCCTGGAGCGAGAATATGGATACCAAGGACTTCCCCTTTTGCCTGCACGGAAACTGCGAGAATACTCGAGAAGAGCATCCAGATCAGGCTCAAGGTAACTAGTGGGGCAGACCACTTTTTCATACGGTTGCATTATACAGTTTTTTCACTCCACTTGCCTGAGCAAAAAGACCTATAGTATAATAGAGAGGTATGGTCCACCTTTCACTCGAGCGCCACTATGGTCTCCTTCCCTGGGAAGTTGAAGATTCAACATCGGGGCCTACGTTTCTCGAGCGACTTTCAGATATGTCGAGCCGGGCAAGAGACGTCATTGCTCAAAAGGTGAGATCTGCTCCAAGTGCTGCCGTTCGTGCCACTGAGGATCTCGCATTGGATCTTCCAGTATTTGGCTACTCATTTATGTCAATTCTCTCTGGATTGATGACTGCCGAAGCGGCCAAAGCGCCACATGGAGAAATTGCGGCAGCTGCGTTTCTTGCGTGTACTGCCCTCACTTCGTGGCGTCTAGCGCAAGAAGTCTTCCGAGAAGCACCACGCACGTTGACTCAAATCAACGCTCGAGCAAGAGAATAAATTAATCGCGAAAGATATAGAAGCACTGTTGGAACTGCGTGGTGTCAGTCTGTCTGTAATTCAGCTCACTGAGTCGTTTTGAAGTCCATCCCGGCTTCCCTTCATTACTTGAATCGATCGCGTTGACGAAGTAGCGATCGACTCCAAGTCGATCATGAAATGTACGAAACACGCAGCGACGAATCTCGTTGATGCGCGAGACTATGGTCCTGGCTATCCCAATTTCATTAAACATCGGATCGACTTTCACTACCGTATAGATGGCATTGTTCTCTAGATAATCGGTAGCTGGTTGAATGAAGAAATCACCATTGAATTCAAGGATATATGATGTCGAATCTTTTGGTGAAATGATGTGAAGAGCGATCCCTACTTTTTCAAAATCATCGACAGAAATATCAAGATCGAGTGTCACAGGTATCTCTGTGCGTGATTTCAGCATCAAAGACAGATCGGCATGCATCCCCTTACTCTTGACAGTCGGTTCGAGAATTTGGACTTGGGCAAGTAAACTGTCTATGGCACTGGATAGCACTTCAGCATTATGTGTTCGAATCTGTTCCAGTGATTGAGTATCAACTTCCATCATTTACGCGAGCCCCATTTTCACTCTGACTTCATGACAGGTTTGCATCGCGATAGCGCGTGCCTTCGCATTGCCTTCGCGGATCACTTCGTCGACATAGGAGGGATCTGCTTCTAGTTCGCGGCGCTTGGCTTGCAGCGGAGCGAGTTCTTGAGCGATAAGCGTGGCAATGTGATCTTTGAGCTCAACAAATCGCAGCGATCCGTCTTGGTAGGCGCTCTCGTATCCGGCGACAGCCTCGTGATCAAAAAGCACAAGCAACGCAAACAAAGCGGCAAGACCAGATGACTTCTCTCCGCCCGCCTCTGTTGCCGTCGGGACACTTCGAATTTTTTTTGTGATCGTATCAAGGTCATCAGTCAGATTGATGAAACTTCCTTCGACGCTTTTACTCATCTTTCCGATCCCAGTCAGCGATGGTACGTACCCACCTGGTGTCGCAAATCGCATCGGCTCAGGGAAATCCGTCCCGTAGTCTTGGTTCATACGTCTGGCCATCTCGCGAGCCACTTCGAGATGCGGTTCTTGATCGACTCCGACGGGCACAAGTCCAGCTTTGTACACGAGGATGTCTGCCGCCATCAGCGAGGGGTAGTTGAGTAGCGCGAGCGTCGCGTGCTCTGGATACTGCTTCACTTTATCTTTGAATGTCGGCAGATGTTGCATCTTGGCGATGGTCGTCACTGACGAGAGATAAAAAGCGAGCTCGATGTGTTGGTTCACTTCTGATTGCTGGAATAAGATCGATTTGTGAGGGTCAAGTCCGGCTGCAAGATAATCGATGATCACTTCTCGGCGATTTTGGCGAAGCTCTTCGATATTGTATGGAGTCGTCAACGTGTGGACATCCGCCACCATATAGAGTGTCTCGTACTCATCATCTCCCTGCAGCTCGAGCATGCCTTTGACCGCACCCAAATAATTCCCCAGATGTAGTCTCCCTGTGGCTCGAATTCCTGCTAATACTCTTTTTTTCATATATGCTCCTGTTTACTCATATTGTACCTTCTCGCTTTCAATCCGGGAAATGAATATGCGCTTTCACCAGCGAGGACAGGGAAATATGATTCGCTGCCGTTTGAAAATTCAGTGAAATTCGTATATTCCCCAGGTTCACTGATACTATCAAAGACTTCAAACACTTCAGCGAGTCGTGTAGATTTCTTTTCCACTGCGCATTGATAGACCTTGAGCGTTTGTTCAAATGCTCGAGGGTCAGTATGTGAGCCTACTTCAATAGAAATGCCTGATCGAAAATTAATGAGCGCGTGGCCCTTTTTAATAGAGTGTTTCATATACACTACGTACGGCACACCTAAAGATCTCGCAGTCGGGATGAGGCTTGGATCGACGACGATAGCAAATGGCTCGCTTTTGCAAGAAAATGTATGAAAATCCAATACAAAAGCTTGCTGTTCAATGAACTCAAGAAGTTCTCGTGCCCGTTTCACTTCATACATACTGCCGGAATCACCAAAAGCTGAGTTCAAGTCTCTATCAATAAATCGTCGCTGCTGCTCGAGTGCTCTTGGATTGCCGACACATTGAGGGATGCCACGACTTGCGAGTGCAAGTGTCGGCAGTGGCTCATTTCCATGCAAGGCAGTGACACACAGAACTTTTTTGTTCATAGTATTCCTTTCTTAAAGTCTCGGATGAGTAAGATGAAAAAGCAGTACGAAAGCATCGCCCTTGTTTCTGTCCAATTTGTCATATTTCTTTTGTAGTTCTTTATTTGCGACTGCGGGAGGTACCTCTCGAGTGAGCATCTCGCCATAACATTTCTCTACAACCATTCGCTCGATTTCAAATTCAGCGATTTCTCCGCGATCTTTTCGATTTTGAAGCTCGTGGATCAGACCCTGCTCAATAATGGGATTCTGTGTGCGAGTGAAGACCAGGGGTAACTTTCTATCGAGACCTTCTTTGACAGCTACAGTGAGCATTTGCCGATACAGACCTTGGTTCTTAAATTGATCAGTTATTGCTACTCCAGAAAGGTAATTTCCGGCAATGTCAGAATGAGAACTGTCTCCAAACACTGATTGCGGACTTTCAAAGAGTACTGAGGTGAAACCTGCGACGTTGTCATTTGCCTTTGCTATGAGCAGCACATCACCGCCAAAGATGCTGTTTGGTATCTTCAAGATCAAAATCCTCCTTGCCGAACGCGCTCTTCACACATTCGTGCAGCGCAACCACAAGTAGGCCGAGTTGATCGGCAGAGTGTATGCCTGTATGTTTTTCGATTTCAAAATGTGTCTTCATAGATTCCTTTTACTATTTTCTGACTGGTGTCATGGTCGAATACTGTTTGACCTTGCTGCAGTTCGCGCCTCCCTGAAAATCCACGGAACAAAGTGTTTCCGTCGATTCTACACATGCAGATCGGTCTTGGCCGCACAATCTGTCCAGCTCGGCCTGTTTCTCGCGAACCAGTGTAACAGTGTCATCACAGCCTCGTAGCAAGAGATACGCGAGCAGCGTAGTCCCTCCAAGCGAAGCTATTTTTTGTAATTTTTCTTTCATAATGTCCTTTTTCAATACTAAAAAATCCCGCTACTCTGTGGCGGGAAAAATAATGCAAACGGTTTGAGTGTACAAAATTATCTTAGGCTTCCCGCCAACTTTTGTCAGTTGTGGCCCACCAAGACTGTGAGAATCGACCGGCTTGAATCTCTTTTGAGCCACGAGTGATCGTAGCGATGCCTACCCCGAGGTTACTGGAGATATCCCGTTGCGAGATGCCTGCTTTGAGTTGTTTGACGATTTGGATGCGCAGAGCGATCTCCGCAATCTCTTTTGGAGTCAAAATACCTACGAAGAATTCCTCGACTTCTTTTTGTGAAGCCAGTCGCGAAACAAGTTTTGATAGTGTGCTGAGGTCAGAGTGATGCATATGTACTAGTACGAGGATACATCACTTTTACTCTTTTGTCAACAAAAAATCCCTGGCGGGCACACCAGTCGAAACCAACCTGCCCGCAAATGCTGAAGCATTAGCTTCTGCAGGCGGGTGTGTCAAAATACGACAAAAGCCCTCAAGCGGATACACCAGACGGATCCAATGTACCCACTTCAGGGCTGTCTTTTACTATCCGTAAGAATACCAAACAACGAATAAAAAGCAAAGGGGTAATTTAGGACCTGGATGAGAATCGACGGAGGCGAATCCCTTCGGTGACTGACGCTTCATAAATATACGAAAGAGCCGCCACGAGAGGTAATGCGTCAAAGAGTTCTCGCTCTTTGTCAAAATGCACTTTCGATTTCCAATTTTCAAAGCTCTTATCAAACAAATCGTTGGTCCTCCAATTGACGACGTGTTCATGTACATGTTGCACCGACACATAGTACGCTCCTCGGTAGTCTCGGATAAGATGCGACTGTAAATGAAGGACGACGAGATCTATTTGAGAGGAAGAAAAATCAAAACCTTTTTGCGAGATAAATGTTCTGATCACCTGCTCTGCAACGAGTTCGTCTTCGACTCGGGGTTCTGCGGTCACCAAATCCTCAAGTGGCGCGAGTTTTGAATGACGAGGAATCCGCTCTTCTCGAATCCTGACATTGTGCTTGTGAGGCGTCTGATAATCAGGTCGAATATCTCCATTTGCTTGCATGAGTCTCACGATCTCTAGAGCAATGTGCTTCGCATAGAACGTATTTTTTCCGGACACACGAGCGGCATCCTCGGGTCGCAAATCTTCTCGCTTGAGACGAGGAAAACTGCGAAAATATGTGCTGAATTTCGTCCGTGCTACTTGGAGATCAGCGGAATTGAGAAGGTCTGTGAGGGCTGCACTTTTGATGGCCAACGTACCGTCTTTGAGGTAGTGGGGGTCTTGCGTAAGAAAATCGATCACGTCTGGGTCAATTTCTGTCTGGTCCATTCGCAGTGCTTCTCGGCGCATATCCCTAGATATAGCAGAAATTACGCATCCTGCAAGCTGGTTTAGCTCTTCTTTGGACCTAATTTCCAAACACCGTCCAAGTTGGAGCATTCGTATAGGTTGGAGTGACTGTCGCACCTGCGGGGACAAATAAAGTCAGCATCACGTTGGCTGGGATGGTGACCGTCGCTGCATTGGTGATGTCGATGATGCACGCTGTCGATCCAGCAGTGATGGTAAAGAATCGATCGTGAGGAGATCCACTGGTGGCTACGCCGGTCGCTGGGACTGAGACGCTTTGAGATCCGAAGGGATTGTAATTGCGGTTATTGGAGGAAATTTTCGGACTGGTCGCGTACATCGTGCTCGCAGTGAATCCGGTACCTCCAAAGTTGTTATCTTGCCAGCGCGCTCCATTTGACGATGAAGAGTGATGCCCGACTGCGGTCGCTTGGCCACTAGAACTTCCTCGTGGAGTATTGAAATCATTTTGAGTGATCCAGATTGGCGCAGTCGTCGAAAGACAATCGATCTCATAATTTGTCCCTGCTGTCTGGCCATTGAGACTGAAAATGCAATTTTTGATGATGATACTGCTACTCCCTGATTGGATTTGGATCCCGTGCGTGCCCATGTATTGGATTTTAAAATCAGAGATAAAAATTTGAGTACCCGAGATGGAGAAGCCGATGGATCCCTCTTGGACGATCCCATTATTGATATGAATATTTGAAGGAGTTCCATTACTTCCAGGCTCGATCAAAACACATGGAGTCAATCCCGGCTGAGTCGGATACACGCCGACATCCAAACTACTCGCAAAGATGGATGCGCACTCCCCTTTGATATGAAGATTTGAGGCATTGGACGCAGCACTGCCGACGACCGCACTGTTGACTGAGGTTATCTGCACATCATAACTATCCTCGATGAGGATAACGTCACCTAATGAGACCTGCTGCATGTAGATATTGGAGATCATGGCTTGGATCGCATAAGTGCTGCCACTATGTCCGAGCGTATGGATGCCGTAGCCGTTTTTGTTCCCTCGGATATTGTTGATCATCAGCCCTTGGACTCCGCGAGTGGCATTGCCAGTTGCTTGGATGATGTAGCCATTACAGTAGTACGAATCGATATCATTGATACTGCAATATTGTGCAGCAGTGATTTGGATAATGGTTGCTGCTGGATTCGGACTGGCAGTCAGGTTTGGACCACCGACAAGCGTCAGTCCGCTGATGGTCACATTGCTGTTGGTGAGATTGAACACTTGGGCTCCTGACCACGATGACGAAAGTTTGATGTTCGATCCCATGCCTACACCCTTGATCACCGTGTACGAGACGGGAGTGGTCAATGGACTGGCGACGATATAGGTACCGAGTGGGAAATAGACGATGCCACCGTTTGCGGTATTTGCATCTGCGATGGCAAGGTTGATTGCCGCAGTATCGTTTGTCGTCCCGTCACCAGTCGCTCCATACTCTTTGACGTTGAAGACTGGCTGGACAGCTTTGAGTGTGCCATCACTATTGTGGGCGACCTGAAGATAGGTATTGAGGATCGTGCCCCAATTGTTATTATCTGCGCCCACTATCGGTAATCTTGCCATAAGTATAAAAACGTGTGTTTACGCACCGTACGCTCCGCTTCCAAAGTGGCGAGTGGAGTGCGCATTCTTTGAAGTTGAATGTGACGAATGGAAGTCCGTCAGTTTGGACATTCCGCTCAAACTTATGAGCAGCAAACCAACATAGATGAGAAATTCGCGTCGAGTCAATTTTTCAGAGAGGACACTGGTATATGGTTGTTTCATATCCATTTCATGGTAGCGCACCTCGGGCTGACGTTCTAGAGGACATTCGGATTTCCTTTTATTTGTGGGTTGGGTGTGCTCTGATCGGGAACTATCATTCTCGATCGAGTATTTCCGACCAGCCAAAGCTGGTCTCCCAGGAATTGAACTCACGACATTTCGCTTCAGAGTCCGCTGGCTAGCGGGTTTAACCGACTGATCAATCAAGTGGGTTGGGTGGGAATCGAACCCACGACATTTCGCTTAAGAGGCGAACGCTCTAACCGACTGAGCTACCAACCCAAGAGATGAAATTATATCACGCTATTATGGGGCCAGAGTGCCTGCAGCTAGTTCTTTTTCGTATTGGTCGCGGGTCGCCGCGGGGTGCGTGGTCTTGTAGGCGATCCAGCCTTGGTTGAGCGCATCTGCGCCAGCTTGGTGCACTGGGTCGTAGGGGCAGTTCTCGCAGCCAGAGCCACAGCAGCAACCTTGGGCGACTAGGGCATCGACGGGTGTGGCATTATCTGACATAGAATTCTCCTTGAAATGTACAATACCACATTTGGTGCTCCCGGTAGGAATCGAACCTACATCAACGGTTCCGAAGACCGTTGTTCTATCCATTGAACTACGGGAGCAATCTTCCCTATTTTATCACGATCCGAAGAGTTCTTTGGCGTAGGTTTTGAAAAAGTACGGTGCCTGGGAGTGTAACTCACTCTCTACTATTTGCGCTTGGCGTAGTAGCGAGTGAGGGCCTGCTTGTACCGGGCTTGGATCTCTAGAAGTTTATTGCTTTGTTCGTCATTTATATTTGGGATGTCATATCCAGTGGTAAACAGTTCGTCAATCTCTTGAATGACATCCTCGAGATACCCGCGGTCTTGGCGGCGGAAACCCTCAATAATCCGTGTCGCGGACTGAATCTTCTCTTTTACTCGCTTAAACTCAGGATATCGGACTCGACGTTCCATTCACAAAGTATAACAAGAAAACTAGGATATAATAGTCAGGTAGCTTATGTAATGCCCGGATGGCGAAATTGGCAGACGCGTACGTCTCAGAAGCGTATGGGAGCGATCCCTTGGAGGTTCAAGTCCTCTTCCGGGCACAAAAGAAAAAGGATCAGGCAGTGCCTGGTCTTTTTTCTTTTCTACTCGTTGAAGAAGAGTTTGTGCGTCTGGCCAAGTCTTCCAACGAGTCGCGCGTAGCAAGACCCGTGCAATCCTCTTGAGGGCTCTTCCGGGCACAATAAAAAAAACTTGGATGACAGTTGCTGGCAGACTACGAAGGGATCTATACTTTAGGTATGGAGAATCCCACACAACCTGCATATTCAATACGCAATAATCACATCCTTATCCCTATTTTGTGTGGAGTCATTCTCGTCCTTCTCACTGCTATTGCATACCTGTATTCATATTCGCGAGTATGGAAGTCAACGGAGTCGGAACCCTCGCCGGTATCGCAAGTGACTTCCGTACAAGAGACGCCTACAAGAGATATAACGTGGAAATCGTACAGTGATCCGAACTTTGGATTCCAGTTCACCTATCCCTCAAATTTGGAAGTGAAAAACTTTGGGAATTTCGGTATCAGCTTGTGGAATACACCCGCTCCGGATGAAATGCCGATGGAAGCTGCATTTCCGCCAATTCACATTGTGCTCGTAACTTCTGGCACGAATCCAAAAACAGTTGCTGATTCTATGACTGGTGCAACAATTGCCTTGCGTGAGGAGGAATCGAAAATTGATCTCTTGCCGGTGAAAGTACATGTCAATGTGATCACTGGGAGTTACCATAGCGATGACGTCATATATTGGACGTCAGTAACCAATGGGGACAAAACGTATCTCTTCATGCTCGATAAGACTCAATATCCAAATGTCTCTGACTTCTATTCGATGCTTTCTTCCGTTCGATTTACTGACGCAACCTCTCAACTCGACACTTGGAAGTCTTCCGCACAGGAAAAACCGTTCGCAGGCCTTCCGTACACTTTCAAACTCCCTGCTGGCTCCACAGTGCAGGCAGGCACAGGACGTTTTACTCATATACTGACAGACAGTAGTTCGATCGATTTTCAAAATCTAGGGATAGTGAGTAGTCTTGAGAGCGCAATCGATGAGTATCGACCTGGCGGACCATCTGATCCGGTCAGATTGGAAAATAAGCAATTGCTCCCTTTTGCTCATGTGAGAGTCTACAAAGCGCTGGTCCAAGGTGGCGGATACTCTTACTATTTTATTGAGGGAAGCCCAGACAAAGGCGCGATACTCTTTGGCCATCCTGTGAACGATGTGAACGCAGAAAATATCGTGACGAAAATGATTCAGTCGATCAAGTAAGTACTTTCTTGAAATTTTACTTCTTCTGAAGTGAAAATTTCCCACCGATGAACACGAAGAGAGGGCCGGTGACGGCTAGCAGTACTGGATACCAGTGATTTCCGAGATTCCAGCCGCTGACTGCCCCTGCAGTCCCACCCAGAAGTCCTAGGATCATGAGCGCATACACATGTTGCATTGGCTTTGTTGGAGCGAGCTTTGCGGTGATGTATCCGCCGACCATTGTAAATAGACTTCGATAGATGAGCGCGAGCACAAGCATCCACGGGAGCGTCAACGCGGGGTTCGTCGCATCAGGGAGTATTCCAATTTTCTCAAGGATCATGTCCGTCACGACTGAGAGGATAGCGACCACAAGAAATCCAGCTATGACCGCACCGATACTTTTGAAAATGGATGTACTCATGGATACAAGTGTACCATGGTCGCACAGATCTCATTCGTACGTTATGACGAGTTGTGGAGCGACACTTGATCCTGCTTCGCGTGAGTCAAAGTAGATGCCATCCAATGATGATTGATCGATCTCAAAGGTCACCATTTCTTCACCTTCTTTGCCAGTGACACCGGCGAGCACATCACTCTCCAGCCACTTGCCAGTCGATCCGCCACCAAAGTGGCCGACGATGGCTCCAGTTGCTGGTTTGTTCGTGAAGACAATGCTTTGCTCAGTCCAGGGTTCGGTCACCGTGCGAATATTTTGAGTGCCACCACTGCCACAATTCGTACTGGTACAAATATGCATTCGCAGTTTTGCTGTCTTCACGGTCTTTCCACCGAGACGTGAAAGATCAAATGAGACGTACGTCATCATTTGCATGCCGTTCCGGACTGATAGCTGTCGATCAGCACTATAATTACTATTTGGGAGATCACGATTCACCCAAGCATCTTGCGTCGGTTGGATCGTCAATGATCCAGTCGGATTGATCACACCGTCAGCATATTTGATGACGAGCTGTGGCGCGGATGCGGACTCACGTGAGTACATTGCAAGCCCATCTTCACTACTTTGAGTGAATGCAAGTGATGCCATGCTGCCTTCATGCCCTTGGATACCCGCACTGACGTCCATGGATTTCCAGGCGCCGGCTTCGCCACCATCTTCAGAGGCGATAATCTGTCCGACCGCTGGACGATTGTTCCAGGTCATTCCCATCTCACTCCAATTGGAAGTGGCGACGATGTGGACATCCTGAGCTGCGCCCGATGGGCAATCAGAAGATGAACAAATGCGATAGCGAAGTACTGCAGTGTCGATTGCTTTTCCAGCCAGTTGCGCGAGATTAAATTTGAGGTATGTGATCTCTGTGCGCGTCCCACTATCCACTGAGAGCGTGGTCGACCCTCCGAAGTTTTTCCCAGCATCATACTTTGAGACATAGGTATCTTCCTGTGGACCGAGGGCGATACTTCCCTCCCCAGCAGGAGTCGGCAACACACTCGTATTGAGATTGACGGTGACGTTTGCAATCAGTTTTGGCAGCACCACATCATTCATCTCAACAATTTGGATATCGGAAGGATCGAGGGTAATGAGTGTGATGTCATTCTTGACGCTCGTGATGGCGGTAAATGGCAGTCGTGCGATCTCGAAAGTACCGGTGGGAGGATTGCTCTTATCAAAGGATGCAAGACCCAGTGCCAGGACGAGCGTCCCATCCATATTTGCTTTTTCCATCGGAGTTTTTTCCAGTACTGTTGCTAAGGTGTTGGTTTGGATCGCTTCGCTTGAAAGTCGGATCTTACTGGTATCAAAATGGATTTTCACTCGCGCATACCCAATCTTGTTTGTCTTTGCATTGATATTGACACTGATATATCTATTTGGAGGGAGCGCTGCATTGTCAGGCATCAGTGAGACAGTCACCGCTTCACCAAAAGCCCCCGATGGCGGAGAGGTGACACGTCGTGCCAAGTATATCCCCACTGGAAGTGCGATGAGGATCAAGATGAGGACGATGAGATTTCGTTTGTTTGCCATATGTTTTTATATCGCTCCAAAATGAGAAACCCAGCGGACATAATCCAATCCATCGACGACTCCATCAGAGTTAAAGTCACCGTCAGCAGGTCCATGTGTCACCACCAAGTTGTAATGTTGCTGGACGATTACGAGATCGGCTGCATCGATTTTGTGATCGCCATTTGCATCGCCGTTGACTGCAGTTGCTTGCGTCGTCGGTGTCGGACTTACTGATGGCTTTGGAGTGGGTGTCGCAGTGCGGATCGGTGTGGCTGTCGGAGTAGGTGTCACGGTTGGACGTGGAGTCGGCGTCGGGATTGGTGTTGGTGTCGGAGTAGATCCTGGTCGCGGTGTTGGCGTCGGACTTGGTGTCGGAGTCAACGTCGGACGAGGAGATGGAGTCGGCGTGGGGGTAGGCGTCGGTGTCCTGGTGGGAACTGGCGTCACAACAGGAGTCGGTGTCGGCGTTGGGGTCGAAGACCCAGTCTTCGTGAAAGTAAACGTCTTTGTCGTCCCACCATAATAAATATTCACTGCATACGAGTTCCCATTCACATCGACTGTTGCGAGCCCATAATTAGATGAGCACCAATCACCTCGCTGACAGCCATAGAGCCCTGCTCCTGCTCCACCGATTGTGAAGACTTCATATTGATGAGAGATTCCAGTGATCTTTGTACTATCCATATGCGCATATGCGAGATTGTGCTCGTGTCCGTGAAAAGTCGCACCGACACTTGGATGTCGTCCGACCATCTGTGCGAGGCTCGTCGCATTGGAGCAGCAATGACCGCCCATCGGATATTCAGGTCCGTGCCAGAATAAAAATGACCACACGACTCCACGATTTTCCGCGGCAGTCAGATCAGCATCGAGGGCACTGATTTGGGCACTACTCATACTGGTGGCATCTCCACCCGGCATGTCGACGACAGCGAAATGGATATTTGAATAGTCAAATGAGTAAGTCAAATTATTGCCAGTGAAATTCGTAGCGCCGACAGCCGCGGCATGAGCTGCAAAATTAAAATCTGAATATGCATTCCAGACTGAAGTACCACTCGCATCATGGTTTCCGCGCGACACAAATGAGATACCGAGCAAATTCCCGCCATTGTTGTATGCAGCTTTCCAGGTTGCGAGACACCCAGTTGTCGGTCCGCTGGAGCATAGGTCTCCAGGACTAAAAATAAATTTTGGATTCTTGCTCGCCATGGTGCCGGAGATACTTTGGAGAGTAGAAACACCATCTTTGGTGTCCGCCCATACACCAAACCTCACGGACTGCGCTGAGGCTTTTGAAGGAGCGACGATCGCAAGCAAAAGAAAGACTGATACGAGGTTGAAAAAAAAGAATTTCTTGATCACCTAAAAATCATAGTTCCAAAAAAAACTGAATGCAGTGATTTTCGTCACAAAGCTCAACACTAGTCTGTGCTTGTCTCATTGCTAGGGGCGAAGTCTTCAGTTATAATCGAGTTCTTGCCCAGGTGGCGAAATTGGCAGACGCGCACGCTT